>DATKPJ010000019.1:0-121547 GCA_035524195.1 Occallatibacter sp.
CTCCCGGCCCTGCAAAACGCAGCAAGGTCCCTCCTAGGTGGGCGCCCGTGGCGACATAAGCATGGGGTCAATGCTTATGTCGCCGGGGCGGGGGGTTCGGCCCGGGGTTTGGCGGTTTTTGCAGGGTGGCGGGGCCGGCCGAGCGATGATTTGCGGCCGGGTGTGGCGTCTAACTCACACACGGCGCCGGCAAGACGCCGATCATCCCTTGCCACCGATCCCCGTTCGCTATACAAGGACTCATATGGCACGAGCAATCTGGTCAGGCGCGATCAGCTTCGGGCTGGTCAACGTCCCGGTCAAGCTGTACACCGCGACCTCGCCCAAGACCGTCCGGTTCAACCAGCTCTCCAGCAAGACGGGAGCACGGATCCGGCAGAAGCGGGTAGACCCGACCACCGACGAAGAGGTCCCCTACGAGGACATCGTCAAGGGCTACGAGATCACGCCCGACCGGTACGTGGTGGTGACGAACGACGAGCTCGACGCGCTCGATCCGAAAGCGACGAAGACGATCGATATCGAGGAGTTCGTCGACCTGGCCGAGATCGACCCGATCTACTACGACCACAACTACTACCTGGCTCCGACCGCCGGCGGCGCCAAGGCCTACCGGCTGCTCGTCGACGCCATGCGCGAGTCGGGCAAGGTCGGCATCGGCAAGGTCGTGCTGCGCTCCAAGCAGCAGCTGTGCGCGCTCCGTCCGACGGGCGAGGTGCTGACGCTGACGACGATGTTGTGGGGCGACGAGGTGCTCTCGCCCGACCGGCTCGACGAGATCGGTGAGATCGAAGAGGCGCAGGCGACCGACCGCGAGCTCAAGATGGCCGAGCAGCTGATCGCGTCCCTTTCGGCACAGTTCGAGCCCGAGAGGTTCCGCGACGAGTACCGCGACCAGGTGCTGGCCCTGATCGAGCGCAAGGCCGCCGGCGAGGAAATCGCCGTCCAGCCGCAGGCCGAGGAGCCCGCGGCCGCGCCGGACCTGATGGCCGCACTCGAGGCGAGCCTCGCCGCCGTGCGGAGCGGCGACGACGATGAACCGGCGCCCAAGCCGCGCCGGCGCGCGCCGGCCAAGAGCGCCGATGGCGACGACGCGCCGGCCCGGCCCGCACGTAGCCGCGCCAAGGCGAAGAGCTAGCACCCGGCGCTGCTCTGTGCTGGACCCCAGAAACGGGTACGTACCAGTACCGAACTGGTACGTACCCGTTTCGAGGTGACCGGGGAGGCTGGCCAGCTCACGACGGCGCTCCCGCCACCGATCACAGGACGCTAACGGGGCTTTAACCACCGCTGGTACTCTTCGCCAACGCTCCTCGGAGCGGCTTCCGCGCCCGTCTGCACCCTCCTTCCATGTATCGACGCACCGCTCCGCCAGGGGCCACTGGCCTCTACGACCCCGCCAACGAGCACGACGGCTGTGGCATCGCGCTCGTGGCGAAGCTGTGGGGCGAGGCCAGCCACGCCGTGGTCGAGAAGGCGCTCGATGCGCTCGAGAACCTGGAGCATCGGGGCGCTGAGGGCGCCGATCCGAACACGGGTGACGGGGCCGGCATCCTGCTCCAGATCCCCGACGCGTTCCTGAGGGCGGCGGTCGCGGGCGTCGACCTGCCGGCGCCCGGGCGCTATGGCGTAGGGGTCTGCTACCTGCCGACCGAGCCGGAGCGGCGGGCGGTGCTCGAGCAGATGATCGAGGAGACGATCGAGGCCGAGGGCCAGCGCGTCCTATGGTGGCGCGACGTGCCGGTCGACGAGCGCCACGTGGGCGAGACGGCGAGGCTGTCGGCGCCGGTCATCCGCCAGGTGCTGGTCGCGGCCGCCGACGAGATCAAAGACCAGGACGCCTTCGAACGCAAGCTGTACGTGATCCGGCGCGTGGTCGAGCGTGCGGCCGGCCGGGATCTCGCGCTGCCCAGCTTCTCAAGCCGCACGATGATCTACAAGGGGATGCTGACCGCGCCTCAGCTCCCGCGCTACTTCACCGATCTCCGGGACCCGCGGGTGGCCTCCAGGCTGGCGCTGGTCCACTCGCGCTTCAGCACCAACACGTTCCCGAGCTGGGAGCTCGCCCACCCCTACCGGATGATCGCCCACAACGGCGAGGTCAACACGCTGCGCGGGAACGTCAACTGGATGCGGGCGCGTGAGTCGCAGCTCTCGTCCGAGCTGTTCGGAGAGGACCTGCGCAAGGTGATCCCTGTCGTCCGCGAGGGGGGCTCGGACTCGGCCATCTTCGACAACGTGCTCGAGCTGCTCGTGCTGAGCGGCCGCTCGATCCAGCACGCGGTGATGATGATGGTCCCGGAGGCTTACAAGACGCGTCGGGATCTCGATCCCGACGTCAAGGGCTTCTACGACTTCCACTCCTGCCTGATCGAGCCTTGGGACGGCCCGGCGGCGGTGGTGTTCACCGACGGCCGCGTGGCCGGCGCGGTGCTCGACCGCAACGGCCTGCGCCCCGGACGGTGGATCCAGGACACCGAGGGCTACGTCGTGCTCGCCTCCGAGACGGGCGTGACGACGGTGGCGCCCGAGCACGTGCAGCGCAAGGGTCGCCTGGCCCCGGGCAAGGTCTTCCTCGTCGACCTCGAGGAGGGGAAGATCATCGAGGACGAGGACGTGAAGCGACGCGTGGCGCGCAAGCGGCCCTACGGCGAGTGGTACGAGCGCTCGGTCGTCCACATCGATGACCTACCCGAGCGGGACCCGCGCACGCCGCGGATCGAGCCGCTGCGCTCCAAGCAGCTGGCCTTCGGCTACTCGCAGGAGGACCTGCGAATGATCATCGCGCCGATGGCCACCAAGGCCGAGGAGCCGGTCGCGAGCATGGGCAACGACGCCGCGCTGGCCGTCATGTCGGACCGTCAGCCGCCGCTGTTCGCCTACTTCAAGCAGCTGTTCGCCCAGGTCACCAACCCGCCGATCGATCCGATCCGCGAGAGCGTGGTGATGTCGCTGCAGGCCGGCGTGGGAGCAGAGGTAAACCTGCTCTCCGAGAGCCCCGAGCATGCCCACCAGCTCGTCATGGATCAGCCGATTCTGCGCAACCACGAGCTCGAGAAGCTCCGCCAGGTCTCGCACGAGATCTTCGATGCGGCCACGCTCGACATCACGTGGCCGATCGAGCAGGGACACGACGGGATGGCGTTCCGGCTCGACGCTCTGTGCGAGGAGGCCGCACGTTACGTCGACAACGGCGCGAACATCCTGATCCTGTCCGACCGCAACCTGGGCGCCGAGCGGGTGGCGATGCCCTCGCTGCTCGCGGTGGCGGCGGTTCACCACCATCTGGTTCGCCGCGGCACCCGGCTGCGCACCGGACTGGTGTGCGAGTCGGGCGAGCCGCGCGATATCCACCACATGGCCACGCTGATCGGGTACGGCGCGGCGGCGATCAACCCGTACGTGATGTTCGAGTCGCTCGACGAGCTGGCGGACCGCAGCCTCCTCCCGGTCGACCTCGGCCGCGACGAGGCCGAGCAGCGGATCGTCAAGGCGATCGGCAAGGGTCTGATGAAGACGATCTCGAAGATGGGGATCTCAACGATCCAGTCCTACGGCGGCGCGCAGATCTTCGAGGCCGTGGGCCTCGAGCGGGAGCTGATCGACAAGCACTTCACGGGGACCGCCTCACGGATCGGCGGTGTCGGCCTGGACGAGCTGGCCAAGGAGGCGATCGAGCGCCACTTCCGCGCCTATCCGCGGACCGACCGCGAGGTGCTGCCGGTGGGCGGCGTGCTTCAGTGGCGGCGCAACGGCGAGCTGCACGTGTGGAACCCGGACACGATCGCCACGCTCCAGCACGCGGTTCGGGAACCCGCCCATCCGCCCTCGGCCGATCGCAACGGCGACCCGCGCGAGACCTACGCCCAGTTCGCGCGCCAAGCCAACGACGAGGCGGTCCGCCACGGTCTACTCCGCGGGCTGATGCACCTGCGCCCGGCGGGAGTGCCGGTCGGGCTCGACGAGGTCGAACCCGCCACCTCGATCGTTCGGCGGTTCACCACGGGCGCGATGAGCCTCGGCGCGCTCGGGCGCGAGGCTCACGAGACGCTTGCCATCGCCATGAACCGCCTGGGAGCCCGCTCCAACACGGGCGAGGGCGGCGAGGATCCAAGTCGCTACACCCCCGACCCGAACGGAGACCTTCGCCGCTCGGCGATCAAGCAGGTCGCGTCGGGGCGCTTCGGGGTGACGGTTCACTACCTGGTCAACGCTGACCAGATCCAGATCAAGATGGCCCAGGGCGCCAAGCCCGGCGAGGGGGGCCAGCTGCCCGGCCACAAGGTCGACGAGTACATCGCGTGGCTTCGCAACTCGACCCCCGGCGTGGGCCTCATCTCCCCGCCGCCCCACCACGACATCTACTCGATCGAGGATCTCAAGCAGCTGATCTACGACCTGCGCTGCGCCAACCCGACCGGCTCGGTGTCGGTGAAGCTGGTGAGCGAAGTCGGCGTAGGCACCGTCGCGGCGGGCGTGGCGAAGGCGAACGCCGACCACGTCACGATCGCCGGCCACGACGGCGGCACCGGCGCCTCGCCCCAGTCCTCGGTTCAGGGCGCCGGCGTCCCGTGGGAGATTGGGCTGGCCGAGACCCAGCAGACGCTGCTCCTGAACGACCTGCGCTCGCGTATCGTCGTCGAGGTCGACGGCGGGATGCGGACCGGTCGCGACGTGGTCGTCGCTGCGGCGCTCGGCGCCGACGAGTTCGGCTTCTCGACCGCGCCCCTGATCGCGATGGGGTGCATCATGATGCGCGTCTGCCACCTCAACACCTGCCCGGTCGGAATCGCCACCCAGGACCCCGAGCTGCGGGCGCGCTTCCGGGGGACCCCCGAGCAGGTCGTCAACTACCTCATGCTCGTGGCCGAGGAGGTCCGCTCGATCATGGCCTCCCTGGGCGTGCGCCGTTTCCAGGACATGATCGGGAGGACAGAGCTGCTCGACATGGACGCGGCAATCGAGCACTGGAAGGCCAGCCGTGTCGACCTCTCGATGGTCCTCGAGTCTCCCGATCTGCCGGCCGGCACACCGCGGTGCCGCACGCGCCCCCAGCAGCCGGTGCTCGACGACGCGCTCGACTGGGAGCTGCTGCGCCGCTGCACGCCGGCGCTGGAGCGGCGCGAGACCGTGAAGCTCGGGCCGATCCCGGTCCGAAACGTGAACCGGGCCGTGGGCGGGATCCTGAGCGGGGAGATCGCCCGGCGTCACGGCGCCGGCGGGCTCGACGAGGGCACGATCGAGATCGCCTTCACCGGCTCGGCCGGTCAAAGCTTCGCCGCCTGGCTCGCTCCGGGCGTGACGTTCTCGTTGCGTGGCGAGACCAACGACTACGCCGGCAAGGGCCTCTCAGGCGGCGTCGTGTCCGTCCGCCCGCCTGAGAAGCACCGCTTCCGGGCCGAGGAGAACATGATCGTCGGCAACACCGTTCTGTACGGCGCGACCGCGGGTCGGGCTTTCTTCCGCGGCCTCGCCGGTGAGCGGTTCGCGGTCCGTAACTCCGGGGCTCAAACTGTCGTGGAGGGTGTCGGCGACCACGGCTGTGAGTACATGACCGGTGGGCGAGTCGTCGTGCTCGGGCGCACCGGGCGCAACTTCGCCGCCGGAATGAGCGGCGGCATCGCTTACGTCTACGACTTCGACCGGCGGTTCGAAGGTCGGTGCAACCTCGAGCTGGTCGACCTGGACGAGCTCGCCGCCGAGGACAACGACGAGGTACGCGAGCTGATCTCCGAGCACGCCGCGCGGACCGGCTCGCTGGTGGCGCGCAACGTGCTCGCCTCGTGGGACCGCGGCGCCCGCGAGCGGTTCGTGAAGGTGATGCCGCGGGACTACAAGCGGGCTCTGGCCGAGGCGGCCGTCCGCGCGCTCGGCGAAGCGGTGCAGGCCTGATGGGGGAGCTCGGCGCCTTCCTGAAGATCCACCGGGTCGGCTTTGACAAGCGCGCCCCGGCGCAGCGGGTGCACGACTACAAGCAGTACTTCTCGCTCCAGCCGGAGGGCGAGCTCCAGCGGCAAGGGGCGCGGTGCATGGACTGCGGCATCCCGTTCTGCCACGAGGGCTGCCCGCTCGGCAATCTGATCCCTGATTGGAACGATCTCGTGTACCGGGGCAAGTGGCGTGAGGCGATCGACCAGCTCCATTCGACCAACAACTTCCCCGAGTTCACCGGCCGGATCTGCCCGGCGCCCTGCGAGTCGGCCTGTGTGCTGGCCATCAACGATGATCCGGTCACGATCGAACAGATCGAGCTCGCGATTGCCGAGCGTGCGTTCGAGGAGGGCTGGGTGGCCCCCGATCCGCCCGACCGGCGGACCGGTAAGAAGGTGGCGGTGGTCGGGACGGGGCCGGCCGGACTGGCCGTGGCCGAGGAGCTCAACCGCTGCGGCCACTCGGTCACGGTGTTCGAACGCGATGAGGGCCCCGGGGGAATGATGCGGTTCGGCGTGCCGGACGCCAAGCTCGAGAAGCGGATCATCGACCGGCGCGTCGAGATCCTCGCCGCCGGAGGGATCGAGTTCATCTACGACACCGACGTGGGCCGCACCGTGAGCGTGCAGGACGTGAAGGACCGCCATGACGCGCTCGTGATCGCGACCGGATCGCGCGTGCACCGCGACCTCGACGCGCCCGGGCGCAGCCTGCGCGGAATCCACTTCGCGATGGACTACCTGTACCAGCGCAACCGATGGGTCGCGATGCAGGAGGGCCGGGCGTACCGGGCGCCCGCGCCGGGTACCGAGATCTCGGCCGCCGGCAAGCGGGTGATCGTCGTCGGCGGCGGCGACACCGGGATGGATTGCATCTCGAACTCTCACCGCGAGGGCGCGCGGACGGTCGTCATGCTCGATGTGTACGCGGCGCTGCCCGAGAACGGGCGCGACCCCCGGCACCCGTGGCCGCTGCCGCCCAAGCGAACCCTCTCGACATACGCCCTCGAGGAGGGGGGCAAGCGGCGCTGGGGCACCGAAGTGACCGGCTTCGGCGGCACCGACGGCGACGTCAGCCACGTATACGCCCGGCAGGTGACCGGCACCTCCTCGCGCGACCTGACTCCGGTGCCGGGCTCGGAGTTCGTGCTGGAGGCAGATCTCGTACTGATCGCGATCGGCTTCTCCGGCCCGGAGCGGGCGGGGATGATCGAGGAATTCGATCTCGAGCTCGACAAGCGGGGCAACATCCGGACCGAGATGACCTATCGCAGCTCGATGCCGGGGGTGTACGCGTGCGGGGATGCCCGGATCGGACAGTCGCTCGTCGTCACCGCGATCGCCGAGGGACGCAAATGCGCTCGCGTGGTCAACCAGGACCTCGGGGGCAGCCCGATGGACGCCGACCGCGAGATGCTCGCGATCGGGGCGTGGAGCGGCGAGGCGGATCGGACGCTGCGCCATGAGGCCGAGGCGGCCGGAACGGTCCGAGCCGGGGAGGAGTTCTTCAGCGGACCGGGCGCGCGCACGCGCTGACCCGACAGCAGGATCCAGGCTCTCTCCAGCGAAACCTGACGGGCGTTGCAAACCAACGGTTCCTCAGGTGCCGGTTTCGTCGGTGTTTGCTGGGGGAATGGTAGCCTTTGGCACGCGATTCGCGTGGCGGAGCGGCCTGCGGAGCGAATTTAGGTTTAGAGCGAGCTTGGGACGGGGAAACTCGCCCCTGTCGGTCAGGGAACTGCGCCCCCACTTCCCTGACTCTCCGGGGGACCCAGATGGATCTGGGTCCCCCGGGCTTTTTAATGGGTGGCATGCCCGCGCTCGGTGCAGCGGTGGTCTTGGCGGCGAGCGGCCACCATTCGTCGTCGATCGGCTCGACGGTCGAGAGCCTGATCGACTCGATCGGCACGTTCTTCTCCCAGCTGGCGAGCCTGAGCTGGGGAGACCTTCTGCTCGGGCTGGCCCTGTACTCGGTGTACCTGCTCCTGCGCTCGCGGGCGCTGTGGGGCGCCCTGCGGGCCGCCTATCCCGACGAGCGGATCCGCTGGCGCGACGTCTGGGGCGCGTACATGGTGGGCTACGCGATCAACAACGTGTTCCCGCTCGGCGGCGGCAACGTGGCGCAGCTGTTCCTGACTCGGGTCGCGATCCCTCGGGCGAGCTATCCGACCGTCGCCACCGCTCTGTCAACCGGGGTGATCTTCGACTGGTTCATGGGCCTGCTCGTGATGTGCTTTGCCTTCACCCAGGGGGTGTTCCCCAAGCCGCCCGACTTCTCGAAGCTGCCTGCCTTCGACATCAGCTTCTTCGCCTCGAACATGCGCTTCACGCTCTTCCTGCTGACGCTGCTCGGGATCGTGTTCCTGGTCGCCTTCGCGCTGCTCTCGGCCAAGGTCAAGGCGTTCTGGCAGCGGGTGCGCCAGGGGCTGGAAATCCTGCGCGACCGGCGACGCTACCGCCGCGACATGGCCCGCTGGCAGTTCGCGAGCTGGATCGCACGCTTCGCCTCCTACTGGGCGCTGCTCGACGCGTTCCACATCGGAGGCTCGGTCCGCAACGTGCTGCTCGTCCTCGGCGTCCAGGTCGTCGCCTCGGTGTTCCCATTCACTCCCGGTGGCGCGGGCGTCCAACAAGCGCTGCTGTTGACGATCTTCGCTCACAGCTCCTACGTCGCGTCGTTCTCGGTTGGCCAGCAGATCGCCACCGCCGTCTTGACGACGGCGTGCGGCTTCGGCGCGCTGGTGTTGATCTTCCGCTTCCGGAGCTTCCGCGAGGTGATCGCCCGCGGAAAGGCCGACCGGCGTGGGGGGAGCGGCCCGGAGCCCCGCGAGGACGTGGCGCTCGGGACGTGATCATGCCCGGATCGCTTGTGTTACCTTCGTCCGGTGGCTGACCTAACGAGCGCGCGCGTCATCGGCGCCGGCTCGTCGGGGATCGCGGCACGTGCCCACTCCGTGCACTCGGTCGGCCTGGAGACTGCCTGAATGCGACCCACATCCGTTCCCTCCGGTACGGTCGCCGACATGAAGTCGAGCGGCGCGGGCCAAGCGACGGCCGCATCCGCTGAGCCGCACACCGCGGGAATGCTTCGCCTGGTGCTCACCGGCTCGGTGGACGACGGCAAGAGCACGCTGATCGGGCGGCTGCTGTACGACTCCAAGCAGATCCTGACCGACCAGCTCGAGGCGCTCCGCGCCGCGTCGCAGCGGCGCAACGGTGAGCACGGGCTCGACCTGTCTCTGCTGACGGACGGGCTGAGGGCTGAGCGCGAGCAGGGCATCACGATCGACGTCGCCTACCGCTATTTTTCTACGCCCAGGAGGAAATTCATCATTGCAGATACGCCGGGACATGAGCAGTACACGCGCAACATGGCCACCGGCGCATCCACCGCCGACGTCGCCATCATTCTTGTTGATGCCCGCAAAGGCATTCTCGATCAGACGCGCCGTCATGCCTGTATCAACGCCCTGCTTGGCATTCCGGTGGTGATTGCCGCCATTAACAAAATAGATCTGGTGGATTTTTCTGAGCAGGTGTTTGAGGGCCATCGCCGAGACCTGGAGGCGCTGGCGCGGCAGCTCGAGATTCCCCAACTGATCGCCATTCCCGTGAGCGCCCTTGAAGGCGACAATGTCGTCCATCGCAGCAAGCGAACGCCGTGGTACACAGGACCGAGCCTGCTCGAACTGCTTGAAACCGTTCCTCTGGCGATTGAGCGGTCGCAGGCCGGGCTGCGCTTCCCTGTGCAGCGTGTATTGCGCCCGCACCAGGACTTTCGCGGGTTTGCCGGCCAGATTGCGGCAGGTACAGTGCATCCCGGAGATCGAGTCGTTGCGCTTCCATCCGCAATCGAAACCCAGGTGCGTTCGATCACCACCTGGGACGGCGATTTGGAGTCGGCCCATGCGCCGCAATCGGTCGTGATCACGCTCGGTGACGAAGTGGACCTGAGCCGGGGCGACATGATCGTCTCGGTGGATGCGCCGCCTCGCCAGACCAATCGATTCATCGCAACCATCGTGTGGATGCATGCGACGCCCCTGGTGGCCGGTGCCAGCTATCTGCTGAAGCACACCACGCAGACGGTGCGCGCTCGCGTGGTTGAGATTCGTTCCCGCATCAATGTCGAGCGCCTGGAGCAAGGCGCGGCTGACCAACTCGCCTTGAACGACATCGGCGAAGTCGTGATCGAAACCAGCCGCACGCTGCTGGCCGATCTCTATCGCGAGAGCCGCGCAACGGGAAGTTTCATTCTCATTGATCCCGCTGACAACGCCACTGCCGGCGCCGGCATGATCCGCGATATTCACGAGTCAAAAGGATCAGCACGCGGTCATGCAACCGTCGGGTTGCTCACCGTTGGCAACCGTTCGCAATTGGCAGATCGTCTTGAGCGGTCACTTCTTGCAGACGGAGCTCTCGTATTCCGGACCCGCGTCCCGGTATCTCCATCGCTGATCAACTTTGCCCATCTCGGCGCATTCGTACTCATCGAGTCTGAAGATGCTGCCCCGATAAAATTCACGCGCGCCGATAGCCTGGCCGCAAAGCCCCATGAATTGGCCCCCCACTTTGAAGTGGCCGCGCCCGACCAGATTCTCAACGAGATTCAACGACTCGCCACAACTCCCACAGGAGACGATGAAAATGACAACGGTCTCGGCATCTGAAGCGCTCGGCAATACTGCCGGCGAATTCCTCCGCAAGCATCTCGCTGCCGCTACCCACGCTTGCGTCACCAGCAGCTTTCAGGCCGAAGACGTTGTCGTGCTCCACATGGTGCGCGACTTTGCGCCTGAAATTCCCGTGCTGTTTCTTGAGACCGGATATCACTTTCCCGAGACGCTTGCCTATCGCGACCGCATCGCTGCCGAGTGGAAGCTGAACCTCGTCAACGTGCTGCCCGAGCGCACCGTTGCCCAACAGGAATCCGAGTTCGGCATCCTCTATCAAACTGCTCCCGACCGATGCTGCGGGCTGCGCAAGGTGGAACCGTTGTTCCGCTCCCTCGCACCCTACGACACGTGGGTAACGGGCCTGCGCCGCCAGCAATCCAAGTCGCGCGCCAATCTTCAAGTCGAAGAAGCGTTCACATTGCCGGGCGGACATACGCTGGCGAAGCTCAGCCCGCTTGCGGAGTGGACCACGCGCGATGTCTGGCGCTACGCCGAGGCGCACCAGATTCCCCTGCTCCCGCTGTACGAGAAGGGCTACACCAGCATTGGATGCGCGCCATGTACCAGCCTTCCGTTTGATCCCGATGATCCGCGTTCCGGGCGCTGGTCCGGGCGCAAACTTGAGTGCGGCATTCACATCCAGGCCACGTAGCGCGGAGATCGCGATGGAACTGCTTCTCGGTTTTTTGATCGCCGCACTCATCGCCATGACGGGCGTGGGCGCAGGCACGGTGACGGCGCCGCTGCTCATCCTGTTTCTGCATGTACCGGTTCCGCAGGCAGTGGGGACGGCGCTGGTGTTCTCAGCCGCGGTCAAACTGGTGGTGGTTCCGGTGCAGATCTTCAGGCGCCAGGTGGTGTGGCGGACGCTCGGCGTCATGTTGCTGGCCGGCATGCCGGGCGTGCTGCTCGGCGCAGTTTTCTTTCAGAGGATCGTTCGCATCCAAGGCCACACGCTATGGCTCTATCTGGCCCTTGGCGCGATGATCGCAGTTTCGTCAGGATGGCACATCTATCGGCACTTCCGCCCCGCAACGGCGCACGGCAACGGCGCAAATCGTCCTTGGCTGCTGGCTGCCACCATGTTTCCCGTTGGCGCGGAAGTGGGCTTTTCTTCCTCGGGCGCGGGAGCCCTGGGCACGCTTGCCCTGCTGGGGCTCACTGCGCTCGATGTGCCGCGCATTGTGGGTACCGACCTTGCCTTTGGCCTTTGCCTCTCGCTTGTCGGCGGAGGAATCCACTTGAGCCAGGGCGGCGTCGACCCCCTGCTGCTCGCCAACCTGGTCGCCGGAGGTGTGGTGGGAGCGCTTGTGGGAACCGGTCTTGCACCGCGTATTCCGGCGCGCGCCATGCGCCTCGCATTGTCGTTGTGGTTGCTCGCCCTGGGAGTCCAGCTCTGCTGGCATGCATTGGCGCAAGCTCGTATTTAGAATTTTGAGGTCGGGAGCTTCGGCACCGTCTTGACGGGTTCTGGCTTGCCGTTGTTGTAGCTTGGTACCTTTGATGTCAAACCTTTCAGGACGAACTCCCGCACCAGATTCGTGCCTGCTCTCCCGGCCGTTTCAATCAGCCCGTTTCCGATCGTCAGCATCACCCCTCGGCTGCTGGCCGGATAGTAGAGATTCGAAAGAGCGCCCGCGGCAAAGTTTCCGAAGATCTCAGAGTAGTTCGGCTGCCAGTGTCCGTTGTCGCCCCTCGCAACCACCGCGGCAGCCATGGCATAAAGAGCTCTGGACCGGACGCTTCCTGAGCCTCTGTAAAAATAGCGTGGGTCCTGATGGAAGATGGATGGAAAGATGGCGCTGCTGAACATCCTTCCTGAGAAATCATTGGCATACGCTGCAGCGTAACGCTTCGAGTAACCCTCTATCCCCGTTCCGTATCCTGAAAAGACCCCGAAATACTGCTCCGCGCCTGCCACGCCAGCGGCTCCCGCAAAAGCCATTGGATCGATCATGGAGCGTAACGCGAGTTGGAATTTCTGCTTCGCCTCCATCGGCGGTGCATTCCAATCGTAGGAACTGTAGAAATTTGGGAAGACTCCCAGCACCCGCTGCTGAACCGCAATGTGCACCTGCTCTTCTGAAAGTTCCTCCTTATCTCCAATCACAGTGACCGCCGAGGTGGTCGCGGCCACGGGCAGCACAATTTGAGAAACAATTCGAAAGTCGCCCGCATGCACGGTAATATCGGGCGACTCATACGTCCCCATGCCCGGCCCAGTCACTGTGACGTGAAATGTGCCCGGAGCCAGCCCGGGAAATGTGAATTCGCCATTACTTCCGGTTTCGGTTTGGCGAAGATCAGCTCCGGACGGCCCGACCAGTGCAACGTGCGCACCCTCCACTTCAGAACCGTTCGGATCCAGAACGGTGCCTGCAATGGCGGCGGTGCCTTTCTTGGCGGCATGGCCGACTGCAGGTCCAATTGTCGATTCTCCCAGAGCCGGCGCGTTCGGCAATCCACCGTTAACCGATTCTGCCGTTTCCGCTTGCTGGGCGGATCCGAACAGCGATGCGAGGCCGCATGCAAGCGCCGCGATCAAACGGTATCGCCGGGAAAGTTGTCTGCCAACGTGCTGATGTTTCCGCGAATGTAATGCGGCAGCATATGTTGTCAAGGGTCGAGGATCGCTGTGTGCTGTTCGTGCAGCTCGCAAGTTGCTTACTGTTTGCATCTGAACGGGCACCCAGTCTCCTGGAAGGTGATGCGTGCGTAACGTGGGAAATTCTGGCGGTCGGTCATGTCCGCCTTCGTAGTTTGGACTTGGGCAGCGGTATGCGGTAACCCGCGGATTCGATGACGTTTTCGTCATTTCCGGTCGTGAGTGAGAATAGTCGAGCTGGATTAAAGGAACCTTAAGTCTCGATCGACCCGACTTCGCTCCTTGCCTGGGTGCCGCTTCACTGGCGATACTCGCACCAAGTCTTTCAGCGAATCTGGGCCCCTGCGAGAATCCATTTGCCACGTGAATTTCATACTGTGAGGCTGGTGCGAAAAGAATGCCTCTCCTCTTCAGCGCAGTGTTTTCATCTCGAATTTGTTGTCGAGACGATGCAGAATTTCCAGTTTCTGCCGGGCCAGTTTGTTTCTGTCGTGGCAAACGACCATGACGGCAAAGAGCAAACCCGCGCATACTCAATCGCCTCGGCGCACAACGGCAATCGATTCGACCTCTGCTTGAATCGCGTGCCAAGCGGTTTTGTATCGAACCTGCTTTGCGATCTCGCCAACGGAGAGACGGTCCAGATTTACGGTCCCAACGGATTCTTCACTCTCCGTGAGCCCATCACCGACTTAATTCTCGTCGCCACTGGGACGGGCGTCGCTCCGATGCGGGGCTTTGCGCAATGGTTATTTCCTTGCAATGGAAGCGATCGAAGCGCCGGCAAGCAGATCTGGCTCGTATACGGAACACGCCACGAGAGCGAACTGTACTATCGCGAAGAGTTCGAAACGCTGGCTGCGAGTTGCCCAAATTTCCACTACCTTCCCACGCTGAGCCGCGCAGACGAAGGCTGGCTAGGGCTGCACGGATACGTTCAGGATCATGCCGCGCGCATCATCGAACTGCGGGCAGCTCCGCTCGGCTTCTCGCGGCATTCCGCGGTGGAAGAGACCTCTGGCGCCGCGCCGGATCATTTCGAAATGTATGCCTACGTATGTGGTCTGAACAGGATGATTACGTCTGTTCGCGAACGGCTGAAGGGGCTCGGTTGGCATCGCAAACAGATCATCGCTGAACGGTATGACTGATTCGGAAACCAGGTTCTCTAACTACTTGCACAAGACTCTTTGGGTTCAGGGCGCGCTTTAATCGCAAGAAAAGGCGCGCGCTACAAATTGAATAGCTCCCGCAGGCGCTTGGTTTGCGCCCGGCTCACAGGAATCTCGGTCTGCTTCTTGTCGTTCATGCGCAGTTGGTAGCTTGATTTGAACCACGGAACCACCTCGCGAATGTGATTGATGTTTACCACGAAGCCGCGATGCGCACGCCAGAAGAGCGTTGGGTCCAGCAACTCAAGCAGTTCTTCCAGGGTGCGGCATTTCGATTGCCCTTCAAACTGCTGCGTGACCACGCGGATCACGCCCTCGTCAATTGCGGCAAAGCAGATGTCTGCCTGGTCGACAAGCAGGAGCCGACTCTGCGCCTGCACAATCACCCTGGCGGGCTGAACCGTGCGTCCGCTGGCCTGGGAATGATTCAGCAGCCGCAGCAAAGCATCGATCTGCGACTCCGGCAACGCGCCTGGAGATGAGCTGCTCCCTCCCATGCGGCCACGCACACGTTCAAGAGCCTGCTGAACTCGCGTGGGGTCGAAGGGCTTCAGCAGGTAGTCGACTGCGTTCACGTCAAAGGCGCGCACTGCGTACTGATCGTAAGCCGTGGCAAAAACGAACTGTGGCAGCGGCTCGGCTTCTTTCGCCGGTTTTGCCTGATGGCGATCGACCAGGCGCTGAATGACCGCGAAGCCATCGAGTCCCGGCATCTGCACGTCGAGAAAAACCACATCGGGATGCAGGTCCTCGATCAGGCCTACGGCCTCGATTCCGTTGCTTCCCTGTGCCAGGACTTCGACATCGCCCGCCTGGTCGAGCAGGTACTTCAACTCGTCGCGAGCCAGCTTTTCATCATCGACAATGATTGCATTCAGTGACATGCGGACCGGAAGCTTGATTGTAGGCAGGCTGTCAGGCGTGGTCAATTCCAGCGCCCTCAACGATCAATTTGGCCCATTCGAGTGCGAAAGCGGCGGGTTCTTCTGCAATAACCGCTGCCGCATGGTGGCAGTCTTCGGGCGGGGCAGGGCGCGATTCGCCGCCCGCCGGTTCTCAATCTCTTGTTTGAAAAGGTGGAGTGGCTACTCGCCCATCACATGCAGCCGTGATGGCATGTGGTCGCGCGCCAACTCATGCCCGCATCGCGTGCAGAACTGGTCTGCCGCCCGCACCGTTCGATAGCAGTTTCCACAACTAGCGGTGAGTTGATAATTGCACTGCGGGCAAAAATGGAAATCGCTCTGCACCTGGGTTCCGCAAGACGGACAGCGCGATACTTCAGGCTGGCGCAGCAGGAAATACAGCACGGCACCGATACCGGCCGGCATCACAAAACAGATCAGCATCCAGAACCGTACGCTCATCGCACGGCGCGGCGCATCCTTGCTGACGTACCCGACCATCAGGAAGTAGAGTGCCGCGAGAAGTCCCCACGAAAGGTCGAAATAAATCCGGAACCCCATCGGTGGAATGTGGTGCTGTTGTTTCGGCAGGACGAGCCAGAAGTAATACTCGACCCCGACGAAGGCGGCGACGGCAACAACAATGGACCACACCGGGACCAGGCGCGCATCTTCGTTCACGGTAATCAATTGCGGATCGCGCATGACAATGCCATCCAAAAAGCTGATATCGACGACTAAATTTAACTTAACTTCCTTTTAAGTGGACGGTCCAGCGAATTCAGAAGTTGCGCCTTTAAAACGGGCTCAGTGGTAACCTCTTCGCCGTCTTCTCAGAACCGCCGCCGCAGCCAGCCCGCCAGTACCGCCGATCCCAGAATTGCCGCGCACAAGAAGAGAATCCATACACTCAACTGCCCCATAAGCCCCGTCAAGCGCTCATCTTCGATGAGAAGCTGTCCAGCCCACCACAAGATCGGCCCCAGCAGAAGCACCAGCACCAGCACGGCAGCCAGGGCTACCGCCCGGGTCCGCTTGCGTCCTGCTTTCTGCTCTTCCATCACGCCCATCGACGCCAGCACAACGCGGCGCGTCTTATCGGCAACGGTAGATTCCCGGTTTGCCTGGCGACCTGTAAGCGCTTCAACGAGCTCTCGGTCGGGATTCGAACCACTGGCAGAAGCCGGGCCGGTTGCCGGCCAAGGAGTCTTCACACCGCCTCCTGGCGGCGGGTATAGGCGTGCTCAAGCTTCGGCTTGATGGCCGCCAGTCCGCGATAAAGCCTTGATTTCACCGTTGAAAGGGGCGCGCGCGTAACCTTGGCGATTTCTTCGAGCGAAAGCTCCTCATGAAACCGCAGGACCAGCACTTCGCGGTACAGGGTGTCGAGCTGCAGCAGCGCCTCGGCAATCCGTTCCCGGTCCTCCCCATTGGAGCTGTGATCGAACGGCGTAGGCTGGTCATCTGCAATCTCAAAGCTCATGGGACGATCATCTTCATTTCCCGTCTCGAAGAGCTCGTCCAGGCTCGACATCGTCCGCTTGCGGCGCTGGTCGATCATCAGGTTGCGCGCAATGGCAAACAGCCAGGTTTCAAAGCGAGCTTTGCCGTTGAACTGCGCGCCTCGCACCAAGACCCGCATCCAGACTTCCTGAAAAAGGTCCTCGGCAATCTCGCGGTTTGCCGTTAGATAGAGAAGATAACGAAGAAGACGATGCTGGTAGCGGAAGATCAGCTCGTTCAGAAGTCCAGCTTCATTTCTTTTCAGGCCCTCCGCAATGGCGAGATTCTCCTGACGCACTAACTCATCGGATGGTGCGATAGAACCTGGCCGAAAAAAAGAACGAACCGCCGCCGTGGTCATCTCGTTCAATTAGACGACAGAATTCTTCGGCAAGCCGCGTAAAAAAACGCTTTTGCAAGCGAATTGCTCAAAATCCCGACTCAGCGGCACACGAATTGGGTCAGTCTCATCTTTCCCGGCCCGCAGAGCCTTCGGCCGTCCAGTCAGCCCGCATCTCCAGAATAGAGATGGACTTAGCTCGGTCAACCTAAAGGCCGACTCCCTTGCGCTTCGATGGGCTCAGATCGCTAAACCAGCGACAAGCGTTCGACACTCTAAACTATCCCTTATGGATCTTCTTTACGGCCTCCATTCTGTTGAGGAGGCTCTTCGCGCTGGGCGTCGGCGGTTCGACCATGTACTGGTGGCGCGCGAGCGGCAGGACGATCGGCTTGTGCGGCTCGTTTCCGAGTGCAGGCAAGCCGGCGTGCGCGTGCGCCAGGAATCGCGGGAACAGCTTACGCAGGCAGCAGGAACTCCAGCGCACCAGGGTGTTGTGGCGATGGTGCACCCGCAGGAGTTTCTTGCAATTGAAGACCTGTTTCAGCCGGCTCCGGGGAAAGAGGGAAGTCCGCGATTGCTGCTCGCTCTCGACGGCGTCGAAGATCCTCAGAATCTCGGTGCCTTGCTACGCGTCGCAGACGGCGCCGGTGTGGACGGGGTGCTGGTCACCGAGCGTCGAGCGGCCCCATTAAGCCCGGCTGCTGTTAAAGCCAGTGCCGGCGCCGCTGAACATCTCCGCATTGCTCGTGTTGTGAACCTCGTTCGTGCGCTCGAAGACCTCAAGCGGCAGAATCTATGGGTCATTGGCCTCGACGAACGCGGCGAGACGGATTACGACCAGTTCGACCTGAGCGGCAATTGCGTCCTCGTCCTCGGCCGCGAAGGCGCGGGCTTGCATGACCTTGTTCGCCGCACCTGTGATCACTTGTTGCGTATTCCCATGGCGGGCGGAGTGAGTTCGCTAAACGTTTCCGCGGCCGGGGCCGTCGTGCTCTATGAGGCTTTTCGGCAGCGCCGGCGCGCTTCCGCCGGTCAGGCCACGGTGGCTCGCCCCAATGCGGCCGCAACGTCCAAACAAAAGAAACAGAGAGGCCTCGGTTCATGAAGTTTTTCCTTGCCCGGACGCTGGCGCCGGCTTTGATTGCCACCGTCGTCGCGGCGATTTGCTGTCAGGCGCAAAACGCACCCTCCGGCACAACCGCGCCCACCCAGAATTCCGGCTCGTCGGGAAAGGTCATTTTTTCGCGTTCGATGGATGCCAACGGCCAGGTCACAACCCAGGTCGGCCCCGCTTCAGCTCAGCCGAAGATTGAACTAGCCGCCAAGCCTTCGGTCGAGGACGCAGCCCGCCGGGCGATTACCTATACCGCGCTCGATCTCGACGTTCGCCTCTATACCGCCGCACATCAGATCGCAGTGCGCGGGCAGGTCACGGTACGCAACGACGGAAAGACGCCGCTCCAGCGGGTTCCGCTGCAAATCTCCTCGTCGCTTAACTGGGAACAGATTCGAACTGAAGGCAAGAATGTTGATTTCACCGTCGCAACGCTGAACTCGGACGCAGATCATACCGGACAACTCCACGAGGCCGCAGTCTCGCTGGCTGAGCCTCTGGCTCCCGGGGCGGAAACCACGCTAGACGTAACCTATTCCGGAACGATTGCACCAAACGCCCAGCGCCTGCTCGCCGTCGGAACGCCGCAGGATCTCGCAATCCGGTCAGACTGGGACGAGATCTCGGTTCCATTCACAGGATTGCGAGGTTTCGGAAACGTGGTTTGGTATCCCGTCTCCAGCGTGCCCGCAGTTCTGGGCGACGGTGCGCGTCTTTTTGATGAAATTGGCCGCCACAAGCTGCATCTCACCGGGGCGCGTTTCCGGCTTCGGCTTACGGTCGAATTCCCGCATGGCGAGCCCCCAACGGTGGCTCTGATTAACGGTCATCCCGCGGCGCTCGCGGTAAAGGACCAGGGCGGACTTGATCCTGGCGTGACCGGCACTGCAACAGCTAGCCTCGACAATTCGATTCTCGGGTTCGAGGCGCCCAGCATCTTTGTCGCCGTGCGAAAAGAGCACACCACCGCCAATCTGACCGCGTGGACACTGCCCGAAGATGAAGTCGCAGTTCAGGCGTGGACCGGTGCTGCTACGGCCGTGACGCCTTTCCTTGAGAGTTGGCTTGGACCTCATCCACGCTCGCAGCTCACGCTGCTTGATTTGCCCGATCCGCAGGATGCGCCCTATGCAACCGGGGCATTGCTCGTTGCGAGCCTCCACGAGTCAAGTGCGGAGCAGCTTCAGGGAATTCTGGTGCACGGCATGGCCCAGGCCTATTTGCAGCCCGCGACCCAGCCGCCGCCCGCCTGGCTCAGCGAAGGCGTGTCCACCTTTCTTGAGTCGGTTTGGGTGGAAAAATCTCAAGGCCGCGAACGTGCACTCGGCGCTCTCGAGGCAGACCGCTCGGCACTCGCGCTGGCCGAGCCCTCCAGTCCAGGTGAAAGCTCCGGGCAGCCATTGGCCGTGGCAACTTCTCCGGTGTATTACCGCGCAAAGGCCGCGTATGTACTTTGGATGTTGCGCGAATTGGCGGGAGACCAGGCATTGTCCGCGGCTCTGCGTGGTTATATTTCCAGCCCGATTGCAAAGACAAATCCCGAGCCGCAGGTGGCCAGCCTTTCCTTGCAGAACCTGCTCAAAAAGGCCGGGGTCACGCGCGATCTTTCGTGGTTCTTTTCTGACTGGGTGGATGCCGACAAGGGCCTGCCGGATCTGAGCATCGTGAGCGTTTTTCCCAATGCCGCGCAGGGTGGAACGTATCTCGTCGCGGTGAACGTGGCCAATAGCGGATACGCAGCGGCCGAAGTTCCCGTAACGGTGCGCACCGCTCAAAACGAAGTCACGGAACAGGTCCTGGTTCCGGCTCGTGGCAGCGTCGTGCGGCGCTTGTTGGTTACGGGCTCGCCCACACAGGTGCAGGTGAACGACGGCACGGTGCCTGAAACGGAAGCGAGCGAGCACATCACTGACATCAACGCAGGCGCGTCTTCCGCAGCGAACTCGTCCGCGCCCTCGGGTCCCTAACACGGCCTGCCCGGGGTTCACGCGGCGCCAGGCAGGTCCACCCAAAGGTGGATGCGTGCGCGCTGACGAATTCATACGATAGGCGCACGGTGCAAATCGCGGCTGCTTTCCTTTGCAATATGCCGCGAGAAACGCTTCACGAGGATTCCCCATCATGCCCCATATAGCCCTCCCCGCAGATTTGCCCGGAATTCGCGGCGCCATGGCGTTCCGCCCTGAAACCGCACGCCCCTTGAACGCCCTGGTTGAGGTGCTTCTCCAGGGACCCAGTACACTCACTCGCGGCGAGCGCGAACTGATCGCAACCTTTGTTTCAAGCCGCAACTGTACGCACTACTGCCACTGCATTCATGGAGCTATTGCTGCCGCGCATCTGGGCGGCGATGAAGCCCTGGTCAAACAGGTCAAGACGGATTTTCTTGATGCCAATATCAGTCCCAAGCTGAAAGCGTTACTGGCAATTGCCGGCAAGGTGCAGCAGGATGGCAAGCTGGTGACGAAGACCGACGTGGAGGCCGCGCGCATACTAGGCGCAACCGACATCGAAATTCACGACACGGTGCTGATCGCAGCAGCCTTTTGCATGTATAACCGCTACGTCGACGGGCTCGACACAGTTCAACCGGACGATGAAGCGCTGTATCGCGAACGCGGCCGACGCGTAGCTCGCGAGGGTTACGTCGCCGTCAGCGAAGAATATCTCGCCACCCACGCCGCTGCCGCCGCAGGCCGCTGACGCGACGACCTTCGTGTTTGAATGATCACCACTTACTGAACACGGACCGCTGTCCACTGGAGGCTCCTGATGGCACATATTAATCTCCCCGAAGGCCTGCCCGGCATCAGCGCCGGATTTGCGTTCCGCCCCGAAACTGCCGGGCCGATGCGCGCGCTGGCACAGGTCCTGCTGCACGATCCGAGTTCCCTCACGCCCGGTGAACGCGAGCTCATCGCCACCTACGTCTCGTCGCGCAACTGCACGACATTTTGCGTGCTCAGCCACGGAGCGGCAGCCACCGCCCACCTGGGCGATTCGGCGGTGGTCAAGCAGGTGCAGACCGACTTCACCCGCGCCCAGATCAGCCCCAAACTCAAGGCTCTTCTCGCCATCGCCGGCAAGGTCCAGCAGGATGGGAAACTCGTGACCAGGGCCGACGTAGAGGCCGCGCACAAGGAAGGCGCCACCGACCTCGAGATTCACGACACTGTCCTCATCGCGGCGGCATTCTGCATGTACAACCGCTATGTCGATGGCCTCGGCACATGGCAGCCGGAGAATTCTGAGATGTATACGCAAATGGGCAGGCACCTCGCGACGGAGGGATACACGACCCCCTCGATTCGCCAGCCGGTGGGTGCGGCTTAGCACGTGCGGCAGGTTGATGCGGAAACCATCCCCGGCCCTTGCTGCGCGCCGCCCGCTCTCAGTTCCTGACCCCTGCCTTTACGTTTCTCGCTTTCACCTTGAACCAGATTGGGGTGCCCCTGAATCCGAAGGCTGCGCGAATCTGGTTGTCGAGGAACCGCTCGAAGGCGAAGTGCAGCTTCACTTCGCGATCGGTGAACAACACGAAAGTTGGCGGCGCCACCGCCGCCTGCGTCATGTAGAAAATCCGAACGCGTTTCGACATCGGAACCGGCGCGCGCTGAAAATCGATCTTGTCCAGGAACCGATTCATCTGGCCCGTCGTGACTCGCTTGCGCCGTTCAGCGGCCACAGACTTTACCTCGCGAAGAACACGGCCGATACCGCTACCGGTCAGCGCGGAAAGGAAAATCACCGGGGCATAGTCAAGATATTTCAGCGCCGAGCGCAGCTGCCGCTCAAAAATCTCGCGATCCGCCGGCGGCTTGCCGTCGGTGCGTCCCGTGGTCACGGCGTCCCACTTGTTCACGATGAGGATCACGCTGCGCCCGCTCTCATGGGCGTAGCCGCCGATGGTCGCGTCGCTCGCCGTGACGCCCTCGACGGCATCAATTACAAGCAAGGCAACGTCGGCCGCTTCCAAATGCCGCCGCGCCATCACCACGCTCAGCTTTTCGGCCATCAGGTGCGTCTTTCCCTTGCGCCGGATTCCCGCAGTATCCACGAATCGTAGCTGGCTGCCTTCAAACTCGACCACTTCATCCACGGCGTCGCGCGTGGTGCCAGCAATCGGCGAAACAATTGCTCGGGAAGTTCCCGTGAGCGCATTCAGAAGCGTCGATTTGCCCACATTTGGTCTTCCGATGATCGCCACGGAGGTCTCATGCTGCTCAAATGCGCCGTGCGTCCGGTGGACCTGTGCTGCACCTTGTTCCAGCGCGCGATGGGCTTCGTCTTCCGCGCCCGGATCCAGCGGCCCACCCTCTGAAATCTCGCTCTCCTCGGCCTTTTCGTCTTCCGTATCAGCAGGTGGCAAGGGAACCGCGTCCGCAATCGCATCCAGCAACTCGCCGATCCCCAGCGCATGCTCAGCGCTGACGGGGTACACCGCGCGAATCCCCAGGCGTCGAAAATTCTCGGCGGCCAGCGTCATGGCTTCGCCTTCCACCTTGTTGACCGCCAGGAACACGGGCTTTTTTCCGCGCATCAACAGCCGGACGAGGTCGTAGTCGGGGCTCGCCAATTCCGTCCGCACGTCCACCACAAGGACCAGCGCTGCCGCCTCTTCGAGCGCCACCTTCGCCTGGTTGTAGATCTCCGTGGGAATGAGTTCGGGATCATCGGGCACAATTCCACCCGTATCCACCAGCCGGTATCGCCGCCCGGCCCACTCGTACTCGCCATATATCCGGTCGCGCGTGATCCCTGGCTCGTCGCCGACAATGGAGCGCCGCTTTCCGGTCAGCCGGTTGAAAAGGGTAGACTTGCCCACGTTGGGGCGGCCTACAATGGCAACCAGCGGCAAGGCGTCAGCGCCTGCCTGCACCGGCACAACCGATCTGCGATAGGTGGGCAATCCCGTCTCCCCATGCTTCAAAAGCGCCCGGTGCAGTGCCGGAAACATATTTGTTCTGCGATAGTTCACTTCTATCTTAATTTGAGTGCGAGTTTCTTCCCTAATGCACCGCAGGCACATATACTGCAATTCCCGACTGCAAGGAGGTCGTGAACCATGCCCAAGTACGTCATCGAGCGCGAAGTCCCCGGTGTAGGCTCTATGTCCCCTGAACAACTCCAGGCCATTTCGCAGACATCCTGCGGTGTGCTGCGCAAATTGGGGTCTGAGATTCAATGGGTCCACAGCTACGTCACCGACAACAAGATCTACTGCATTTACAACGCAGCCAACGAAGCGTTGGTCCGCGAGCACGCAAAGCAGGGCGGTTTTCCCGCCAACAGCGTCGCGCAAGTCAGAACCATCATCGATCCAACCACTGCGGAGGCCTGACGGAGTCGGCACGCCATTTCGTGTTTGCGATCATGCCTCAAGACCCGGGCCGGGTTCGTCACTATGATTGAAGACAGCACCCGGTCCTGATGGTCTCAACCGACACAACCCGCGCGCTTCCCACTCTGCACGAGTTCTTCTCGCCGGGCGGAATTCTTGCGCGTTCTCCACTGCCCTACGAATATCGCCCCGGCCAGCTCGAAATGGCCAAAGCTGTCGAGCGGGCCCTCGCCGAGCGCCGCCACCTGATCGTCGAGGCCGGCACCGGCACGGGAAAGACCCTCGCCTACCTTCTCCCCGCCCTCCGCACCGGCCAGCGCGTCATCGTTTCTACCGGCACCAAGGCCCTGCAGGACCAACTCTACTTCCGCGACATCCCCTTTCTCGAATCGCTGCTGGGCGAGCTGCGTGTCTGCTACATGAAAGGCCGCGCCAATTATCTTTGCCGCCACAAACTCCTTGCGCTGCGCAACGAGCCAATTCTCAGCGGCCTTGAAGAAGTGGACCAGTATCAGCAGATCGCCGCGTGGGAAAAGACCACTGAAACCGGCGACCGCTCGGAGCTGTCAGGCCTGCCCGAGTCAAGCGCGCTCTGGCACAAGCTCGACGCCCGCTCCGACGCCTGCCTGGGCACCACCTGTCCCGACTATCGCCGCTGCTTCATTACGGAAATGCGACGCCGTGCTCTCGAGTCCGACATTATCATCGTCAATCATCACCTGTTCTTTGCCGACCTGGCCGTCAAGCAGGAGGCGTCCGGCGCGCCCGATGCAGGCATCTTGCCCGAAGCCGCGGCGGTGATCTTCGATGAAGCGCACGAATTGGAAGAAGTGGCTTCGAGTTATTTCGGTCTCTCTGTTTCGAACCTCCGCTTTGAAGAGCTTGCCCGTGACACCGACATGCTGCTGCGCGGAAAGGAAGGCGCAGAATCGCTGCCCGTCGCCACCCAGCAACTGCGCGAACGCGCCCGCATGTTTTTTGCCGGTCTGCCCGTGACCACCGACGGCCGCCAGCCCTTCACCGGCCGCGAGGAATTCCTCGAAACGTCCGGCGATTTGTATATGAGCGTCCGCGCCACGCTCAAGCTGATGGAAGCGGAGATGGAGCGCCTGACCGAAATCGACGAGGCCCCAGGCTTGAAAAAACGCGTCGCGCGCCTTCGTTCGGAACTGGAGTTTCTGCTCGAATCGAATGCCAGCAACATGGTCTATTGGCTCGAGCGCCGCGCCATCGGCGGCTCGGAAAAGAGAGCGTCGGCCCTTCGGCCCGGAGCCCAGTCGAGGACCACATTCGTGCAGGCCACGCCCATCGACGTTTCCGAGCTTCTGCACGAGATGGTTTTCGAATCCATCCCGACTGTCGTGCTCACCTCGGCAACGCTCACGGTGCAAGGCGGATTTGAGCACATACGGCGCCGACTCGGCCTCAACGAAGCGCGGGAATTGGTAGTCCCCTCACACTTCCGCTACGGCGAACAGGCGCTGCTCTATCTTCCTCTCGACATGCCCGATCCGCGCGATCCTGAGTTCCCCGAGGCTGCCGCCGAATGCATTCGACGCGTGCTTGCGCTCAGCCGCGGGCGCGCCTTCTGCCTCTTCACCAGCTACTCGCAGATGCGCGATCTCTATGAACGTCTGATGCCGGTGCTCGATTTTCCCATCCTGCTGCATGGTACCGCTCCGCGCAAGGCGCTGCTCGAGCAATTCCGCGAGACACCCAATGCCGTGCTCTTCGGGACTTCAAGTTTTTGGCAGGGAGTTGACGTACAGGGTGAGGCTCTGAGCTGCGTCATCATCGACCGGCTGCCCTTCGCCGTGCCCAACGACCCGGTGGTGCAGGCGCGCATGAAGGCAATTGAAGAGGCCGGCGGCAAGCCCTTCAACGAATACCAGGTTCCCAACGCCGTGCTCACACTCAAGCAGGGATTCGGCCGCCTGATTCGCTCGCTCGAAGATCGCGGTGTGCTCGTCCTTCTCGACCCGCGCGTACGCCGCCAGCGCTATGGCCAGACATTTCTCCAAAGCCTGCCGCCCTATCGCATGACCACCACCATCACCGATGTGGAAAGCTTCTTTAGTGCCGGCGCTTGAGCCGGCTTGTGTGTCGCAGATCCCAAATGAAGAAACGGCATTGATAGAACGACTGAGAGAGAGTAATGCGGATTTTGCGTGGCAAAGTCGTTTCAGGCATGGGGAACTTTTCGTACTGGATCGAGAAGCTGGGTGTCCACTACCAACGCAAGACGGGCATGAATCTTTTTCCCGGCACGCTGAATGTTCAGCTCGATGAGCCGTACACCTTGCCAAGGCAGGTCGTCCGGCTTGAAGCGCAGGAGTATGCCGGAACGGTTTCTGTGAATATCGTCCCCTGCTCCATTCGCGGGAAAAGCGCCTTCATTCTTCGCACCGATGCGAACGAAGAAGGCCGGGGACACCACCCGAAGACAATCATCGAGATTGCGACCGATGTGAAACTCCGCGACTGCTTCAATCTATGCGATGGCGACATCGTGGAAATCGAGACATCGGACGAGTGAGGGGTGCATGACCAAGCAGCACATCGGATATGTTTCCCTGGTGGTCAGAGACTACGAAGAAGCCAAGGCGTGGTACCGCGATGTTCTTGGTTTTATGGTCGTCGAAGACACACCGCTGCCCGCCGGCAAACGGTGGATTCTGCTTGCGCCTCCGGGCTCGACGGAGTCACGTCTGCTCCTGGCCAAGGCCTCAACCAGTCTGCAAACCAGCAGAATCGGCGACCAGACGGGAGGCCGTGTCTTTCTTTTCCTCCACACCGATGACTTCTGGCGCGACTTCCGCACAATGGAGGCAAAGGGAGTGCACTTCTGCGAGGAACCTCGAAATGAGAGCTATGGCACGGTCGCCGTTTTTGAAGATCTCTACGGGAATCGCTGGGATCTCCTTCAAGTGAATTGAAAATGCGGCCGCCGGCTCCGTCAGTGCACCAATTCGCCCGTCAGCATAAGCTGGATAGGAAACAACTCTGCTGCCATGGAACTCACTCCCCACGACGCCCTCCTCATCATCGACGTGCAGAATGACTTCTGCCCCGGCGGGGCACTGGCCGTCGCGGAGGGCGACTCGGTGATCGGGCCAATCCACAGAATTGCGCCCCACTTTGCCCACATCATTCTCACCCAGGACTGGCACCCCGCCGGCCACTCTTCGTTCGCCTCATCCCATCCCGGCAAGCAGCCTTTCGAACAGGTCGACCTGCCCTACGGTCCACAAACTCTCTGGCCCGAGCATTGCATGCAGCAGACCTCCGGAGCAGAGTTACATCCGAAGCTGCGCCTCCCGCAGGCCGAGCTCATCCTGCGCAAGGGCTTTCGCCGCGAAATCGATTCCTACTCTGCTTTCTTTGAAAACGACCGCACCACGCCGACCGGATTGGCCGGCTATCTCGAAGAGCGAAACCTCACTCGCGTTTTTCTCGCCGGTCTCGCCTATGACTACTGCGTCGGCTACTCGGCATTGGATGCGCGCCGGCTGGGACTCGAGGCGTTCATCATCCGCGATGCCTGCCGGGCGATTGACCTCAATGGATCAGTTGCAAGAATCGAAGCGGATTTTGCGCGGACTGGGGTTGCACTTATCGAAAGCGCGCAAATCCTGTCTTGAGGATCTTGCCCAGCGCCTCTCGAATACCCCCTTTCCCACCGTAGAATGGGCTGCAGAGATGTCGCGCAATTTCTACATCCTCGCCGCTTCACTCGGCCTTTTCGCGGTTATCTCGATGGGCATGGCACTCGTGCCTTCGAGCTTCCAGCCAGGGCTTCCCGCAAACGGGACCTTGTGGCGCACCATTGCGCTCATCATGCTTCTCGCAGGGCTGGCTTCGGCGCTCGTCGGGGTGATGAGCAACCTGTTCGAACAGGTCGACCGGCGCAGCGAAGAGGCTCGCCAGGCCTCTCGGCGGAAACGTCGCGGCGGCCGCACCGAATAGAATGAATGCAGGGGATTCCTCCCCTGTATTGGACTGCACGGACGCCGATGTATGAAGTCACCGTGGAGGCGGATTTCTCCTCCGGTCATTACCTTCGCAATTACCAGGGCAAGTGCGAGAACCCGCATGGCCACAACTACAAAGTGCGCGTTACGCTCGCCGGCGCCTCGCTGGACGAAACAGGCTTGCTGCTCGACTTCAGGATGCTGAAGCAGGTGCTGCGGCCGGTGATCGACCGCATTGACCACCAGATGCTCAATGACCTTGAGCCGTTCACTGAGTTGAATCCTTCGGCCGAGAATATCGCCAGGTACTTTTACGACCAGACCAGTGTGCAACTCGCCGGAATGACCGACGGCCGCGTGCGCGTGAAAGACTGTACCATCTGGGAAACCGACACCACGACCGCTACTTACTACGAGTAAATGCGTTTTGAGTCGAGCTTCAGTTACTTCATGGCGCCAGATTTGGATTCGAGATACTTGTCGAAGGGTATCTCAAAATAAAAAAGCTGATGCCCGTCCGCGTTACGCAGCTCATGCAAATGCAGCTTGGCGTCTTTCAGAGGATTATCCAGGTCTGAAACATCGTAGAAAAGGAAACCGGCACGTGTCGTGTGCGGCTCAACTACCAAGGCCTGGTACTCGAATTCGTCAAAGTCTGCCTCGATCTCCTTGTTGCTCGCCTTCGCCTTCAAGTGGATAGGAGGGAGTGGGCCGGGCATCGGGATTTTGCCGCCTTCGCGTTCTTTCCGCGTCATGAGCCGCTCCACGTCTTCGGGCTCCGCTGCCTGAATTCGCTCGCCGGTGGCAGTCTGGAAGAGGATGCGGGCGTCGCGCAGCGAGATGGGCCGGTCGCCGTTATTGGTCACGATCAGCCGAATCGGCATCACGCCGTGGGCGAGATAGTCGACGCGGAAAATGGATTCCTTTTCCTTGGTGTCATAAGGCTCAGCGGCGATGGCCACCTTTTCCTCGTCATGGATTTCAACTGCAGGATACGAGGTGGCCGGCTGCACAGGGGGCACTCTGTGGTCGCTCGCGGTCGCCGGCAATGCAAGCCATATCACAAGCAACGGAGCCGACTTAAGTACCGTCATCGTGGACGACTGTATCATTTGAGGGTTAGACCGGGGCATGGGAATTCCGTCACGCATGATTCTCATTTTCTACAACATCGCGTTGCTCATGGGATTGGTTGCGAGTTCTCCCTGGTGGTTGTGGCGGATGGCCACCACGCAGAAATACCGCGAAGGGCTGGCCGGCCGCCTTGGCTGGGTCCCGGAGCGGCTGAAATCTGCGAGTCGCGGACGGCCCATCATCTGGCTCCATGCTGTATCCGTGGGAGAGGTGCTTGCCGTTAGCCGCCTGATCGGTGAATTGGATCGAACCCTCCCGGATTTTCAGATCCTGATCTCGACGACGACCCGGACCGGACAGGCCCTGGGGCGCGAGCGCTTTGGCGCTGACCGAGTTTTTTACTGTCCCCTGGACGTGCCGTGGGCGGTTGGCGCGTATTTGCGTGCCCTTCAGCCACGTTTGCTGATCCTGGCAGAAACGGAGTTCTGGCCCAATCTGCTCTGCGCCTGTTTTCGCCGGCAGATTCCGGTCATCGTGGTCAACGCTCGCATCTCTGACCGCTCATGGCCGCGCTATCGGATGTTCCGTCGGCTGTGGATACCAATTTTGGGTCGA
The DNA here is from genome assembly GCA_035524195.1 of Occallatibacter sp. Classification (GTDB taxonomy): domain Bacteria; phylum Acidobacteriota; class Terriglobia; order Terriglobales; family Acidobacteriaceae; genus Telmatobacter. The sequence continues at coordinate 29,253 of DATKPJ010000019.1, forward strand.
ATTACTTCCGCACTCGCGCAAAGCGCGATCGACGCCGACCGGCTCGCAGCCATTGGTTGCCGTCCAGAGCGCATAGCCGTCGCTGGCAACCTGAAATTCGATGTACGTGCGGCACAGGAAGCGGAAGCCACGAGGCTTCTGCGCTTGCTGGCGCCAGGACTGCGCTTCGTCGTCGCCGGAAGCACCCTCGAAGGCGAAGAGTCGGACTTGGTTAATTCATGGCCAGTTCTCTTAGCCGCCGATCCTCAATTGGCCATGGTCCTCGCGCCCCGCCATCCAGAGCGCTTCAGCGCTGTGGCTGAACTGCTCAATCGGTCACGAGTCCCGTGGGTCAGGCGATCCGGCTGGAAGGCGAAACGCCCCGAAGAGATCTCGCCGATTCAACCTGGCCAGGTGGTTCTACTCGACACCATTGGAGAACTGGCCTCGGTCTACTCCGTGGCTTCGGTCGCATTTGTCGGCGGTAGCATTGCCCCCGCTGGCGGACACAATGCCCTGGAGCCGGCACAGTTTGGCCTGCCCATCGTCATGGGTCCGCACTTCGCAAATTTCCGCGCCATCACTGAAGATCTTCTCGCGCATCGTGCCGTGCGCATCGCGAACCGAGAAGAACTGGCTCAGACGCTCATCGATCTCCTGCGCGACCGGTCAGAAGCCGCCGCCATGGGGGCGCGCGCGAGGAGGGTCTTTGACCAGCAGGCCGGCGCAACCGGAAGAACCGTGCGCATGCTTGAGGAACTGCTCGCCAGAGAGGTCGAGAAAGTATGAGGCGCCCGTGGCTGGCCCCTCTGGTTCCGCTCTACGCCGCGGGAGTCGCCCTGCGCGAATGGCGCTTCGCCCAGGGCGGGCAGCAAGCGCAGCGATTGCACTGGCCGGTCATCAGCGTTGGCAATCTCTCGATGGGCGGCAGCGGAAAAACACCCCTGATCATTGCCCTTGCCAAACTTCTTACCGCGCGAGGCGTCCAGGTGGACGTGCTTTCGCGAGGCTATGGCCGCCACAGCAAAGAACCGGCCCGCGTCCTACCCGACGGTACCGCGGAGCAATTTGGCGATGAGCCCGTGCTGATCGCGCGCGAAACGGGAGTGCCGGTGTACGTCGCGGCGAAACGCTACGAGGCCGGCATTCTGGCCGAGTCAGAACCGGATGTCGCCGGCTCCAGACATGTTCATCTTCTCGACGACGGGTTCCAGCATCGCCAGCTTGCCCGCGACGTGGACATCCTGATTCTTAGTCATGATGACGTGAAAGACAGCCTTCTCCCGGCTGGCAACCTGCGCGAGAGGTTTCGTGCGGCGACGCGAGCCGACCTTCTTGCTATTCCAGCCAACGATGTGCAACTAGAGTCAGACTTGCGCGCCTGGGGCTGGAGAGGACCGATCTGGCGCCTGCACCGCCGTATGGAGATTCCCGGCCTCATCGGCCCAGTTGCTGCATTTTGCGGTATCGCACGCCCCAACCAGTTCTTTGCGGGATTGGAAGCCTGCGGCGCGCAGATTGTGGCACGCAAAGCCTTTCGCGATCACGATGGCTATACCCAGCACACGGTCGAAAGGCTCGCGGAACAGGCCCGCTCCTCCAACGCCTTCGCCCTCATCACTACAGAAAAGGACCTCGTCCGTCTCGGCAGTCTCGCTCTTGCCTTCCCGCCTGATTTGCCTCTGCTCACCGCCCGCCTCTCCATTGAGATTCAAGACGAAACAGCCGTCGTTGACAGTCTTCTGGAGAGTCTTGACTTCGCTCCGCCGCACCCCTCCTTGTGAGAAAATGAAGCTTTGCACACGCAATCCAAGTTTCGATTGCTCGTGGTCCGTTTGGGAGCCATGGGCGACATCCTGCACGCGCTTCCGGCGGTTACGGCGCTACGGCAGGCGCATCCATCCTGGGAAATCGACTGGGTCGTCGAATCGAGATGGAGCCCACTGCTTGCCGCTGAGGGTAGCCGTGGACGCGACTCGGCAAACCCCTCGCCCATGCAGCCCGTCGTCGATCGGTTCTATCCTGTTCCGATCAAAGTGTGGGGCCGAAATCCGCTGAAACGAACCACGCGGGAAGAGATCAGTGCGCTGCGCCGGGAACTCGGCAGCATCAACTACGAGGCCGTGCTCGATTTTCAGGGAGCAGTGCGGTCCGCGTGGATTGCGCGCATGTCCCGCTCTAAGAGAGTGATCGGTGAAGCACATCCGCGGGAACGACTGGCGAGTTTGCTCTTCCATGAACGGATTCGAACCCATGGCGCGCATGTGATCGAGCAGGATATGGAACTTGCTTCCGCAGTTGTCGGGGACGACCTGGCGCCCGTTCAACCCTGGTTGCCCGTGGATCCAGCCGCGACCGCCTGGGTCGACCAACTATTTGCATCGTTCGGCGGCCAGTCTGCCGTCCTGATCAATCCCGGCGCGGGCTGGGGAGCCAAACGTTGGCCAGTGGAGCGATACGCAGCCGTGGCCCGGGGCCTCATCGAGCGGGGAAATCGGGTGCTCGTAAATGCCGGACCGGGCGAAGAATGTCTGGCGCAGGTTCTTGCAAAGCATACTGAAGGACAAGCGATCCTTCTCGGTGGGCAATTGAGTCAGCTGATTGCAGCCACCCGACGCATCGCCCTCACGATTGCCGGCGACACCGGCCCATTGCATCTTGCGTGCGCTTTGCGACGTCCCGTTGTTGGTATCTACGGTCCGACGGCCCCAAGTCGCAATGGTCCGTTTGGAACGCGATTCAAAGTGCTGCGCAGTCCGGACAGCCGTCGCGATCACACGCGTCGCGAAGCGCCTGAAGCCGGGCTGCTTACGATTGATCCAAAGGCGGTGCTTCAGGCCGCCGATGAATTGCTGGCCGCGGAGCCGGCGCTATGAACGGCAGCAGCGTTTCGACCACGACCGATTGGATCAGCCGATGGCAGCTGGTGGCCCGGCGCATCCGTGTGCCGCTGGGCTTCGTGACGGCTGCTCTCTATCTCGTCGAGCTCTGGCAACGCCAGCCGCAACCGACCGCGGTCGCATGGAGCCTCGCGCTGGTTCTACCCGGGCTCTGGCTGCGTGGATATGCTGCCGGGTACGTGAAAAAGAACAGGGAACTCACGCAGACCGGCCCGTATGCGTACACGCGCAACCCCCTTTATCTTGGCTCAATTCTAATCGCAGCCGGATTTGCCGTAGCCCTGCTCAGTTGGCCGCTCGCATTGCTGCTCGCCGTGGGCTTTCTCGTGATTTATATCCCGGTCATCGCGTCGGAAGAGAGATTTCTTCGCGCAACATTTCCTGAGTTCGAACAGTATTGTCGACGCGTGCCGCGGCTGATTCCGCGACCGGCTCGCGCCAAAACCTTCGTAAGTCCCGGTCGATTCTCGTTCGGGCTCTACCTCAAGCATCGCGAGTACAATGCCACTATAGGAGCCGTACTACTTTATCTCAGCCTGCTGTTTCTCAGTCCGGTCTTGAGCTTGCTCGTGCGCGGTCCGCATTGAGCCGCCGTCCAACGATATTCGCCTTTCCGGGAACCCGGTCAGCGACTTCGCCTAACCGAAAAGTCAGCATTCGAAAAAGGAGCCACGCCAGACGGTGAAGATGGGGACGACGGTGAAGACAATTCTTTGCACAATTGCCCTTGCCGCTGTGGCTGTGGCATCGGGGCAGCAAATCCCTCCACTTGCGCCCCCGCGCGTCGGCTTCAGCTTTCCGCAAAAGCAAACACTTACCTACTCCGTCGACTGGCGTGTGTTTCCCGCTGGGACCGCAGTGGTGCACTTCGAGGCGGCCGGAGATCGGGAACACATCGCAGCGACGGCGGACACAATCGGTGCGATCAACTTGCTTTTCCATGTGAGCGACCGCTTTCAATCCACTTTCGACCGCGAGCGCGGATGCACCTATGAGTTCGACAAGCAGACCATCGAAGGACGCCGCCAGGTCAACTCCACGTTGAAAATGGATTACACGCAGAAGAAGTCAATCCTGGACGAAAAAAACGTGGTGAAGGGAACCAGCAAGCACGTTGAATCGTCGATCCCCGGCTGCATGACAGACCTGCTTACGGGCGTTTATTACATTGCTTCGCAGCCGCTCGAAGTCGGCCACAACTTCGTGGTTCCTCTAGTGGATGCGATGCACAATGTGCCGGTGACCATCAAGGTCGAGGGCCTCGAAGAGATCAAGACTCCGCTGGGGACCTTCAAGACTATTCGCGTGCAGCCCACCGCTGCGGCGGGCGTGGTCAAGAACCGGGGCAACATCTGGATATGGTACACGGATGACGAGCGCCATCTGCCCGTGCAGATGCGTGCTCGCCTCTTCTGGGGCACAATCACGTTCCGCCTCACGGGCAATGAAAACAAATAGACGTCATCAACCTGCGCCGTCCATGGCAGCACATTGACGGACGCTCTAAACGCGGTGAGGCGAAGATCCTGCCTTTTCATTGCATTCGATACCGCTCCCGCATGAGTCGCTGCAGCCTCGGCCAATAGATCAGGTCAAAAGCCAGTTCTTTGTCGGGAAACATGGCCAGAGCCGCCTTGCGCGTGTCAGCCACCATCTCTGAGGCCTCCTCGACTGTGAGCGTCGTGTCCTGGGCGATCACCTGCATCACCATGTTCACCACCATCTGCAGACGGCGAATCTTGCGGCTCTCTTCTTTCAGTTCTTCTGGCGACTGGGCAGGCTGTCGAGGGTCGCCAGGATTGGCGGGAACAGAAGGAGCGGATTCGGCGGGTCGCTCCCACGAGTGTTCTGGTGAGCTCATGTGGCAACACCTCCTGGGGATAGGCGGGATGTCGTGCGTTGTGTGCATCGTAGCATTCCCGCGGGTTTTCTTGCGCCGATTAGATGCCGCCAGAGCACCAAATATTGCGAATCCGTACAATAAAGAAGGGATGGCTTTCACCGAACAATACGATGTCGTGGTGGTTGGGGCCGGGCACGCCGGCTGCGAGGCCGCGATGGCTTCCGCGCGCATGGGCCTCAAGACCGCCCTCATCACCATGAACATGGATCTGATCGCCCAGATGAGCTGCAATCCAGCCATTGGAGGCGTGGCCAAGGGGCATCTGGTTCGCGAAGTCGATGCGCTGGGCGGCATCATGGGCGAGGTCGCCGATGCGGTCGGCATCCAGTTCCGCCTTCTCAATACATCGCGCGGTCCTGCTGTCTGGAGCCCGCGTGCGCAATGCGACAAGCAGCTTTATCGCGTAAAAATGCGTGAAGTGCTCGAAGCCCAACCCGGCTTGCATATCCGTCAGGCCGAAGTCGTCGACCTGGTGCTCGAAGAGGAGGCTGGTTCGGCGCAGGAAATGGATGCCCCGTGTCTCCGCTCCGCGGCGGATGAAACCGGCGATGAAGTACCCGCCGAATTACCTCGGCCCGCACGTCCGCACCGCCGTGTCCTTGGACTCAAGCTCCGCGATGGCCGCAACCTGCTTGCCGGGGCAACCATCATCACCACCGGCACGTTCCTCAATGGCCTGATCCACTGCGGCGAAGAGCACTACCCTGCTGGACGCAGCGGCGAACCGGCCAGTGTTCTGCTTGGTGAAGCCCTCCGTCGCCTTGGCCTTCGTACGTGCCGCCTCAAGACCGGCACGCCACCCCGCCTCGACGGCCGCACGATCAAGTGGGACATGTTTGAGGAACAGCCCGGCGATGCCGACCCCACGCCTTTCAGCTTCCGCACCAAAAAGATCGTTCAGCCGCAGGTGAGCTGCCATCTCGCCTTCACCACGCCCGAAACGCTGCGGTTGATCCGCGAAAACGTGCACCGCTCGGCCATGTATTCGGGCCGCATCGAGGGTATCGGCCCGCGCTATTGCCCATCCATCGAGGACAAGATTGTCAAATTTCCTGACAAGACACAACACCAGTTCTTCCTCGAGCCCGAAGGCCTGAACACCCATGAGGTCTACATCAACGGCATGTCCACTTCGCTGCCCATGGAAGTGCAGTGGCAGATGGTCCATTCCATTCCCGGTCTCGATCAGGCGGAGTTGCTGCGCCCCGGTTACGCCATTGAATACGACAGCGTAGACGCCACAGAATTGGACCGGTCATTGCGCGTCAAGTGCATGGAGGGCCTTTATCTGGCCGGCCAGATCAACGGAACCAGCGGATACGAAGAGGCGGCTTGCCAGGGCATCATGGCCGGTATCAACGCCGCCCTCTGGCTCAAGGGCGAACCGCCCTTCACGATGGATCGCACCGAGGGCTATACGGGCATCCTGATCGATGACCTCATCTCCAAGGGAACCAACGAACCGTATCGCATGTTCACTTCGCGTGCGGAGTTCCGCCTCCACCTTCGCATCGATAACGCCGACCGTCGCTTGACTCCTCATGGCCGGCGCCTCGGCCTGATCAACAACGAAGCCTGGGGGGAGTACGAGCAGAAGCAGTCGCGCATGGCAGCGCTGGAAAATCTGCTCATCGGGAGCAAGGTTGATCCCGGCAAACTCGCTGCCGCAGACCTCGGCGAGCTCGGCACAGTCGCGGGCCAAACCTGGGCCCAGCTCCTTAAGCGCCCCGAGGTCTCCATTGAATCCGCTTTGATCGCACTGCGCGACGAACTTGCAATCCAGCCGCTACTGGCCGAACTCACTCGGCTTGATCAAGATCCGGCGGTCCGGCGCGCGCAATTGCGCAACGAGGCGCGTGCCGTTGAAACCGAAATCAAGTTTGCCGGCTATCTCGACCAGCAGAAGAAGGCCATTGAGAAACTGAAGGCTGCCGAGTCCGTCGCCATTCCCGAATGGATCGACTACAGCGTCATCAGCGGTCTTTCCCGCGAGATGCGCGAGAAGTTCGAACGAGTGCGCCCCGGAACCATCGGCCAGGCCAGCCGCATTCCCGGAGTGACGCCGGCCGCGTTGAGCCTGGTCCATGTGTCCATTCGCCTGCAGGGAGCAGGTCGCATGCACGCAACCAGTCAGGTGAATGCCACCCTGTCGACAAACGCAAAAGTCGGCTGACCCGGTATTGCTTACCGCGTGATGTAGATTGGGGTATGTCCACGCATGCCCGCCCTCTGCTTGCGCTTCTCTTGCTCGCCTCGGTCACGGCTCCCGCCCAGACCACCTCCGCCGCTCCGGTTCGCGCCCGCGATCTCGGCGTTCCGTTCGATGGCGCTCCGGGCCCGCTCAACGCGATCACCGACGTGCCGGGAGTTACCGTAGGCGCAACCACGATCATTCGCGGCGAAGGTGCCTTGAAAGTGGGTCAAGGCCCGGTCCGCACCGGCGTTACCGTGGTGTTTCCACGCGGCGCGAAAGATCGTGACCCCGTATACGCCGGATGGTTCAGTCTGAATGGCAATGGCGAAATGACGGGAACTACGTGGGTCGAAGAGTCCGGCTTCCTTTACGGTCCCGTCGCCATCACCAACACCCACAGTGTCGGCGTTGTGCGCGATTCCATCATTGCCTGGGCGGTCAAGAATCGCATGATGAAGGAGGATGAGTGGTCGCTGCCTGTCGTTGCCGAAACCTGGGACGGCTGGCTCAACGACATCAACGGATTCCATGTGAAGCAGGATGACGTCTTCAGTGCGCTCGACTCCGCCAAAGGCGGCCCCGTTGCCGAGGGCAATTCGGGCGGCGGTACCGGTATGGTCTGCTATGGATTCAAAGGCGGAACCGGTACTTCTTCCCGCGTACTGACAAAAGAGGATGGCGGATACACCGTGGGCGTCCTCGTGCAGTGCAACTGCGGCCGCCGCCCGCAGCTCACCATCGCCGGCGTCCCCGTGGGCAAAGAGATTCCCGGTGACGAGCCATATGCGAGGCTTGCTCCTTCCATGCTTCCTCCAGGTACCGAGACGAAAGGCGATGTCGGGTCCATCATCATCATCGTTGCAACCGATGCGCCGCTGCTTCCGCACCAGTTGAAGCGGATTGCCCGAAGGGCTGCTCTGGGCCTTGCACGCACCGGATCCATCTCAGGCAACAGTTCTGGCGACATTTTCATCGCCTTTTCCACCGCCAACTCCCACGCCGACGACCCGCCCGGGCCCAACACGGTACAGACGGTCTCCAATGACCGCATCAGCCCCTTGTTCCAAGCCACAGTTGAGGCCACTGAAGAGGCCATTGTGAACGCGATGGTAGGAGCAAAGACCATGACGGGAGCCAACGGGCACACCGTGATCGCATTGCCTCACAATCGTCTTCAGCAGGTGCTCAAGAAATACAATCGGTAATTGGGGCCGGCCCGTGCGGCTTACTGGCTCTTGTCACTTCTTGAGAACAGCGGAATGTGGAACGGCAGGTCCGCGGTCGACTGTTTCTTGCGCTTGCCGTTCGAATCCTCGCGCAGTGTCGTGCGCTGCGAGTTGATGCACTTCCAGCTGCCGTGAGTGCGTTCGAAGACATGCGTAAAAACGCCCTTCTCGTCCACCTGGCCTGAAGACGCCTTGTGATGCAGCACATAGGTTCCGTTCGCGACGGCGATATCCCCGAGCAGGCGAACCGTCACCACTTTCTGCTCAAGATGCAGAGTCTTATCATCGGTCGAAATCAGGTCGGCCAGCTGTTGATTCCGGGTAGTCACATCACCCGACGCTGAAACATCCATGAACAACGGCGAAAGCACGAACTCCAGGCCATACTGGTCCCGCATATTTACAGCATTCGACCAGGCGTCCTCGATTTTCTGGAAGTCCTGAACGGTAGTCGACGCGGTTGTAGTGACAGGTATGTTCGCAGACGTCGGTGGCGGCGGATCCTGGGCCATCGCGCAAAGGGGGAGAAGGATTGCAAGACAACAGGCTGCATTTCGAATCATAGAGAACACAAGACTCCCATAGTCGATGATATCTCTTTGACCTGGGAGGACCGGGACGCGGTAGCACCCGGGGCAGATCGCGATCAGGACTGCGATTGCAGCAATTCCGGGCGATGCAAGGTCACGACCGAGTCCTCGATCGAAATCCAGCCGTCCTTGCGGAACTGGCCCAGTGTGCGTGTTACGGTTTCGCGGGTGGTGCAGGCCATCGAGGCCATCTCCTCATGCGTCAGCAGGAGCGGGAATCGAAAACCTCCTTCGCTCAGGTGCTCGCCGATCTGATGCGCAAGCTCCAGCAGAAGCCGTCCCAGTCGCCCGGCCACCGTTTCCGAAAGCGAAATCCGGCAGGCATCCTGAAGCGCAAATCGGTATTCCTGGCAGATGCACTGGACCGCTCGCATCTGCGCTTCTTTGTGGTTGCGCAGGAAATTGACAAACCGCTCCCGCTCAACAGGCCGAAGCTGCGCCGCCGTCAGCGACTCGGCAGAAACTTCATAGACTCCGTGGGAAAGGACTGCGTACAGCCCCAGCATGGAACCGGGACCAGCAACGCGAACAATCATCTGGCGATCCTGGGGGCGTCCCGCGGTCAGCTTTAGATATCCTTCGCAGATCAGGTAGAGGCATCGGGCGTCGTCACCCTGGGTGAAGAGGGATGCCTGCGCAGGCAGCGAGATTGTTGTGGTGGCCAGCTCCAGGTCGGCCAAAACAGCACTCCCGAGCGAACAAAACCAACCTGGCCGTCGGTTGGAACAGGCTGCGCATCCGATTGGAGCTTGGCGACCATTATGCTTCTGCCGTCTCTGCAACCCCGCCGAAACCGTCTCTTCTGTCATTGCCTTACCCGTCCGCCGATCAGAATGGGGCCCCAACCACTGAGAACAATCCTCGCCAGGAGGATTCCTCTTCAGGTCGATGCGCTCCGGCCTCCGGGAAAGAGGCTCTCGCCTGATCAAAGTCTGCTTGAAAAACGATCGGAAATAATGTGATGGTCCTCACGTCTCTTCGGCCGGGTTCTCGCGGTGAACCATCCCATCCGTCACGGCTTCCGCACCATCCTCACGACCGCCTGAGACGCTTCCAGTTCTGCGGCGATCGACTTCGCGGTCCCTGTCTTGGCCAATCCGGTTGGTGACGAAATCTTCATTTCTGGCTAAATTCCATGTGACTAATGGAATATAAGGCAAATCCAGGCAACCAGTTAAGCATCGCAGATTGAATGTGTTAGGGCGAGATTGGGCCGTCAAACTGGGTGTGATGGGCATCACCGTGAAACACACCAAAAGTTCGTAAGCTTTTGTTGGTTGAGGTGATTCTCCACACAGACACCTCAGAAACTGAAAGACCACAAACCAGCTGCTGCATCCGACTGTTCGCTTATCTCGCAGAACTTCTGCGAATCGGACTGATTGGATTTCGAGGAGCGCGATGCAAGCTGCTGAGGTATGCGAGGTGGTACTTGATGCATAGAAACAAGCCAGTTGCGCAATTACTAGGTGCCGCGATTCCGGTCCGGACGCCAGGATTGCAAGTCATCTTCATGCTGTTGCTGGGGGCGGCAATTTTCAGCGCGACGGCAATTGCTGCTCCCGCCAAGGGAGATAAACAGGCCGCAGAGCCGGCAGCGAGCGATTTTGTCGGTTCCGATACATGCGCGACCTGCCACCAGGATGTGGCCAAGGGGTTTGCTGGCAATCCCCACAACAAGATTGCTGAAATGCACGGCAAAGCCGGCATTTCCTGCGAAGGATGCCACGGTCCGGGAAAAGCACATGTCGAGGGTGGCGGAGACGTATCCAAGATCTTCGATCCAGCCAAGGCTTCACCCAAGCAAGTGGATGAAAAATGTTTGAGCTGTCACGGCGGTGCTCACCCCAACTTCATGCGCTCACCACACGCCAAAGGAGGCGTGAGCTGCATAAGCTGCCACAGCATTCACGCCGCAAAGACTCCGGAACACCTGCTCACGGCTGCTCAACCTGAGCTCTGCTTCCAGTGCCACAACGACGTAAAGCCTCAGTTTTCCATGCCTTTCCACCATCCGGTGAACGAAGGCCTGGTCAAGTGCGGTGATTGCCATGATGTTCACGGCACGTTCGGAAACAACAACCTAAAGTCCACGGCTGACCAGAACGCAGTCTGCACTAAGTGCCACGCCGAAACGCGCGGGCCTTTCGTGTACGAGCACGCTCCGGTTAAGGCGGAGGGATGCCTGGCTTGCCACAGCCCTCACGGTTCTCAGAATGCCCGGATGCTGAACGCGCCGAGCGTTAACACATTGTGCAACCAGTGCCACAGCCCGGTCGCCTCTCACACGGTTACTGGAATGGGCCAGGGATCGGCGGAGCTGGCGCCATGTACGAGCTGCCACACCTACATCCACGGTTCCAACCTTAACCAGGCGTTCCTCCGATAGGAGTAATGGACGTGTGGCCGCCCTCCAGACCTATCAAACCGCGCGGCCCGCTTCCGACACGAGATTTGCGCACGTGTTTCAGGTTTTCGATGCGAGGGAGTTTTTTCAAATGAGGCTTTATATGGACAACATAGTTTGGTTTTTCCGGCTCCCAATCCAACGCCCCTTTACCGGAATGGTTCAGCGCGTCGCAGGGGGCCTTGGAGTAGCCATTTTACTGACCATGACCGGCATTGCTTCCGCCCAAGGTCCGGACGCCGCAACTCAGTCGCCGGATACGCATATGTCTGTCCCACAGGGATATACGATCAACGGCAGCGTGGATCTGGGCGGGCGTATGTCTGGCCTCTCGGGCAGCGGAGCCATGTACGACACGATGGTGAATATGCAGTCCGGGCCCCGAGTGCTCGGTGAGACCTTCCAGATGCATGCGCTCCCCGGCACTAAACATACGCTGATCGATTCTCTCAGCGTTTTCGGCAGCGGGTTCGGCGGCGATCCGTATAGCTTCGCCAAAATGGACTTCTACAAGGGCAAGGTCTACGAGTTTTCGGGAATGTTCCGTCGCGACCGGCAGTACTTCGACTATGATCTGCTCGGCAATCCGAACATCCCCAGTGGGCAGTCGATTCCAATCGGGCCCACGGGCGCACCAACAGGCTCGCTCGCCTGGCCGCAGGTTGAACAATCGCCGTTCATGTTCAACACCGTCCGGCGCATGACTGACACTGACCTCAGTATCTTTCCGCTATCGAAGGTGACGTATCACGCCGGGTACTCGCAGAACATCTTCCAGGGGCCGAGCCTCACCCCGAGCGGTTATCAATTCGCTGGTTCCTACGATGTCCTGCTGCAAGAGTATCAGCGCAACAGCACCGATGATTTCACGGGCGGTATCGATTGGAAGCCGATTCAGGGCACCAAATTGACCTTTGAAGAAGAGATCGATCATTACAAGGCCGATTCTTACTTCACCCTGGCTCCCAGCGATTTCACCGTACAGGAGGCAGACGGGACAAACGTCGCACTTCTTGCGAATTACGATAGCCTGACGCCTTACTCCAGCAACTCCTGCAATGCGAGCAGCATGGGCACCTCGCCCATGCTTTTGGGGTCCGCCAATTCCGGCGGCCTGCCGGTCATCAATGCGGCATGTGCGGTCGCAACCGGCTATCTGCGCTCGCAGCCAACCCGCATTCTTTATCCCACAGAGACCTTCCGCTTTCAAAGCTCAAGCATCAAGAACGTTTCCATGAACGGGGATGTTCGTTACACCAAAGCGAACATGAGCTTGCCCAACTATTACGACAGCTTCCAGGGTCTTGGTGTGGCGAGCAAAACTGCAGGGGCGCTTCGCTCGCAAACCTATAGGGCCACTGCGACTGCGGACCGGGACGTCATTGCCGCCAATTACGGCATTATTTGGCAAGCTTCAAAGACAGTCAGTCTCGCGGATCAGCTGAACTTCTCCAACGTTCACCAGCCGGGAACAAGCACCATGACGAGTTCGACATCTCTCTTGACACCCATGGATTCTGGCGCATCGACGGGGAACGAAACGATCAACAACCCAACGTTGATCACGACTACAGGCGCCGCCGGGGCATCCACGCTTGAGGGTAGCGGTGCAATCGGCACTCCGCTGCCGGGCTACTTCGGCCAGAGGTTTCTCACCAATACCATGACGGTGAGTTGGGATGCGACGTCGCGCGCCACTCTCTCGCTCGGCTATCGCTACGGCACGCACACAATCGCCGAGGGCACCGTCAATCCGGGCGACGTTCCGCTGGCCGTTGGCACAACGACGGGCGGAATCGTGACCATTAACGAAAACGGCGGAATTTTCAACGCCGCCCTTCGGCCCACAGCCAATTGGAATCTCAACGGTACCGTCGAGATATTCTACGCCGACAACGCATTCACTCCCGTCGGTCCGCGGCAAACGAAGCACTACAGGGTGCACACCCTTTACAGGCCAAAATCCTGGGCGACGGTTTCCGGCGCATTCAACGATCGGGAACGGCATAACAACACGAGCAACACTGGCCTGACGCCCCTCGACGGACCCATCGATCACGTCGATCATAGCCGGGCGGTAAGCCTCGGTGCGAACCTTTTCCCGAATGAGCACTATGGGCTGGACTTTAACTACGCCTACAGCGACGTGTATACGGCGACCAACATCTGCTATGACGCCGCAGCCAGCGCCACTCAGCCCGGTGCCGCGCCGGCCAGCGGAGCGCTATGCCCTGGCGCAACGGTGAGGGGTACCAACTACTACGAGTTTGGGCCCGCCAGGGACTTTATGGATGCTCCAACACAGTCTGGATCGGTGGCTCTGATGTTGCCTCCAATCAAATCGCTCAAATCCAACATTGGATATAACATCAGTGCGGTGAACGGAAGCCGATTTTATAACGACGCGCGCGATGTTGCCGGATCGCTGGTTTCTACTTACCAGTCTCCGTTTGTGAATCTGGCATGGACGCTCCATCGGGGATTGACCTGGAACGCTGCATACAATTTCTATGGCTATGGCGAAGGTGGTCCTTCTGGTTCACCATACTGCAGCGCATCGAATCCGACCCTTGCCTCTCCGACCGTACCCGTTGTTTCTTGCAGTGATCCCTCTCTAACGGGTCTCCAGACCGGCCTTACCATATCGCCTGCCGGTGAAACAGCACCCCGGAACTTCCACGCAAATAACGTGACTCTTGGGGTGCATTATGAGTTCTAACCAAAACCCCGTTTCGCTGACGAATGTCGGGACGGGCCGAATCTGAAGAAATTACATTCCGTCCCTTCTGTGTGGAAGGGACGGAATCGCCGGAAAACATGAAATCTCAATCCGAAGTACCAGAGTAAAGCGCTCTTCTTGAACGAGTCATACAGGTCCGAAGCGCCTTCAGGCGACTAGGGAAACGGAAGTCATTCAGGAGTTTTACCATGAGCAAGACAATTCGATTTCAGGTGGCGTTGGCCGCAGTTATTCTGATGGCTGGCGCAGTGTGCTTCGCCCAGTCGGGCGAGGCGACTTACAAAGCCAAGTGCCAGATGTGCCACGGCGCAACTGGAATGGCTGATTCCGGTGCAGGCAAGGCCATGAAGGTTAAACCGGCCACCGATCCGGATGTGAAGAAACTGACCGAGGCGCAGATGATTGGCGCGGTCACAAATGGTATGGGTAAGATGCAGCCATACAAGGACAAGTTGACGGGCGAGCAGATCAAGGACGCGGTAACCTACTTCCGCACGTTCGTTAAGTAAGCAGGACCGGCGCAGTTTTTCAGACCTGAGAACTGCGCCGTAACACAACCGGTGCGGTTGCAGTTTCTGTAGCGATCCCCGATGACTTCCCTCGGTCGATGGGGTTCGGGCAAGCAAGACAATCCTCATGGCGGGTCACCTGGTCGTCAGGGGTTTCGCCCGCCCATGAAAATGAACAAGGAGTTTCCGATGACAAAGACGATTCGAACCCTGGCGGTGCTGGCCGCGGCTGTCTGCATGACCGGCTCCATGAGCTTTGCCCAATCCTCGGGCGAAGCGACCTACAAGGCGAAATGCCAGATGTGCCACGGCGCAAACGGCGCTGCCGACACACCTACGGCCAAAATGTTGAAGGTACCGCCGGTCTCTTCGCCTGAGATGAAGAAGATGACCGAAGCCGAGATGGTCACTGCAACCGCCGACGGGAAAGGGAAGATGCCGGCATTCAAAGGCAAACTCACCGATCCGCAGATCAAAGAAGCTGTTTCATATTTCCGCTCATTGAAGTAGGGCTCGTCATTGGCCCGTCCTGAATCGGCGGGCCATTCAATCCAACCTTGGGGGCAGTGTGCCTTTCTTCCTCAAATTTCGTGAGAACTGGGTAAGGCCGGCGTTGTTTTTCGGCAACAATCCCATCAGTCTTGCCGGTGGCGCCATCACAACCGCTTCCGGCGTCATCGTCGTCGGCTATTGGGTGATGGAGCTGTTTGGCCGTGGCAATGCCAACCCATATCTCGACATCATCTTCTACCTTATTCTGCCCATCCTGTTTGTGATCGGGCTGGTGCTGATCCCCATAGGCATGCTTCTGCGCCGCAAGGTTCTGCTCAGGGCTGGACAGATTCCCCGTGAATTTCCCAAGATAGACCTCAACGATCGGATGTTTCGCCACGGCATCGACATCGTGCTTGTGGCCACGATTGTGAACCTGCTGGTTGTTTCCATTGCCAGCTACCGGGGCGCCGCTTACATGGATTCGCCCCAGTTTTGTGGCCAATCCTGCCACGTGATGACGCCCGAATACACGGCCTATAAAATCGCGCCCCATTCCCACGTTGCCTGTGTGGATTGCCACATCGGCCCCGGCGCGCAATCTTATCTTGCTGCCAAGGTGGATGGCACCAAACAGGTCTTCGAGGTCACTTTCCACAACTATCCCACTCCGATTCCTTCGCCGGTCCGGAACCTGCGCCCGGCGCGCGTGATTTGCGAAGGCTGCCACACGCCGGCGCGCTTCATCGGCGAAAAACTCATCGTAAAATCCAGTTTCGCCGACGACGAGAAGAATACGGAGACGCAGACCGTGCTCGTGCTGCATCTCGGCGGTCTCGACGGCCTCTCGCATCTCACCGGAATTCACGGTGTCCACCTCGGGCACATTGAATACATCGCCACCGACCCGACCCGCACCACCATTCCGTGGGTTGCGAAGCAGAATCCCGATGGCTCTGATACCGTGTTTGCTGCATCGTCGTTGAAAGGTGCGATTCCGCAGGGCGAACGCCGAGTCATGGACTGCATCGACTGCCACAACCGCGCGGCACATCCTTTCGTGACCGCAGAGGAGGCAATCAACCAGGCCATGTCCGACGGCCCGGTCAGTCCTGATCTTCCCTGGGTCCACAAGGAAGGTCTCGCACTGCTGAAAGCCAACTATCTTTCGCAGGATGAGGCACGCGTCAAGATCCCGCAGGAACTAAAAGCCTTCTACAGCAGCAAGTACCCCGACATCATGGCGACAAAACCTAACATGGTCAATTCAGCCGCGAAGGGCCTTGTCACCATTTACTGCCAAAATGTGTTTCCCTTCATGAAAGTTACCTGGGGAACACACCCGAATCACATCGGCCACATGAACTATCCCGGCTGTTTCCGTTGCCACGATGGTGACCACACAGCGAAGGATGGCACCTCTATTCCACAGGATTGCGCCACGTGCCACAACCTGCTGGCGGTGGATGAATCGAAGCCCAAGGTGCTTGCCGATCTGGGAATTCAATAAGCTGAAATCAGGGCGGGTGGACTGAAAGGCGGCCAGATTTGTGGCCGCCTTTTGGTTCCTCACAAAAGGCGGCAAGTCGCCGTGTTAGGCTGGCTCTTCGCCTAAAGGAGATGTTCTCGCCATGCATAACGGCCATCCTATGCAGTTCAACCTGGTAGCGGCTGCACACGCCGCCATGATCGAGCACGGTTTTCAGCCCGACTTTCCGCAGGGAACCGACACCGAGCTGGCCGCCATCAAAGCGCACCCGCAAACCCCCGCGGCGCCCGACGCACAGGACCTGCGAGGGCTGTTGTGGTCCTCAATCGACAACGACACCTCAAAGGATCTCGACCAGATTGAATGGGCCGAGCGCCTTTCTGACGGCCGCATTCGCGTCCTGGTGGGAGTGGCCGACGTCGACTCGCGGGTGACAATGGGAACTGTTCTGGACAAGCACGCGAGCACCGAGACTACCTCGGTCTACACGGGAGTCAGAGTGTTCCCCATGCTGCCTTCCGCATTGTCAGAGGGCATCACCTCACTCAATGAAAACGAAGACCGCGTTGCCCTTGTAATTGAATTCTCAGTCGATGCCTCTGGGACAGCTTCGGACGGCAAGGCGTATCGCGCCCTCGTCCGCAACATGGCCCAGCTGGCGTACAACAGCGTGGGCGCCTGGCTGGAAGGCAAGGGACCTGCGCCCGAGAAAGTCTCTGCGAGCGCCGAGTTGGCCGCGCAACTCAAGCTTCAGGATGAGGCAGCGCAGCGCATGGAAGGCAGCAGGTTCCAGCATGGCGCGCTCGATCTCGAAACCATCGAAACACGCCCCGTCATGCTGGCGGACCAGGCAGTCGAAATTGCCCAGCTTGAAAAGAATCGTGCCACCTCGTTGATTGAGGAGTTCATGATCGCCGCCAACGGCGTGATTGCCAGAACTCTTGAAGACGCAGGCGTTGCCTCGATCCGCCGCATCGTGCGCACGCCCAAGCGCTGGGACCGCATTGTCGAACTCGCCACCGGCCTGGGAACCACGCTTCCCGCGGACCCTGACTCAAAAGCGCTCAACGACTTTCTGCTGGTCCAGAAAAGAAAGGACCCGGATCATTTCCCCGATCTGTCGCTCGCCGTGGTCAAGCTGATGGGGCCCGGCGAATACGTGCTGGTGAAACCGGGTGCGACTTCTCCAGGCCATTTTGGCCTGGCGGTGCAGGATTATACTCATTCGACAGCTCCGAACCGCCGCTTCTCTGATGTGGTTACGCAGCGTCTGATGAAGGCGTTATTTAGCCACGCTCAGCAACCTTATTCCGAAAGCGAGCTTGATGCCATTGCGCAACGATGCACCGTTATGGAAGATGGTGCGCGCAAGGTGGAGCGTGAGATGCAAAAACGCATCGCAGCCGTGGTCTTGCGTCCCCGCATCGGACAGAGCTTTCCGGCCATTGTCACCGGGGTCAACCAATACGGCACTTTTGTGCGCACTCTCAATCCGCATGTAGATGGAATGTTGGTGAACCTCGGAAAATCGCACTCCAGGCACGTCGACGTGGGTGACCGCCTGACGGTGAAGCTGGTCTCCACCGATCCGGAACGAGGCTATATCGACTTTGCTCTCTGACCTTGCTCGCTGGGTTATGACTGCGAGGGCGGACCAGGCGGTTCCACAGCGGCAGACATCTCGCGTTCGGGTCCGCCATCTCCGACTGGAACCGCTACAGCCGCCAGGTCGGCTTTTCCGGGCTCGTCGATCCACAGGCAGACAATCCACCAAACCACCACCAGCAGATACACGACGCTATCCCCGTTGAACAGCTTATCGCGCAAGCCCATCACGCGTTCATAATCGGCCATCGAGTGCGGAACAGTGGTTTTGACGATTCTCTCCCAGATCGCCTGGACCCCCAGTTGCCCAAGCGACGCGGTCGAGAGCCCAATCATGATCTGTTGCCCATGGCTGCGCCATCCGGCTCCGTATTGGCGTCCGAACAGAATCACCAACAGCCCCAGCAGAATCGTCAGCACATCCACCAGAAGACCCATTTTCAGCGAAAAGAGCTGCAGCATTTCCAGTCGCGCCAGCAGGGTGTTGAAAGCCACCGTCTTCCACGAAGGCCAATTGCCCCAGGTGGCCAATACGCCTCCACCGATCGCCAGCAAAACCACCGCAGCCACGATCCAGGCGCGCCGAGTTACCTTGCCGAAGGTGTGCCGGGCAAGCTCTACCAGCACCAGCAGTGACACGACGGCGGCAATGTCAGCCATCCCGATAAAGATCTCGCTCAAGGTGAGCCGCGGCAGGCGGCCAAACAGCAGGCGGCTCGCCAAAAGGCGAAGCGTCATCAGCACGATGCTCGTAGTGAACCAAGGAAAACGGCGGATCCGCTCGCGTCCAAGCAAAACGACCAGCAGAACCAGGTGCCCCGCAAATGTCAGCGTCCAAAGAACCTGAACTGTTGTAAAGGGAAAATGAAAGTGCATGAACTCCTTTGAAGCGCTTTCGCTCTTTGCAAATCTTCGCAGACTTCAGTTTAGGTCATTTTCTCCGGCGGCCGAACTCGGGCAAATGGACCGAATCCAAGCATGCGTTTCGGGAGTGAAAGAAAGGATGGTGCGCCCGGAGAGATTCGAACTCCCGACCTAATGCTCCGGAGGCATTCGCTCTATCCAGCTGAGCTACGGGCGCGCTCTATCAGCATATCGTATTTCGTGCTTACGGCATATTTGGCAGGCCGTGTCATCGAATGGCGGAGTCGCCAGTACGCGCCAACTCGCGCTGCGTCCGCAACTCCTCCATGACGGATTGAATCAACGCCTTGGCGCCTTCCATCCCATTCAAAACAGCCTGCAAATCAAGGGCGGGCTTCGACGGGTTGCGGCTCGATGCGCAGTAAACGCCGTGCTGACCCACCATGATCAGTGAATCAGTCAGCAGATCCAGCGCAACAGCCAGCCGCCCACGCTCCACGCCCATCATGAATTCATGCTGTTCCAGTTCAGCTCGCTTCGCGTCGAATACGTTCATCCATCCAGCCTACTGGAAATCTCGCCCTCGAGTAATGGGTCACACGCTTAACTTGCGCATGTACGCGGCATCCTCGCGCAATTCTGTCATAGGATCGCCCGCAAACTCTTCCTGCTCGATGAAATAGTACTTCAACCCCGTGGCGGCGCGCATGATCGGGCCGTAGTCGATGACGCCATGCCCGAGCACCACCGAATGGTACTCGTTATCCGGGTCGCGCACCATGTCCTTCACGTGCATCAGTGGGAACCGTTCTGGCATTTTGTTCAGATAATCGACAGGATTGTGGCCCGAAGCAACGACCCACCCGCAGTCCATTTCGAAGACGACAAATCTCGGGTCGGTCAGGCGCAGCAACTCGTCATACACCAGCGTGCCATTCTCCATCGCGAACTCCGGCGTGTGGTTGTGCACGCCAAAGGTCATTCCGGCAGCCTTGATCTTTTCGCCGACGCGGTTGAACTCGCTGGCCACATAGCGCCAGTCATCGAGCGTGAGCTCTCCCTTTGCAGATGGGTCGCGGTGCACCCCTCCCGCCGAGGAGCAGATGATGTATTCGAGGCCGAGCCCGTGGGCGTATTCGATGCTTTGATCAAGCTGCGAGCGCAGGAGCGCGAGCGTAAGGTGGGAGCTGAGGCAGCGAAGCCCGGCGTGGTCCATCGCATGGCGAAAATCCGTCGCCGGCTTGTTGAAGTAACCGGCGGCTTCAACCACCCGGTAGCCTGCTTCGTGCAATTGCCGCAGGGTCCCGTCAAAATCCTTCGGCAGCAGATTCCGTACCGAATAGAGCTGCAGGCCGATGGGCATGCGCAGAGCTGCAGCGCCGAGTTCGCGCGAACTCGCCAGCGCTGTCGCGGCAATAGCGCCGGACACCTTCAAAAAATCTCTTCGCGAGGGATTTTCCATCGAGTTCATTCTCCTGTGGGGTTTTTCACTGCGAGCACTCTTCTTGCTGCCCACCTCCGGAAGTGTAAAGCAACCGGGTAGCCGGCAGGCAGCAGAACTGTGGCCGCCTTCCTTGACAATTCAGGGCGCGCCCTGTTCCCATCGTTCGCGGTTCAAATCACATGCATTCGCGCGTCGGATCAACAGAACTCGAACAGCTTGCGACTCTCGCTTTTCTCACCTCTGAAAATAAAGTCGTGCCGGTCGCGTCGAATACCGGCAACTTCCCCAAATCCTTTCAAATCACCTATCACGGCAAGAGCGTGAAAACCACTCTTCCGGCAGAATCAGTGGGGACGTATGTCTGGTAAACGCAGTGCACAAATCAATTCTTTCAGTGGGCGCGAAAATCGCGCTACGCGGCTCGCACCTTGTCTTCGCCTGAGCCTGTTCCTCTTCCTTCTTATGAGCTTCGCTGCCTCGGCATCCGCGGCGAGCCCCGCAGCAAAACCTGCGCCACCGGACCTCGGGCCAAACGTCTTTGTCTTCGATCCGGGCATGCCCTCCGCGCAAATCCAGCAGCAAATCGACAAAGTATATGCCATGGAGCAACACGCGGAATTCGGCCCTGCCCGCTATGCCTTCCTTTTTCTTCCCGGCGAATATCACGTGGACGTGCCGGTGGGGTTTTACACAGAGGTAGTAGGACTGGGCGCGACGCCCGATGCCGTTCACATCATCGGCAATGTCCACTCTGACGCCAGCCTGCCCCACAACAATGCGACCTGCACCTTCTGGCGCGCCGTCGAGGGATTTTCTGTCACGCCCGCTGGCGGCACCATGCGATGGGCCGTTTCGCAGGCCGTGCCTTTCCGGCGCATGCATATTCTGGGCAGCATCGTGCTTCACCAGAACGGTGGTTGGGCCAGCGGCGGGTGGATGTCCGACTCAGTGGTCGACGGCAATGTTGGCGCGGGCCCGCAGCAACAGTGGATCTCTCGAAACGACGAATGGGGAAGCTGGACCGGCGCCAACTGGAACATGGTCTTCGTAGGCGTTCCGCATCCGCCGGCAGGCGAGTGGCCTCAGCCGCCCTACACCAAGGTCGAACACACTCCCATCGTTCGTGAAAAACCGTTCCTTGAAGTCGACGCGAAAGGGAACTGGAGCGTCCGCGTTCCCGCGCTCACAAAAGGAAGCGAGGGCGTTACCTGGCACGGCGGTTCTACGCCCGGCAGATCGATCCCGCTGAGCCATTTCTACATCGCCAGGCCCGGTGCGGACACGGCGGCCACCATGAATGCGCAACTAGCCCGGGGAAAGGATCTGCTGCTCACTCCCGGTAATTATGAGCTGACCGAACCTATCCGCATCACGCACCCCAATACCATCGTGATGGGCCTCGGTTTTGCGACCCTCAAGCCGACACACGGCACAGCCGCCATCACTACCGCGGATGTCGATGGAATCGACGTCGACGGCCTTCTGCTCGACGCCGGCCCTCAGATTTCTCCGGTGCTGCTCGAGGTCGGTCCCCAAGGCAGCAAGGCGAGCCACGCCACGAATCCCATTTGCCTCCATGACGTCTTCTTCCGCGACGGCGGCGCCGGGGCCGGCAGCACGCGAATCAACCTGCTCGTCAACAGCAACGACACCATCATCGACCATACCTGGATCTGGCGTGCCGATCATGGCTCCGGCGTGGGCTGGAACGTCAATTTGAGCGCCAACGGCCTCGTCGTCAACGGAAACAACGTGACGGCCTACGGACTTTTCGTTGAACACCACCAGCAATTCCAGGTGCTGTGGAATGGCAATGGCGGCCGCACCTATTTCTATCAATCGGAGATCCCCTACGATCCGCCTGACCAGGCCAGCTACACCAGCGCCCCCGGCGTCAACGGCTGGGCCTCCTACAAAGTGGCGGATTCAGTCGACACGCATGAGGCCTGGGGCCTGGGCGTCTACAGCGTGTTCCGTCATCCCAACGTCACGCTCACCCACGCCATCGAGGTTCCAATCAAGCCCGGCGTGCGTTTTCATCACATGATCACCGTCGCGCTCGACGATAAGGGCGAGATTTCCAATGTGATTGATGACAAGGGCGGCCCAACGTCTCTTGCCCCGCACCGCGTCGATCCCAAGGTTACGGACTTTCCATAAACAGAACCACAGGTTGCCAGGCGCGCGCTTCGTCGAATCATGGGAAAATGGAATTGCACACCATGACCGACGAAGCTGCTCCTGAAACCCAGCCCAACATCGAAAACGCGCCCGAACCTGCCGAGGAGTTCGCGGACGATTTTGCTGCCATCCTCTCTGAGTTCGAACACACCCACACGCATAAGCCCGCGGGCGACGCGAGGCAGTTGCAGGGCACCGTTGTCTCGCTGTCGGCTGAACAGGTATTTCTCGACATTGGCTACAAGACCGAGGGTGTGCTCCCACGCTCCGCTTTTGAGAACAACGCAGAAGCAGTGAACCCCGGCGACGTGGTTTCCGTCTCGGTCACCGGACGCAACGAAGAAGGCTACTACGACCTCTCCCGCTTCAAGGTCGCGCAGCCGCGCGATTGGACCGCGCTTGAGACCGCTTTTGCCGAAAAGCTTGCCGTGGTCGGCACTGTCACCGGTGTGGTGAAAGGCGGCCTCAACGTCGATGTCGGAGTGCGCGCTTTTATGCCCGCCAGCCGCAGTGGCACGCGCGATGCCGCGGAACTCGAGAAGCTCGTCGGCACCGAGATCAATTGCCGCATTACCAAGCTCGACGTCACCCAGGAAGATGTCGTTGTCGACCGCCGCATCGTTCTCGAAGAACAGGCCCGCGCTGCCGCACAAGGCCGCATCGCCGCCATTCAGGAGGGCGACACCGTTGCCGGGACTGTGCGCAGCCTGGTGAGTTACGGAGCGTTTGTCGACCTCGGCGGCATCGATGGCCTGCTTCACGTCAGCGACATGGCTTGGGGACACGTGCACAAGCCAGAAGACATTCTCAGCGTTGGCCAGCAGATTCAGGTCCGGATCCTCAAGATCGATCCCGAAACCAAAAAGATGTCGCTCGGCCTCAAGCAACTCGAGCCCGAACCTTGGCAAACTGCGCCCGCGCGGTATCAGCAAGGCCAGCGCGTGACCGGCACCGTTACGCGACTCACCGACTTCGGCGCCTTCGTCGAACTTGAGCCGGGCATCGAAGGCCTCATCCATATTTCCGAAATGGCATGGGGAAAACGCGTGCATCATCCGAGCGAAGTTCTCAAGCCAGGCGACCGGGTCGACGCCGTCATCCTCGCCATCAAGCCTGAAGAGCAGCGCATCTCGCTGGGCTTGAAACAGACACTCGCCGATCCGTGGGCCGAGGTGCAACACAAATTTCCAGTGGGCTCTCAGATCGAGGGACCGGTCACGAAGCTCATGAAATTCGGCGCCTTCGTGCAGATTGCGGAAGGCATCGAAGGCCTCGTCCATGTGAGCGAAATCAGCGCAGACAGGCGCATCAACCATCCCCAGGACGTGCTGCACGCGGGACAGGTGGTCAAGGCGCAAGTGCTCGCCATCGATACTGAAAAGCGCCAGATCAAACTCAGCATCAAGCAGCTCATTCCCACCAGCATCGACGAATACATCGCTGAGCATAAAAAGGGCGATGTAGTCTCCGGCCGTGTCGTTGATGTTTCAGCCGGTCGCGGAACGGTGGAACTAGGCGAAGGCATCCTTGCTGCGTGCGACGCATCGAAGCAGACACCTGTGGCAACTCCAGCACCAAAGGCCGAAGCAAAAGCAGACCTGTCGTCGCTTTCGTCCATGTTGCAGGCCCGCTGGAAAGGCAACGCGCCCGCCGCCGTATCTAAACCCGAGCCCCTTGCCTCCGGCCAGGTTCGCAGCTTCACAATCATCCGGCTCGACGCCGATTCGAAGCAGATTGATGTGGAGTTGGCTTGAGCTACAGATACGTCTCGTCGATATAGCACCAGCGCCAGTCTTCCCCGCGCTCGGCAGACTGAATCAGCGGATGCTGAGTCTCGTGAAAATGCCCCCGCGCATGCCGGTTCTTCGATGAATCACAGCATCCCACGTGACCGCATTCCAGGCACATGCGCAGATGAACCCAGGTGTCTCCGCTTTGCAGGCACTCCTCGCATCCCTTGGTGCGCGGTTTCACTTTCTTGAGGTGGTCGGCGATATGTTTGCAGGCTGCAGCCATGTAAACCTCCACGGGGAAGAAGCGGCCCCATCTTTTTCTTACACCACTTGATATTGCTCGGCAAGCGCGCGGAACACCTGCACCTGTTTCTCAATCCACGCTTCATCGCGCCCCAGCTCAACTGCCATAAGGCTCGCCACTGGCTCCGCCATCTCGCTTGCCGCGCCGGCATTCAAAAACAGCGCACGCGTCCGCCTTGCCAGTACATCTTCCACCGTCCGCGCCATCTCGTTGCGCGCAGCCCACACCACCTCCGCCGCAATGTACGGCAAATCCTCGTGCAGCGGCGCGGCCAGCAATTGATCCTTCGCAAGCGCGCGAATGGCCTCGGCGTCCGAGCCGTACACCTCAAGATTTCCCAGTTCAGCCGAGTTCTCGAGGAATCCATGAATCTTCAAATTGCGTGTGGGACAAGGCTCGTCACGTAACTTGCCCAGCACGATGGCGTGATCGACGCAATCCTCGGCCATGTGCCGGTACGTGGTCCACTTGCCGCCCGTAATCGTCAGCAATCCCGAATCGTCAACGTGAATTACATGGTCGCGCGA
Organism: Occallatibacter sp.; assembly: GCA_035524195.1. GTDB lineage: Bacteria > Acidobacteriota > Terriglobia > Terriglobales > Acidobacteriaceae > Telmatobacter. The sequence goes on from DATKPJ010000019.1 coordinate 54,340, forward strand.
CAAGGTCGAAGTCTTACCTTCGCCCTTCACCAGCGGACGCAGACCCACATACACGGCAAGCACGTCGGCCCGCGTCGGCGGCCGCGTGAGGTAACGGCTGGCCGTCTCCAGAATAAACTCGATCTCCTCATCCAGCGGCTTCGGCTCCAGGCTGGGCGCATCCAGCGGTGTATCCGTCGTTCCCGCCACCGCGTGGTCGTGCCATGGAATCACGAAGAGAACCCGTCCATCGCTGGTGCGCGGAACCATCAGCGCCGTATCGCCCTTCAAAAATGACCGGTCAAAGACAAGATGAATTCCCTGGCTCGTCACCACCAGCGGATCTGCCGCAGGATCAGCCATGCGCCGCACCGAATCCGTAAAAACTCCGGTCGCATTCACAACGATACGCGTCGACAGGTCGAGTTCTTCGCCGCTCTCTTCGTCTCGTACGTGTATGCCGTTTACGTAGCCGTCTGCGTCGCGAAGCAAGGCTGTCGCAGGGCAGTAATTCAACAGCGCAGCCCCGTGATCGGCTGCGGTCATTGCCAGGTGAATCAGCAGCCGCGCATCATCAAACTGCCCGTCGTAGTACACCACCCCGCCGACAAGGCCCTCCGGCTCAAGCGACGGCAGCCGTTCCAGGGTTTCTTCTTTCGACAACAGCTTCGACGCGCCGAAGCCATATTTGCCCGCCAGCATGTCGTAAAGCTTCAGCCCGATGCCGTAAAACGGCGCCTCCCACCACGAGTAATTCGGCACCACGAAAGCCAGATCGTGCACAAGGTGAGGCGCATTCTGCCGCAACAGTCCGCGCTCTTTCAGCGCCGACATCACCAGCGGAATGTTGCCCTGTTCGAGGTACCGCACTCCGCCATGCACCAGCTTGGTCGACCGGCTGCTCGTTCCCTTGCCAAAGTCGTGGGCCTCTACCAGAACCACGTCAAACCCGCGGGCCGCCGCATCCACAGCCACACCCATTCCTGTCGCACCGCCGCCGATCACCGCAATGTCCCACGGCCGTTGCCTCTCTCTTACCCGACGCAACATCTCTTCGCGACGCATCACGCACTCCATTCTTTCGATCGTTCAACGGCCCGATGCCAGCGGGCGCGCAGTTCCGTTCGCTTCTCCGCATTCATCGCCGGTTCAAAACGAACATCGCCCTTTCGTTTCTCCCGCAGTGTCTCGGGGTTTTCCCAGAATCCCACCGCCAGACCCGCCAGGTACGCGGCGCCCAGAGCCGTCGTCTCGGTCACGCACGGCCGCACCACCGGCACGCCAAGCACGTCGGCCTGGAACTGCATCAAAAGATCATTCACCGCGGCCCCGCCATCCACGCGCAACGCGCCCAGCGGCGTTCCCGTTTCGCTATGCACGGCTTCGAGTACATCGGCCACCTGGAAAGCAATGCTCTCAAGCGCTGCCCGCGCGATATGTCCCGGATGCGTGTCGCGGCGCAGTCCAATCAGCAACCCGCCCGCATGCGGATCCCAATGCGGCGCACCGAGTCCCACAAACGCCGGCACAAACACCACGCCTCCACTGTCAGGCACGCTGGCCGCCAGCGCCTCCACTTCGGCGGAAGCGCCAATCAGCTTCAGATTGTCACGTAGCCATTGCACCACGGCGCCACCGATAAAGACGCTTCCTTCCAGCGCATACTCCAGCCGACGCTGCGCGCTGGCAGCGATCGTTGTGATCAGCTTGTGTTTCGAGCGCACAAATTCGGTCCCGATATTCTGCAGCAGAAAGCACCCCGTGCCGTATGTGTTCTTGGCCTCGCCCGCGCTCCAGCAGAGTTGGCCGAACAGCGCAGCCTGCTGGTCGCCGGCGATTCCGGCAACTTCAATTCCTCCCAGGCCGAGGGTCGTGGTCACCTCGCCCACGCGCTGGCTCGACCACACCACCTCCGGCAGCAGGCTCGCCGGAACAGTGAATGTACGCAGCAATTCCTCGTCCCATTCGCCTTTCACCACGTTGTAAAGCAGCGTGCGCGAAGCGTTGGTCACGTCCGTCACATGATGCTTGCCGCTGGTCAGGTTCCAGATCAGCCAGCTATCCACGGTGCCGAACGCCAACTCGCCGCGCTCCGCCCGCGCGCGCGCACCATCAACATGGTCCAGAATCCACTTGATCTTGGTCGCCGAAAAGTATGGATCGATCACCAGCCCGGTCCGGCTGCTGATCATTTCACCTGCGCCGCTCTGTTCCAAAGCGCTGCACTGCGCAGCGGTCCTTCGGTCCTGCCACACAATTGCGGGATGAATCGGCTTGCCCGTCGCGCGATCCCACACCACCACAGTCTCGCGCTGGTTCGTGATGCCGATCGCTGCCACATCGCGCGGCCGTGCTCCGGCCTTGCCGAGCGCCTCCACCGCACAACTCATCTGCGTGGTAAGAATTTCCGTGGGGTCATGTTCCACCCACCCCTGCTGCGGGTAGAACTGCTGAAACTCGTGCTGAGCCACCGAGGCAATCGCACCCGCCTCGTCGAAAAGAATGGCGCGGGAACTGGTCGTTCCCTGGTCCAAAGCGAGGATGTAAGCCATGCGTGCTGTCTTCCTTCGGACCCCAGTCAATCACGCATGGCCCGGTTGGGGCAAGGAGCAGGTCACATCGGATGATGAGTCAGCCGGCTCGATTTTGGGGAGGACTCCTGGCTCTAGTTCCGGGGGCGAAACGCTTCCAGGACCAGCCAGCAACCCGCTCCCACTCACACCACGTACAAATCGACGTATTCATTCACCGGCATCGCTTCAAGCTTCTCGCGATTGAGCGAAGCCTCCAGGATCCGCTGCTGCCGCTCTTCGGGAAACCGGCGGCGAAGATTCGTCTTGAACTTCTCGACCAGCAGCGGCAATCCCTCTTCGCGCCGCCGCCGATGACCGATGGGATACTCGACCGTTTCCTCGATCACCGCGTCGTCACTCAACTCCACGCGAAGCGCATTCGCAATCGACCGCTTTTCCTGGTCGTGATAGTCCCTCGTGAATTGCGGGTCCTCGACGCACTCCACCTTCGCGCGCAGCGCGTCGATCCGCGGGCCAAATTTCGGATTGGCGGCAACGTCATCCTCGTAATCCGCCGCCGTCAACCGCCCAAACAACAGCGGAATCGCAATCATGTACTGCACGCAATGATCGCGGTCCGCGGGATTGGCCAGCGGCCCTTTCTTGTCGATAATGCGCAGGCAAGCTTCATGTGTCCGGATCGTGATGCGTCGTATCTCGTCAGCCGGCTTCCCCATCTCTTTCATCCGCCGGTGCAGCGTCATTGCCGCTTCCACCGCGGTCTGCGCGTGGAACTCCGCCGGATAACTGATCTTGAACAGCACGTTCTCCATTACGTACGAACCATACGGCCGCTGAAACTTGAACTCCTGCCCGCCAAACGAAACATCGTAGAATCCCCAGGTCTTCGCGGTCAGTGCCGAGGGATAGCCCATCTCGCCGGCCTTCGCCATCAGCGCCAGCCGCACCGCCCGGCTCGTCGCATCCCCAGCCGCCCAGCTCTTCCGCGAGCCCGTATTCGGTGCGTGGCGATAGGTTCGCAGGCTCTGCCCATCTACCCACGCCAGGCTGATTGCGTTGATCGTCTGCTCGCGGCTCAGTCCCAGCAACCGGCACACTACCGCCGTCGATGCCACTTTCACCAGCACCACATGATCGAGGCCGACCTTGTTGAACGAGTTCTCCAGCGCAAGGCAGCCCTGGATCTCGTGCGCCTTGATCATCGCCGTCAAAACGTCCCGCATCGTCAGCGCCGCGCCGCCTTCTGCGCGCGGGGTCCGGCACAGCCAATCCGCCGTCGCCAGGATTCCACCCAGGTTGTCCGAGGGATGCCCCCACTCGGCGGCGAGCCACGTGTCGTTATAGTCCAGCCAGCGAATCATCGCGCCGATATTGAACGCCGCCTGCACCGGGTCCAGTTCAAAGCGCGTCCCCGGCACGCGCGCGCCATGTGGAACCACCGTTCCCGGAACAATCGGCCCCAGCAGCTTGGTGCACGCCGGATACTCGAGCGCCTCCAGCCCGCAGCCCAGCGTATCCATCAGGCAATACCGCGCCGTCTCGTAGGCCAGGTCGCTCCCGATCTCATAGCCCAGCGCATAATCGGAGATCTCGGCCATCACTTTGTCCGGCGCCGGCCGTTCGTTGCTGATATGGGATGACACGTGCTAACTCCGCTTTCCGAGTTCCACAAACTTCTGATTCTGCGGTCCGGTATAAATCGCCGACGGCCGGATGATCTTCCCATCCTGGCGCTGTTCGATGATGTGCGCTGCCCACCCCGCGGTTCGAGCCATCACGAAGATCGGCGTGAACAGGTCGACCGGGATGCCCATGAGGTGATAGGCAACGGCAGAGTACCAGTCGAGATTAGGAAACATGCGCTTGATCTCGTGCATCGTTGTCTCGATTCGCTCCGCGATAGTGAAGATGCGCTTACCTTCCTCATTGACAGCGAGCTTACGGGCCTGCTCTTTGATGATGTTGCTGCGCGGGTCACTGATCGTGTAGACGGGATGGCCGAATCCGATAATTACCTCGCGCTCTGCAATGCGCCGGCGGATATCCGCGTCCGCCTCATCCACTCTCTTGTAGCGCTGCTGGATCTCGAGCGCGACCTCATTGGCGCCGCCATGCTTGGGCCCTTTCAGCGCGCCAATCGCCCCGGTCACGCAGGAATACACATCGGAGCCCGTTCCGGCGATCACCCGGGCGGTGAACGTCGAGGCGTTGAACTCGTGCTCCGCATAGAGAATGAGCGAGACCTGCATGGCGTGCGTCCACCCTGCGCCGGGCTGTTTGCCATGCAGCAGATGAAGGAAGTGTTCTGCCAGCGGTTCGCTGTCGGCGTCGACCGCGATGCGCTTGCCATTGCGCGCATAGTGGTGCCAGTAGAGGAGCATGGAGGGGAGCGAAGCCAGCAGCCCGTCGGCGATATCCCGTGCGCCCTCTTCGTCGTGATCGGCAGCCTCAGGGCGCACGCAGCCCAGCACCGAAACGCCGGTGCGCAGCACGTCCATGGGATGCGCATGCGCGGGGAGTTGTTCAAGCGCATGCCTCACAGGTTCGGGCAGGGTGCGCAAGCCAAGCAGACGCCTCTTGTACGCGGCCAGCTCGGCGGCGGTCGGCAGCTTGCCGTGAATGAGCAGGTGCGCCACCTCGGCGAATTCACATTGCGCGGCGAGGTCGTTGATGTCATACCCGCGATAGTGCAGATCGTTGCCATGCTGGCCCACGGTGCATACGGCCGTGTTTCCTGCTGCTGTGCCGCTCAGCGCTACTGACTTCTTGGGCTTGAAAACAGGGGAAGCTTCAGTCGACGTCATTCATCACTCCAGCGAGCTTCAACCTACTGGATGAGATACCAGAGTGTCCAGTCCAGAGGAATTGAGATCCGGCCGCTGTTGGCTTGCATGGACAAGGAGGGCGCGGGCATGCCGAGCGAAGGTCGCGCGCTATTCTCTCGAACGTTTCTCCTTCGCAAACAGCCCATCCAGCTTCTTCTCGTATGTCTCGTACCCGAGATACTTGTACAGGTCCGCCCTCGTCTGCATCAGCGGGATCACGTGCTTCTGCGTCCCTTCTTTCCGGATCGCCTCGTACACCTGCAGTGCTGCCGCATTCATCGCGCGATACGCCGCACAGCAATACAGGATGATGTCCACTCCGGCGCCTGCCAGCTCCTCCCGCGTGTAGAGCGGCGTTTGCCCGAACTCCGTGATATTTGCGAGGATCGGCACGCCCACGGCATCGCGAAATTTCCTGTACATCCCAAGTTCCGTTACCGCCTCGGCAAAAATCATGTCCGCGCCCGCCGCCACGTAGGCCTGTGCCCGCTCGATCGCCGCCGCCAGCCCTTCGTTGGCCAGCGCATCGGTCCGCGCCATGATCACAAAAGCTTCGTCGGTCCGCGCATCCACCGCCGCCTTGATGCGGTCCACCATCTCCGCGGCCGCAACCAGTTCCTTGCCTGGACGATGCCCGCATCGTTTCGCGCTAACCTGGTCCTCGATGTGTACCGCTGCCGCTCCCGCCTTCATCATCGACCGGATCGTCCGTGCAATGTTGAATGCGCCGCCCCAGCCCGTGTCGATGTCCACCAGAAGGGGCAACGCCGTGGCGTCCGTAATTCGACGCACATCCGTCAGCACGTCTTCCATGGTGCTGATGCCGAGGTCCGGCATGCCCAGCGAGTTCGCCGCCACCCCGCCCCCCGAGAGGTAAAGCGCGCGAAATCCCGTTGCCTCTGCCATCCGCGCGCTGTACGCGTTGATCGCTCCCACAACCTGGAGCGGCTTCTCCTCGCGCACTGCGGCGCGAAAGCTTTCACCGGGCGATATTCGATTTCCAGTCGGCTGCATGCAAGCCCTTCCGCCGCATCATAGCAGCCGGCCGGCTTCGCTCTCCCTTGCCTGCTTCACTTTCCCAATCGAGGGGCCGGGTGCGACAATCGTCGGGTTGAATGAGTCCACCCCCAAGCACGGGCTTTGCCCGGAGGAGAACCTTCATGAAGCATCTCTTGATCTGCGCCGGAGTTCTCATCGCCACCACCCTCAACCTGTCTGCCCAGCAAAAACCGCCAGCCAGCCCCCCTGAAGTAGCCACCGGGACCATCGCGGGAAAAACCATCACCATCAAGTACAACTCTCCCAGGGTCAAAGGACGCGAGGGCCATGTATACGGTAGTGACGGTCTCATCAAGACCGCGCACGGCTCGCAGTACCCCATCTGGCGCGGCGGAGCCAACGCGGCCACTACCCTGGTCACCGACGCTGATCTCAAGATCGGCGACCTATCGGTCCCCAAGGGTACCTACACTCTATTCATCGACATCTCGAACCCAGACCAGTGGGACCTGATCGTGAACAAGAAGACCGGCGAATGGGGCCTCGCCTACGACAAGGCGGAAGACCTGGGCCGCGTGAGGATGCACATGAGCAAGCCTCCCTCGATGGTTGAGGACCTGTCCTACACCATCAAGGATTCCGGCGGTAACAAGGGTCGCATCACGCTCGCGTGGGAAAACAAGGAAGCATCGGTCCCGGTCACAGTCGAATAGGGTGCGCACACAAACAACCTTCGGACGGCGGTTGTGGAGACAATCGCCGTCTTCCCGGTACAATGGTGCTAGCGTTCTTTTCGCCGGGAGTTGAAGTCTCTTGCCCCTTTATGAATATCGCTGCACCCAGTGCGGCCACCGATTCGAGAAAATCCAGAGCTTCAGCGACGAGCCCGAAACCGCGTGCCCCGAGTGTCACGGCCCATTAATCCGGCCGCTCACAGCGCCTCGTCTCCAGTTTAAGGGCGCAGGCTGGTACGTAAACGACTACGCCAGTAAGAGCAGCGGCTCCGCATCCGATTCCGCTCCGGCCGAGACAAAAGCGCCCGCCGATTCAAAGGCCGCCCCCGAATCCAAGGCCTCGCCCACGACAACCGAATCCGCGCCAAGCGTTCCTGCCTCCACGGCTCCTTCTTCATCCGGTTCCTCTTCTTCCGATCCGACTACCTAGGGCGCGCTGTTCCTGACACCCAGTGGCTCTCTCCCTGATCCCGTCCTTTCTCCGCAACGCATAAGATAGTTCGTGGATATGTCGCTGCTCGATCCCATTCCCTCACTGGTACCAAACGCCGATCTGGCTGCTCTCGAATGGGAGCCGCTTCTGGCCCTCGTCGCCGGTTTTGCCGCTTCACCTGTCGGCCGCCAGGCAATCCTCGATCTTCGGCCCTCCACCGACGAGCAGTGGATCGCGCATCAGCACCAGCTCACCGGCGAGCTTCGTCTCCTGCTTGCCGGGCAAGTATCCGTCCCGCTCGGCGGGCTCTTCGATCCCACGCAACTCGCCGCGAAATCCCGCATTCCTGAAGCAGCCCTTGAGGCTCCCGAATTGCAGGCTGTCGCGCGCCTCGCTCGTGATGTAGGCTCCTGGCAGGCGTTATTGCAATCCCCGCCTGCGCAGCTTGTCGGCAGGCTTCCGGGCCTCTCCACCATTTCCTCCGGTCTCACGTCCGGCCTGCGTCCGCTCGCAGAAGCGATTGACCGCACCATCCAGCCCGACGGCTCGCTGGCCGACGATGCTTCACCCGAGCTTCGCCGCATCCGGCGTGAGCAGGAGCGGCAACAGCGCGTGATTGAAGAGAGCCTTCGTGCCGCGCTCCGCAAGCTCTCCAGCGACGGTGCGACCCAGGACGACGTCATCACAATTCGTGGAGAGCGCTTCGTCATACCCGTCCGCTCCGAGCTCAAGCGCCGCGTCTCCGGCGTGATCCATGGCGCCAGCTCCTCAGGCCAGACTGTCTACGTCGAACCCCTCGAAACCATCGAACAGAACAACGAACTGGTGCGGCTTCTTGAGGACGAACAGGCTGAAATTCATCGCATCTTCGTCGCTCTCACGCGGCAGGTCGGCGTCCACGCCGATGCTCTGGTCGAAGGCGCCCGCGTTCTGGCGCTCGTCGACAGCCTTCTGGCGCGCGCCCACTTTGCGCGCGACTACGATTGCACCTCTCCGTCGATTACTCCGGAAATCCTGCGCCTCGACGCTGCCCGTCACCCGCTGCTCGAAAAGCATCTGCGCATAACCGGGGGGAGTGTTGTGCCTCTTACCCTCGAACTCACCTCCGAAACCCGGCAGCTCATTATCAGCGGGCCCAACACCGGCGGCAAAACGGTAGCTCTCAAGACCACGGCCCTGCTGGCCCTGATGGCGCAGGCCGGACTTCCGGTTCCCGCGTCGTCGGCCAGCTTCCCCGTTTTCACTGCGTTTCTGGCCGACATCGGCGATGCGCAGTCGATTGAACAGGAGCTCTCCACTTTCTCCGCCCACATTCTCAATCTCGATCGCCTTTCACGCCTCGCTGATGAGCATTCCCTGGTCCTGCTCGATGAACTCGGCTCCGCCACTGACCCTGAAGAAGGTTCCGCGCTTGCCGTCGCCGTGGCCGCACATTTTCTCGCCGCCCGCGCTTGGTCGCTCATCTCCACGCATCACACCTCGCTCAAGGTGTACGCGGCGAACACTCCCGGCGTTCTCAACGCCGCTGCCGGCGTCGACGAAGTCACTCTCATTCCCAATTACCACCTCCGCCTCGGCGTTCCCGGAGCCTCCGCAGGCATCCAGACCGCCGAACGTCTCGGCCTGAATCGCAGCATCATTTTGGAAGCGCGCGAACGGCTCGGTTCGCAGCAGGTCGACATCGCCCGCTTTCTCGACCGCATGCACAGCGAACTTGCGCAGCTTGAAGAGGAACGCAAAGCAACGCGCGAGCAGCAATACGCCCTCCACCAGGAGCGGGCAAAACTCGCCCGCGAGGGGGATGTCGAATTACGAAACCGCATCCGCGATCTGGAGACGAAACTCGCCTCGCTGCTCAAGGAGTTCGAGTTCCAGATGCGCGAAAATGTCCGCGCCATCGAAGATCGCGCGGCACAACAAAAGCTCAGCAAAGAGGCCGAGCGTCGCATCAACCGGCTGCGCCGCGAGTTCCAGGAAAGCTTCAATCAGACCGTGGTCGCACACCGCACGGGCGCGGACATGGGCGACGTGAACGCCCAGCCGCACCTCTTGCGCCACGTGGCGCCCGGTGATCGTGTCCTTCTCAAGTCAATGAACAAGATTGCCATCGTGCAGCGCGAAGTGGAAAAAGATGTTTTCGAAGTCGCGCTCGGCCCCATCAAGATGCGCGCCCGTCGCGACGAGCTCTCCGCGCCTTCACCCTCTGGAAGGGATTCCGGAGAGAAGGCTGATCCCCTCGCCGCCGCGCGCCGCCAGAAGGGCGTGCATGTCTCGGTCATCAGCGCAAACACTGACGACATGCGCACCGAAATTAACCTCATCGGCCGCACCGTCGACGAGGCCACCGAGGAATTGGCGAAGTATCTTGATCGCGCTTTCCTCGCCGGTTTGCCCCGCGTCCGTGTCATCCATGGCCACGGCGCCGGTATCCTTCGCCGTGGCGTGCGCGAATATCTGAAGAGCCATCCCCACGTCGCGACCATTGCCGAAGCCCCTCAAAACGAAGGCGGTCAGGGCGCGACGCTCGTCGAATTGCGGCAATAGTCTTAAGGGACCGGGAAAACCGAGAAAACATAGCCTCCCGGGCGGAGCCCTCGACACTGTCCCGGGTCGCTAAGGGGTGACGCCCTTCCGGCAGTCAACCGTTCGCGCGTTCTTTCCATCCAGTTCGAAACACGCGCTGCCATTGATATCCGTGCTGTAGGTGCGCACCGCAGCCGACTGCAACTCCTGCAACACCTCTTCGCGCGGATGCCCGTAGCGGTTGCGCAACCCGCATGAGATCACGGCCCACTGGGGCTTCACGCGTGCCAGGAACTCCGGTCGCGTAGATGTAATGCTCCCATGGTGTCCCACTTTCAGCAGCGTGCTTTCCAGGCCCGGCTCGGCCAGCATGGCCTGTTCAATCGGTTCCTCGGCATCGCCCTCCAGCATCACTGATGTGCTTCCATTCGACACGTGCAGCACCAGAGAGTCGTTGTTGGCTGGTTCCGCGCCCGGCCGATAATCGGCGAGCGGTGCAAGCACATGCACGTGCGACGCGCCAAGTTTCAGCGTATCTCCCGCGCGCAGACTCTTCACCTTCACCCCAAGCTCTGCCGCCTCATCCAGCAATGCGGTATAAGCAGCCACTGGCGGGTTGTTGCCGACCCACAATTCATCCGGATGAAAATTCCGCAGCACAGCAGGCAGGCCGCCCATGTGATCGGAATGCGCATGGCTCAGCGCCACCACGTCCAGGTGGCGAATACCTCGCGACCAGAGCGCCGGGGAAACGACCTCCTCGCCGATGTCGAAATCCTGTGCTCCCTGCCGGGGGCCTCCCCCGAATCCGCCGCCATCCACCAGCAGCGTCTTGCCGTCCGGCGTGATCAGCAGGATCGAATCGCCCTGGCCCACATCGATCGCCTCCACCAGCAGCGCGTTGTGCGGATGGTCAATGGCCCGCGGTACAACCGCGGCAAAGGCTGCCAGCAGCAGCGCCGCCCATGCCGCTCGGCGCGGCCACGCGCCGCCCCGGGCCAGGATGACTGCCAACGCAAGCAAGACGCAAAAGCCGGCCGACTGCCACGCCAACGGCGCCGGGATGCGAAAATCCCCAAACGTGAACGACCCGAATAAACGCACCAGCCACACACCCAGATGCAACAGCGCCGCGACAAGCATCGCCGGAGCCGCGGCAGCAGCCGGCCAGATCATCAACGCTGCCAGCGTCAGCAGTGCAGCCGGCATCAGCACCACCAGCAGCGGCACAATCATCACATTCACCGGCAGGGCGAAAACCGTGATGCGATGGAAATACGTTGCCATCGGCAGGGTCATCGCCAGTTCTACCACGCAACTCACCACCAGCAATTCGGCCGCGCGCAGCGCAAATCTTACGGTCCACGGAAACGCCCGCCAGCCAATCCGCCATGATGCCGCCCGCTGCAATCGCGCCGCAATCATGCGCAACACCACGCGAAATTGCGCAATGCGCGCAGGGAGTTTCACGTCGATTGCCACCAGCTGAAGATCGCGTGTCGCACTCGAATAGGGGTGCACAGTCGCCGCAAGCAGCGGGGCTGCAACACCCGCGATGGCAATTACGGCGAGCAGCGTCATTTGCAAACTCGAGTCGAACAGGCTGCGCGGGCTCACTGCCAGCAGGCACAGCGCTGCAAACCCGATCGTGTTCATCGCGTTGCGTTCGCGATAAACCAGCCTGCCCAGCAGATACAGGGTCACCATCCACAGCGACCGCTGCACCGGAGTTCCGAATCCGGTCAGCAGCCCAAATCCAAACGAGGCCGCAATGGTCAGCAACGTGGCCGGAACGCGCGGCAGCCGGAATCGCCGCGCCATCCAGAAAAAGCAGCCTGCCACAATTGCCAGGTGAAAGCCAGAGACCACCAGCATGTGGAATGATCCGGTGCGCTCAAACCCGACGCGGAGGGAATGAGTCAGAAACGTCCTGTCACCCGTCGTCATCGCGGCCAGCATCACCCCATCCGCTTCGCTCATGCGCAGCGGGGCGGGGAAGCGCTGCATCGCCGCCGGCAGCGCCAGCAGGCGCGCGCTCAAATTGTGCTGCAATCGGCTGAAAAAGCACTTCAGCGGCACCCCTCGCCGTTTCCAGCTTCGCCATCCAGCCGAATCAGCAGAATTCCCAACCACGCCGATCCGCTCCACACGGTCAATTCCTACCGATGCCGTCGAAGTGACACCCTCATCCAGCAGAAAATCTGCGCGATTCCATACTCCGGGATCGTGGTAAATTTCAGGCGGCAGCAACCGCACCACGGCGCGCACCCGCTCCCCGCAGTCAATTATTTGAGCGGTCGATCCCTCAGGCCAGCGCACGTTCAGCCGTACGCTGCCCGATGCCGGAACTTGCTTGTCAACCTCGTCGTTCACAAGCTCAATGCTCGCTACCTGCAGATCGATGCGTTCGGCTGGTGCGCTCGCCGTCGGCTCATCCACGTTCTGCACGGTCTCGTTCCGCAGTGGCGCCGTGTTCGTCACCGTCCCTTCCACGGTGCGCATCAATCCGTCTGAGAGCGCGGCAATGGTTGGCGCCGGCGCGGGATGTGGTTCCATCTCCGCGCACCACGCGCCAAGCAGAATCCACAGGACCGCGACCGGCAGCCACACGATGCGCTGCGCACGAAACGCCGCAATGCAGCAGAGAACTGCAATCGGTGCCAGGGCAATCAGCACCAGGCTCGGTCGCAGCCAGATCGCTCCGCTCAGCGCAATTCCACCGGCAAAAAGCCATGCTGCATGAAACAAGGGAACACCTGCCCACGCCACAGAGGCGGGTCTGCACACGTCGGGCCCGGTGGATGTCTGTCTGGATCGCATCACACGCGCAAAGCGCCTTGAAAAGGATTTATCTATTCAGCCTATCAAGCGCGGCGCATTCGCACTACCGTCTCGAGGTGAAACGTCTGCGGAAACAGGTCCGCGAGCGTCATGGAATCAATTACATATCCCGATGCGATCAACGGCCGCAAATCGCGCGCCAGCGTGGCTGGATCGCATGACACATACACCAATCCGGGCGCTCCCGCTTCCCCCAGCAGTGCCGTCATCTCCTTGCCCAACCCGGTGCGCGGAGGATCCACCACGATTAGATCCGGCCGTCTTTTCGTCCCTTGGCGGCGCAGAAATGCAAGCGCGTCTGCCTGCACCTCTTCCCCCGATGTTCCCTTCAGATTTTCTTTGAGCGCGGCCGTCGTCGCTGGTGCCGATTCAACGGCAATTACGCGGTCGAAATGCTCCGCAAGTTTTCGCGCGAACAGTCCAACCCCGGCAAACAGGTCCCATGACAACACTCCGCGATCAGCATTCGTTACGCGATCCACCAGCGCATCCACCAGCCATCGATTCACCTGGAAAAATGCGCCGTGGTCGACTCGATAATCGAATCCCGCTGCCCGATACCGCAGGGAATTCTTTCCCCAGCGGCCAACCGTTCGAGACTGCCGTCCAGGCAGGCCTTCCGTTACGAATTCAACTCCGGCCAGTTCCGCAATCCGCTCACTCATCCCTCGCGCAAAATCTTCCGCGCGTGCTTTGGCCGGATGGGCCGTAACAATGGTGGCCAGCAATGCGCTCTCATCTGCGTTGCAGAACAGCGAAATTTCAGCGGGACGTTCAGCAGCCGAAAGCGCGCCAAACAACTCAGCCGCAGCCAGGGCGGCCTTTACCAGCAGCGGCGCGGCGATCGGGCACTCGCTGATCGGAACAATCCCGTGCGAACGCCGGCCGCGATAGCCCGCATTTCCACGTGCATCCAGTGCAACCCGAATCCGGTTTCGATAGCCCCACGGCTCCGCGGCCAGCACCGCAATTTCTTCGGGCGGGCGAACCTGTGCCCGCTCCAGCGTTTCACGCAAGATCTCCTTCTTCAGTCCGATCTGTGTCTCGTAATCCGTGTGCTGGTAATCGCATCCTCCGCAAGTTCCGAAATAAGGGCATACCGGCGCGACGCGCTTTTGAGAGGCAACAGCAATCTCAACGGCCTCCGCTTTCGCATACCCCTGCTTTTCATCGATTATGCGTGCCCGAACCTGTTCGCCCGGCAAGACCAGCGGAACAAACACCGCTTTGCCTTCCACGCGTGCCAGAAATTCACCGCCATATACGGGCTTTTCAATCTGCACAAGGTTGGTTGCAGGTTCGCTCATTGCTGGCTCATGTAAAGCAGGCTGAGGCGCGGCAAATCGTAATGTGCCAGCAGTTGCTTTTGAACGAACTGATGCTCCACCTGCCGTAATTGCATCGCACCCATACGGCTGCGATACGGAGCCAATTCCCTCGAAGCATGTTCTTTCAGCGCAACCAGCAGTTCCTCGGGTGCAGCTGCTGTCAATGCAGCAAACAGTTTTTCTTCGAGGACCGTGAGCGTCTGTTCCAGCGCTTCGAGATCGTGTGCGCCCGCATTGACCGGCGCCGTGGCGCGTACCTCTGCAGCCAACTCTCGCAGGCGCGCAGCAGTTGCTGCGCTGGCCTCCGCTGCAATCTTCGAATCGCTCAAAGCCGCTGCCGTCAATTCCAGATGCGACGCGATCCGCCCATGTTCAAATCCTGTTTCGACGCTTTCTCTGGTTGCCGGAGTATTGCCCGCCGCCGCTTCGCGCAGCTCTTCAGCCGCTTCCATCACGGCCTGCGCGCACCATGCCAGCCCGTTGATGCGTCGCATCCGGCCTTTCCTTTGGCGCGCTTCATACTTATCAAATGCAGCATCGATCCCGCGTAGCGCGGCGTCCAACGGAATCCCTGCCTCGCGCCACATCTCAATCAATGCCCAGTCAAGGGTCGAGAGCAGTAACAACGATCCCCGCCGCTGCTGAAAGCGTTCTTCGATCTCGGTGAAATAGTTAAAGTAATTAGGCAAGTCGAGCCTCACTTCGAGGCACTGAATGGGATGAAGCAATCACGGGGATTCAAGGCTTTTGTCCCTTGGCTGCCGCGCTGCCTTGTGCGGCCTTCATTCCGGAGCCGGAATCCGCCGTCCTGGCATCGTGTGCGCGTCCACGCGGCCTGGCGGTCTGGTTCCGCTCAAACAAAATCCGCAGCCCATCCAAGGTGAGCATATCGTCGATCTGACTGATGAATCGCGAATCTTCGGCCACCATCCGCGCCAGCCCGCCCGTGGCAATCACGCGCGGCTTCTCTGCCAATTCCGTGAAGATTCGTTCCAGAATGCCGTCAACCAGGCCGATATATCCGTAGTAAAGCCCGCTTTGTAAGTGCCCGACTGTATTGGTCCCAATCACTTTTGCGGGACGCTTGATATCAACGCGACTCAGTCGAGCGGCACGCGAAAACAGTGCATCCGCGCTCAACCCGAGTCCCGGCGCGATCACTCCGCCCAGGTACTCGCCCCGCGCAGAAACCACTTCAAACTTGGTCGCTGTGCCGAAATCAACCACAATGCACGGTCCCCCATACTTCTCAAACGCGGCGATGCAGTCCGCCAGCCGGTCCGCGCCTAGTTCCGTGGGGTTATCGACAAGCACCGGCATCCCTGTCTTGATTCCCGGCTCGACAAACAACGGCGCCAGGTTGAAGTACTTCTCGCAGACCTGGCGCAGTGTCGATTCCACCGGCGGCACCACAGACGAGATAATGATGTGCTTCACCCGGCTGGTAGCCATGCCGTGCATCTCAAAAAGATTCACGAAAAACACGCCGTATTCATCCACGGTTTGTGCGCGATGCGTGGATACGCGCCAATGGGCTGCCAGGCGCGGTGGTTCCACGTCGAGATCATATAGCCCCAGCACCGTGTTCGTGTTTCCTACATCCAAAGCCAGCAGCATTGTTCTCAGCCTTCATCGGCGGCACGCAGGCCACCCGTTCGCACCGTGACCAGCCCGCATGAAGTGTTCACCAGCAGAAACCCGCTTTCGTCCAGACCCGCTGACACGCCCGTGCAAGCCTGTGGTCCATGGACTTCAACAAGCCGTCCTCGCAACCAGGTCGACGCGTTTTCAAGCCGCTCGACAACCACCCTCGCGGCATCGCGATCCTGCAGCCGCATCGCTTCGCGCTCCAGCGATTTTAGCAGGCAAACCAGCAGGCTCTGGCGGCTGATCGTACGGCCCGCTTCCATGTCAAGAGAGGTGCCCGGTGTCGCCAGGTCTGCATCGAAAGTCCGTTGATGCACATTGATTCCGATGCCCACCACGGCAAACACAACTGCCTTCCCGTCCGTTTTCGACTCCACCAGGATGCCACCGGTCTTCTTGGGCCCAATCAGCAGGTCATTGGGCCATCGCAAATCGACTTCAAGTCCCGAAGTTCCGCTGATCGCCTCGCTCGCTGCAAGTCCTGCGGCCAGCGGCAGCAATGCTAACCGGTTCGGCGGCAAATAAGGCCGCATCAGCACGCTCAAATACAGCCCTTCGCCGGTCGCCGATTGCCAAGCATGATCTCCGCGGCCGCGCCCTGCCGTCTGTTCGTCAGAAAGGTAGACTGATCCATGCGGCGCACCCTGATGCCCAGCTTCACGAGCATCCGTATTCGTCGAGCCCGTTACCGGAGCAAAATGCAACTTACCTGCGAAAATCGTGCCGGTCAGCGCGGTCTCTATCGCCGCCAGGTCATACACGGCTAGGCCGGCTCCGCAACAATGCTCATCGAAATGTCTGCGGCCTTTGCCGAGTGAGTAAGCGCACCCACGCTGATGAAGTCCACGCCCGCCTCGGCATACGCACGGATGTTTTCGAGGACGATGCCGCCCGATGCCTCGATGGGAATCCAGCGCTTCTCTTCGCGAATGCGGTCCACCGCATTCTTTACCTGGCTCGGCGTCATATTGTCCAGCAGAATTGCTTCCGCTCCGCATTCCAGCGCCTCGTTCAAATCATGCGCGTTGCGTACTTCCACCTGGATGCGCTGACCTTGCTGGCGCCGTTCAATGGCGTGGGTGACAGTCGCGCGCAGTCCCCCGCCCAGTGAGATGTGGTTGTTTTTAATCAAAATGCCCGAAGCCAGGTCGAGCCGGTGGTTCGTTCCTCCGCCGCACAACACGGCGTACTTCTCAAGCGCGCGAAGTCCCGGAACCGTTTTACGAGTATCGAGCACGCGCGCCTTGGTCCCGTGGATCGCGTCGACATATTGCCGCGTGAGCGTCGCAATTCCACTCATGTGCTGCATAAGGTTCAGGATCACCCGCTCGCAGCTCAACAGCACCCGCGCATTGTGGCGAATCACAGCCAGCACTTGCCCGCCATGCACCCGCACGCCGTCAAATATCTCAGGATGGCTCACGACCTCGAAGCGGTTGTGAGCCTGCGGTCGAGGGTCGAGGCGGGCAAAAATCTCCAGCAGCCGCGGCACCGCTCCCAGCCCCGCTACCACCATCTCCTGCCGCGCCAGCACAGATGCTGTGGCCCGAAGATTCGGATCAATGGTGACATTCGTCGTAGCGTCATTTGCGGCCCTGTCCTCTACCAGTGCCTGCTCCAGCAATGCGTCAATTCGGCTGCTTTTCCAATCCATGCGTTTTCTTTCAGATGTTCAAGTTCTGGCCTGCGACTTTTTTTGTAGAAGAAAGTTATAAATGACCCTCTTCACCCTGTCATCTGCCCCGCCCGCAAGAGAATACAGCAGCGTCCGGTTGCGCCGGTAGATCAAAAGCGAAAACCTCGGGTTAATTGCCGGGAACAGGTCGACTATCCAGTTCCAGATTCTAGGCTTCCCATGCTTGTTGCGATCGACGAGCAGAACCTCCCCGAGATCGGTGAACCACACGAAGGAAACGATATGCAGAGCGTCGCGCACAAAAACCCGATAGCTCGTCAACAGGATGTACTCTCCCTGCGCCCTCCCACCGGAGACACCCGCGGACAGGTCGACAAACGCCACCACTTTCTCTGAACCTTCAAGGCGCGTTGTAACAATGATCTCGCTCGCATAGGGGGAAAAATGCGGCGGAACAAAACAATAGGGCGCGCCGCCGAACGATAAAACCGATCCCTCGTCGACTTTTCGCGCGGCTACTCGGTCGTCGACCAGTCCCCCTTCCGCGTCGGCGGGCTCTGCGGTTGCACGATCCGGCACCAACTTAACCGGGGTTTCGCAGTGCTCCCACAGTTCGCGATAGGCCACCTGAATGTGTTTGAAACGCTCTTCCGCCTCCGCGCGCTTCGCAGGGAATCGATCGAATCGGTCAGGATGCCACTGTTTGGCGGCTACTCGATACGCCCTGCGAACCACCACCTTTGTAGGCGCCTTGGGCGCGAAACCAAGGGTCTTGGCATTCTCGAGGCACCGTTCGCAAACACAGGGCATTTCTGAAGTCTACTCAGACAACCTTTCCAGGTCTCGGTGCAACTTGTCCCGCAACTGGCGATCTTCTTCCAGTTGTTTCCGCAGATTTTCGACCACATGCTGCGGGGCCTTCGCGACGAAGCCCGGATTGTTCAATTGATTCTCAGCATTCGAAATCCGCTTTTCGACCTTTGCCAGATCCTTCGTCAGCCGCTCGCGATCGGCGGCCACGTCAATTTTGCGCTCGTACACCGCGGCCACGTCGAATTGCGACGTCGAGTGCTTTGCCAGCCCAGCGGGAATTTCGCTGACGAACCGTACCTCGCTCACTCGCGCCAGCCGCTCGATAATCTCGCTGTTCTCTTCGGCGAGCTTTCGCAAGCCCGCATCCCCGCGAACCTCGATGGGAACGGAAACCTTCTCTTCGATGCTGATTTCCTTGCGCAGGGCACGAATCTCGATGATCAGGCTCTGCAGCAGAGCCATCTCATCGATCGCCGCCCGGTCAATCGCCGCATCACGGCTCTGCGGATATCTCGTCAGCGCAATCGACTTCGCCGGCGGATTGCCATCGTACACCGCGTGCCACAACTCCTCGGTCAGAAAGGGCATGAACGGTGACAGCAATCGCAATGCAGACTCAAATACTGAGACGAGCGTCGTGAGCGCTGCCTTGGTCTTTTCTTTGTCGCTCGATTCTGAAAAATCCAATCGCAGTTTCACGACCTCCAGGTACCAGTCGCAAAAACTCCCCCAGAAAAACTGGTAAATCGTGTTCGCCGCATCATCGAACCGATAACTTTCGAGCGACTGATTCACTTTCGCCGCAGCCTCGTGCAGTTCCGCTACAATCCACCGCGCTTCCAGCGGCGCATCCTCCGGGACGTCTGGCATTGCGCCCAGCGAGCTGCGGTCCACGGTGATGCCCGCCTCCGCCGCGCGATCCACATTCATAAAAATGAACCGCGCCGCGTTCCAGATCTTGTTCGCAAACGCGCGATAGCCCTCGGTCCGCGCCACGTTAAACGCAATATCTGTCCCCGGCGACGCCATCGAGGCCAGCGTGAACCGCACCGCATCGGTCCCGAACTGCTTCACGATCTCGATGGGATCGATTACGTTGCCCTTGGTCTTCGACATCTTCTCGCGGTTGGCGTCCCGCACCAGCGCGTGGATGTATACCTCGCGAAAGGGCACCGCGTCCTTCAACTCGCGCTTCGACCCGTCCGCGTTTGGAACGTCTTCCGCGAACCAGCAGCCCAGCATGATCATGCGCGCGACCCAGAAAAACAGGATGTCGAATCCCGTCACCAGCAGACTGGTCGGATAAAACGTGTCAAAATCGGCGCGGTTTTCCGGCGTAATGTTTGGCCACCCAAAAACCGACACCGGCAGCAGGCCCGACGAGAACCAGGTGTCCAGTACGTCCGTCGATTGCGCAATCTGGTCCGACCCGCAGTGTGCGCATTTCGCCGGATTCTCGCGTCCAACCGTCGTCTTGTGGCACACCGCGCACTCCCACGCCGGAATGCGATGTCCCCACCAGAGTTGCCGCGAGATGCACCAATCGTGGATGTTTTCCATCCAGTTCAGATAGGTCTTGGCGCACATCTCCGGAGTAAACCGGATGTGGCCTTCCTTCACGGCGGCAATCGCCTTGTCAGCCAGTGGCTGAATCTTTACAAACCACTGTAGCGAGAGCCTCGGTTCCACAACCGTCTTGCAGCGGTCGCAGTGGCCCACGTTGTGTATGTGATCCTTGATCCCGGCAAGCAGACCCTGCGCCTCCAGGTCCGCCACGATTTTCTTGCGCGCCACGTATCGATCCAGCCCCGCGTAGGTCCCGCCTTCCTGATTGATATGGGCCGTATCGTCCATCACGTTGATCGCGGTCAGATTGTGTCGCTGCCCCAGCGCAAAGTCGTTCGGATCATGAGCTGGCGTCACCTTCACTGCGCCGGTGCCGAACTCGCGGCTTACCCACTCATCCAGAATGATCGGAATTTCGCGCCCGACCAGCGGCAGTCCCAGCTTCTTTCCGTGCAGATGCAGATAGCGCTCGTCCTCAGGATGAATTGCCACGGCCACATCGCCAAGCATCGTTTCGGGCCGTGTCGTCGCCACCGTCAGATACTCGCCCGTTTCGCGTCCGGCATCATCGTGTACCGGATATCGAATCTCCCATAGATGGCCCTTGTGCTCGTCGTACACCACCTCGAGGTCGCTAATTGCCGTCTGGCAGCGTGGGCACCAGTTCACGATGTACGCGCCCCGATAGATCAGTCCTTGCTCATAGAGCCGGACAAACGCTTCGCGCACCGCCACAGAAAGGCGCTCGTCCATCGTGAAGTATTCGCGATCCCAATCGACCGACGCGCCAAGGCGCTTCATCTGGTCGAGAATGGCCCCGCCATAGTGGCGCCGCCACTCCCACACCCGCTCTACAAACGCTTCGCGGCCCAGTTTCTGGCGTGTTGTTCCTTCATCCGCGAGCTGGCGCTCGACCATCATCTGGGTCGCGATTCCCGCGTGATCTGTGCCCGGCAGCCACAGCGCGCGTCGGCCCGTCATGCGCCGCCAGCGGGTCAGGATGTCCATTTCTGTCTGGTTGAGCATGTGGCCCATGTGCAGGCGTCCGGTCACGTTGGGCGGTGGCAGCAGGATGGTGAATGGCTCGCCGGCTCTGCTCTCGCCTTCCGGGCTTCTGCCGGGGGCCGGCTGGGCAAAGAGTTTCTCTTTTACCCAGTACTCTGCCCAATGGTCCTCAATGGCAGTCGGGTCGTACGCTTTTGGCAATTCGTGTGGCATGTATGCGGTAGTCAATGTCCCCCGTGGGCAGCACCGTCGCGAACCCGGTCCAGGCGTCTCCACATCACGCGCGAACCGAGCCAAACTGGAAAATCGGCCCCATCACGCGCACTGAATCCGTCCTGGGCATCCGCCGTAACCCCCAATCCTGCAGGGTTTTCGAGCGAAGGGACTACTCCTCACTCTAGCAGATCGGGACCACCCTATCGGCGAGCCTCCTCAGTCGGCGCCGCATCAAAGCAAAAGGCCGCATTCGTCTGAATGCGGCCCCCGCCCGTGGCTTTCAAACCAATTTAGAACGGGTTCAGCTTGTGTAAGCCCTTCTTCTTTTTCTTCCTGCTCGACGATTCGTCGCCCAGATCCGCCTTGGGAGCTTTCTTCGATTTTGAGTTTGCTGCGGTCGCCGGCGTAGTCTGTCCCGTACCGGGCCTGATGTCGTTGATCTGATTGGGCGCCTCGGCGGGCTTTTCGGCCGCCGGCAATGCCGTGTTGGTCGGTCCTACCGATTTCACCAGCGCATTCGGATCGCTCGTTGTTGTCGCGCTTCCCGAGGGCGCGTTCACGATCGAAACGCCAAGGCTGTTGCTTCCGTTGGCCGGAGGCACCATCTGCACCGGAGCTTCGGATGGCTGGTCGCTGCGCGGTGGCTCATTCACGCCGGTGGGCGTCGGCTTGGCGGCCGCTACGGCAGGCTTACCCTCGCTGATTGCCGCCTTGAACATCGCCATATTTTCTTTGGCGATCTCAGGGGCCGTCACGCGTTGCGGATCGACCAGGCTGGGATCGCCCACGTGAACTGCTTCCACCACGGTTGGGCCGCGCCGGATAATGTCCAGGGTCCGGTCTGTAAACCGGATCGGCTGCCGGCTTCTTTCCTCGGCATCGCTTTCCGCAATGGCCGCCTGGGTAGGCTCAGGTATGGGGCGGTTCATCGCCACCAGTCGGTCCCGAGCATCCTCTACATGAGGGGCCATCGGGTAGCGCGTAATCACCTTGTCATAGGCCTCCGCCGCGCGATCCATGTACATGGACCGCATGCGTTCCCGCACCGCGCCCGGCAGGCCCTGTGCAAGTTGCACGTTATGCGCTTCGCCTTCGTACGCGTCGCCGATGGCAATCAGCGCCTGGTCGCTCTTCGAATACAGCGGATAGGTATCAACCACCGTCTCCAGACGCGCGATCGCAGCGGGATACTGTTCCACGCTCTCGTAATAAAGACCGATCTGCGTCTCGCGCTCGGCCAGAACCTCTTCCACATCTCTCAGCTTCTGCTTCGCGCGGGGCACCAGCGGCGAATCGGGAAACTGGTTCAGCATGACCCTGTATTCCTCTTCCGCGCGCTGTGCGTTGGTATAGTCGCGGTCAGGCTTCTCCATCTGCTGGTAGTAGATATCGGCCACTTTCATCTGCGCCTCGGCCGCTTCGGGCGCATTGGGGAAGAAGGTGATGAAATCTTTGTATTCGGCTTCGGCCTGCGTTAGCGCCGCCGTGCCGCCCTCTTTGAACCAGGTGTCGCCCACCGCCAGCTTGGCCCGCATTCGATACTCGGAATCCGGATAGGTATTCAGCAGCGTCTGCAGGGTCAGCCGGGCTACATCATAGCGGCCGTGCTTCATCGAGTTCATGGCCTTGTCGAAGAGCACCTTGTCGGGCTGCTCCGACTTCAGATTCGCGAGCGGATTGGCGCTCAGATCCTCGTTCTTCTTGTGCTTAGGCTTCTTGTCCTTTGCCTGGACCGCGATTCCCGTCAGAAGCAGCACCGCCAGAGCGCCTGCGGCAAACTTGGTTGACAACCGGTTCATACCACCTCATTCGAACAACTGCGCCACCGCGCCGTCATCCTGATCCTCAATTGATTCACTCGCATGCGGCATTTCGAGCCGCCGCCAGCAGAGCCCGTGCATCCTCTTCGGGATGGCCCGCGCCAAAAACAGCATTTCCCGCTACCAGCAACTCCGCACCTGCTTGGACGACCTGGGCTATCGTGTCGTGAGCCACGCCGCCGTCCACTTCGATTCTAAATGCCAACCCCATCTCCTGCCGCAATTCCACCAGCCGCCGAATCTTGTCCAGAGAAAATGGAATAAACTTCTGCCCGCCGAAGCCCGGATTCACACTCATGATCAGCACGTGGTGAACCATGGGCAATATGTCCACGATGAAATTTACCCGCGTCGCCGGATTCAACACCACCCCCGGCTTCATTCCGTGGTCGGCGATATGCATCAGCGACCGATGCAGGTGCCTGCACGCCTCGTAGTGCACGCTCACCCAGTTCGCACCCGCCTCGGCAAAAGCCGGAATATATTCGTCTGGATTCTCGATCATCAGGTGGCAGTCGAGTGGCAGCTTCGTCGCCTTGCGAAGACTCTTTACCACCGGCGGACCAATGGTGATATTGGGGACAAAATGACCGTCCATAATGTCGACATGGATTACCGTGCCGCCGCCGCGCTCCGCCGCGGCAACTTCCTCCGCCAGGCGTGCAAAATCCGCCGACAATATCGATGGCAATAGCTCAACCATATTCGTCCGGTCAGCCTTTGGCGAATCTTCGGTCCATGAAACCGCCCAGCTTGAACGAGGGCCGAAAACTCGTGCTTTGTGAAATGGCACGACTTCAATCGTGCCGCTACTGCCTGAAGTGGCTCTGGGTTCCAGCCCCCGAGTCGATGCGGTCAGTCCCGCCGCGCAGCGGGTTCTCGCTCGGCCAGTGTATCAGTCGGGGTCTCCGTTGGATGCCCCACCGGCATAGCTTTTGCAGCCACTCGCCCCACGCCGCGCAGAAGTGCCTTTACCGGCCATTTGCCGTCCGAATCGGGGAAGAAGATTTCGCCAGGTCGCTTCACTTCGGGACGGTAATACCAGCGCTTCAGCAGAGCCAGGTGTCCTTGTCGTTCCGTTGCCGACGCCGGTCCTGTATCTTTCTCAAGCTCCGCCAAAACCGCCTCCATCCGCGTCTCCAGCATCGTTCGGGCCGCTCTCATCGCCGTTGCACCAGGGTGGACGCCTTCACCCGCGACGGCCTTGGCAGAGGTCTCTGATCCCTGATCCCTGATTCCTGATTCCTCCGGCACCGGCTCCAGCGCCATCGGCTGCGCAAAAAGCGAAGTCGACCCCGACTGCTCATTCTGGATCCTCATGCCGATCGTCGAAAAAGCGGCCGGCCCGCGCAACCGCCCCTCATCGAACAGGAACACCGCTACTTCATTCGCGCCGGCCGCTGTCTGCAGAATCGCCGTTCGCAACCGGCTCATGGGCCGCACCAGTTCCGGGGCCAGCGCGCGAACCGCTTCCACGCGCTGTACCTGCTCATGGATCGCCGCCGCCGTCTCAAATTCCAGGTTCCCTGAAGCTTCCTCGCGCTGTGCGCGAAGTTCGACCAGACGGCTCTCGCCTCGCGTGGCCAGAAAGTTCTGCACCGCTCGAGCCTCGTCCGCATAGCGCTCGTCGCTACAACCTTTGAAACAGGGAGCGAGGCACATCTTCATCTCGGAGTAAATACATCCCGGAAAGCTCGGATCGGGATTCAGGTCGTCCGTGCAACGCCGCAAGAGAAACAACTTCAGCGCCTCCTCGGCATAGCGCTCCGCCGCCCCTCTCGATGCGAACGGCCCATACGCCCAGTCTGCCTCCCGCTGGCTCGGCCGGTTCGTCACCACAATCCGCGGATAGGCATTGCTGCCCAGGTAGCGTACAAACGCTGGAGCTTTCAGATGCATTCGCTCCAGCGCCTTCGCTCCATACATCTCTTCCAAGAGGGAAAACTGCGTCAGCAGTGATTCGAATTCCGAACCTGTGAGCCGCCACGCAATGTGCCGCACCCGCCCCGCCAGTTGCAGTCGCTTCGGATGTTTCGGGGAAGGCTGGAGCAGCCGCTCCAGCCGCCCGCGCAGGTTCGGCGTGCGTCCGACATACGGCTCGTCCTTCGCCTCCGCCCCATAGAGCGCAAACACCGCAGGTTTCGGCGGAAGCTGCGCCAGTGCAGCTTTCGGTTCGGCTGGATCGAATGGTATCTGCTCCATCACATCCACTGACTTATTGACCTGCAAAACCCGCTGGCACCGCCAACCGCGCAGCCAGCGCCTGACTTCACCATCCCGCCGACTCCGCTAACCCGCACGAAGCGCGGCGAACGGCCCTAACGGCACGAATCCGGTTCACGCCCCCGCGATCGTCATTCCATCAATTCTGATCGTCGGACTCGCCAATGAACTCCGAAACACCAGGTCGTTCCCGATCGCGGTCACGTTTTTCAGCATTTCGCCCAGGTTCCCCGCCACCGTCACCTCTTCGACGGCATGCGTCAGTTCGCCCTTCTCGATCCACAACCCCGTCGCGCCCCGCGAATAATCCCCGGTCACAAGATTCGTTCCGAATCCCATCAGGCTCGTCACATAAAGTCCAGCAGGAATCGCCGCGATGATATCCTCGGGGGTTTGCGTTCCCGGTTCCAGGTACAAATTGCCGCAGCCGATTCCAGGCGCTCCCGCCAATCCGCGATAGGCATTGTGCGTCGACTTCATTCCCAGCTTGCGCGCCGTGTAGGTGTTCAGCAGGTAGTTCCGTAGTATTCCGTGTTCCACCACCATGTTGCGCTGCGAAGGCAGCCCCTCGCCATCAAACGGCGACGTGCCAAACCCGCCCATGCCGGTCGGCAGCATCATCAGGTGGTCATCCACGATCGTTAATGATGCGGCCGCGATCTGCGTTTCGAGCTTTCCCGCCAGAAACGATGCGCTGCGCCAGATCGCATCCCCCGTTGCCGCCTCAAACACCGATCCGATCAGCGACTTCGCCACCTCGGGAGCGAACACAATCGGCACGCTCTGGGTCGGTACTCTGCGCGCGCCCAATCTTCGTAGAGTCCTTCGCGCTGCCTCCTTGCCCACAGACTCGGGTGACTCCAGGTCCCGCAGCCGCCGTGCGCTCGACCACCATGCGTCCCGCTGCATCCGCCCTTGCTCATCCGTCGCCAGCGGCGCCGCCGAAACGCCCGCATAGCTCGTTTTATATTCCCTCGTGAACCCTCGCGAATTAGCCATCGCCATCCGTCCCGTGGCCGCGTCAAAACTGCCACCGTCCGAATTCGAAATCCTCGAGTCCACCGCCAGCGCAGCCGACTCGGCCCGCCGCGCCCATTCGATCCGCTCGGCACCGCTCAGCGAGTAGACGTCCTCGTCGTAAAGGTGCAGATCGTCCTCGATCGCGCCAAACTCATCTTTCTCCGGCAGCCCGGCAAACGGATCCTCCTCCGTTACTTTCACCAGCGACAGCGCGCCATTCACAAGCTGCCGTATCCCATCCGGAGTCAAGTCGCTTGTACTGGCCGACGCTGACCGTTTTCCATGGAACACGCGCAGCCCTACCGCCCGCGAGCCCGATTCCTTCAGCGTCTCCACCTCGCCCATCCGCACGGTCACGCTGAATTCGTCGCCTTCCCGCGCCACCGCCTCGGCGTCGCTTGCGCCGCCTCTCATGGCCTGTGCCACCACATCCTCGGCCAGCGCTCCCAAATCCAGACCGGCTACTTCGTTTTGCTCCGTGATTTCCACCATTCGTCCACACTATCAAAGACCACACCACGCTGGTTCCCATGCCCGCCACCGAGGATCGATGCCGTTCTGAGTCGCCGGTCACAGACGCCGCCCAAGCTCACTTGTTATCGTGTGCTGTATTTGTGTGAGGCAACTGTGCTTATCTCCATTTCAACGAGGCACCTCTTCTGCTTTGCAATCCTTGTGGCTTCGCTCATCCCGGCGGGTGCGCAGCAGGAGACCATCGACCCCGCGCTCCGCGCCAAAGCCTCCGCAGGGGATGCCCAATCGGAGTTTCTCCTCGGCCAGGCGTATGCCCTCGGCAAAGGAGCGCAGCAGGACTATGCTCAGGCAGCCCTTTGGCTTCGACGGGCAGCAGATCAGGGCGTCGCCAAAGCCCAACTGAGTCTGGGACTGCTTTACGATCACGGTGAGGGCGTCCCACAGGACGAAGCACAGGCAGCGGGCTGGTATCGAAAAGCCGCACTGCAAGGCAACGCCGAGGCTCAATACAACCTGGGTACCTTCTATGAGCGCGGAATTGCCGTTCCGCAGGATTACTCGCAGGCAGCCGATCTTTATCGCAGGTCCGCCATTCAGGGCAACGCTTCCGCGCAGTTCAACCTCGCCTTGTTCTATGACAACGGCCAGGGCATGGCCCGGGATTTCGCACAGGCAGCCGCGTGGTACCGCAAAGCAGCTGAACAGGGCTTGCCGCGCGCCCAGTTCAACCTCGGTTCCATGTATGCCAATGGGCAAGGCGTCCTGGTCAATCTTCCCGAGGCCTATTTCTGGCTCGATCTGTCGGCGAGCACATGGAGCGGCGCCCGTCAGCAACAGGCCATTCAGGCTCGCGACACAGTAGCCGCACACCTTTCTCCGTCCGACTTGAATGCGGCGCAGGAACGCGCCGCAAAATGGCTCGCCGCGCACCAAAAATAGCCTGGTCGCAGCGGGATCTCTACCGTCCCGTTCCGCCCACCGTCATCCTGTCCAGCTTGATCGTCGGCATGCCCACGCCCACCGGAACGCTTTGCCCGTCTTTGCCGCAGGTGCCGATGCCCTCGTCCAGCTTCAGGTCGTTGCCCACCATCGACACGTATTTCAGCGCTTCGGGCCCGTTTCCGATCAGCGTCGCGTCGCGGACCGGCGCGGTCACTTTGCCGTCCTCGATCAGGTATGCCTCTGACGCAGAGAAGACAAACTTTCCGTTCGTGATGTCCACCTGACCGCCGCCGAAGTTCACCGCATAGAGGCCCTTTTTCACCGAGCGCAGGATATCTTCCGGCGCATCGTCGCCCGCCAGCATATAGGTGTTTGTCATGCGGGGCATGGGAATGCACTGGTAGTTCTCGCGTCGCCCGGATCCCGTGTTGGCCATGCCCATCAGCCGCGCCGAAAGCTTGTCGGATAGGTATCCCTTCAGCACGCCGCCCTCGATCAGCACCGTCTCCTGTGTTGCTGAACCCTCGTCGTCCACGTTAAGCGAGCCGCGCCGTCCAGCCATCGTGCCGTTATCCACCACAGTGACCTTGGAGCTCGCCACCTGTTGTCCGATC
This sequence comes from Occallatibacter sp., assembly GCA_035524195.1. GTDB lineage: Bacteria > Acidobacteriota > Terriglobia > Terriglobales > Acidobacteriaceae > Telmatobacter. The sequence continues at coordinate 82,512 of DATKPJ010000019.1, forward strand.
AGTCCCGCGAACGCCGAAGTCTTTTTCCGGTTGAAGTCCGCTTCCAGCCCGTGCCCCACCGCTTCGTGCAACAAAATCCCCGGCCATCCCGGCCCCAGCACCACCTGCATCTCGCCTGCAGGAGCCGGTACCGCACCCAGTTGCAGAATCGCTCCGCGCGCGGCCTCGCTCGCCAGATGCTCCGGGCTCTTCGAACCTGCAAACTGCTCAAGGCCGCTCCGTCCTCCGCCGCCTGCCGAGCCCTTCGTCGAGAGCTCGCCGTCCTTTGCGATAACAAAAACATTCAACCGGCACAGCGGTTGCGTATCGCTGGCAAACGCGCCGTCTGAAGCCGCAATCAGAATCCGCTTCATCTCTTCGCTGTAGCCGGCCCGCACCTGCACCACGCGCGGGTCGAACGCCCGCGCTGCCCGATCCGCCCTCAGGATCAACTCCAGCCGCGCGGCCAGGTCCAAATCAAATCCTCCGAGCGGGACCGGATACAGATTCGCGGCCGGCGCCTCCGTAAATCCCTGAATCGGCTGCTTCGCCGGGCCTGATGCGATCAGCGCAGCAGTACGCGCGGCGTGAAGCAGCCGTTCCGGGCCCAGATTGTCTGTATAGGCATAGCCGGTCCGTTCGCCGCTCAGCACGCGAATTCCGCAGCCTGCACTGGTTCCCTGGCTCGCGGTTTTCACGATCTGTTCATCCACGCCAAGCGACGTGGCCGTAACCGACTCGAAATAAAGATCGGCATAGTCGCCGCCCGCCGAAAGCGCCTCGCCCAGGCAGCGCTCCAATAGTCGCTCGGTGATGCCGAATTTCTCAAAAAAATAGCGCTTGTGACTGCTGACAGGGGAAGTTTCGGGAATGCTCATCGTCCTTTCAGTGTACGCCTGATCACCTATGTCGCCGGCCCGCCGCCGATATGCCAAGCGTACCGTTTGAATCTTGATGCCTGCGTATTTCCACGCTTCGAAGCGCGATTTCTCATGCTACATTTTGCCTATGAAGAAGTTCGTTTTCGCCGCTCTGTTGCTCTCGGTCCTCGCTGCCCCGGCCTTTTCCGCCACCACCCATCACCATCATCACCACCACCATCACCATCATCACAAGGCGTAGAATCGGCTGGGTTTCACCCTCGCAGGCGGGACCATCGGAATTTCTGTGCAGTCAAGGTACTTTCGGTGATCCAGCCTCCGTCTTCCTGCTTCCGCCGGCGCGCTCTTCGTGCTACAGTCCTGCCATGAAGAAAATCCTCGCCGCAGCCCTGCTGTCGATGGTGTGTGCTCTACCGGCCATTGCGGATTCGGCTCCAATCAATCATCCCAAGGCAGTGCATCCCAAGGCTTTTCATCCCAAGCCGGTGCACGCCAAGGCCGTCCATCCTAAGAATCCTTATCTAAAGCACGAGAAATTGAAGAAGCAGCACAAGCATCACTTGCACCTCTAGGATCTCGGCAAATGAAAATCGACCGTCCGACTTCCTGTGCGGGCTTTGCGCCGGCAATCCTGCACCGATAGAATTCAGTCTGCACCATGGCCGACCTCGACACTCTTCGCTATCCCATTGGACATTTCGTTCCACCATCCAGTTCAGAGCGGGCGGTGCGTGCCGCGGGTATTGAGACTTTGCGCGATTTACCGGAAAATCTAAACGCTGCGGTTTCCGGGCTCTCTGATACACGCCTGGACACTCCATACCGCGAAGGCGGTTGGACGGTGCGCCAGGTAGTCCATCACGTTGCCGATAGCCACGCCAACTCATACGTTCGCTTCAAGCTGGCGCTCACTGAAGACTGGCCCACCATCAAGCCCTACGACGAGGCCGCCTGGGCCAACCTCGCTGACAGCCGCAACATGCGTCTTGAACCTTCTCTGGACTTCATCAGCTCGCTCCACGCACGCTGGGTTGCGCTGCTCGAAGGACTCTCTGAAGCCGATTTCCAGCGCGGCTACAACCATCCTGCCATGGGCCGGCAAAACCTCGCCACGGCTCTCGCTCTGTACGCCTGGCACTCGCGTCACCACGCTGCCCACATCACAAGCCTGCGTTCGCGAATGGGCTGGTAAGGTCACCGCATGCCCCGGGCTGAATCTACGCCAGCTGCAGGTCGGCTGGTTCAGGACATTGAAGAATATCTTGTCCGCCATCCTGCCGCCGCAGTGCTTGAGGATGGCCATATTCTCTTCGACATGCGTTCCTCGCGCTACTCCGTGAGTGAGTCGCACGGGCGATGCCTGCTGCAATTGTGGAGCGAAGAACGCAACCTCATGCGCACAATTCTCGCGGTGCAGGAGCGCGCTCAATGCCTTCGTCTCTCCACGCGCCGCATGGGAACTGCCAGGCCGCAGGCGCTGGAAATGGTACCCACCGGCGATCGCCGCACGCCCACGGCCCGCAACACCGCCAGGCGCAACTACCAGCGCCTCCTCGAGCGCGTTTTGGCAAATGCCTTCATGGGTTCCAAGGTTGAAGGGCTGCGATCGGCAATGGACCTGGAACACAGTTTTGGACCGGCCTATGTGCGCGGACGCCTGCTCCGCGGCACGGCAGCGCAGGCGATCATCGGCGTCAGCGGCGCAGAATCCGCGGCCACCATCGATGGCATCCTCACGCTGGGCATCCTGTGGCTCGATTATTGCCGGTCCCACTCTGACGGCCGACGCCACTTCGCTGGATTGATGGTTGTCGTCCCGCGTGGAACCTCGCGAACGACCGCCGAGCGTATGGCCTGGCTCAACCATGCCGCCGCCGACTTTCAGCTTTTCACGCTCGACGAGCGAAGCGAGGAACTTGAATCAGTTGACTTCCGTGACATCGGCAACCTCGACGCGCGTCTCGTGCACGCCTTCTCGCCCGACTCTGCAATCGAACGGTGCAGAGCCGGCATCGACCGCCTGATGGAAATCGTGCCATCAGCGTCGCGCGACTGCGTCGAGATTCGGCCCCGCTCGGCCACCCATGTTGGATTGATGCTGCATGGGCTTGAATTTGCCCGCGTGCGCCATAGCGCTGTCTCGCATTCTTTTGCGAGCGAAGACGAGATCACCTTTGGTGCAGGGGCCAATGAAACGCCGCTTACCGGCGACAATCAGGACCTTTGCGAAAGCCTCTTTCGGCGCCTGTTCCTTAGCCGCCATCCAGACGGCATGCACAATGATCCGCTCTTTCGCCTTCAGCCCGAGCGTTGGCTCGAATCGCGCTTGCGCGCCTGTATCACTGACATTCTGCCTAATCTTCAAGGCGACCTGCTTTATTCGCAGGTTCCCGCGCTCTCCGCAGGTGACCGCGGCATGCTCGATCTGCTCACCCTCGACCGCGCCGGCCGTCTTGTCGTGATTGAAGTGAAAGCCGACGAGGATCTCCACCTGCCGCTGCAGGCGCTTGATTACTGGATTCGCGTGCGCACCCTGAACGACGACCGCCAGCCCGTCGCCGGCGGCCGGCCAGTCTCGGCATTCGAGCGCCAGGGATATTTTTCGGATGTCGAGGTCTCACCCATGCCACCGCGCTTGCTGCTCGCCGCTCCGGCGCTCCGGATTCATCCTGCCAACGAACCAGTCTTGCGCTACATTGCCCCCCAGGTCGAGTGGGAACTCATCGCTCTCGGCGAAGACTGGCGCCGCGAGTTGAGAGTCATCTTCCGCAAGCACAGTACCGACCCGAAAAGCTAATTGCCGGACGCCGATTGCTTCGCCGCCGGTATATCTTCCCTTGCCGGAGTGATCACGATATTGCGAAACTGCACGTGGCCCTTTTCGCTGCCCTGCAAATAGATCGGTCCAGGCAACGCTTCGTCGCTGTCGAGTGCTCCGCCGGTGATTCCCGGTATCTCCCGGTTGGCAATCACCGTCCTTCCGTTCTGAACCACCGTGACCCGTCGTCCGATCAACGTGATATCAAACTTCTGCCACACATTCGGCGCGCGTTCCAACTCAGGTTCCGGCGCGAGAAAACCGTACACCCCGCCCGTATGGTGACTTGCCGGCTCTGAAGCCGACTCCGTCTCGATCTGCACTTCGTAACGCCCCCGCAGGTAAACACCGCTGTTCGCATTGGTCCCGCAGTTGAACTCCAGGTGCAGCTTGAAATCCTGGAACTTCGCATCGCTGATCAGTTCGGGTCCGTTTCCCGGGCTCACCAGGATGCCGTCCTTCACCGTCCAATCCGGCGGACCGGGCTTTGACATCTTCCAGCCTGTCAGATCCTGTCCATTAAACAGCGTGATCGGGCTTCCCCACTTCGGATTTTCATTTCTTTTCAGCGCAGGTGCCCGCACACCGATCCATGTCCAAGGCGCTCCGTCCGGCCCTGTGGTCGTTCCAGAGAGTCGGTCCCCTTTGAGTTCTCCCTCAAACACCATGTCATCCTTGCGGTCCTCTTCCTCTTTCGGAGAAACGAACGTGATATGAGTGTTGTCGATCTCGACCTTGGGCAGCGCTCGCGCATTACCCCATCGACTCACGAACAAGGCGTTGATCTGTCCACGATTCTGCTGAATCTCAAGCCACGACGGATACTCCCGGTCCGGTGCCTTCAGCGTCAAGTCCCATCGCCCTATGAACTCCTTCATAGTGCGAGTGGATGTAGCAGAGTGATGCATCGCCGGCTCCTGAGCGCAAGCCGCTCCTCCCAATGCGCAGGCCAAAACCCCTGTTACCCCAATTGCAACTAGCACCTTGCTCGTTTTCATCTCGTCACGTTCCTTTGTATTTATCCGAGAGACTTGATGGTTCCCGATGCTTCATCCCAGTACACTGGGGACTTCCTGAAATACGACTCGTTCGCGAGATGACAGGCCAGGGCTGCATGATGCCCAAAAACGGCGTCCTGCACGACCGGTTGGCGCGACCTTACCGCTTCGAAGAACTTCCATAGATGCGGCCGCAGATCGTCGTAGTCATTTCCGTTATACGTGAGCGTCTCGAGCGCAGGCTCTTTTCCCGGCTCGGGATCGTGCTGCTCGTGCCACTTTTTCACGTATTCCTCGCGCATCTTGGCCGGGTAGGAGCCCGTGTAGTAGCTGGGCGAAGTATCCACGCCTGACTGCGGCGTATACGAGACGCTGAACTCGCGCAATTCAATCGCTCCCTTCGGCCCCTGGAATCGCGTCACTTCACTCGACTCGCAGGCCAGCGACAGGCGCATGTATACCGGAATGCCGCCATATTCGAACAGCACCGGATGTACGTCCGGCATATTCCGTCCATCTTTCCAGTGATAGATGCCGCCAAATGCTGACACCCGCTTCGGTACCTCGTTGATGCCCAGCACAAATTGCATGCCACTGATCAAATGCACCAGAAGGTCCCCGGCCACGCCCGTCCCGTATTCCTTCCAGCAGCGCCAGCGTGCAAACGTGTAGGGATCGAATGCCTTCTTGGGCGCTGTTCCCAGCCACGTATCCCAATCCAGATTTTCGAGCGACAAATCCGGCGGCGGCGGATACTCCCAGGCGCCGGTGGGATCATTGCGCCCCAGCGAAGCTTCAACCAGGTTTAAATCTCCAATCGCGCCCTGCTCCATCCACTCTCTTGCTTTTGCGCACAGAACAGAGCTGGTTCTCTGCGCTCCGATCTGCACGATACGATCCGTCTTCTTTGCTGCCGCCACCATGGCCAATCCGTCCGCCGGATTGTGCGACATCGGTTTTTCGCAATACACGTCCTTGCCGGCGGCCAGTGCATCCACCACCACCTGCTTATGCCAGTGGTCGGGGACCGCCACGATGATTGCGTCGATATCCTTCGCGTCCAGTAATTCCTGGTACCGGCGCGTGGTGCGAATCGGCTTGCCCACAATCTCGGTGGCCAGCGTATGGCGGCCATCGTACAGATCCGCTGCCGCAACGCACTCCACTCCGCGCAGTTGAACGGCGGTTGTCAACAGGCCGCTTCCTTCCATGCCGACGCCCACAATCCCAAATCTCACGCGATCGCTCGGAGCAACCTCTCCCGAAGCGGCATACGATGCATCCGGCTCCAGAAACAGCGCACCCGGAACAAGAGAAGCGCCGGCAACCCCCGCACTCGTCTGCAGAAAGGTACGGCGTGAGAACACATGCTTTTCCATCATTCATTCCATTCCAGGGAACGGATCAGGCTCCCTATTGACTCGTTCTGCGCATTGGCGAAGCGCAAACAGCCCGCTCCGGAAATCCCGATTTCAATCCGTCGAATTTGCAAAGTTGGACGACCGGCACATCGAAAGAAAACACACAACCGCTGGCGTCCGGTCCGGTCGAACGCAGCCCAGACGCTGGTATTCCGACGCCAGCATTTCAAAGCACATTACTTCTAGCTCTCGCAACTTCCTCTGTCAAGATGCAAGGCCACGGCTGACCAACAGTGACCCTCAAGGACTCTTGGGATGGAAAGGTTCCCAGCCCCATCAAAAACGTTTACAAAATTCTTTCCGCGCCCCAACTAGGGTGATATAAATCACATATCTCTGGGAACGATTGGAACGACAATTCTCTCGTCGGATTCGGGGCTCGTTCTCCTCGGCCGTCTTATTGACTTGGCGTTTTGCCCATCGTTCATCTCAGAGGAGTTCATCGTGTCAACCAGGATTGCCCAAAACTTCGATTTCGAAAATTGCCTATCCGGGACCTATCCTCCGGCCTACCGCGGACCTCTCATGGCCGCCCCCGAGTCGGAAGCCGCAGCGGTCGCGCGGCTCGACCGTGAGCTCGAATCGCGCAAAGAGGGTCTCCGCTGTACCCGCGGCCTTCTGATCGGAATTCTGCTGGAAATTGGGATGGCCATCCTCCTATACGGCGTTTGCCACGCCGCTTGGTATCTCTGGCACCTGTACCGGTAGACAGATCGCCCCGGCCTTCTCTGCGCGCACGCTTACTTCTTGAGCGGCTTCCGCGCAAAGTAGTAGAGCGAATACGCAAGCAATCCGAATCCAACGACCGACACCCAAGTGTGATCAAGAAACGTGTGCGGCACGTTGAGTAGATCGCGGTTGTCGTAGTAGGTGGCCTCCATGGCCTTGAGCGCCACGCCGACCAGACCGGCGATTCCCCCCGCGGCTATCAGCCCCGAGGCAAACAGCGAGCCCGACGAAATCTCGCTGTCTCCTTCTTCCCCCGCTCGCTTTGCGGCAAGGTCGACAAACCAGCGCACCACTCCTCCCACAAAGATCGGCAGTGTGGTGCCGATGGGCAGATAGGCGCCTACTGCGAACGTCAGTGACCGAATGCCGAGCAACTCGACCGCAATCACCAGGGCTACTCCCAGCAGCACCAGTCCCCATGGCAGCTTGCGGCTCAAAATGCCGTTGATCACTGTGGCCATCAGCCGAGCCTGAGGCGCCGGCGCGCTGGCCGATCCAATGCCTTGCACCCAGTGGACTTCAATCTTGCCGGTCGCCGGCGAGTAAAGGTATTTTCCATCCTGCAATTCGGTCGACCCAATAGCATTGAGAAGCACGTACTCCGATTTTTGGTGTGTCGTCTGCGTCTTGCCATCCGGCCCGATTACCTCGAACTGGTTGGGAAGGTGGTGCGTGTCCGATTCGATCGAAACGCCGGCATGAGCGGCATTAATATTCCAAGGCTGCGAGGCGGCATGGAACTCCTGCAGCCCTGTATTCATCAGGTTCAACGTGAACCCGATGACAACCGTGGACACCACCACGCCGATCATCAGCGCAATTTGCTGCAGCCGCGGCGTGGATCCGACAATGTATCCGGTCTTCAGATCCTGCGAGGTGTCGCCTGAGTTCGATGCGGCGATGCACACGACTCCGCCAATCGTGATCGCGAGCGCTCCAAAGGCGGGCGCAGTCCAGCCCTGCACCAGGAACACGGCCGCGGTCGCCATCAGCGTCGCAATCGTCATCCCCGAGACGGGACTCGCGGATGACCCCACCAGGCCCACGATGCGCGAGCTTACCGTAACAAACAGAAAGCCGAAGACCACCACGAGAAGTGACGCCGCGAGATTCGCCTGCCAGCCCACAAATGCGCCGGGCACGGGCTTGAACTCCAGAAACAGAAACATGCACGCCACGATCAGCAGCGATCCGATCAGCACTACGGTCATCGACAAATCATTTTCCGTTCGGATGGGCTTCGCCTGCTGCGTTTCGCCGTTGCTGCGCACATTCTTCAGGCCCATCGTTAACGCGCTCCAGATCGTGGGCACAGTCTTCAGCAGCGTGATCAGTCCCGCGGCCGCCACGGCGCCGGCGCCCATCGGCTTGATGTAAGCAGCCCAAAGATCACTCGGCCCCATCGCCGCGATCGGTACCTGCCCGGGATAAACAGGGTGGGGCAGGTCCTTTCCGAAGAAGTAAATCAGCGGCATCACCACCAGCCACGAAAACACACCTCCGGCGAAAATCACTCCAGCCACCCGCGACCCGATAATGTAGCCCACGCCGAGATACTCTGATGTGGCGTCCGCGTTGATCTCCGCGCCTTTCATCACATGTTGCGACCCGAAGTCGAACTTGTATTCCGGCGCCTCCGGCCACACCGCAAGCAGGTTTCCGTTTTGCAGAAACGTGTAGAGGCCCCCAAGCCCCAGTCCAAGAAAAACCCGGCTCGCCAGTGATCCGCCTCTTTCACCGGCGATCAGCACATCCGCGCAGGCGGTTCCTTCAGGGTAGGGAAGCGCCCCGTGTTCTTTCACAATCAGTTGCCGGCGCAACGGGATCATGAACAGCACTCCCAGCCAGCCACCGATCAGCGCCAGCATGAAGATGCGCGAATACTCAAGGTCGAAGCCAAGAAACACCAGCGCGGGCAACGTGAAAATCACGCCCGAGGCAATCGACTGACCCGCATTCCCGGTTGTCTGAACGATGTTGTTCTCCAGAATCGAAGAGCGGCCAAAAGCGCGCAGAATGCTGATTGAAAGCACCGCAATCGGAATCGAAGCGGCTACCGTCAAGCCGGCGCGCAGCCCCACGTACACCGTGACTGCCCCGAAAATGAGGCCAAAGAAACAGCCCAGAAGGATGGCTCGAAGGGTGAACTCCGGGCGGGTTTCGTCGGGCGGAACAAAAGGCTGAAACTCAGGCATCTACAAGCCTCCAGCGAATACGTTGCGCAAATATTGGTTTGTCCCTGAAGGGGGAGTTTAGCAGTGTGGAGTGCCAATGGCCCAGTCCCGGAGCCACCCTGCCCCGTCATGCTCAAGAATCTCCCCGCTCTTTCTCTCGGGTAGTCTTTCGCTCAGGATTGCATCTGAAACCGTTGATGCAGACCCCGGCCCTCCGCAATGTGTCCTAAAGTAACGGGAATTTGGCCTCAATCTCCGCTCATTTTGATAGACACGGAGCCTTTCCTGCCGCAGAATTCCTCAACACTGCGATTCTCGTTGTCTGCGCACCGCTGTGGCAGTCCCGGCTTCCCTCAAAAAGGAGAACTTGTGATTCGAACACTGAGGAACTTCGCGCTTCCTATGGCCGCCGTTGTGTTTCTCGCGACGGCTGTGTGCCAAGGCCAGTCCGTCATGACCCATCACGTCCGCGACGTGGTTCGCTCTGGCAGAATGCAGTCCACCGGGCGTCTCCCTTCCAACCAGGTTCTGCAACTCAATCTTGTCCTGCCCCTGCGAGATCAGGCCGGTCTCGAAGGTCTTCTAAAGGATCTCTACAACCCCACCAGCGCCTCCTACCACGAGTTCCTTACCCCGCAGCAGTTCACCTCGCGGTTCGGTCCCACGCAGGAGGATTACGACACGGTACTTCGTTTTGCCAGGACCTACGGTCTTCAGGTGGTCGGCGGATCGCGCGACGCCATGGATGTCCAGGTCAAAGGGACGGTGGCCAACATTGAAGCTGCCTTCCACGTCAACATGCGCACCTACCGCCATCCGACGGAAAATCGCGACTTCTATTCGCCCGATACGGAGCCAAAATTGGATCTTCCCTTCAACCTCTGGCACATTTCGGGCTTGGACAACTTCTCCATTCCACATCCGTTGCTCGTCAATCGGAATGATTATGCAGCGGCCCATGGCATCGACGCCTACAAGGTTGTATCCCACGCAACCACCGGATCAGGCCCCTCGGCTTCGTTCCTCGGCAGCGATATGCGTGGCGCTTACTACGGCGGCGGCCCGCTCACCGGTGCCGGCCAGAATCTTGGATTGCTGGAATACCTGGGCACCGACCTTGCCGATCTGACCACCTACTACAAGAACGTCGGCCAGACCAACAACGTGCCGATTACCCTTCTATCGACCGATGGCACCAGCACCAGCTGCGTCTACTCGGGTCGCAGCCGCTGCGACGACACCGAACAGACGCTGGATATGACGCAGGCCCTCGGCATGGCTCCGGGCCTCAATAGCCTTGTCATGTACGTCGGCTCAACCGACACCGCCATCATCGGCGCGATGACCACCCATAATCCGCTTCCCACCACCATCGGCTGCTCCTGGGGATGGACTCCTGCCGATCCCAATACTCTGAATCCTTATTTCGAAAAAATGGCCGCGCAGGGGCAAAACTTCTTCGCAGCTTCCGGCGACGATTCAACATGGAAAGCCACCGGAAACGCTGCTGCCTGGCCTGCCGACAACGCCTATGTCGTTTCGGTTGGCGGTACTGACCTGATCACGGCCAGCGCGGGCGGTCCCTGGAAGTCTGAGACGGCGTGGGCCGATAGCGGCGGCGGCATCTCCCCCGACAGCATTGCAATCCCGTCCTGGCAGCAGCTCTCGGGTGTCATCAATTCCAGCAACAAGGGATCGACCACTTTGCGCAACGGCCCTGACGTCTCGGCCAATGCCAACTTCACCTTCTATACCTGCGCCGACCAGACTACCTGTCTTGCGAATGAATACGGCGGCACCAGCTTCGCCGCGCCCATGTGGGCCGGCCTCATCGCCCTCGTCAATCAGCAACTGGCGCTTAATGGACAATCAACCATCGGGTTCATCAATCCGACGATCTACGCGCAGAATGTGACGTCCAGCTACGCGACCAACTTCCACGACATCACCAGCGGCACTTCCGGTAGCTACTCGGCCGTCACGGGATACGATCTAGTAACTGGCTGGGGCAGCCCGACCGCCGGACTGGTCGCTGCGCTCTCCGGTCCGCCAACGCCTACCTTCAGTCTGTCAGCCTCACCTTCATCCGTTTCCATCGCGCCAGGTGGCAATGGCAGCTCCACCATTACCAGTACTGTTGGCGGCGGATTTGATTCGTCAATCAGCCTCTCCGCATCCGGTGGGCCATCCGGAACACTCTTCGCGTTCACCCCAACATCCATCACCGGCGCCGGCACCTCCAGCCTGGGCATCACCGTGCCCTCAGGCGCAACGCCGGGCGCCTATTCCATCACAGTCAGCGGAACCTCCGGCAGTCTGGTTGAGACCACCACCGTCTCGCTTACCGTCACCGGCGCAACTCCCGGGTTCTCGATGAGCGCGTCACCCACAACCATCTCCATCGCCCGCAGCAGTTCCGGCAATGTGACCATCACGTCGGCGGTCACCGGAGGCTTCTCCGGGACAATCTCGCTGTCGGCATCGGGCGAAGGCAGCCAGAACTCCGTCAACTTCAGCCCGACATCCATCACCGGTGCAGGGTCCTCCACGATGAAGATCACCGTCGGCCGCCGAGCCTCGCTCGGAAATCACACCATCACGGTCACGGGCACGAGCGGGGGCACATCCCACACCGCTACGGTCACGCTCGATGTAATCAACTGACGTTACACTCCGTCGCGGCCTCAGCGCCGCAGCGGCAGAGAGCGCAAGAGCCCGGGCCGTCATGGTCCGGGCTTTTTGCGCTCCTCACGTCTTGCCTCCCGCGAGAAGACCGCTTCCTTGGGGCTCGATGCGCCCGGCTTGGGGCTCCACTGGCCAAACCTCTTGGCTAAAAGCCCCCTGAGCGCGTAGGGTAGGGAGCAATGGTCTCGCCCGTTCGAGTGGAGACGTTTACCCAAATGACAAATCCATCACTCGCTGCTTCGCCCGTTGCAACTACCGTATCGGCGCCGACACAATCCCCCCTCAAGCGCTTGCTCTCGCTCGACGTCGCGCGTGGCATCACCATCGCATTCATGATCATGGTGAACAACAACGGCGGTCCCGGCTCGTGGCGCTTTATGAATCACGCCAATTGGAACGGGCTCACCCCAACCGATCTCGTATTCCCGACCTTCGTCTTCGTCGTCGGAGTGTCCGTTGTGTTCGCGTTCGATGCCCGCCTGTCTCGCGGCGCGGCCCGCGGCAAGCTCGCGCTTCACACCGTGCAGCGCGCGATCGTCCTCATCCTCTTCGGCATCATCGTCAATAGCTTTCCCTTCTTCCACCTTGCGCACATGCGTTTCTACGGTGTCCTCCAGCGGATCGCCGTCTGCTATCTGGTGGTTGGCCTCTTCTATCTATGGGATCAGCGCGCCTCGACCAAGGTCGTTGCTCTGATTGCCGCTCTCGTTGGTTACTGGGTCCTTGTGCGCTGGGTTCCGATTCCCGGCGTCGGCATGCCTGGGCGTGACGTCCCCTTCATGGATATGACCCAGAACCTCGTCTCCTGGATCGATCGCCACCTCTTTCCCTATCATCTCTACCTCTATCCGCCCGACCACAACGTCCGCGATCCAGAAGGGCTTCTGAGCGATCTGCCGGCCGTCGGAACGGCCCTGCTGGGCATCCTCACAGGTCTCTGGCTACGCACCCGCAGATCAATTCCATCCAAGACCCTCGGACTCGCCGTGGGGAGCCTCGTCTGCCTCGCTCTCGGCTATCTCTGGTCCCTTGAGTTTCCGCTCAACAAGAACATGTGGACCAGTTCCTTTGTTCTCGTTGCCGGCGGATACTCGCTGGCCTTGCTCACTCTCACCTACTGGACCATCGAGCAGATGAACTGGCGCAAAGGCTGGACCTATGTCTGGCTGGTCTTCGGCTCAAACGCGATCGCCGCCTACATGTTCAGCGAACTGTTTCCCGGCGTGCTCGATAACATCAGGGTCGCTGGTGGACCGCATGGGCACGAGGAACTCGGTGCCTGGATCTTCATGCACGTATTCGCGCATGTCCCCAATCCTCACTGGGCGGCCTTCTCCTACTCGGTAAGCTTCTGCGCCGTGTGCTTCATCCCCGTTTGGATCCTCTACCGGAAGAAGATCTTCTTGAAGGTGTAGCCTCGACACGGAGAAATCAAAATTCCAGTCTCGCAACACTCCAATCATGAGCCCTGCCAACTTGGCGGGGCTCGTGCCCTTCGAGAATCTACCCAGCAGCTTTCTGCCTACTCCGAGCGCCCCGCGCGGTCGCGTCTTTCCTTGAGCTCTCTCCACGTAGTCAGCTTGAGCCCTTCGCGCTGAACCGCGGCCCGAAGTTCGGGGCTCAGCATGGCCAGCAGGTCTCCTCGGCGCGTCGGCCCGGAATCGCTGATGGAAGGAAACGTGCTCGACGTGTCAGTGCAATGGACGATCACCATCGTTACGCCCGGCTTCAATCTGTGAAATGCCTCTTCGTAGCGGCGCACCTTCATGGCACGCAGGTTGTCGTCTGTCTCCGGAATTCCGGGAGCCAGCTTCCAGTCGTAGCTGACGTTGTAAAGGTCATCCAGCACCGGGAGCCCAAGCTCCCACACCCTCTCCGCGGTAATTCTCGCCTGGCTGATGGCGGGATCTTCGGGAACAGTCTGTCCAGGCGTCCACTTGCCTTCGCGCTTGAGAACGGCAATCCTCTCGTTCCGATACTGTTCGGCCAGAAGAAAGTCGTGCCCGCCAGGAAACATGACGGGAATATGGTTCTCCGCGCCGACCTTTATGTAGCGTTCCATAAATGCCGGGGTGGCAAAAACGGTTCCCATATGCGAGTCGAGATGGGTGGGATTGAATCCCATGGCCCGGGCACGCGCCAGTTGAGCGCGGATCTCCTTTTCAACTTCGTCGGCCGTCGCATGCTGCACAGCTTCCTCGACGGTCGGCCACATCGCGCCCTCCTTGTCGACAAGGCCAGGAACCGCCGCCGCGCCCGCGACGGGCCCCCATCTGTATTCCGACCACTCTGAAGTGAGAGTGATGTGCAGTCCTGCATCCAGCCCCGGGTGCTCCTTCAGATAATGCACAATCTCTGGAACCCACGGGCACGGCATCATCACGCTGAACGATGTTGCCAATCCCGCGGCCAGGGCCTGCTCAACGCCCATGTCGGAATCGTGCGACATACCTGCATCGTCAACATGAATCAGTACGACCCGGTCGCCCGCCTTCCATCCGAGACGCTCGGCGAAGGTCTTCGTCCTTTGTTGCGCTACGCCATACGGTGCGCTGAAAGCGGCCAAGCAACACGCTGCGAGTGACAAAACGGCGTTACGATAAGAGCCGGTGGCCATATCTTTCCCCTCGGAATTCATCCGTGATGGTACACCGCGCTGCCAAGTCAAGTTGCACTTGCGGGCGAGTGCTTGCTCCGTCCCATTCGATCCGACGACGGGCGCAGGTGTGAGAGGCCAGCTTTTTGGTGATCTTTGGTTGACTCCTTGAGAGTCAGACGGTCTACAGCTATGGCAGAAAGCCTGTCTTCGCAGTCCCCATGACTCGCCGCTTGCGATGGCGTCAGGAAGGCTTGAGCGCGGCCCTCACTCTGTCGAGGCTCGGGATGGCTACGGTGCGTGAGTTCAAACCGAACGATGGGAGCATGGACGAATCCATGCCGTCGCGGCATGGCTGGTGGGACGCCTGCGAGGTCGCAATTGGCTACTCCCTGATTCTGTCTGTCATCTGGACGCCGAGACCCTTCCAGCGCTATCTCTACTGGACGACAATAGCCTGGTTCCTGCTTTCGCTCACCGTCTCGTTTCCAGGATGGAAAGAACTTGGTTTCCGTGTCGCGGGATTCTGGCGATCGTTCTGGGTTGTGGCCGCAGCGGCCGTTCTAGCCACTGCTGGTGTTGTGGTTGCGGCAAGGATGCACACGCTCCACGCCCCCGGCAGCGCAACGGAGTGGGTCAGGACGTTTCTTGGCTACACCATCTGGTCGTTCCTCCAACAGTTTCTGATGCAGGGATACTTTCTCCTTCGTATCATCCGCATACTTCCCAATGGCAGGCGGGCCGCGATCGCAACCGCAGGCATCTTTGCGCTTGCGCATCTGCCCAACCCGATCCTCACGCCGATGACACTGCTCTGGGGTTTCGTTGCCTGCTCGGTTTTTCTGCGCTTCCGCAACATTTATCCCTTGGCGGCGGCGCATGCCATCTTCGGCATCTGCATTGCTATCGCCTTCCCTGGGCCCGTGGTGCATAACATGCGAGTCGGGCTTGGTTACCTCAGGTATCGCGCTCCACGCGAGATTCATCTAAGCCAGAGCGACCAGAAAGTATCAACCGTCGCATGGGTGATGGCCGATGCTCCTACGCGGCGGTCGGCACGCCAGGACCTGCCATAGAAAACGCCCGCCAGCGCGGCAAGAACGACATATTGCCAGTTGAAGTTCGTTGCCCGCTTGTTCCAGTGCGCCAATCCGAAGAGCGCTGCCGTTGCCACGAGAGCCGCGGTCCTTCCCATCTTTCTCTCCAGCAGGTTTTGCACCCACCCCCGAAAAAAAAGCTCTTCAGGAATTGCGATAAAGAAAAACGTGAAGAGATAGGCCGCTCCCGCCCGCGCCGCCGACGGCCACCCCGCGTGAAAATGCAAAAAGCCCAGCCCGAGTCCCAGCGGAATCGCAATCGGCGCATAAAAGCAGAATTCGCGCAGCCCGATGCCAACATCGCGCCACCGCAGCCTCAGATCGAATCCCGCTCCATCCAATTGCCGAGCCGCGAGGAATGCAAAAATGCCCGCATCCAGCAGCAGCATCTTGCCAACAGCTGTAAGGCCTGCTGGCCACGCCGGTTCAAACCAGCGCAAATCCACCCCCAGCCCCAGCACCGCAAGAACTAGAAAATCGCGCCAATTTCCCTTTCCCTGTGGATCGGCCATCCTGGCATGGCTTTCAACCAGCGCAATCGCAACCGGCAGCAGCGCGTAGAGTGCCACCCAGTTCCATCGCAACGTGCCAAACGTGCTGGCGACAATCACGTATGGCAGACAGAGCAGTACCGGGCACAGGAAAAACAGCGCCCTCGGCAGCTTCTTTTCAAGCGCCGCCGGCCACGCAGGAAGGAACGCCGCGCACAGCATCGGCAGCAGCGTCAGTGCCGCCGCAGTCACCACCTGCGGCCGAAGAAGAGAATGCGGATTCATCGTTACGAGTTAGCCGTTCGTCGCCACCGGCTTCACCGGCCTGAACAGCCACGCCAGCAACAGCGCGAACAGCAGTCCGCCTACCGTGAACTTCAGCCAGATGGGGGCGTGCGAAGGAGAAAAGAATCCTTCCAGCGTACCGGCGATCACCAGCAGCGGAATAATACCTGAAACCAGCTGCGTGGCCTCGATTCCACCTTTGGCCACCGAGTCCTTCCACCGCAACGCGCCGGGAAAGAGCATGGCATACCCCAGGCGGAATCCCGCCCCTCCCGCAATCAGGATCGAAGGCAGTTCCAGCGAGCCATGTGGCGCAACAAAGCTCCATAGCGCCAGCGACATTCCGTATTGATGGCACGCCGCGCCGATCACGCCCAGCATCATTCCATTTACGTAGAGATAAAAGAACGTCCCCAGTCCGAAAGCGATCCCGCCCGCGAACGTCACAAAGCTCACCGAGAGATTGTTGGTCATAATGTGGCTCGACGCCGCGGGTGCGATGCTGACCACCGAATCGGTCCACATCTGGTGCCGCTCCATGGTCGCAATCATCGACGGGCCCAGATAGTGCCGCATGAACTCAGGCCGCGCGTTCGTCAGCGCCACACCCAGCAGGCCCCAAGCCACAGACACAAGCAGCGATGCAATCACAAACGGAAGCTGCTGGCGAAAGATCTTTGGATACTCATCCCGCAGGAAGCGAAACAACGACCCTGCGCTCGTCTTCCTTCGCGAGTAAATGATATGGTGGGCGCGAGCCAGCAATTGATTTACGTGCTCGGCGTAGGTGCGCGCCGTGGAATCCTGCCGAAGCACCGACAGGTCGGCAGCCACCTGCCGGTAGAGCAGTGCCATCTCTTGCAGCTCGCTGCGCGAGAGCTGGCCAAGCCCGCTTTGGTCAGACTGCAAGAGGAGCTCCGCCAGCCTCTCCCAAAGAGGTCTGCGCTTTGCAATCCACTGATTTGAGAGAATAGTCGCCATGGACACGAATTCAGACCAGCTTAACATCGAAACCCCGGAACTCGTGGCCATCGAAATGCCCCTGGCCGGAATCGGGAGCCGGTTCATTGCGGTGCTGATCGACACCCTCATCTGGTTGGCCGCCATTGCCGTCCTGGCTGTGATCTTATGGATGCTGTTGCCGGGCCTGGGCGCATTTTCCCGTGTTTCCGCACAATGGGCCGTGGCCATCTATCTGCTCGCGCTGTTTCTTCTGAACTGGGGCTACTTCACCCTGTTTGAGGCGTTCTGGAATGGACGCACGCCGGGCAAGCGCATCGCCAAAATTCGCGTCATCCAGCAATCCGGCCGCGCCATCGGCTTGTTCGAATCCATGGCCCGCAACTTCATTCGCTACGTGGATCAGATTCCGTTTTTCTACGCCGTCGGAGTGATCGCCGTCTTCGCGACCCGCCGCCATCAGCGCCTCGGCGACCTCGCAGCAGGTACCCTCGTGGTCCGCGATCGAGTTCAGGAGGCCCCCCTGTGGGGCGAAACAGGCGCCCGCACCTTCACAGCGCCTGTCTTCTCGCAGGGACCCTCCATTCCCGAACCGCATCAGGCACTCTCCCTTCCTGCTACCGGGATTGCCAGGCTCTCCGTCTCTGACCTTGAAGTTCTCGAAGGATTCTTTGCCCGTCGGCTCGATCTCTCCCTCGCTACGCGCGCTGCTCTGGCCAAACGCATCGCCGAAGCCATCCAGACAAAGTCAGGTCTCGAGCCGCCTCCGGGCTTCAGTGTCGAAACGTTCCTCGAAGCTGCCGCCCGAGAGCTGCGTGACATCGCTCGCATGCGATAGAGAAGCATCGACTTGAGCTGCCCCGTCCAATTCCACGGAAGCCGTCGTTTTTTTGCGCCGGCAAAATCGCCTTACTTAAAATCGCCCCTTCTAAGCCTCGTGTGACCGCCAACACAGACCGGCGTTTCGCGCAGGGCTTCTAATTCCCCCGGTTTGAAGCAGGGGGATCTTTGCTCACTCTGCAAAAACGTTTCAGCAAAGATATTCCAAAACTCGTAGAAGCTGGGATTAAGGTCTTCCAACCTACGGAGAATTGGCCTCTCTTCCACCCGGTGCCGGCAGCCAGTTCGCCGGTGCGGCAAATGATGCCGGATGACTGAGGAGCTAGCCGGCAGACGCAAACAAGATGCCCCGCAATCCGGAGGTACATGAAGCCGGACGGCCTTTCAGCAAAGGTCTGATCGCGCCGAAAGACGGGCAACGAAGTATCACAGGTTTTCAAAGGAAGGTCACATGAGACGAACGATTTTAGGGTTTCTTCTGATTCCGGTCTTCTTCGCAGTGACCTGCGTCGCAGCATTCGCGCAGGCCAACTCAGACGTCACCGGCATCGTCACCGACCAGACGGGCGCAGTTGTGGCGGGGGCAAGTATCACGCTCACTGACCCGGCTACTGCCGTTACCAAATCCACCATCAGCAGCGACACCGGACTGTACGACATTCCGGGCCTGAACGCTGCCAAATACAACATGAAGGTGACAGCCAAGGGCTTTCAAACCTTCGAGCAGACGGGAATCGTAGTCGATATCTCCCGGTCATTTCGTGTCGATGTCAAGCTCACCATCGGCGCTGAGACGCAGACGGTCACTGTCGAAGCCAACGCTTTGGCTGTGCAGGGCGATTCCAACGTCGTCAGCACCCTGATCAACGAGCAGCAGATCACCGAACTGGCGACCAACGGCCGCAATGTTGTGTCACTAGCGGCCCTGGGCCTGGGCGTCAGTGGCAACCTGCCCGACTCCAACGCGCCAACCTCAGTGGGTGCAAGCTACACCATCAGCTTTAACGGCCTCAACCAGGCGCACAACATCTGGATGATTGACGGTGGCGAGGCGTATGACCGCGGTTCAGGCGGCAAGATGTCGATGATGCCATCGCAGGATGCGCTGGGCGAATTCCAGGTCCTGGCAAGCAACTATCCGCCGGATTACGGAATTTCTTCGGGCGGCACCGTGACCATGTCCATCAAGAGCGGCACACAGAAGTTCCACGGCGAACTGTGGGAGTTTGACCGCAACGACGCCCTCGATGCGCACACCTACTTCGACAACAACAATGGACAGAACACGCCCAAGCCGGAACTGCGCTACAACGTTTACGGCGGCAACGTCGGCGGCCCGCTTTTCATTCCTCATGTCTACAACTCATCGAAACAGAGGACCTTCTTCTTTGTGAACGAAGAATGGCGCAAAGAAATCAACGGCGCATCTCCGTCTCCCATCAATGCCATCCCCTCAGCCGATCTCGTTACCTCGGCAACGACGTTCAACTTCGTGGTGCCGGCCTTCAACTCGAAGACCCAGTTAGGGAACCCGGTTGGTCAACAACTCACCGTTCCCTACACCAACGATCCAGCGATCAACGCCAAGCTGACAGCGGCCGGTTTGACACTGCCGACGCTGAACGCGGATGGAACCGAAAACTACACGTATTTCCCAAATAACACCATTCCGGGCAGCCTGCTGGATTCCAATGCGTTGCTCTTCAACACCCTGAAGAACATTCCCGCGGCGACCGCGTCGAACGACACGTATACGCCTTCGGCGGTTAAGATTCCGACCGACGTGCGCGAAGACCTGTTCCGCATCGATCACACCATCAACGACAAGTGGAGCCTGTTCGGCCACTTCATTCACGACGCGGTAAGCCAGAACTATGCCACCGTGCTGTGGAACTCGGACAACTATCCGAGCGTCGGTTCCAATTTTGTCAATCCTTCTTACATGTCGGTCATCAAGCTGACCGGAGCTCTCAAGCCTAACGTGCTGCTTGAGGCGGCGTTCAACTACGACGGCAACAAAATCGTGATCTCGCCCGTGGCGGCAGCCGGAGGCACATTTGTTCAGCCTTCAGGGTGGAACGCGAGCACTTATTTCACTGGCCAGAACCAGCTGAACCGCTTGCCCAACATTTCGCTGGGCACCTTCGGTACCACTTGGGGCCCGGGCAGCGATCCCTGGAAGAACGGCGCCGAGGATTACAACGAGGTTGTCAGCCTGTCGGTCACCAAGGGCCAGCACCAGATGAAGTTCGGCGGCGGCTACAACCGCTACACCAAGAATCAGATCAACGGTTCGAGCACCGAGGGAAGCTACACCTTCGGCGACGGTTGGAACACCACCAACAACACGCCTTCCGGCCTGCTTACGGGCGATTCCTATCTTGATTTCCTGATGGGACTCTCAACCACTTACAGCCAGGCGAACGCCGATTTGGTCTTCCATTATGTCAACAACACCATCTCGGCCTATGCCGAAGACAACTGGCACATCAATCCGCGCCTGAGCCTGCAGTATGGGCTTCGTTACGATGCTCTGCCGCACGTCTGGGAGCGCAACAACGCCATTTCCAACTTCGTGCCTTCGCTTTATCAGTCCGCTCTCGCGCCGACGTTCAATGCAGACGGGTCATTCATGGCCAATAGCCCGGGGCTGCAGACCATCAATGGACTGCAGTTCTACATGAACGGCATCGCCCTCGCCGGCCAGGGTGGAATACCGCGCGGCCTCGTTCACAACGACTTCCACACTTATCAACCACGCGTTGGGTTCTCGTATGACCTCACGGGAACCGGCAAAACCGTCCTCCGCGGCGGAGCCGGCGCCTTCTTTGAGCGCATGCAGGGCAACGACATCTACGACATCGCCGGCGGCGCACCATTTGAAAGCACCCCGTCCGCCTCGAACGTCGAATTGACTAACACCAGTTACAACTGGCAGAGCGGCGGCGCTGCATCGAAGCCGTTGTTCACCCAGGGCCCGAATAGCGAGAACATGTACTATCCGGCGCCGGGCGTAGTGCAATATAGCCTGGGCGTCCAGCATGAGCTGGCTCCTGCGCTGATTCTTGTTACCCAGTATGTGGGTAACATCGCATGGCACCAGAACACGTTCCTGCCCATCAACAACTATTCGCTCAGCACTCCGATGGCCACCCGGCAGGCTTCCGCGGCCGGAACTCTCTCGACCGTCGCCGGGTTGGAAGCGAGAAACTATCCGGGCTTCGGCGGCATGAATCAGATTACCAACCCGCTTACCGGCAGCTACAACAGCTTCCAGGTTGGCCTCCGCCAGCAGAATAAGCACGGGCTCTCCTTCGAAGTGGATTACACCTACTCGCATGAGATCGACGACCAGGTTGGAAGCGCCGATCTAAACACATCGAGCAATCCCTGGAACCTGAAGTACGACAAGGGCTCCGGATCGCTTGATCGCCGCAACATGCTCAACATCAACTACCTGTACAAACTGCCTATCTTCGCAACCGGCAGCGGTTTGGCCCACAGTGTGCTCGGCGGATGGGAACTTTCCGGCACAGTGGTCTCCGAGTCCGGTCTGCCCTGGGCAGGCAGCAACACCCCGGGTAGCGGATTCGCAGACACGGTCGGTCTGGGCGGTGGCTATACCAATCGAGCCAACCTCGCCGGAAAACCGCATTACGTGAAAGGCAAAGCCACGGTCGGGTCCAACTCCGGATATCAGTGGGTCAGCGCGGAGGGATTCTCCGCACCAACGGCCTCCTGGCTGGGCGGTTCCAACCTCGGCTTCGGCAACGAAGGTCGTGACGCTGTTGTCGGCCCCGGCCGCACCAACTTCTCCACCTCGTTGTACAAATCCTTCGCGTTCACCGAGCGGGCTCGTTTCGAGCTTCGTGCAGACAGCTTCAACACCTTCAACCACACGCAGTTCAACGCCTTCAACAACTCGGTCAGCGGCTCCAACTTCGGATTCGTGACCGGTGCCCAGGACCCGAGAGAGTTCGAGTTCGGCGGCAAATTCGTCTTCTAAACTCAACTTGGCACTCTGGGGCTCGGCAGATTTCCTTCTGTCGGGCCCCTTTTTATAGATGTGACGGACGCACCTGCACACCAGGTTGATTCGAGCGACAATCAATCACGTGATGAACCTCAAACCGACCAGCCCGGTATACCCGTGAGCAGAAGAATCCAACTCGCCGCCGTGGTGGCAATGGCACTCGTTCTTGCCGTGTGTTCGGCGCAGTCTTCGGTGCGGAATAGCAGCCCGCGCGAAGCAGCTCTGGCGCTTGAGCAGCAGGGAGAGAATGCCGAGGCCGAAACAGAGTGGACCGCCGTGCTCAAGGCGCATCCCGCCGATTCTGAAGCCTATGCTCACCTCGGCCTCCTCGAAGCTCGCCAGGAGCACTACAAGCAAGCCATCGTTTTCTATCGCAAGGCTCTCATCGGCGCTCCCCACATGCGCAGCCTCCATCTCAATCTCGGTCTCGCACTCTTCAAAGCCGGTGAACTGAAGCCCGCAATCATGGAATTCGGACCCCTTCTCAAATCGGCACCCCCCAATTCGCCCGAAGTGGATCGCCTTGACGTACTGCTGGGCATGGCTTACTACGGCCAGCAGGATTACGCGAGAGCAGTTCCATATCTGAAAGCAGCCGCGGCGCGCGATCCGCAAAATCTCGAATTGCGCCTCACCCTGGCCCACAGTTGCCTCTGGTCAAAGCAGTATCAATGTGTCCTCGACACGTATCACGAAATTCTGTTGCAGAACGCCGAATCGGCCGAAGCCGATATGCTTGCCGGCGAGGCGCTCGACTCCCTGAAAGATCCGGCCGGAGCAATCAAGCAGTTTCGGGCCGCCGTTCAGTCCAATCCCAAAGAGCCTGATGTCCATTTCGGCCTCGGCTACCTTCTGTGGACTCAGCGGCAATACCCCGAGGCTGCCACGGAACTACAAGCGGAGCTGGTCAATGACCCGAATCATGCCATGGCTCTCACCTATCTGGGCGATGCCGAGTTGCAGCTCAACAACCCAGAATCAGCCCGCCCCCTATTAGAAAAGGCCATTCGTATCAACCCATCCGTCGAATTGGCGCATCTTGATTTGGGCGTCTTACTCTCCGATGCCGGCCATGATGGCGAAGGTTTGAGAGAGTTGCAGATTGCCGCGCGGCTCGCACCGGGCGACACCGATGTCCACTGGCGTCTGGGTCGGCTCTATCGCAAGATGGGTCGAATGCAGGAGGCCAAGCTCGAATTCAGCAAGGCCAACAGCCTCCACAAGGCCGAGAACGACGCCGTGATCCAGAAAATGAGCCCTCCTCCCGCCGCGCCCACAACACCTGCCACGCACCCTTGATCAAAAATCGCAGCCTCCTTCATCGAATGCACCCTGCCGAAACTCCGCGCGCCCTGGCACCCTCAAGGTAACCTCCCCATCCCTCGCGCCTGGAATAGGTTGACTAAGTGCCGGTAACTTGGGCGCTATGTTATCGAAATTCGGGCTTGACAATTGTTCATAATCCAGCATTTAATTCCCCCCGGCTTGAGGAATGCTGTTCAGGTCATCCCAAGCTCAAACGTTTCACCCTGAGAATTCCAATTGTTGTAGAAGTCGGAATTTTCATCTTCCATCCTTTGGATTTCCTTGCTTGTACTGGTCTCCCACAGGCTGCAAGCAAGGGGAGTGCCGAAGTTCTAAGGAGCCCTTCGGCATGCGTGAGTAACTAACTTGAACCCGCAGGGCAACACTAGATTGCCGGCGGTGTCACGATAAGTTTTTCAGCGACACCGCATACAGGGTGAACCGAAGATGGCGGATCGTTACCTGAATCAGGTAAATGGATTTTCTTCTTGACAATCCTCATTCCGCGCGCTTTCAATGGCTCGGTCGCTTTCACAGGACCGTTCTGGAAAATCGATGTATTTGAGCTTTTCCAGTCCGCAGCTGTCCCGATGCCCCCTCCCTCATTGGCATCGAGGCGGCTTTCTTCACGCGTATTGCGGTTGATGTCACAAATGAAGGCGGATCGACTCCAGATAAGGGCGCGGAACGAACGCCACGATCGGTTTCACTCTTTCAAGACGGGCAAAAGATAAGCATCGCGAAAGATAAGCAGCACAAATTTGAAAAGGAAGGTCACATGAGACATCCGAAGGTCAGATTTATCATTCTGCCGGTTATCTTATTGTTCGCTGGCGTGGGGCTAATTGCCCAGCAGAACTCTGAGATAGTCGGTTCAGTTACAGACCAGACCGGGGCATCGGTGCCGGGCGCAAGTCTGACGCTGACGCAAAAGGAAACCGGTTTTGTCTACAACGTCACCAGCAATGCAACCGGCGGTTATGCATTTCCCGGTTTAAACGTCGGCACCTACGACCTGAAAGTCACGGCGAAAGGGTTTGAGGCCTCTACAACCAGAGGCTTGGCCCTGAATGTATCGCAGACGCTCGCAGTTCCCGTGAAGTTGACAGTTGGAGCCGAAACGGTGGAGGTTACCGTCACGGCAGATGCGCTGCAGGTCCAGGCGGAATCAAACGAAGTCAGCACGCTGATCAGCGGGGAGCAGCTCACCTCGATCGCAACCGCAAACCGCAACTTCACTGCATTGGCGGCTCTCGGCTTGGGCGTCAGTTCCAACCTGCCTGCGAATAACCCTCCTTCGGCTTCGGCTTCGAGCGCAAGCATCAGCGTCAACGGCCTGCGCCAGAGCCATAACATTTGGCTGCTGGATGGTGCCGAGGCGGATGATCGTGGCGGCGCCGGCGGCATGAGTGTTATGCCGTCGATGGATGCCATCGCGCAATTCCAGGTATTGGCCAGCAATTATCCGCCGGACTACGGTATTGCTTCGGGGGCCACGTTCAGCCTTGCTCTGAAAAGTGGCACGCAGAAATATCATGGCGAGGCTTGGGAATTCTTCCGCAACGACGACTTGGATGCGAACGACTACTTCAACAAGTATCAGAAGGCAAGTCCCGCTGCTTACATCCCGGTTCCGAAGTTGAGGCAGAACATTTTTGGCGCGAACCTTGGCGGACCGTTGTTTATTCCCCATGTGTTCAACACCTCGCGGCAGAAAACCTTCTTCTTCTATAACCAGGAGTGGCGGCGCGTCATTCAATCGAGCGCTCCAGCCACCAACCCGACCATTCCCGATGCAGACCGTCCAGTCGCGGGTACAGATTTGCAGTATGTGCCTCCTGCCTATGCCCCGAACCAGGTCATTTATGTTCCAACGGCGGCGCAGGTACCAGATCCTGCTTTTGCCGCCAAACTTGCGGCCGCGGGCCTCGCGGGAGACCGCGGTATGCCGTTCCCGAACCAGATTATTCCCGCATCGCTCTTCGATCCGAATGCGGTGCTGTATTACCAGGGAAGTCTCCTTCCGAAGGTGAATACTCAAGGAGATAAGGCAACGACCTCAGAAGCCACTCCAACTACGGTGACCGAAGAGATCGTTCGCATCGATCACAAAATTAATGACAAGTGGCAGCTCATGGGCCACTTCCTGCATGACAGCCAGGCGACCGGCGTAGCGGCACCCGATCTGGGCTGGAACTGGTACACCTACAACACGATCTCCAGCGTGGAAAGCAACCCATCGAACAGCGCAGCCATCAAGCTGACCGCTGTGCTTTCTCCCAGCCTGCTGGTTGAAGCGTCGATGAACTATGACGGCAACATCATCAACATCACCAACTCAACCAATGCTCTAGCCCCGAGCGGGTGGACTCCAAATACCTTCTTCACCAACTCGGGTTCAAACCAATACACGGGCGCAAATTGGGGCGGCAACGGCGTCAGCACCTCGATGGCGACTGGCTATGGAGCATGGCACAACGCCGCCGAAGACTACGAGCCCAGGTTGGATATTTCTTACACGCGCGGAAACCATGCAATGAAGTTTGGCTTCAGCTACAACCGCTACACCAAGAACCAGCAACTGCAGGCCGATGCCGCGGGTGACTACGCCTTCGGGCAGAACCAGACAGGCACCGGAGCTGGCGGAAATGCCGGCGATCCATTCATGAGTATGCTTCTCGGCCTGGCCACCAGTTATACCCAGCCGCAGTCGATGGCCATCCGGCACTATGTCAACCAGACTACGTCGGGGTACGTCAACGACAACTGGAAGGTGACTCCTCGGCTGAGCCTGCAAATCGGTTTGCGCTACGATGCGCTGCCGCACGCGTGGGAACGCAACAACGATCTCACCAACTTTGAACCGTCGACCTACATCGACAGCCCAGTGACATGGTCTACCACAACGCCGGGCGCTATAGATCCGACCAGCGCGGGAATTCAGACGCCTCCGGGATTTAACGGAGCTTCCTATTATCTCAATGGGTTGGTTATCCCTGGAACCGACGGTGTGCCTCATGGCGTTGTAACAAACGACTACAACACATGGCAGCCTCGCCTCGGATTCTCGTATGACCTGACCGGGGCTGGTAGAACCATTCTCCGCGGCGGCTTCGGAACCTTCTACGAGCGCTTGCAGGGTAATGACATCTACGGGCTTTCGAATAGCAACCTGCCCTTTGAGTACACGCCGAATGCGGGCAGCGTTTACTTCAGTGCCCCAACCTGCTCGTGGGAATCGACAGTGACGACGGCCAATCCCGCAAACTGCGGCAGTCCGACGTCGCTTCCGATCTATCCCGCCAGCCTCACGACACTCGCGACAACCTACAAAGCTCCCGGCGCCGCCATGTACAGCCTCGGCGTGCAACATGAGTTGGAGCCTTCCGTGATTATGGTTGTTCAGTATGTGGGTAATCTTGGGTGGCATCAGAACATCGATGTCGACCTCAACGATTTCCCGGTGAATACACCGAACAGCCTCCGAGCCCTGTCCGCATCCACTGGGTTGCCGGGCGCGATTTATCCGGCCGGAAACAATGAGCTGCGCACCTACCCGGGATTTGGCGAAATCAAGCAGGAGGAGAACACCACAAACAACACCTACAACGGCCTGCAGGCCAGCCTGCGTCTTCAGAACAGGTGGGGTCTGAGCGGTGAGCTGGACTACACCTACTCGCATAACATCGACATACAAGACACGGATCTGCAAACCGCAAGCAACCCGTGGAACCTCAAGTATGACAAGGCGAACAGCGGTTATGACCGTCGTCAAATGTTCGGGGGGAACTACATCTACTCCCTCCCAATCTTCAACAAGACCAGTGGGTTGTCTCACTCTCTGCTCGGTGGCTGGCAGATTGCAGGCACCTTTACAAAGGAGACGGGCGAACCTATTGCCTCCGGCTTTGGCGGCGTGAACGATCCGATCGGATTGGGCGGGAACTACACGAACCGCGCCGATATCGTCAACCCAATTCACTACCGTCACAAGGTCAACGACTGGTTTGATACGTATGCCAACGGGGGCGTCGGATCACTTTCAGAGGATCCACAGGCCCCACCGGTCCCCGGCTATGCTGGTGGTCCTAATCTCGGTTTCGGAAACGGCAGGCGCGACAGCTTCTTAGGTCCCGGAACCGTCAACTTCACAACGTCTCTTTACAAGACCTTCGCGATGACCGAACGGGCTCACTTCGAGTTCCGCGCGGAATCGTTCAACACCTTCAACCACACAGAGTTCAGCACAGTCAACGCGACATGGGCTAACTCGACGGGCGGTCAGTATGGAACGGTGACCGGCGATCTGGGGCCCCGCATCTTGGAGCTCGGCTCGAAGTTCGTGTTCTAACTGCAAGAAACAAACCTCGGCTCTGCAAGAGGAAGCTCTTGCAGAGCCATTTATTTGGCCGCGCGGTTTTCTTCTTTCGCCTTCACGCTGCGCCAAAAGCGGATCGAACGGTGGATTTCTTGACTTCCGTCGTTTGCATTGACTGGACAGCGCATCCGTCGGACTGCGATGGTTTCTTCGTAGATGCTACGGTTCCCTGATTGCCGACTCATCCTGCCTGCTCTTGTACTCGCCTTTGGATCGGGCTGTGTATTTGGCCAAGGTGCATCGACCTGGGCTGCCGCCGCGCCTCCTGTCGCGGCAAAAGCGTCCAGTCAGGACGGCTACCTGGGCACCGCGGCCTGTGCTGCCTGCCATCAGCGCATCGCCGGGTCCTTTGCCAGGTCCAGCATGGGCCACTCGCTCACGGCCATCACGCCGGAGTTTCTCCGGTCCTTGCCTCTCGGTTCGCCGGAGAAAACAACGCTGTTCGACGCCAGGTCAAACCATCACTTCGAAGTCCGCTCCGAGAACGGCAGGCTTATCGAAAGCGAATACGAAACAGGACCAGACGGCCAGGAAGTCTTCCGCAATACACATGAAATGGGCTGGATCATTGGCACCGGCGAGAACGGCTTTGGCGCGCTCCTGCGCCGCGGCGATGATCTCTTTCAGGCGCCGCTCTCCCATTACACGCGGACCGATCGTTGGGATCTTTCGCCGGGCTATCAGAACGAGGATGACGGCTTCAACCGCGTCATACAGCCCGGCTGCATCTATTGCCACAGCGGTCGCGCTCAGCCCATCGCCGGCCACAACGGAAGCTACCGCGACCCGGCCTTCACGCAGACCTCCATTGGCTGCGAGAACTGTCACGGTCCGGGTGCTGCACATGTCGACGCAATGCGCAAGGGTAAGTTCGACAAAAACGGGTCAGACCCTGCGATCGTCAACCCCGAGCGTCTGAGCAGCCAACTGGCCGACGACATCTGCATGTCCTGCCATCAGGCTGGCGACGCACGCGTCCTGCAACCCGGCAAGACTTATCAGGATTTCCGCCCCGGTCAGCCCCTCGAACGCACCGTCGCCATCTTTCAGATTCCACCGACTCGAGACAACCCGCCCCACGAGGACCATGTCGAGCACTATTACTCGATGAGCTTGAGCAAGTGTTTCCTCGCGACGCGGAACTTGCCCGCGAAGAAGCAGCTACGCTGCACCAGCTGTCACGATCCGCACGTCGAACCCACCCAGGAGGAAGCACCGGCCTATTTCAAGTCAAAGTGCCTCGCCTGCCACACCGAGGCAAGTTGCACGGCGCCGCACGCTGCCCGCCGTGCCACGACGCCCAGTGACAACTGCATTGGCTGCCACATGCCCCGGCGCAGAATCGGTTTCATCTCGCACTCCAGCGCGACCAATCATCGCATCGTGCGCACGCCCGACGAACCATTTCCGGAGCAGACTTTCAATCAGACCACCGCCGCCATGCCCGACCTCATCGAGCTCAACCCTGCGGGCACGCGCGGCGCCCGAGCTTTGGCTCCGTCTCCGCTGGTTCGTTTGCAGGCCTACGCGCTGTTCAAAGCGGAGGGGAAGGAGCAGTTTGTCCAACCATGGCTCAAAACACTGGCTCAGTTGGAGACTTCCAACCCTGAAAACGCCATCGTCCAGGCTTCTCTGGGCCACCGCGATCTTGATGACCACAAATACGCCGAGGCGATCTCCCATCTTCAGCACTCTCTGCGGCTCGATCCATCGCAGCCGCTGGTCTATGTCGATCTGTCCGCGGCCCAGGATCAAAGCGGCAATCGCGCGGAGGCGGTCTTGTCAGCCAGGCGGGCAGTTGCCCTGGAGCCCTTCAATCCTCGCATTCGCAAGACGCTGATCTACCAGCTCATCCAGGCCAAACAATATGATCAAGTGGAAGCGGAAATGGAAAAATATTTGCAGATATTTCCTGAAGATGACCGCATGCGAGAGATGCTGGCCATCGCCAGGCAATGATCTCCGAGTTTGCCCGCGCGAACTGACCTGCGCGAATATTGTCTAAGACTCTCTCCTTCAGGACGTGCCGGGCCGGTGGCCTGCAAGGAGAGATACCGGAAGGGCCTTTTCGTGATACCAGCGCTCCGCATCGTGTTGTGGGTGGGACTCCTGATAGTCGCCGATTCTTGTCTGGCCCAAGCTGGGGCAAGGCCCGATTCGCGCCGTCAGGAGGCTATCGCGCTGGAGCAGCAGGGCAAAATCGAAGAGAGCGAAATGGCATGGCGCGCCCTTCTCAAGTCGCATCCGAACAACCCTGAACCCTACGCGCACCTCGGGCTGCTCGAGGCCCGGCAGGACCACTACAAGCAGGCAATCGCGCTATATCGCAAAGCGCTTTCGCTTGGTCCGCCGCTTGCAAGTGTGCGCATGAATCTGGGGCTGGCACTCTTCAAGAACGGCCAGTTGAAAGACTCCATCAACGTCTTCGAGCCATTGCTCAAAAGCGAGCCTGCCGGTTCTCCGGCCGCGCAGCGGCTCACCATCCTCATTGGGATGGCCTTCTATGGCTCGGCTCAATACGCCAAGGCCGCCCCCTACCTCCAGGAGGCCGCCGACCGTGATCCGAATAGCCTGCCTTTGCTGCTCGCGCTTGCGCACAGCTATCTCTGGTCTGATCAGTTCAAGTATGTTCTCGACGTCTACCACAAGATCCTCGTCATCAATCCCAATTCAGCCGAAGCCGACATGCTCGCTGGAGAAGCGCTCGATCAAATGAAAGACAATGCGGGCGCGACCCAGATGTTTCGTGACGCCGCCAGGGCCAATCCCAAAGAGCCGGATGTGCATTTCGGATTGGGCTATCTCTTGTGGGCCCAGAAGCAATATCCGGAGGCGATCAAGGAGTTCCAGGCAGAACTGGCGAACGATCCCAACCACGCCCAATCCATGCTTTACCTTGCCGACTCGGAGATTCAGTTGAACGAGGCTGCTGCCGCCCAACCGCTGCTTGAGAAAGTGAAAACCCTCAACCCTTCGCTTCCGCTAAGCTATCTCGATCTCGGCATTGTTTACTCCGAATTAGGGCGCAACCAGGATGCTCTTCGCGAATTGGAAAAAGCCAGACAGCTTATGCCCAATGACGTGGATGTTCACTGGCGTCTGGCAAGGCTTTACCGGACGTTAGGCAGGAAAGACGAAGCGAAGGCCGAATTCGCCATGGCGAGCAGGTTGAATCGCGAGGCCGATGAGGCACTCTACAAAAAAATCGCCAACGGGAATCACGCTCCGGCTGCGCAGACACCATCCCCCTCTCAGTCCAGCCCGGCCAACCCGGAACGCTAATTTTTATGGGCTGTAGGCCCCGTCATCCTCTGCCCGGTTACAAGACAGGCGAGAGCCTTTTCAAGACACATGTGCCGCTCTTCAATCGCGTCTAGGTCTTGCGGCGATTCCACGTCGGATGCAACGGTCATGAAACAGTCAAGGCATCGCGTGTTGAACGTCCCATTTTCGTTTTGAGTTCGGCTGTACATGGCGTCACTCCGCCAAAGCGGTTCCACGATACTACGGATCTGCCCGGCATTATGACGTGATCGGTATCACTTTTCGATGTGAGATTGTTGCAGAACGAGCATCTTCAGACAGACTTCGACTCACATCTTCAACGTCTGATTTGCATCCCGCCGAACTTCCCAGCAGGGACTTTGCCCGCCTTCAGGAAACAGCGACCGCGAACAGGGAACATCCATCGTGCCCATGTAGTCGTACTCCGTCTTGTTGCCTTTGAGCGGGATCGACATGTACTGGTTCACTGTCACCTTCGACATCGGCCTTCCGCGCAGCAGAAAAGTCGCCCAATCGCCCGCGTAGGCGGCAATCAAACCCACCGCCAGCACCAACGCAGTCCGAATCAACCAACGTCGCAGGAGTCGCAGCACTCTTTCATCTTCCTTCCTCAGTCGCTTTCCAGGGAATGGGATTCCAGTTTGAGCCCCGTGCCCGTGAGCCTCCGCCGACGCGCCTCTGCGAGAGAAAGCGCCAATTGCCTGGCCGCCTCACTGTAACTCAATCCCTCTCCGCGAATATTCGAAATGCAGTTGCGCTCCGCATCGGTTCGTCCCGGATGCGGCTCCCACGTGAGATACGCACCCAGTGAGTCGGGGGAACTGAGCCCCGGCCGCTCTCCGATAAGGACCACACAAAGCTGTGCCCCCAGCGCTGCGCCAATCTCATCGCCAATCGCCACTCGGCCTTGCTCCACCACGCACAACGGCGTCAGCCGCCAGCCTTCCAGCCGCGGAAGCAATTCCTTCAACAGGGCCGCGGCATGTCTTTCCACGGCCAGCGCCGAAAGCCCATCCGCAATCACAATCGACAGGTCGCAGTACTCATTCGGCACGTGCTCCAGGAACTCCCGGCTTTCTTTGGCAAGTCGCCGCCCCAGATCGGGACATTGAAGATATTTCGCGCGATTTGTCGCGGCCGAGCGCAGGCAAAGCACGTCTCCATCAACGATCGTCTTCATGGCCGCAGCGAGCGTCTCCGCATCCAGTCGCGCATGAACCGCATCGCGGGCCTGCGCATGCGCCCTTTGAAAATCCAGCAGGTCAGCGGTTCGCTGGCTCACTCCGGTCCGGCCCAGGTCCACGCGCGCTGGTGTAAGTGCGCGGAGTCGCGAACCTCTCGACGAGCGAAGAATCCCGCTCATGCAGGCAGCAGCCTCTCCGGATGATCAGCCTCCAGCGCCAGCCTTCCGAACTCCTCGCCTGCCAGCCACGCCTCAAACTCCGGCGCAGGCTTCAGTCCCAGCACCTTCCGCACGTACAACGCATCATGAAAGCTCGTGCTCTGGTAATTCAGCATCACGTCATCCGCGCCCGGCACGCCCATGATATAATTCACGCCCGCTGCACCCAGCAGCGTCAGCAGAGCGTCCATATCGTCCTGGTCGGCTTCAGCATGATTTGTGTAGCACACATCGCAACCCATGGGCAGACCTAAGAGCTTGCCGCAAAAGTGATCCTCCAGTCCGGCGCGCGCGATCTGTTTCCCGTCATACAAATACTCCGGTCCGATGAACCCCACCACCGTATTCACCAGCATGGGACTGAAGTGCCGTGCCACCGCGTACGCTCGTGCCTCCAGTGTCTGCTGATCCACGCCATGGTGAGCATTGGCTGACAGCGCCGACCCCTGCCCGGTTTCGAAGTACATGACATTCTCGCCCGCTTCGCCATCCGCGCACGCCGCGCCCCTGCCGAGCGACCGGCCTGCGTCGCAGGCCTGGGCCAGCAACGAGAGATTCACGCCAAAACTCCGGTTCGCCGCTTCGGTTCCGGCAATCGATTGGAAAATCAGGTCCACCGGCGCGCCTGCTTCCAGAGCCGCGATCTGCGTGGTCACATGAGCCAGCACGCAACTCTGAGCAGGAATGTTGAACCGTCTCCGCAATGCATCCACAAGCTGCAGCAGTCGCATTGTCACCTTTACGCTGTCGCCTGCAGGATTGATTCCAATCACCGCGTCGCCTGATCCCAGCAACAGCCCATCCAGAATCGAGGCTGCAATGCCCATGGCGTCATCGGTCGGATGATTCGGTTGCAGCCGCGCGCTCAGTCGTCCCCTCAGACCTACCGTCGTCCTGAAGCGTGTCACGACGCGAATCTTTGCCGCTACCATAATCAGGTCCTGCACGCGCATCAACTTGCTTACCGCCGCCGCCATCTCCGGGGTCAATCCCGGCGCAAGCCCTGTGAGCCGTTCTGGCGTGGCTTCATCTGAAAGCAGCCAGTCCCGCAGCTCGCCCACCGTCAGCGATCGCACCGGCGCAAACGCTGTTGCATCGTGCGTGTCCACAATCAGCCGCGTGACGTCGTCTTGCTCATACGGCACCACGTGCTCGTCGAGAAAATGCTTGAGCGGCAAGTCCGCAAGCGCATACTGCGCAGCGACGCGTTCTTCCGCCGACTCCGCAGCCAATCCCGCCAGCACATCTCCGCTGCGCATGGGTGTGGCCCTCGCCAGCAAAGTGCGCAGGTCGGCAAATATGTACTTGGTGCTTCCAATGGAGTGCGTAAACGCCATGCCGTGGCTCTAGCCTATCCGAATCGCATCGAACGGGGCGAGAAGAATGTCTAAGCTTCCGCCCGTGCTGCCAATTGCAGAGAACGTGCCTCTTCTTTAAGTGGCCGCCCTGCGACACGACACGACCGCGGACCAGAAAAAAAGTTGCACGACATTCCGAACGAGCAGCAATATTTCTGGAGGCCAACAAGGCCAAAGGGCCAGTCTCCTTGGACTGGCCCTCCGCACTCTGCCTGATGAATTCGGCTATACCTTCAGCGACGCAGCTCGCGCAGAAATTCCGCTGATTTCAGCGGCCCGCGCTTCGGCATAAGCTGCCGCGCCCATCAGCGCCGCGCGGCTTTCGAGAATAATCCGCACCGGCATGTTGATCAGCAGCTGACTCAGCCGTCCCTTGTCGGTGAAGGCCTTGATGAACGTGCCGTCTTTCAGCTTCTCCAGGATGCGCGGTGCAATGCCGCCTCCCACATACAGTCCGCCTACCGACAGCACCTTCAACGCCAGATTGCCCGCTTCCGCCCCATATGCCGATACAAACATATCCAGCGTCTTCTCGCAGATCTCGCTTTTCGCCGCCAACCCCATCTCCGTAATCACAGAATTCGGATCGTCGGCAGCCTCCATCTTCTCCGCCAGCCATGCCGGTACATCCATTCCACGCACTTCGCGAAGAAAATCATAGATGCCGGTCATGCCCATGCCGCTGACCACCCGCTCAAAGCTGATGCGCCCGTTGTATCTCTGTTTCAGAAACCGCAGCAGCTCGATCTCCTCCTCGTTGCGCGGAGCATAATCGGCATGACCGCCCTCCGACGGATACGGCACATGGGCGTGGCCGTTCCACATCAGAATGCCCTCGCCGAGTCCCGTCCCTGCCGCAATCAGCGCGCGGTTGCCCACATGGCTCGGGTCGCCGTCGCTCAGCGTATAGATCTGGTCCGCGGTCAGCTCGGCGATTCCATATCCATTCGCCTCAAGGTCGTTGATCAGAAATACGTGCTGGATATCCAGTTCCACCGCCAGTTCACGGCTGTCCAGCGTCCAGGGCAGATTGGTCAGCCTCAGTCGTCCGTCGCGCACCGGACCTGGCACGCCGAAGCAGGCAGCCGTCACTTTGTCGGTGCTCAAAAACTCCTTGGCGATCTCTTCCAGCCCGTTGTATTCCTTGGCCGGATACTTCTCATCGCGAGTATGTTTCAACTTTCCGTCTGTAAAGTCGTACAGCGCAAGGTGAACCTTGGTGCCGCCTACGTCGCCCGCCAGAATCATCTTTCTCTCTCCATCGCCTTAAAGGCAATGCTCTAAACCGCAACCGATGAACCGGAATGCCTGCGTCACCCTGAAAGCGACGATGTGGTCATTTTGGTATCAGCAGCACTATTTCCGAACGCGGCTCAGAACCCCATGGCCTTCCCCATCTGTCGCGGGTAGAAGCGCAGCAGCGGCCTTGTCCAGAATCACGGTGAGTATACCGCTTGAGGGCCATATCAGTTGACTGGGCAATCGCTCCGGATCGTTCGGGCCCATGAAAACTTCGTGAACAACGCCTGCCTTGTCCGCTCCGCCAATCAGGAAGAAAATCGAGCTGCCATTGTTGATTACCGGCCAGGTCAAGGTGATCCGCCAGGCATCCTTGTTCACCACTTGGTTCGCCGTCACCAGGTGTGCCATCTCCGACAGCGCCTCGGTGTGCGGGAATAACGACGCCGTATGTCCGTCCGGCCCCATGCCGAGTTGAATCAGGTCAAATCGGGGGCTCTCTGCACCCTCCAACCGAAACGTATCGCGCAGCAGCGATTCATATCGTGCCGCTCCCGCCGCTGGCTCCGCTTCGCCTTCCATGCGGTGCACCTGCTCCGGCTTCAGCGGAACATGGTCCAGCAGCGCCTCTCGCGTCATCCGGTAATTGCTGTCCGGGTGGTCCGGCGGCACACAGCGCTCGTCTACCCAGAAGATCTCCAGCCTCTCCCATGGCATTCGCGTGCGCCATGGCTTGCTGGCGTCAGCCAGCAGCGCGAAGGTGGCTTTGGGCGTCGACCCGCCGCTGATGGCAATCCGCGCCCGCCCGCGCTCCGCCACGGCCTTCTCCGCCGCCTGGGTAAACTCTTCCGCTGCGCGCGCCGCCAAAGCCGATGCATCCGGCATCACGCTGTATTCGACCTTAAGCTCCTTAGCCATCCGATTTGCTCCTCACTCCCTAAATTAATGGATGGCGAAAGTCGAACCTGTGCATCATTTCTTCGAGATTTCAATGCTTCTATCTGCTTGCACAATAAAGATGCGCTTCCCGGCCCCAATGAACTCCGGCATAGCAGGTCCTCTTGTCAGCACGTAAAGCGCATCCGTGTCCTGAGGAACGTCGTTGAGGACGTGCACATGGTAGCCGGCCGCTGCGCTTCGCCGGGTCGAATTCCATTCCCCGAACGCCGGACCTCCATGTTCGGAGGCACCTCACTGCCCGAGGTACACCTTGTATTGCAGCTCAATGACTCCTGCGGCGCGCGCCAGCCCGAGCTTCGAAATGTTGTATTGATAGAGACTCTCAACCAGGCTTCTTTGCGCAGCGGCCAGGGTCGCCTGCGCGTCCACCAGCGGGAGATTGTCATCCACGCCTGCGCTCACGCGATCCGTCTCATCGTTCAGCGCCCGGGTGGCCAGGTCTACATTCGAGCGAGCCACATCCACCAGCTTGCCCGTCGCAGCCACGTCCAGCAGCGCGTCCCGCACCTGTTCATCGATATGATTCCGCAGGTCCGCCAGTTGCGCCGTCACGGCAGCCAGTTGTGCCGCCGAGGCTTCCTCGTCCCCGCGCAATCCAGCCTCGCGAAACAGCGGAACACTCAGCGTTCCGATGGCTGCAAAGTTTCCGTGGCTCCCGGAGCCATTCACCGTGTCCACGCCCCAGAATCCGCTAAAGCTCAGTGTGGGATACCGCTGGCTCCTATACGCCCTGTGAACCGCCCTCAACTCCACAATCTGGTTCTGCAGGTTCTGGTAATCCTGCCGATCCTGATACGCCACCTTCTTTACTTCTTCCGGAGTCTCAAGCGCCAGCTCACTGTACGGAGCCTCGTCCGTCAGCACCATCTTCTGCCCTGGATTCACGCCGATCTCCCGCTTCAGCAGGATCAGGTCCTTCTCCAACGCGTTCTGCGCCACAATCAGGGCCTGCTGCTGCGACTGGAGTTGTACCCGCGCTCGCAGTTCGTCCAGATTTGCCACCGTTCCTGCTTCGTGCGCCTCATGTGCGTGCTCAAACGCCACCTGGTCCGCCGCCACCAGAGCCGCGGCATTGTCCACCTCGCTCCCGTCCGCAATCGCGTGCAGATACGCTGTGGCCACGTCCTGCACCACGTCGCCACGCGCCGTCATCTTCGCAAAATGAGCCACACGCTGCGCCGCGCCGGCGGCCTTCCATCCCGCGATCACAGGGCCGGAAAAAAGGGTCTGGCTAAAGTTGATCTGCCCCTGTGTCAAGTCATCCTTCGTAATTTCCGACAGTCCTGGTGGTAGCCCATTCGGGAAAAGTGCTCCAAACTTGCTGATCGTGCCCGGTCCAAACCCCTGCGCCGCCAGGTTGTGTTGGAAAATGCCCGTTCCGCCGCTCACCGTGATCGTCGGCAAAAACTCCTGCAACGCCTCGTTTTTCTCACCCCGCAACGCCAACTCATCGTTCTCCGCTTCCTTGAGTCCCAGGTTGTTTTCAAGGCCCATCCGTACGGCCTCGTCCAGCGACAACCGCAGGGGCTCCGCGCTTACCGGCTGCGCCGTCACACTGCCATAAAAGGGATTCGTGGCCGACGTCGGGTTCCCTCCCTGCCCATACACTGCCGTGCACACGCCGGCCATCGCCAGCGCCGCACAAATTCCCCGCGTCTTCAACCGCTTGAAGACAAGATTTCCCGTCATCTTCACTTCCATCATTTTCTCAGATGTGCCTGAGCCCGCAAGGATTCCCGTCACACCCTGAAAATCTCCCGAAATCAGCGGCGAACGCGCCTTTTCGTCCTGCATTTGCCTTCCGGCCTCGTTCCCCAGCGCCGGCCGCTCGCGGTATCCTCAATCTGTTCCGTCTAAGACAAACGTTTCCGGCCCCAACCTCATAGGTCGCCGGAAACACCGAGGGTGTGCGAGAAAGTGCGCGAGAGCAGCGACCATCGAATCGGATCCATGCTCGTTGCTGCATCCTTGCTTTGCCTCGGCATTCTCGCCGGCGCCCAGTCCAACGACACAACCCAGCGTCTTCCCGATTCCCCGGCACCCGCCCCGCGCTCCATTGAGGACCTGAACTACCTCGGTGGAGACGCCGCCATGCCGCCCTTCTCTGACAGCATCATCGACGTCAATTCGGCCTTTCGTCGGGCACTCCTTCGCAAGGGCATCGCCTTCCGAGTCATCACCGGAATCCAGTACACCCAGAACATGCTGGCTGCGCCCGTGCCCGCGGATGACCAGGTCTATGTTGGCCAGCGCCCATTCGAAAGCGTCTTCGTCCAGCCGATCCTCGATGCCGATCTGCGCCAGTTACATCTGAATCACGCGCAGCTATATCTCGGCGGAGTAGGCAACTGGGCAAGTTGGAACCCCGCCGGTCCCAAGTCGATTCAGTTATGGGCCCTCTATTTCTACAAGGCATTCGGCGAAGACTGTGTCGAACTGAAAGCCGGTTACATCGCCAATAACATGAGTTTCGTTGGCCTCTTCGTCGGTGGATCGACCGCGACTGGCGCCCAGGGCGTCTATGCCGTACTTCCTTTCGAAGCCGGCATGTCCTATTTCCCGCTCACCGCGCCTTCGC
Organism: Occallatibacter sp.; assembly: GCA_035524195.1. Taxonomy (GTDB): domain Bacteria; phylum Acidobacteriota; class Terriglobia; order Terriglobales; family Acidobacteriaceae; genus Telmatobacter. Next base: position 121,004 of record DATKPJ010000019.1, read on the forward strand.
TCGACCTCCGCATTCGCGGCCCCAGAAACACCTATCTCAAAACCGCCGCACAGCGCAGCATCGATCCCAGCGGAGGCCCAACCGAAGTCGCGCGCAATCACACCGGCTTCCGCTTCATTCCCCACGGCGACAAGCTCGTCCTCATCAATGAAGTGGGCTACCTCCGCCCAGCCTCTGCCGATGCGCATGAAGCGTGGTTTCGTGCAGGGTCCATCAACAACACCACCCCGTTCACGAATGAAGCCACCGGCCGATCCGATTCCGGCAACTATTGCGCATACGCCCTCATGGATGCCCAGGCGTTCAGGTCGGATCGGCTGCATCCAGACCACGGTCTCTACCTCGGCGGATCGTTCATGACCGTGCCCGACACGTTGAATGCCTACGCCCGCTATTACGAGGCAAGACTCTACCACAAGGCGCCCTTCCGTTCTCGCCCCGGCGATGTCCTCTCCGTCGTTGCATCTCGAACCGGCTACAGCAAAATCCTCACCGATAACTACGTCTCCCAGGGCAAGCCCGTCTGGCGCGCCGGATCGACTCT
>DATKPJ010000020.1:0-19130 GCA_035524195.1 Occallatibacter sp.
AAAGCTGCGCAGCATCAGACCCGCGCCGATCAACAGCACGCAGGCGAGGCTCACCTCGGAGACAACCAGCGCGCTGCGAAGACGGCTCTCTCTTCTCGATCCGGTCGTGGTCTTGCCTGCTTTTTGCAATCCCTGTCTCGGATCAGTGCGCGCTGCCTGCATCGCAGGCGCCAACCCAAAAAGCACTCCAGTCGCCAGACTCACCAGGAACGCGAACCCAAGCACCACGCCGTTCACCCGGATGTCGTTTGCACGCGGAAAATCAGCCGGCAGAAATGCAACCAGAGAGCGCACGCCGCCGAATGCCATTGCCAGCCCAAGTGCTCCGCCGGCAAACGAAATCAGGAGGCTTTCGGTGAGCAGCTGGCGCAGCACACGCAGCCGCGGAGCGCCCATCGCCATGCGAACCGCAAGCTCCCGCTGCCGCGCTGAGGCTCGCGCCAGCAGCAGGTTGGCCGCGTTCACGCAGGCAATCAGCAGCACAATGCCTACTGCGCCCACCAGCACCAGCAGTAATTGCCGGCTCTTGCCCACAACCTCGGTCGATAGCGGAATCACCAGCACCTTCCATCCCGAATCGTCGGAGGAGCGGTCGCCCGAGATGTGCTTCATAATCGCGTTCAGGTCCGCGCTCGCCTGGCTGACGCTTACGCCGTTCTTCAGCCGCCCGATACCTTCCACGAAATGCGAGCCGCGATTCTTTGGGTCGCCCCCAAACGAAAATGGCCACCACACATCCACCGTGTCACCATAGGCAACCGCGTGATACTCATTGCCCGGATGCTCCGTCCCCGGCGGCATCACGCCCACCACCGTGAACGGCTGCATGTTCAGCGTGATCTTCTTTCCCAGAATGTTCGGGTCGGCTCCAAACCGCGTCCTCCACAACCGGTCGCTGATTACAACTTCAAGACCGTTGCCAGGAATCTCCTCATCAAAAGTGAATTCCCGTCCCATCGCCGGTCGAATCCCCAGCACCCCGAAATACCCTGAGGTAATTCCGAATCCATCCAGCCGCACAGGCTCGCCTGATCCTGAAAGCTGAACATCGCCGCGCGTGAAGACTGCCATCGATTCAAAGGTGCGGTTCTGCGCCCTGAAATCGCGAAAGTCGAAGGGATTCAGCGGGAACTTGGGAAACGTGCGGCTCGACAGAAACATGCGCACCAGGCGCTCAGGCTCTGCATACGGAAACCGTTTCAGAAGTACGCCGTCAATCAAGCTGAAAATCGCCGTATTCGCGCCGATGCTGAGCCCCAGCGTCAGGAGCATCACGAGTGTGAATCCGGGACTGCGCCTCAATTGCCGAAGCGCATATCGTGCATCCGCAAGAACGATCTCGAAGCTGAACCTCACCGCCTGATGTGTCTGCTCCTGCACTTGGACCGAATTGCCAAACTGCCGCGCAGCGGCATAGCGCGCTTCTTCAGGCGAAACACCTTCCCCCACAAGGTCACGTTCCATCTGCTCGCGATGGAACGACATCTCTTCGTCCAGTTCGCTGCGGAACCGGTCCCGGCGCAGCAAGAACGCAACTCTATGGATGAATCGACCAACGACGCTCACGCGCTATCCTCCTGCTTTGATCAAGATCGCAATCCAAACCCTATTCCGCGCGCAGCGCTTCAGCAGGGCTCACAGATGCTGCACGGCGTGCCGGAATGTAACTGGCCAGCAGTGCCGACAAAGCGAGCACAATCGCAACTCCGGCCAGAGTTGGCACATCCCAGGCCGAGACGTCAAAGAGGAGCTTGCGGATCAACATCGCAGCGCTTACGGATGCGGCGATGCCCACGACAATTCCAGTCACAATCAGTTGCGCTGACTCCCGCATGACGAGGCGGTACACTGTGGCACGCTCGGCTCCCAAAGCCATGCGCACCCCAATCTCTCGGGTCCGCTGGCTCACCGAATAGGCAATGACCCCATACAAGCCGACCGCGCCCAGCAGCAGCGCAAGGACCGCAAATCCACCTACCAGCCACGCCGAAGAACGATGCAAGTAGGTCGATGGAGCATCGTGAATCTTCTGTTCCATCGTCATGGGGGCGAAGATTGCCATGCCCGGATCGATGGACCGCAGGGTCGATTCCATCACCGGCAACATCGCCCGATCATCCCGCGATGTACGCGTCAGAACCTCGAATCCACTGTTCGCATTCTGATAGAAGGGCCGATACATCGCCGCTCGCGGTTTCGCATCGAGTTGCCCTTCCTGGATATCGTCGATCAAACCAACGATGAGAATGGGCGGAGCCTTGTCATCGAAGGATAGCTGCTTGCCCACAGGATCCTCACCCGGGAAATATTCCCTGGCAAACTCCATGTTGATGATCATGACCTGCTGATGCGACGCGTTATCGTCCTCCCTGAAATACCGCCCGCTCCTGAGCGTCGTCTTCAATGTCGTCATGTATCCTGAAGTCACTCTGCGAATCGCCGCTTCACGGTGCTCGCCGTGATCGGGCCGGCCCACGATGCGAAAACCAGTAGTCCAATCCGCGTCTTCGATCGGCAGCTTCGTCGTGATGCCCACGCTCTCTACCCCAGGCAAACTCCCCACCCGCCTCACAATCTCGCGCGCCAACGCCGACTGCGCCGCATCGTCCTTGTACTTTTCCGGCTGGGCCTCCACGTGCACCACCGCAATGTGGTCCGGCTGCATTCCGATGTCGGTGTGGAGCAACCGATAAAGGCTCTTTCCCAGCAGTCCGGCGCCGGAGAGGAGCACCATGGCCGTGGCTAACTCGACGACGACAAGATTTGATCCGAAGCGCCTCCACACAATGCCCGCCGCCGAGCGACCACCTTCCGACAGACCTTCCCGGATCGCGTCGAACCGGATGCGCGCTATGGGGATGAATGCAAACAACACGCCCGACAGAATTGTGAGCAGGCAAGCAAAAAGGATCACCCGCGCGTTCAACCCGAGTCCGTGGAGGAAAGGCATCGCCGCCATCAAGTCTTTGGGGATGAGTGACGCGAGCATGTGCATGGATTGCCCCGCGCACGCCACCCCGAGCGCGCCGCCGATCACGGCCAGCATCATGCCTTCCGTGACGAACTGCCTGATCAGACGCCGAGGCGATGCGCCCAGGGCGCCACGCACCGCCATCTCGCGTCTTCGATTCTCGGCTCTGACCATCAGAAGGCTTGCCACATTCACGCTCGCGATGAGCAGCAACAGCCCGGCGCCGCTCAATACAACAAGCAGAATGGGCCGGATATCCCCGACAATGACATCGGTCAGCGGCAACATGTAGGCGACCTGGTCGCGATTGGAATCGGGATATTGCCTTGCCAGCCTTTGCGCGATTGCCTTGATATCGGCGAACGCCTGATTGAAGGTCACGCCATCCTTGAGCCGCGCGACTCCAAAGAGTCCGTGGCAACCGCGGCATTCTTCGGGCTTCTGAATGGCCCAGAAATCAGCCGGCTCTGCGGGCGCAAAGCTGAACTCGCGGGGCAGAACTCCGATGATCGTGTAAGTGTCCCCGTCCAGGATCACGGATTTCCCTAGAACAGAGGGACTACCGCCATACCGCCTTTGCCACGCCGAATAGCTCAGCAGCGTTGTCCGCGCTGCCTCTGGCCGGTCTTCTCCGTAATAGAAATCGCGTCCAAGAACAGGCTTTACCCCAAGCGTGCGAAAAAACCCATCGCTCACCCGCGCGCCGTCGGCCTTCCGCAGTCCCTCTGGCGTCTTCATCATGAATCCGTATGGAGCAAACACATTGAGCGAACTGAAGACCTTGTTGTCGCGCTTCCAGTCAAGGTAGTCGGGATATGACAGGTGAAAGCGTGGACCGAGCGGAATACTCTCGAACAATTGCACGAGCCGGGTGGGGTTTTCGTACGGTAACGGCTTGATTAACGCGGCATCCACGAATGCGAAGATTGCCACGCTGGAGGCGATGCCGAGAGCCAGGATCAGAATTGCCGTGATGGCGAATCCCGGACTTTTGCGAAGCTGGCGCATGGCGAAGCGCAAATCCTGCAAAACAGTCTCGAAGGGAAAGCCGACGGTTTCCTGGCTGCGCTCCCTGACCCGGGCCGCGTTACCGAATCGGCGCATCGCTTCGCAACGGGCGGCTCCAGGACTCATGCCGCCTTGGCTCAGCTCGCGTTCCATCTGCTCGCGGTGAAACGACATCTCTTCGTCGAGCTCGTTGCGAAATCGATCGCGCCTGAAAAGAAGTGCAATCTTCCTGAGGAACCGGTTGGCTCCGCCCATTCATACCTCCTCGCTCCATCGGGAATTGCAAAATCCATCTCGGCTTGCTCGCCGGACGGAAAAGAGGCTCAGCTATGCCGGTTCGCTCAACACACGCCCGATCGCCGCAATCATTTCTTCAAACTGCGATACCTCGAGCCCCAGCTGTTTTCGACCCGCCGCAGTCAGCGTATAGAACCTCGCACGCCGATTGGTCTCCGTCATCTTCCACTCGGCTTTAACCCATCCCTGCAGCAGCAGCCGCTGCAGCGCCGGATAGAGCGAGCCTTCTTCCACCGTCAGCACATCGTCTGAGAGCCGCTTGATCGACTGCGCGATGCCGTACCCGTGCAGAGGCGCCCGCTTCAGCGTCTTCAAGATCAGCATGTCCAGCGTGCCCGGCAGCAGTTCCGGCTTCTTTGTCATGCAGCAATATATAGTCTATCTATGGATAGAGTGTCAATGGCAGGCGCCGGCCAATTCAGCGAATCCCCGCTGCCAAAAAAAGCGGCCCGCGATACGCGCCGGGCCGTTCTCCATCCTTAAATTCTTGGCCCTTGATCCTTCAACCCTCAATGCTTCTCATACATCTCCATCACGTCTTTCCGAAGCGCCAGCCGGCTATCGAGCCGTGTGTAGAACATGTGCCCGCCCGGATATTCATGCACCGACACGCGCGTGGGATCGCCCATCACCGGCATCTGGTCCACCGAAAGCAGCGAACCCATGAAAGGGCAGGACAAATCATTCCATCCATGCACGATCATCACCCGCAGTTTCGGATCGGCGGCCACCGCCTGGCGTAACTGCGTTACAGAACCCTTTCGCAAGTCCGCTCCGCCCTCCCACAGACGATTCACGTCATAGGAGAGAGCATTGTAGCGGGCGTCCACCTTCCAGCCCACCGTCTGCGTAACAAAGTTCACCATCGCTGTCGTCACCGGCGCGATAATGCTGGCCAGGATCGGATCGTTCGCTCGCTGCTCCGGTGAAAACGGAAACGGATCAAAGGACGTGACGTTCGAGTCGTACACCGACCCCAGCTTTCCTTCCTCGCGATACACCTCTCGCAGATAGGCGCCCGTCTCCAACCGGCCTCCTGAATACTTCACAAAGGAGGGATCGAGGCCCGTCATCTGCGTCACCTGTGCAATCATCTTCGCCTGGCCATCGGGATCGGAACGGCCTTTCAGCAGCGCTTCAGCATAATCGCCAAAGGTGTAGGCAATCACGTTCTGCATTGCCTCGGGCGTAAGCTTTTTTTCGCGCTCCAGGTGCGCCGCAGTGATCGAAGGCAGCGTCATCATCCACGGCAACGGCGAGAGATCCCCATCACTCTCAATGGTCGGATTCAGGTACGGCGACACCAGTACGACGCCATTCATCGCCACACCAAGCTGCGATTGCAGATAGTACGTGATCCGCGGGCCGCGAAAACCCCCGTAGCTCTCGCCCACTAGATACTTCCGCGAATCGAGCCGGTCATTCTTCACCAGCCAGTCGTAGATCACGCGCGACAAGTAATCGATGTCAGGGTCCGTGCTGTAGAACAGCTTCTTCGCCTCCGCTTCCGGCACCAGCGAGCGACTGAACCCTGTCCCGATCGGATCGATGAAGACCAGATCGGTAAAGTCGAGCCACGTCCCTGGATTGTCGCTCAGCACCGGCGCGTCCGATGGACTGTCGCCTTCGTTGCCCACCTGCAGATGCTTCGGCCCGATCGCGCCAAAGTTCAGATACACGCTCGAGGCTCCCGGCCCGCCGTTCACCGCGAAGGTGACAGGCCGATTCGCTCCCTCGACAACGTACGAGGTTACCACCACCTCGCCGGAGGTTTTACCGTCCTGGTCGCGTACCGGCAGAGCTCCAACCGTAACCGTGTATTTCAACGTCTTCCCGTCAATCTGCATGGATTGCTGCGTGTGCGCTTCCGGAGGCAAAGGCGGCAACGCCAGCTTATCGGTCGCTTTGTCACCCGGCTTCTCGCTGGTTTTGTCGGGGGCGGTTTTAGCCTTGTCGTCCTGCGCCCCGGCAAGCAGAGCAGGTATCGCAAGGCAGCAAAGAACGCATGCAGTCGTCGCCATGCGTCCAAGGGGGAGTCTGTTTCGCAAAGCTGTCATTCCATTACCATAAATGGTCCGCGAAGACCGCTGGCAGGCTTCCCACCGCTTGATGTACCCTCTAGCAAGGCATGAAATTCAGGCATTCTCTTCCCACCTCCGTAATCGCAATCGCCCTGTCGCTCGGCGCAATGGCGCAGGACACTTCGAAGCCTGCTCCAGACGTACCTGACGCACCCCAGGCAACCGCCGCCGCGCTGATTCACCCCAACGGTCCCATGGTGGTAATGGACACTTCGATGGGCCGTATCACCTGCCAGTTCTTTCAGCAGCAGGCGCCCGTCGCGGTTGCGAACTTCATCGGCCTCGCTACCGGCACCAAGGACTGGACTGATCCAGCAACAAAGAAAGTGCAGCACCATAAGCCGCTCTACGATGGCACTACCTTCCATCGCGTCATTCCCGGGTTCATGATTCAGGGCGGCGATCCTCTTGGCACCGGCGAAGGTGATCCCGGCTACACGTTCGACGACGAATTCGATCCCAGCTTGAATTTCGATGTCCCCGGGCGCCTCGCCATGGCGAACTCCGGACCCAACACCAATGGCAGCCAGTTCTTTATTATGGAACAGGCTTACCCCACTCTCGATCAGCACTACACCATCTTTGGGCAATGCGACGACCCCAGTGTCCTGGTCGTCAAAACCATCGCCCGCGTTGAGCGCGACTCGAACGATAAGCCGCTGACTCCGGTCACACTCAACAAGGTCACCATCGTCCCTGAAGGCCACGCGCTCCCGCCGCTACCCGCCGGAGAGTCGCAGCCGGCAGCGCCGGCAGATGCACCTGCCGCAGCCGCACCGCAAAGATAACCCGCTCCCAACATGGGAGCCCATCCTTCGCGAATCGTTCCGAAGGCTGATCAACCACCAACCTCACACCAATCTTTGGAGTTCACCATGGCACTCGTCCCAGGAACTTACGCCGTCTTCGCTACCAATCAGGGCAACATCAAGGTCCGTCTTTTCGAGGCCGACGCGCCCATCACGGTCAAGAACTTCATCGAACTTGCCGAAGGCAAAAAGGAGTGGACTCATCCCTCCACCCACACAAAATCCAGTTCAAAGCTTTTCGACGGCACCATCTTTCACCGCGTCATTCCCGATTTCATGATCCAGGGCGGCGATCCCACCGGCACCGGCATGGGTGGACCAGGCTATCGCTTCCAGGACGAGACCAAGGGCTCGCCGCACCGCTTCGACAAGCCCGGCAAGCTTGCCATGGCCAATTCCGGACCGAACACCAACGGCTGCCAGTTCTTCATCACCGTCGCACCCACTCCCTGGCTTACCGGCAACCACACCATCTTCGGTGAAGTCGTTGAAGGACAGGACATCGCCGACAAAATCTCCAAGGTTCCTCGCGGAGGCCAGGACAAGCCCAAATCACCGGTCGTCCTCGAATCCGTCACCATCGACCGCGTTGCGTAACAGGTCGCAGGAAGCGCCGGCAGTTCCACGTCCGCTATCTCCGAATGCCGGCGCCCTATTTTACCTTCCTGTGAATCTCTCGCGTTCGCGGTTCTGAATCCCGGAACCTGTGCGACAATCGTTCTACCAGTCGTTCCCCGTACGTGAGAGGTCGCCGTGCATTCTCCGAACGGACCCGCCAAACGCAGTATTTCCGCAGTGTCGGTCTCGCTTGCGCTGCATGGAATCACTTTTGCGTTTTTGCTCGGCCTCATTCACCCACCGAAAATCATCCAGACCGAATCGCCCTTGAATGCTGTGCAGGTTGCCACCGCTGGCGGAGCGCATGCCGTCAAGCTGGCCTTGCCTGCAGCGCTGGCCTCCGCGCACACTCCTCAGCCCGACCCGCACGCTGAACCAACCAGAAAAAGCATCCTCCCAACCCCGCCGCATCCGACCCGGAAACCGGGAGGCGGCGCGCCACCTGTACCTCATGCAGGGGATGGAACAGGCAGCGCGAAAAATGGAAATGGAAGCGAAAACCAGGATGTCGATCCTGCTTTCCCCGTCTACTCGCCGCGCCCGCCCATCGCCGATCGCTCGCTTTTGCCGCGCACTGAGCAGAAGGTCGTGGTCGAAGTGACTGTAGACGAATCCGGCTCCGTGGTCAGCGAGAGCCTGGTGAAAAGCGCCGGCGCGAAGCTCGACCAGATGGTCCTCGACATTGTGAAGACCTGGCGGTTCCAACCTGCTACCGTAAACGGCAAGCCGGTTTCCAGTGAAGCGGAAATCATCTTCCCCTTCAATTCGAACTATCCTGTTACGTCTTCGTAGCCTTTCAAAAAGACCCCTCGGCGCTGCGCCGCCCTTCATTCCCACCGTAGTATCCTGATCCCGCTGTCTAATTCCCTTCCCAAGTTTCCCCAATGCCGTCCAGGGTTTCGGCTCTTGTGGAAACACCCTGTAGGCCCGGAGAAGCCATGAGCATCTCGTCCGTGAATTGCATCCGTCCATTGTCCTTTGCCTCTCTTCTTTGCGTTGCCTTGGCGCCTCTCGGCCTGCTCGCCACCGGCGCGCCCCCCTTGCATCGCGGCTACTACAGCACGCCTGCGATCCACGGCGACACCATCGTTTTCACATCCGAAGGCGATCTGTGGACAGTTGATATTCACGGCGGTCCAGCTCGCCGGTTGACCTCCGATCCCGGCCGCGAATCCCACGCCTCCATCTCGCCCGATGGGTCAACGGTTGCCTTCACCGCTGACTACGAAGGACCGAGCGAGGTCTACACCATGCCAGTTGCAGGCGGCCTGCCTCAGCGCCGCACCTGGGATGGCGACGCCCTGCCCGTCGGATGGGCTCCCGACGGACGTCTGATGATTTCCACGTCGCGCTATTCGACGCTGCCTCAGTCGCAAATCGTCCTCATCGACGCCAAGGGCGGTCGCGAGCTTATTCCACTGGCCCAGGCGGCAGACGCAAGTTACTCCGCCGATATGCGCATGCTCTTCTTCACACGCTGGCATCGCCAATGGAGCGAAACCAAGCGATACAAGGGCGGATTCGCCGAGAACATCTGGCGATACGACAGCGGCGCCGAGTCTGTGCCCCTCACCGCCGACTATCCCGGCACTTCGACCGATCCCATGTTCTGGAATGGCCGCGTCTACTTCCTGTCCGATCGCGATGGCGTGATGAATGTTTACTCCATGGACCCGCAGGGTCACGGCATCAAGGAGGAAAGCCATCAGCGCGGCTTTGATGTCGAATCCGCGTCGCTGGATAACGGGCGCATCGTCTATGCCTGCGGCTCTGACCTCTGGCTCCTCGATCTCGCTTCCGGCCACGAGTCGGTCATCCCCGTCACGCTCGCTTCCGACTTCGACCAGATGCGCGAGCACTGGGTCAAGAAGCCGCTCGATTACCTTACCGCTTTCCACATCTCGCCCGATGGTTCGCGCGTTGTGTTAACCGCCCGTGGCGAGATCTTCACCATGCCCGCTAAAACCGGGCGCATCATCAAGGTCGCCGGCGACTCCGCTGTCCGGTATCGAGAGGCGCGCTTCATGGCCGACGGAAAGAGCATCGTCGCGCTCTCCACCTCCACCGGCGAAACCGAGTTTTGGACATTCCCCGCAAACGGCATTGGCGAGCGCACGCAGTTAACCAACGATGCCAGAGTCCTCCGCTGGGAAGGCGTTCCTTCGCCCAACGGCCAATGGCTCGCGCACCGCGACAAGGATCAGCAGTTGTGGCTCTACAACTTCAAAACCAAGGCGAACAAGCGCATCGCCTTCTCACCTGTCGGCGACTTCAATGACCTCTCGTGGTCGCCTGATAGCCAATGGCTGGCATACGTTGAAACAGCCTCAGATCTCTTTGACCAGCTCAAGATACTCAATGTCGAAACGGGCGCCATCCAGTCGATCACCTCCGACCGCTACAACAGCGACAAGCCGGTGTGGAGCTCCGATGGCAAGTGGCTTTACTTCCTCTCCGACCGTATGCTGAAAACCACCATCGATTCCCCGTGGGGTCCGCGCGAGCCGGAACCGCATTTCGACCACACCGTCAAGATTTACGAGCTGGCTCTGGTCCCCGGTCTCCGCTCGCCGTTCTTGCCGCCCGATGAGCTGCATCCAGACACGACGCCCAAAACCGACGAGCAGAAACCTCCTGACGACAAATCCAAAGAGACCAGCCCGGCCGCCGACAACAAGAAGCCTGCTCCGGACGGCAAATCAGCCAGTGAAAAGAAGGACGAGAAAAAGCCCGTCGAAGTCAAGATCGATTTCACCGGTCTCGATTCACGTCTCGACGAAGTTCCCGCGCCCGCCAGCAACTACGATAGCCTCCAGGCCACTGAGAAACGCCTCTGCTGGCTCAATGCAAGCGACGACTCCGGCGAGCACATGGCCCTTCAGTGTCTTGATGTCGCCAACAAAGGCGACGAACCTGACACCGTGCTCTCCGACGTCAAAGGCTACGAAATCTCACTCGATCGCAAGAAGATCCTGGTCCGCAAAGGCGACGATTTCTACACTTTGGATGCGGATGTCAAAGGCGCCGGCCTTTCCGATCCCAAGGTCCTCGCCAAGGCCTCCATCAACCTCTCGCGCTGGACCTTTTCCACCACGCCTCGCGATGAGTTTCGCGGAATCTTTCTCGACGCCTGGCGGCTTGAGCGCGATTACTTCTACGATCGCAACATGCAGGGCGTCGATTGGATTGCCATGCGCGAACGCTACCTTCCCCTGGTTGATCGCGTTGCGGATCGTGATGAATTGAATGAAGTCATCGCCCAGATGGTCAGCGAACTTTCCGCTCTTCACACTTTCGTCCACGGAGGCGATGAGCGAAAACCCTCCGATGATGTCGATCTCGGCTCCCTTGGCGCTCGGCTCCATCGAGACGAAAAAGCAGGCGGCTACGTCGTCGAGCATATTTACGCGCACGATCCAGATCTACCCAACCTCGCTCCGCCGCTGGCCCGGCCCGCGTCTCTCGTTCACGAAGGCGAAGTCATCCTCAGCATCGATGGCCAGGATCTGCTCAGCGTCCCCGATGAGCGCGAGCTTCTCCGCGGCAAGGCCGGAACCCAGGTCCTGCTCCACGTCAAGTCCGTGAACGGAGAAACGCGTGACGTGCTCGTTACGCCAGTCTCCGCTCAGGACGAAGCACATATGCGCTATCGCGAGTGGGAGTATACCCGTCGCCTCGAAGTCGAGCATGCTTCCGATAACCACATCGGATATGTCCACCTGCAGGCCATGGGACCGAACGACATCGATCAATGGGCGCGGGAATACTATCCCGTCTTCGATCGCCGGGGCCTCATCATCGACGTGCGCCACAATCATGGCGGCAACATCGATCCCTGGCTGTTGAGCAAGCTGTTGCGCCAGGCTTGGTTCTACTGGCAACCCCGCGTCGGCAACCCAATGTGGAATATGCAGTATGCCTTCCGAGGTCACATCGTCGTGCTCTGCGATCAGGAAACCGCCTCCGACGGCGAAGCCTTTACCGAAGGATTCAAGCGCCTCAAGTTAGGCAAGGTCATCGGCACCCGCACCTGGGGCGGCGAAATCTGGCTCAGCGGCAGCAACACCCAGGCCGACAACGGAGTTGCCACCGCTGCTGAAACCGGCGTCTACGGTCCCGACGGCAAGTGGCTCATCGAGGGCCACGGCGTCGATCCCGACATGGTCGTCGATAATCTGCCTCATGCAACCTACGCGGGAACCGACGCCCAGTTGCAGGCCGCCATCAATCTTCTAAAGCAGGAAATCCAGGCCGATCCGCGGCCCGTGCCCGTGCATCCGCCTTATCCTGATAAGTCGTTCAAATATTCCCAGTAGCGCACCTTTGATGCGTTCCCGATTTAGCGAGGTACGGATACGTCTCCCGACACCAATCCGAAGGCAAGCCTCAGCGACTATCTCGCCGCCGAGCGCACCCTGCTTGCATGGCTCCGAACCGGCCTGGCTCTCATGGGCTTCGGATTTGTCGTGGCTCGCTTTGGCCTTTTCCTCCAGCAGCTTCAGGCCGTGCGCGGAGTGGCGCCCAGACCCGCCTACGGCCTTTCGCTCTGGTTCGGTACCGCGCTCATTGCCGTGGGCGTCTTGCTCAACGTGCTTTCCGGTTACCGTCATCTTCAATTGATTCGCAACCTCGATCGTGGCGAAACCTCGCACTCTCATCCTGTCGTGCAATCTGTCTCGATTGCTTTCTTTCTTGCGTTCGTCGGCGTCCTGATGGCCATGTATCTGCTCTTCATCAAAGGCTGAACCGGCCTCAACCCCAATTCAAATCCGATTGGAGACGCATATGCCACCCACTTCCATCCATGGTCTGGTCACCATCCCTTCCGCACGCTCTGTTGATCAGACCGTCGAGAAGCTGAAGTCCATTCTCGCCGCCAAAAACGTCACCCTCTTTGCCATCGTCGACCACAGCGGAGAAGCAACCAAAGTCGGCCTTCACATGCCCAACACCAAGCTCCTCATCTTCGGCAATCCCCTCGGGGGCACGCCTCTCATGCTCGCTTCGCCCAGCGTTGCAATCGATCTGCCGCTCAAGATTCTTGTCGCCGAAGACGCCCATGGAAAAGTCTCCGTCTCCTACAACTCGCCGGAGTACCTCAAGTCGCGGCACAATCTTCCCCCTGACCTGCTATCCAACATTGCGGTTATTGAGGTGCTTGCCGCCAAAGCCGCAGAGTGATTCCGCTTCCATTCGTCGCACACCCTGGCGATTGCCCGGCTCTGTTCCTTCCCGGGAACCACTCTCACAAAAGAGGTTGACGTGCTTTTCAAATCTGGCATACGCTAACTCATCTTTCCCGCAGCAGGGTTCTCCGCTTCAAAAAATGAGGAGGTTTCATGGCCAAAAACATCGCATTCTTCGCCGATGGAACATGGGATGAACCAGCCAGCAATTCCAACGTCTATCGGATGTATCTGGCGGCCGCCCAGATTCCCGGCGTCCAGATCGCCACATACGACACCGGTGTAGGAACCGGAGGAGATCTCCTCAATCAGGTTCTCGGTGGCGGATTTGGCCTTGGCCTCTTCCAAAAAATCAAGCAGGGATACACCACCATCGCAGCACAGTACACTCCGGGCGACCGCATCTTTATCTTCGGCTTCAGCCGTGGAGCCTACACGGCGCGCAGCCTCGCGGGAATGATTTCCGTATGCGGATTGCCGACCAAAAACCAGAACGATCCTAAGTGCCTCGACATGGCATTCGAGGCTTATCGCAATGTCGCCATGCGCCCGACGCTGCTCGAAACCCTCAATGAAGGCTACGCCATGGAAAACGCCAAAATCCAGTTCCTCGGCGTCTGGGATACCGTGGGCTCACTCGGCATTCCCGCAATCTTTGGCAGCGTCGATGTCATCCAGTACGGGTTCCTCGATACAAGCCTCCATCCCGACGTGCAGAATGCGGCCCAGGCGCTGGCGATTGACGAACAGAGAATGCAGTTTCCGCCCGCCATTTGGACCTCCGCGCCAGCTCCCGGCCAAACCATGACCCAGATTTGGTTTGCAGGCGTTCATTGCGACGTCGGCGGAGGCTATGCGCCCGATCCGGGCGGGTTTGCGCTTTCGAACATCACTTTCTATTGGATGGCGGCGAACGCACAGAATTGTGGCCTCGAATTCCAACCCGGCACGCTGGCCAACCCTCCACAACCCGGAGACGCGCTCGCTACGCTTCACGATTCTCTTACCGGCCTCTACCGGCTTACGCCTCATGCAAGAAACGTGACCGCAGACGCGTCGATAGCCGATCCCGTTCGGCAGCGCTGCGCCACCTCAACCGCAAAGTATGCTCCATCCAACCTGCATATCCTCTCGGGACAGCTCGCGTCCACCTACACAGTTGTTCTGTTGTCGGAATCCAACCTGGTTGCTGCTGACTGACTTACGGAAGCAACGCATAGTTGATAATTCTCTGTTCTCTGCGCTGGAGAACCGTCCCAGCCCCATCAGCGCTTGTCATTCCCGACCGGCCCCAGCGCTCGAAGCCGGGGACTCGCCCCGCCTCTTCCGCCGCGCCCCACTTCCGACGCGACCTCCGGCCGGCGCCTCATACGGACGATTCAGAAGAATACGGACGGGCAGCAATGACAATCGGGACCCCCCGCAAAATTGCCCCAAAGAGAGATATCCCGGTCATTCTTTTGCGCACTATACTGTCGGCATGAGAAGCAGCAACCTTCATCTCGGTGCGTTCAGACATCGGAGCATCGTACTGGAGAAAGCGCCCTGGCTACGGGGCCTCGTTTGCCTGATTGCAGTCACGTCTATGCCGTTTGCCGCTGGTGCCCCCCAATCACAGGTAGGGAACGGATTGCCCTATCCGCAGCCTGAGCCGGGATTGGCGCCGATGAATCGCACTGCGAATCCAACCGCGGACGCCAACCGGCTCATGTTGGATTCGATGAAGCAACAAGACGACCTGAAGCGGTTTGCAGAGATCAATCTGCAGCGCCAAAAAGAGATGACGTCAGACGCCGTCAAACTGGTTGAGTTGGCCAATCAGTTGAAGATCGAGACGGACAAAGCCTCGCCGGATGCGCTATCGGTCATCGACGTCCGAAAGGCTGAACTGATTGAGAAGCTGGCGCACCGAATACATGACAAGATGAGAGGCTCCATTTCCGTTCCCAATTAGCTGCCTTGCCCGACTCAGTCCCGACGCCAGCCGCATTTCCGAGAAGACTGCGGGGCGATAGGCAACAACTAGATCGGAGGTCCGCTATGAGCATACCGTCAAGGTTTCGTTCCTCATGCCCGTTGCAGGAACGGATGCGTGCCGTTCGAAACTTGGTTTGCCTGGGTGTCTTCACCTTCGGCTCAATTCTTCTAACTGAAGCTCAGCAACCCGCTCAGGGCGGAGCGGCTCAACCACCTGTGACCCAGACGCCGGCAACTGCAAAGGCGACAGGGGATTCTTCCAAACCCACGACCCCGCAGACTCCGCAACAAAAACAACTCGCGGACGACGCTGCGAAGTTGCTGACTTTGGCGAACGAACTGAAGGCAGAACTCGACCGGAGCGGCAAAGACACCCTTTCACTCAGCGTGATCAAGAAGGCCGAGCAGGTTGAGAAGCTCGCGCACAAGGTTCGGGACGAGATGAAGGCCGGTCTGCAATCCTAGAGCGGTTCCTCAATTCGTGTAGAGCGGATTCTGTCCCTTCACTCCGCGCGCAGAATCTCGGTTGGGTCCGTGCGCAGGGCCCGAAGCACCGCCGGCAGGGTAGCAACGAGAGCAGTGACGAGAATTGCGCATACCGGGAGCGCAAGCATGTCTGCGTCAGTTGCTCTGACCTGGTAGAAAAGCGACTCGACAGAACGCGCCGCGCCGAATCCGAGCGCGATGCCCCCGCAGGCTCCCAGCACAATCATCTGGAAGATATCGAACGTGACGAGGCGCACGATGCCGGCACGAGGCGAGCCAATCGCCATGCGGATACCGATCTCGCGGCGGCGCTGGAGGACGGAGTAGTTGAGCACAGCGTAGAGCCCGATGCCGGCAAGGAGCAGCGCGACGGCAGCAAAGAAGGCGGCGAGCATGGCGATCAGGCGTTCGCGAATCGTCTGGTCGCGGACCAGATCGAGCTGCGTGGTGATGTTTGAGACGCGAAGTCCGTTGTGGCGCTGCGCGATGATCTGGCGGAGGGAGTTGGCGAGGGCCAGCGGGTTCTGGGTGTCGGTATGAATGGTGAAGGTGGCGAAGCCAACGACCGTGGAGGCGGATTTGTCGTCGATTTCGTCGAAGGGGACGTAGAAGATGGGGCGGGTAGGCTCGCGGAGGTTGTGGTACGGGACGTCGGCGGTGACGCCGACGATCTTGTTGAGAGGCTGATTGGCGCCGCGTTCAAAGGTGCGGCCGATGGGGTCTTGGCCGGGAAAGAACGTCTTGACGAAGGTTTCGTTGACAATGGCGGCTCCCGGCGAAGTGTCTTGAGAGCGAAAGTCGCGGCCGGAAACAAGGGGGATCTTCATGGTCGAAAACCAGCCCGGGGAAACGTTCAGGAACCAGGCGGGAGTCGGACTGGGAGGCGCGCCGTTGATGGAGATATCGCTGTTTACCATGATGCGCCCGAGAAGGGGCCAGCCCGAGATGGCGACCGAGTTGACGCCAGGGGCGGCACGGAGCGCCTCGGCAGTTTGATTCCAGACGACGGGGAGTTGTCCTTTGCCGGCAACAGTTTCGAGCATAAGCAGACGATCGGTGGAGAAACCGAGAGGGCGGTTCTCGAGGCGCTGGAAGGATGCGACGAAGAGCGAGGACAGGAAGAGGACAAGGACACAGAAAGCCACCTGCACCGCGATGGCTCCCCGCATCAGGCGGCGTGGCGAGTGCGGATCTTCACCACCTTTGAGGGCGGCGACGGGCCTGACGGCAGAGACACGGAGAGCAGGAAGCAAACCGAGCAATAGAACGACGAGAATCACGAGCCCGAAGCCGAAGAGAAGCACACGACCGTCGGCAGGAAGTGCGAGGCGCGCAGGGTTATCGGGCGGATTGACGAGGCTAAGCACAAAGGGCGCCGACCACGCCGCAAAGACCGCTCCTAAAACGGATGCAAAGAGGGCGAGCAGCGCGCTCTGCGTCAGGATGAGCTGGACGAGACGACGACGTCCGGCGCCGATCGAGATGCGGAGAGCCATCTCCTGGGCGCGGGCGGCAGCCTGCGCGGTCATCATGTTGGCGACGTTCACGCAGGCGATGAGGAGGACGAGACCGGCTAGGAAACCGAGGACGCCGAGCAATCGGCGATACTCCTTCTGGAGGTCGGAGATGCCGGCGCCGGCGGGATGGAAGACCAGCGTCTTATGCAGAAGGCGGTCGATGGTGGCCTGGGGCATGCCACGGAAGCACGTGGAGCAGTCGGCCTCGAAAGCGCGGCTGACCGCGGAGAGATGCTCGCGGAGTGGCTCGAGCTCGGCAGCCGGGTTGACGCCGGGTTTCAACATCAGGAAGGTGTGGTGCCACGTGACGTTTTCCCGGGTGGCGAGGCTGTTCATGCTGAGGGGCAGAAAGATGTCGGTGACTGTTCCCGTTTCGGTTCCAGTGAAATCGCGAGGGCCAACGCCGATGATTTCGAAGGTCTGGTCGCCGATGTGGAGCGGGCGACCGAGGACGTGGGGATCGCCACCGAAACGGTGATTCCAGTAATCCCAGGAAAGGACTGCATAAGGATAGAGACCGGGGCCGCGGTCATCGGCGGGAACGAGCAGACGCCCGAGCGTGGGCTGAAGGCCGAAGACCGGGAACATGTTGCCCGAGACATAAACGACGTGAGCCTTCTCCATGCCGTCGTCGGTGGACCAGGTGACGTCTGTGCGATCGGCGTCGCTGATGGCGATGAGGTCGGCCTGCTCCTTGACCGCATCGCGCATGAGCTTGAAGTCCGGCGTGGCCCAGTAGCCGTCCTCGATAGGCTTGCCCTCGAGGCCGATCAACTGGCGGGAGAGAGCATAGAGCCTGCTGGAACCGGAGATGGGCAGCGGGCGCCAGAGCAGGGCGTCGATAAGGCGGAAGGCGCCAACACACGAGCCGATGCCGAGCGCAAGAGAAAGCACGGCAGCCACGGACGTGACCTTGTTGCGCCAGAGCTGCCGCCAGCCGAAACGCAGATCGGCAAGAAGCGATTCAAGCCATCCGGCAACGCGAATGCTGTGACTCGACTCGCGGGCATGCAGCGCGGAGCCAAATGCGCGGAGCGCTTCGTCGGCATCCCGTCCCGAAGCAATTGCTTCATCGATGTGGGCCTGCATCTCTTCCTCGATCTCGCGATTCAAGCGCTCACCGCGCACGGCATTCGAGATGCGCGATAGAAACGACATGTCATGCCTCCCTGAGTACCCGGTTGATGGCCAGGCTGACAGACTGCCAGCGCGACTCTTCTTCGCCCAATTGCTTCTTGCCGGCGGCGGTCAGTTCGTAGATCCGGGCGCGGCGGCCAGTGTCTTTCTTGATCCACTCCGCGCGAATCCAGCCTGCTTCCTCCATCCGATAGAGTGCCGGGTAGAGCGAGCCCTCCTCCGCCCGCAGCACTTCGCCAGATGTACTGGCGATCGCAGCCATGATGGCGTAACCGTGAAGCCGCGGGCGCCGCGACAGTATCTTGAGCACAAGCAAATCGAGCGAACCTTGCAAAGCATCTGTCTTGGCCATATTTAGATGTCTTTATATAGATATCTTAGTACAAAGTCAAGACGCGCTGATCTCATGCAAAGAGGCCAATAGGCTCATTTGAGACTCATTCCCACCGTTCCTGTCGAGTGGTGGGCATCTCATCGGCAACTCCCCGACCAGCTGCCGACTGCTCACCCTTCCAAGGTCGAGCACGCTCACTGCCCGCCTTCCAATCCGCGCCCGGATTCATGTTCGGCATTTCACTCAGCACCGCCATTTGCCGACTATTTCTCAAAAACGCGCATACTTACATCAGACAATCCAACAGCAGACAGCGGCGGTGGCTACAAGGGGTTCCAACATGCACCTCGAAGTCTGCGCTCTTCCGAAGAAACTCTTCCGCGGAAATTCGCCGCAAGTTTCCCGCGTCCGAGTTCGGCCGGGATCCGGTCCACGGACCCTACGAATGGGCCCGCACTCCAGGTCAGATTCAAAAAAGCTCGCTTAACTCTTTTTGTAACAATAATTTGCGTCTAACTCCTTTACTGGGAATAATTTGGCGCCAAGTGTCGGCCTAACCCGATTAATGCCAGGAATTTGCATCGGGAACCGGGGGTGGGGGGTATCGGTACAGATCAGCGATCAGCGTGCCCCTGCCAGAGGGCCACATCCCTGTATGGATCTCGCCGGCGGGCGTCGCTGAGTCCTACTCCGCCCGCAGCGCCACCAT
>DATKPJ010000021.1:0-10182 GCA_035524195.1 Occallatibacter sp.
GCTGTGCCTCGATGCAAAACGCCCTCAATGAAGGTGGGTCCAGGTCCAGAGGACTCCGAGGGAGAGGAGCATGACGATGAGGCCGCCCCAGCGGAAGGTCCTCATCAATTCGCTGAGGGTTCTGGCGAGGACGTCATTCTCATCCCTCAGGGCGAGCGGGTGGGCGGCGGCGTAAACGCGGTGGATCCGGCGCATCTGGTAGAGCAGCGTGAGGACGAGGACGGCAAAGAAGATCGCCGCCTGGAGGCGCAGCGAGGGAAAGCGCCAGACGATTCGCCCCAGGGTGAAGAGGCCCACCAGGAACGGAAGGGCGTCGATGACGACGCTCGAGAAGGAGGCGACCTTGGGGCGGCGGATGGCGAACTGAATTCCGGACATGGCTTCCTCCGGGTAGGCGGTGTCTGGAGAGCGGAAAAGGACGGCGCGGGCAGTATACCCGGGCGGAGTCAGGATTTTCATTTTGGGAAGCGTCGATGAGGAGCGAGTGGGCTCCAACAGCACGCGCCCACTCGGATGCGTTTGATTTCCGGCTGCGCTCTGCGAGCTGCGCCTCGGCCTGCGGTAGCAAAGAAGATGCTGCGCGTCATGGAACAACTTTTGCTTCCACTTAAGGACTACCTTGTCACGAAATAGTTATTGCTGTCGCCGAGTAGCTGCTTGGATCTGCGCGGCATACCAGTCTGCCACCTGGGCAACCGCAGCGCAGAATTCTGGCAGGCGGCCGTCTGACCCTGGAATGAGTGCCTCCGCGGCGAGCAGCTGCGCTTCCTCTAGCGACAATGCAACGTCAAGAACACGCTCCTCGATTGCTGCTTTCCGTAACCCGGTCAATGCCTCATGGTCTAGGCGCAGTATCTCGATCGTACTTGCAGCCGCCTTGTCGCCGCTCTTTGATTCAACACGCCCATCAGCGAGGTAGCGGAATCTAGACCCAACGTCTTCGGTCAATGGCGAAACAAAATTTTGCGTCGTGATCGAACTGTCCTTCTTGGCTTGCGCCCCATATGGATACTTAGGCTCCCAGTCGTAAGGTGGCCGCCGCCCGGGGAAACAGGCGATCATATTTGAGTAATCGAGCGTCTCTGGCGTAGCCGCCCCCAGCTGTCTCTGCGAAATGACATGCTCGATGTGGCAATCATCAATCGTCGAAATTGCCTGCATTGTGTATCCGCAGAGATAGCCCTGCTCAAGTAAAAGATGTTCCTTTATATCGGCTGTCTGAGTCCCGTGCAGGGCACTATATCTGAGATTTTCAGGGATCTCGGCGTTTTCTTGCTTCCAGCGCTCGAGTTCTGGTGGCTCGGGGCCCTTGATGATGCGCCTCATGCTGGTTGCCTAGCCAAACGGTCTATGCGCGCTGAGAGGCGTACCAAATCCGGATGATTTCCGATGAGCGAGCGCATTTGACCAATTCGTGACCGAGCCGACTCAAAATCGGAAGCGGCAATCATTCTTTCTATTTCGCTAAGCGCCTCCTTGACCTCTCTGTCCCGCTCATCCGCTCCCATGACGTATCTCAGCACCCAATTGGAATCCATCCCGTATGCTTGAGGTGGGTTCACGCTGTCGTGATCGCGAAGGAGGATTATCTCTCTTGGTTCCACTTCACCAATCAGCTGAGGAGAGTGGCTTGTTGCTATGAATTGGATGGATGGAAACGTCCGACGAAGGTCCTGTATGACATGCCTTTGCCATCGCGGGTGCAAGTGGAGATCCAGTTCGTCAATAGTTACAATTCCGGGGGTGTCTTTGAGTACGGACTTCCCGAGTTGGGGATTAAGCAGAGTAGCCTTTATGGCCAAATCAGCGACCATCGTAAGCATTATTCGCTGTCCGTCGCTAAGATTCACAAAGGGTTGAGTTCGGCGATTTTGCATGACGACGACCACTTCGTCCGTCTTAACGTCGTAATACAGATCGATCGCGCCCTCGATGCAGTCCCTGATGGCAGCTTTGACAACTTGGAACAGCGTGGACTCGCTTCGCGACTGCAAACCAATCAGAGTCTCCTTTTCGATCCAGTCGAACAGATCGTCCTCATCTATGGTGAATCCGACGCTATTGCGATATCCCCGTAGCCGCGACAAGTTCTCGCGAGGAATCTTCTTGCGGGCTCTTCTGCTCCCCGTCTCCCCGGGGTTTATCCACAGACGTTCCGTCCCATAGATGGCGATGAGTGGCAGGACAACCTCGTCTCCTGCACGCATTGCACTCACGGTCCGATGGCCGACTTCTCTTATTTCGACTGCATTGCCATATCTCGTCGAACTGCGATCTGAAACCTTCTCTCGCATCCATGTCAGTTTTTCGCCCATGACTATTCCGCTAGCGCTGACTCGCACGGGATATTGCTTTTCGAATGTGAATCTGCCGCTCTCATATTCTCGAGGATCGAGCCTGACGTATCCTTCGCGAATTTTGGGCGGTCGGGCGTCCCTTGAATCGACCCCCAGAAACCAGCTGCCGGCAGCAATTGCAAGGGCGTCAAGCAAAGTGGTCTTACCAGCGCCGTTGTCCCCTACCAACAAGTTAAATTGGGGATCGAATCGCATTTCCAAATTCTGAAATCGATTGAAGTTTTGCAGCGTCAGATGATCGATGTGCATGGGCGTTCTCCGCGCGACGCGGGTTTCTGCACTCAGTCTAGCTGACACTGCTAAGCGGCTCCACAGAATCTGGCCTCAGTGATTCAGCCAGTCACTATTGAGGTAAACAAAACGGGCGGCCCCGAAGGGACGCCCGCTGTTTTTGCGCGAAGCGCGTGTGCCGAGCGGCCAGCTCAGTACATGCCTTCCATGCCACCGCCGTGGCCGCCGGCCGGGGCTGCCGCCTTGGGCTCGGGGATCTCCGAGACCATGGCTTCGGTGGTCAGCATCAGGCCCGCGATCGACGCCGCATTCTGCAGCGCGGTGCGCGTGACCTTGGTGGGATCGATGACGCCGGCTTTCACCAGGTCCTCGAACGCGCCGGTCTGGGCGTTGTAGCCATAGTGGTCGTCCTTGCTCTCGTGGATCTTGCCCACCACCACCGCGCCTTCTTCGCCGGCATTGCCGACGATCTGACGCAGAGGCTCCTCGAGCGCGCGGCGAACGATCTGGGCGCCGATCTTCTCATCGCCCGTGAGGGTCTTGATCAGAGCTTCGACGTCCTTGGTGCAGCGCACCAGCGCGACGCCGCCGCCAGGGACGATGCCCTCTTCGACAGCCGCGCGGGTCGCGTGCATGGCGTCCTCAACCCGAGCCTTCTTCTCCTTCATCTCGGTTTCGGTTGCCGCGCCCACCTTGATGACCGCAACGCCGCCGACCAGCTTGGCCAGCCGCTCCTGCAGCTTCTCGCGGTCGTAGTCCGAAGTGGTCTTGTCGATCTGGTTCCGGATCTCCTTCACCCGCCCGGCGATGTCCTTCTGGTCGCCACGGCCCTCAACGATGGTCGTGTTGTCCTTGTCGATGGTCACCCGCTTGGCGCGGCCCAGGTCTTCCAGCTTGATGTTCTCCAGCTTGATGCCCAGGTCTTCGGTGATGGCCTTGCCGCCGGTGAGGATGGCAATGTCGCCCAGCATCGCCTTGCGGCGATCGCCGAAGCCAGGAGCCTTCACCGCAGCGACGTTCAGGGTGCCGCGCAGCTTGTTGACCACCAGGGTGGCCAGCGCCTCACCGTCCACGTCCTCGGCGATGATGACGAGCGGCTTGCCGTTGCGGGCAACCTGCTCGAGCAGCGGGAGCAGATCCTTCATGGAGCTGATCTTCTTCTCGTAGATCAGGATGTAGGGGTCTTCCTGCACCGCTTCCATGCGATCGGGATCGGTGACGAAGTAGGGCGAGAGGTAGCCGCGGTCGAACTGCATGCCTTCCACGACTTCCAGCTGGGTCTCGAGGGTCTTCGATTCCTCGACGGTGATGACGCCGTCCTTGCCGACCTTCTTCATGGCCTCGGCAATGATGTTGCCGATGGTGGAGTCGCCATTGGCGGAGACGGTGCCGACCTGAGCGATCATGTCGCCGGTGACCGGCTTGGAGAACTTCGACAGCGCGCCGCCTTCGACGGATCCGTCTTCGTGCCGCTTGCCAACCACAGCCGCCACGGCCTGGTTGATGCCGCGCTGCAGAGCCATCGGGTTCGCACCGGCAGCCACGGTCTTAACGCCTTCGCGATAGATGGCCTGGGCCAGAACCGTCGCGGTGGTCGTGCCGTCACCGGCAACGTCACTGGTCTTGGAGGCGACTTCGCGCACCATCTGCGCGCCCATGTTCTCGAGCGAATCCTTCAGCTCGATCTCTTTGGCCACCGTCACGCCGTCTTTGGTGATGGTGGGCGAACCGAATTTCTTCTCGATGACGACGTTGCGGCCCTTGGGACCGAGCGTCACCTTCACCGCATCGGCGAGAGTATTCACGCCGCGCAGAATGGCCTGGCGGGAATCTTCTCCATGCAGAATTTGCTTTGCCATGTTGCTGTCTCCTGATCGTGGGGAGCCGAAGCTCCGTTTGAGAACTTCCCTCAGGGGCTAAAGCCCGAGGATTTTGGGGCCGTACGGCACCCTTCGACTGCGTGCCTTCGCCACTCTTCTCAGGGCAGGCCCTAAAGTCGTGCCCTGATACAAAACCGACTGAACGAATGCTGTGCGACCTGCCGTGATCCAGGCTTTTGCGCCGAAGGCGCGTCTGGCGAGGATCCTTTGCGGCGCAAGCCGCGTGTGCCGGTCCGGCCAGGACTAGGACTTCAGAACGCCGAGGACTTCTTCTTCGCGCATGATGAGGAACTCTTCCCCGTCGATGCGGATCTCGGTGCCGGAGTACTTGCCGAAGAGAATGCGGTCGCCCTTCTTCACGTCGAGGGGGAAGACCTTGCCTTCGTCGTTGGACTTGCCTTTGCCCACGGAGATGACTTCGCCTTCCTGGGGCTTTTCCTTGGCGGTGTCGGGGATGATGATCCCGCCGCGCACCGTCTCGTTCTCCTCAATGCGACGAACGAGGATGCGATCGTGCAGCGGAGTGAACGTCGTGGTTGCAGTTGCTGTTGGCATGCGTTTCCTTCTCCTTCAGAGATTCCCGGAGCGGCTCTCGCGAGCGCGATCCGAACCTGGTTTCCCGCAGGGGCTGCCCGCGGAAGAAAACTTCCGGCTTAGTGCTGCTTGCCTTGGGTGATGTGGAGCGAGTGCCGAATCTGCCCTGAAATGCGGGTCCGAACGGGAGATTCGAAGCGGGTTCGCGCCCTGAACCGCCGCGCGCAACCGCCTTTTAGCACTTTCGCCCTACGACTGCTAAGTTAGCGAGGCGGGGCTGTGGATGTCAAGGGGCGGACCTTAAAAAGTGAGTGAATGGCACTCACATTTTTGCCCGGGGCTCCTGGGCGGCTGAGGAGCGAGAGCGGAATCTGCGTTTAAATCGCTGAAATTAAAGGGGCAATCCAGCTTTGGCCTGCCCCTTTTTCGCGGCATGGGTCTCGGGAACTGTCTTTAAGGTTGGGCCTTACTTTGAGGCGGCCTCGCTGTTCGGCTGGAAGAGCTCCAGACGGACATGCCACTCCACCGAGGCGCCGGGTTTCAGGGTGACCATGCCGGTGTCCATGCCATGCCACTCCTTGCCGAACGGGTCAGCGAAATTGAACTGCTGCTCGATGGCCGCGAAGGACTTGGTCGGCGGCGAGTACACCTGCACAGTTTTAATGTGGGGCGACAGGCCGAGGATCTTCACGCCGTAGTTGCTGGCTGGATCGGTCAGGCTCACGTCGACCGCGCCGTCGGTGCGCGTGAGATGCGACCAGTTATCGTCGAGGTAAGTGTCGTCGAGCGGCTTGCCTTTGGGCGCCTCGAAGTCATATTTGGTGCCCTTGACCGGGATGAGCTTGCCGGTGGGAAAGACGTCGCCGTAGTTGTTGACCACAGCCAGCTCGGAGCCGGGGACGTGCAGGAGAGCCTGGCTGCGCTCGCCGCTGGGAATGGCGAAGTAAGGATGCCATCCGATGGCCATCGGCTCATCCTCTTTGCCCACGTTCTTCGCCACGATGGTTGCGTCGATTGCTTTGCCGGTAAGCGAGATCACGAAGCTCAGGTCGGTTTGGGAGAGCCAGTGGCCGCCAAAGTCGCCGGCGTGCATGACGCCGGTGACGCTCTGCCCGTCGGGAATCGTCAGGGTCTGCACGTCGTCGGTGTGATCGGCAAGGATGAGGCCGTGCATCGCGTGCAGGTCCTCAGTGGGGTGCTCGCTGTTGTGCCAGTTGGCGGGCAGAACGATCTTTTGGCCGTGCCACTCGGTGGTCACCGTCTTCTTGTCGGGCGAGAGCTTGCCGATGATGCGGTTGGGGTAGGGGACAAGAAAGGCTCCGCCAAAGCTGAAGCTGGCGTTGCCGTATTCGTCGCCCGGGCCGCCGGTGAGTTTGGCAGCGGCTTCTTCGAGGCTGGGCGAGGCGAGCACGGGAATCTCGCCCTTGCCGGGGAGATCCGCGGTGATCTGGAAGACGTTCATGCCGCGGCCGGGCAGCACCGTGACGGAGAGAAACTCGGGCTGCTGGCCGTTGCTGGTAGCGGCGCGGGTGAGCTTGACGACCGGCTGACCGCCGATTTCCGGCGCGGCGGGTTGAGCGGGTTGCGAAGCCTGCGGTGTCTCAGCCACGGGCTGCGTCTCCTTTTTGCATCCTGCGATCCAGGTCAACGTTACGGCAATCGCGGCCGCTGCCACGATCCTTTTGCGCATGTCCATGTTCGATTTCTCCGGTGCAGGCCAATGAAGGTGAAGTTCCTGAGCGCCCTCATTCTACGCTGTCCGGCAGCCGAAGTTGCATGGACGCAGAGATAGGATGCCTTATTCTTGGTCCATGTCTGACTCGGCCGTTCTGCTGATTGACTGCCCGGATCGTCCGGGGCTGGTTGCCCGAGTCTCTTCGCTGCTCTACGAGCGGGGCGCCAACATCCTGCATGCCGACCAGCACCGCGATCAGGCGCAGGGGCTTTTCTTTATGCGGGTGGAATGGGAGCTGCACGACTCCGCCGGCACCGCCTTCGATCTGCGCGCTTTTGAGGAGGCGTTCGCGCCGATAGCCCGAGAGCTGCAGATGAACTGGAGCCTGAGCTCGAGCCACCAGCGGCCGCGAGTCGCCCTGTTCTGCTCTCACTACCTGCACTGCATGGCCGATCTGCTGCACCGCTGGCATGCGGGCGAGCTGCTCTGCGATGTGGCTCTGGTGATCTCGAATCATCGTGAGGTCGAGCCGCTGGCTTGCTTCTATGGGGTTCCATTCGTTCACGTGCCGGTGAGCACAGGGACGCGCGAAGCCGCCGAGGCGCAGCAGCTGGCGCTGCTCGCGGAAAAGCAGGTGGACCTGATCGTGCTGGCACGCTATATGCAGATCCTCTCGGGGAGTTTCGTGGCGCGGTATCCCGCAGCCATCATCAACGTGCACCATTCCTTTCTGCCCGCCTTTACGGGAGCGCGGCCTTACCACGCGGCGCACGAGCGGGGCGTGAAGCTGATCGGGGCGACGAGCCACTATGTGACGGAGGTTCTCGACGACGGGCCGATCATCGAGCAGGATGTGGCGCGTATCTCGCACCGCGACCAGGTCGAGGACCTGATCGCGGCGGGCCGCGACCTGGAGCGGGTCGTGCTGGCGCGCGCGGTTCGGTGGCGTCTGGAGCGGCGCATCCTCTGTTACGGGAACAAGACCGTGGTGTTTGACTGAGGCGGCGAACAAAGTAGAGATTTGCTCCTTGGTGTGGCGGGCGGGGCGGTAGCAATTCCCTGCTTGATACTCTAGGGATTCACGCTGCTTTTGCATTGTGGAGGAAGAGGAGGTCTTGGAAGCGGGTTCCGCGCTTTGATTACCAGAGTAATCCCAAACTCTCCGCTTGGGAGGGTTCGTATCGGAGGAAGTGCTAACGAAGAGCAAACAAGAGCATCAGCCAAGCCATTTAGTAGCGGATTGGCATTGCCTCCCATGAGGAACATATCCAGAGTTGAATTCTCAGGTTCTGGCCAGGCCATCGAATCGGATGGTTCCGGGATTACATTCAGTCCTGCAGATCCCAACGCGTCCATGAGTTTTTTGGCAAATCCGTCCTGTTCTGGGTCATGGGATTCCCACCATAGATGTATCGAAGCCCCTTTATAGGCTTTGAGAAATTGATTCAACTCTAGCTTTTGTTTGGCCGAAACGCCGCGCCACGCAATTCGTTCCTCAATGCCTGCGAGCGTGCCACTGGCCCTTACAATCCCCTCCTGAATCCCGCCAATTTTCCGATTCGCCAAGTCGGCTTTTGAATTGGCTTGCCCTGCATTCCTAAATGCACTTTGCGCCAGAGTATTGGCTGCCCCGGCATCTACGGCTGCGTCATGGGCTGATTTCGCGGCGTCAGCCGCTTGCTTCTTTGCGGTCTCTGACTGCCGACTCAGCTCGGCGATCGTCTCCTTAAAGTATTTGTTGGTAGCCCACAGGGCTCCCAGCGAAATCGCAAGCCCCGCAATCAATAACCAGCTTCCCCGACCTTCCCACCGCTCTCTGCATTCATCCTCGTTCTTGAAGATCAGTTTCCTCTCGCAAACAACTTCCAGAACCACTCCGACAAATACGAGACTCTCACCGGTGTATTCCCAGAACTCTGGAGCCGCGAGAAAACCAAGCATGCGAACCTCCGAAAAGCTTCAAATCTCTGGGCGGATATCAATAGCGCTTATTGTTCCGTTTTCAGCGGTAAATTCGTCGGGGGAGAATGTGATCATGGTAGCAGCGGCGAACCCATGCCCCGATCCTAAACACTCACAACGCGCGACATCCGAAACGGCAAGCGGGAGTCTCTGTCTCCCCCAGCCTAAGACTCCGACTCATTCAACTGGTCAAGTGAGTGAATTTCGAACGAATTGTGCGAAAGGCTATTTCGCCATCGCCGCGACCTGCGACAAAGAACACGAGGTTGTAGCGGAAAGAATGTTTGTTCATGCGACTCGCAGATCCCAGCTGCCGATGACTTCTCATTCATCCGGCATCTTCCCGCGGCTTCTTATAATCAAAACGTGCCCCTTGTTTCTGTTCATGATTCTGCAGCCGCGCTCGCCGCGCTGAACCAGCGCATTGTTGCCTGCGAGCACTGTGCTCGCCTGCGCCAGCACTGCAGGGCCACGGCTCTGAAGAAGAAGCGCGCCTGGCAGGACTGGACCTACTGGGGACGGCCGGTTCCCTCCTTCGGAGATCCCGCGGCGCGAGTACTGTTCGTCGGTCTTGCGCCGGGGGCGCACGGATCGAACCGCACAGGGCGGCCGTTTACGGGCGACGGCTCCGGCGATTTTCTTTATCCGCTGCTGCACAAGGCGGGATTCGCTTCGCAGCCGCGCGCGACCGGCCGCGACGACGGCATGCGGCTGGCGGATGCGTGGATCACCTCCGTGGTCCGCTGCGCTCCGCCGGGGAACAAGCCCTTACCGGACGAGATCGCGCGCTGTGCTCCGTATCTGGACGAGGAGATTGCGGCGCTGAGGAATCTGCGGGTGATTGTCTGCCTGGGCAAGATTGCGTTCGACGGCGTGGTTGCGCATCTGGCGCGCACCGGCCAGATCGAACGGCGGGCGGGCCTGGTTTTCGGCCATGGCGTGGAGTATCCGATTCCGGGCAAACGCTGGCTGCTGGCCAGCTATCACCCCTCGCTGCAAAACACGAACACCGGCAAGCTGACGGCGCCGATGATGCTGCGGGTGTTTGCACGAGCCCGGCAACTGGCCGGCCGCACAGCGCGCTAAATTTCACGCCGCGGGGACATCTTCGCCGCATCTTCCCGGCATCCAGTGGTAGAGCCCGAGGAGAGTGTTGAAACTCCCGGCACAAAGGACAACCGGCCCATGATTACAATCCTGGTGATAATCCTGCTCCTGATGCTGATCGGAGCGTTTCCCGCATGGCCTTACAGTCGCGGCTGGGGCTACTACCCGAGCGGCGGCCTTGGCCTGATCCTCGTGATCGTGGTGGTGCTGCTGTTGCTGCGGGTCTTCTGACGGGAGATTTCGGGAGGGCGACTGGAGCGGGAGACCGGGATCGAACCGGCGACATTCAGCTTGGGAAGCTGACGTTCTGCCACTGAACTACTCCCGCCATTCAGAATCAATCATTGAAGCGATTGACTGTCGCTTACTATCCAACTTTAACTATCCATTTTGCCGGACTGGAACACGGAAGCAGGGCTCCCAGACGGTCCCCAAT
>DATKPJ010000022.1:0-3184 GCA_035524195.1 Occallatibacter sp.
GGTCGCAGTCAGAAGACGCGGGGGCGCGACCACGTTATACGAAAGTGCAACTTATACCAACAGCCAAATTGTCGTGCTTTACAAGTTATGGCCTAATGCCCGGTATGAGTCAGGTCGTCGTGCCTCTGGTGGGTCGACATACGTCGTCGACAAACAGAGTGACCCGACTTTAATTCACCTCGATGCCCAAGGAGGCACCTATGAAATTCCGCTTTGCACTGGTCTCTCTGTTTGCGGCAGGGATTCTCTCCACGGTCTCAATGCCTGCACAGCAGATAAGGGCTGACTACGACCGCGCCGTCAACTTTAGCAGATATAAGACTTACTCGTGGGGAAAGGTTCATTCGGAGAACCCTCTGTGGGTTGATCGGATCAAGGACTCCGTGAATTCCGCGCTTGCAGCGAAAGGATGGAACGAGGTCGACTCAGGTGGGAGTGTCTCTATCATGGCAATGGAAATCACCGAGACGCACCGAACGCTAGATACCTACTACGACAGTTTCGGGGGTGGCTGGCGATGGGGACGTGGAGGTGGTTTCGGTGATGCAACGACGACGGAAGACACCTACAGAGTGGGAACACTCGTAATTGATCTGTTCGATTCAAACACAAAGATGCTCGTATGGCGAGGATCGGCAAGTGACATCCTGTCGAACAAATCCGATAAAAACATCAAGAATCTCAACAAGAGCGTTGCTAAGCTATTCAGCGGCTTCCCGCCGCAACCCAAGAACCAGCATGGCGAATAAGGTCATGCAGTTTGGTGGCAGGCCTTTCGCAGGCATTGCAGTGCTCTGCCGGCGTGCGCGGCTGGGCGAATCGCGAAGACCCCGGCTCGCCGGATTATGGGCTGGCTCCAGAATGAATGGGAGGACCTGAAGAATGGCGACTGAATTACTTCAAAAAGTTCTTGAGGCGCACGGCGGCTTAAATCGCTGGAACAGTCTATCCACCGTACAGGCGACGATTATCTCTGGCGGACAGATGTTTGATATGAAAGGGACGCCACAAACTTCGACGCCTCGCCGAATGACTATTTCGACCAATCGCGAATGGGCCTCGGTCAGGCCATTCGGCGCCGATGATCAACGCACTGACTTCACTGTGGATCGGATTGCCATCGAGAAACTGGACGGAACCGTTGTGAACGAACGGCTTCGTCCGTCCGAGCACGCGGAGGGCAAGTCTGTCGACGCTCCCTGGGACGCTTTGGATCGAGCCTATTTCAACGGTTACGCACTTTGGACCTACCTGACCGCGCCTTTCCACTTCGTCATGCCCGGCTTTAGGGTCGAGGAGATAGAATCTTGGCGCGAAGACGATGAGGTGTGGCGCGGCCTTCGCGTCACCTATCCTTCGAACATCGCGAGCCACAGCAAAGAGCAGGACTTTTACTTCGGTCCGGATTATCTCCTCCGCCGGCACGATTATCATGTACAAGCCTCTGGCGGCTTTGCGGCGGCCCAATATGTTTTCGATCCAGTGCCGATTCAGGGAATCACATTTCCGGCGAAGAGGCGCGCCTACATGAGGGACGAACGGCTCCTGCCTATTCGGGATCGACTGATGGTCTCGATCGACCTGTCGGACTTTTCGCTTTCGTAATCGAGGGTACGCTTTCTGCACACTTCGTTTGATTCCCAAATGCCCCTTCGATGGAACATATAGTCATAAGCGCGCCCAGCTGCGAATCTGCTGGCACTACGTATGAACCTATGCCAAGGTGTAGGTTGGAGGGGCGCCTTCGTCAACAGTTGGTAGAATTGGAGGCCAAAGCCAAACGATGCGGGGCTCCGACAAGATGGCCCAATCAAAGCCCACTTCCAAGCGCAGCCGCAAATCAGGAAAGACCAAAGCTGAAAAACTTCGGCAGAGCGCGCACTCTTTGCATGAGGAGCACGCGGAGCTTGCGCAAAGGGAACGTGGATGGTCTGTCTTCGAGAATTCGGTAATCGGAGTTGCGTTGACCGACCCGAGCGGCCGGTTCATCGCGGTCAATCCCGCTTACCAGGCAATGCTTGGATACACGGAGGGAGAGTTGCAACAGCTTCGCTTCCTCGATATCACCCCTGAAGAATACCGCGATCACAACTGCGCGCTTGTTGAAGAGCTTCTGGTTGGGAAGAGCAGGCAATTTCAAAACGAGAGGCAGTATCGGCGAAAAAACGGCAGTCTGGTATGGGTGCGAAACAACGTCTGCCTGGTGCCCGGGACGGAACGAGTGCCGCGATTCCTTCTCGTGATTTCCGAGGACATCACGGAGCGCAAAGAATCGGAGGCGGCTCTACAGGCAAGCCACATTAAGCTGCGGCAAGTGATCGATGCGATTCCCGCGCTGGCGTGGTCTGCCCGACCGGATGGGGCGGCAGAGTTCTTCAACCAGCGGTGGCTTGACTACACGGGCCTGACGTCGCAGCAGGCCGAAGGCTGGGGCTGGAAGGCCACGATCCATGCCAACGATCTGTATCGAATGGTGAGCTACTGGCAGGCGGCGATGGCTACCGGGGAATCGGTCGAGATTGAGGGGCGCCTGCGTCGTTTCGATGGCGCCTACCGTTGGTTTCTCAATCGGGCCGAGCCATTTCGTGACGAAAGCGGACAGATTGTCAGATGGTATGGCACCAGCACGGACGTCGATGACAGCAAGCGAGCGGAGGAGCGTTTACAGCGCAGCGAGGCGTTTCTTGCCGACGGTCAACATCTCAGCAAAACCGGCACATTCTCGTGGTCGATAGAGAGGAATGAGGTCATCTGGTCGGAGGAACTGTACGCCATTTTTGGCTTCGACCGAGCCTCGCCCGTGACGCTCGAAATGATTGGCAGTCGAATTCCCTCTGAAGACCTGCCGATGCTCGAGGACATGATTTCGAGAGCCCATCGAGCAGAAGACGAGTTTGAGTATGAACATCGCATCGTGATGCCCGATGGCGCAATCAAGTACATTCACCTTGTCGGCCACCGCGTTTGCGTTGCAGATGATCGATTGGAGTATATTGGCGCGGCTCAGGACGTCACTGAGCGCCGCGTTGCAGAGGACCGACTACGCGAGCGCGAACTGAACCTGCGCCGAATAACCGAAACCATTCCTGGAATGCTCTGGAGCGCGACGCCCGATGGTTCAGTCGACTATTGCAATCGGCCATGGCTTGATTTCACAGCCATGACCGCAGAACACGCCAGCGGC
>DATKPJ010000023.1:0-53126 GCA_035524195.1 Occallatibacter sp.
CACTTCTAGGGATTGCACGGCATGGGTGGGGAGCTGGTTGGAGAAGACTTTGCTCTGCTGGTCGGTAATCGATTGCCCGTCGATGCTGAAAGAGTTCGACGCGTGGTCGCCGAGGCCGTGAAACAGGCCGTTGGAATCGGCCGCCACGCCGGGGCTGGTCTCCGTGACCAGCGCGCTGAGGCCGGAGGACTGGCTTTCCAGCGGCACCTTGTTGAACAGGTCGCGGTCGACGTCGACGTGGAAGGTGGGGTCGTCTTCGACCATGGGACCCTGCGACTCAACGGTAACGGTTTGAGTGCCGCCGGCAATGTGGAGAACCAGCTTAAGGTTCGTCCCCACAGCCGAATCGATCGATGTGTTCTGGCTGAGCGTGGCAAATCCTTTGGCGGTGACGTTGATCCGGTAAGGATTGAAGGGGACGTTCGGAAAGCTGAACCGCCCAGTCGAGTCGGTGGCCGTGGAGCGGTCGAAACCGCTCACTGCGTTGGTAAGCTGAACGGTCGCGTTGGGAACGACGGCGCCCGACGGATCGGTCACTGTGCCGCGAATCGTACCGGCATTGCCGCTTTGCGCATGCGCGGAAAGCGCTGCGAAGGGCAGCACAAAGATCAAAGCGAGGAGGGGGAGGATGAGCCGTATCGCGCCACGGTCTATGGACATTTCAAGATCTCCTGAACATCGGATGAAAGATGCGTAAGGCAATCCGCGCGACGTGCTGCGCGAGTCTTCGGGGCCTTTTCAGGAGCACCGGTCCTCTTCAAATCAGCTTGTAAATATGCGTCGATGCATCGCCCACACGATGCGACGGGCGATATGACGATCGGGATGAAGATAGGAACGATGCTCTAGCAGGAGAAAGGCGGGGGGCGGCAATAGTAGGAGAAGACAAAGGATTGGCGAGGATCTTCCGCTCGAAAGGTTTGAATTTCGGTCGTCTGTTCCTGAGGAGCAGGCAGTACTAAGGGGGCAGAAGGGGTAACGCCCGCGTGAGCGACCATGCAAAGAGCACAATCCGGATGCGGATCTGTGCTAAGGCCGTGAGTGTGAACGACTTGTACTGTCGCGCAGAACGCAATCAGCAGCAAGCAAACCATTCCGAGAAGCTTTTCTCGGAAGAGCCTGGAGCTCGGCTTGGATTGCGGTTCGAACATTAGATTCTGGACTTTGGGGAAGAAAAGGACTGGGAAAGCCACAACTTAGACGAAATCTTACCCAATTTCGTGATCAACGGTCAATCAGTGGCGCGGGGGCGCCTTTCCTACCCGAGTGCGCCGACCAGCCTTGTGAGACACAGCATCAGCAAAACGCCGACGAGCAGGATTCGGTCGATCTGTCATGGCGCCAGGGTACTACAGGGTGGGGATCACATCGTGGTCTCGCCTCCACCATTTCGGCTTCAGGGAAGCGATCAGACAAGGGACCCCAAGTCCTCATAAGTCGGCCGGCGTTGTGGGATCTCAGCCAGGGTGTTGCTGCGATTCCGCCAAATGTTACGGTGCCCGCCATCACACCGAAGTTGGTGCCGAGCATCGTCACCTGATTACATCTAGTGCCTGAAGCCGCCGACAAACTGGTGATCGAAGGAGCGATTCGAATCCCTATCTCTCCGCCATTCAGCTGTATCTCCTGCCTGTCCGCATCCCCTTTTCGGAAAACGCCAGGTCATGCCGGATCCGTGTTCCGGAACTCTCCCCGTTTGAAGAAGCCGGTTGGCCTACCTGAAAAGAGTGCAGGTTTCATGATGTGGTGTGATCCTGATCACTGCGAAAAACGCGGACTTAATTTGTCCTATATTTAAAGCAGACCGAAATGGTCGTATTTCTGAGAACCGGCTGTCGGACCCGCCTTTTCGAGACGGCCCAAGTACAAGGGAACGCTGCAATGAAAAGACTTATCGCTCTTCTCCCGCTTCTTTTTCTGATTCTTTTGCTTACACCTACTGCGGGCGCCCAAGAGAGCTTTGCGATCTCAGGAACGGCGCATGATGCCACCAATGCCATTGTCCCGGGCGCCTCGGTGACGCTGCGCCAGGCAGGAACTGATGTCGCCGTGTCGTCGCAGACGGACGATGAAGGCAGTTTCAAGGTCTTGCTCCCAGCGGCTGGGACCTATCAACTGGAAATTGAGGCCAATGGGTTCGCGCCTTACTCGGCGCAGGTGACTGTCACGCGGACCGCTCCAAACGCCACGGTGGATGTGACTCTTGCCGTGAGCGGGACCACCGAGACAGTTGAGGTTGTGGCGGATGCGCTGGCAGCCGAGACAACAAGCACGCAACTGGGCGAGAAGCTGGACACAAAGAAGATTGAAAACGTCCCGCTGAACGGACGAAGCTTTACCGACCTGATGGCGGTTCAACCCGGCATCGTGCCGCAGAACACGGCACAGCCCGGCGCGGTGATTATGAGCGGCGTCGCCTCCACGCCACCTTCAGGGGATGCCAACCCCGGCGATCTCTCCATCAGCGGCCAGCGCGAGACTTCGAACGGGTTTCGCGTGAATGGCAGCGACGTGGAAGAGGATGTGAATATGGGCACGTCGATTGTGCCCAATCTCGATGCGATCGACAGCTTTCGCGTGCTGACTTCGAACTTCGACGCCGAATACGGCAACTCCAGTGGTGGACAGGTACTGGTGGTTACCAAGTCAGGAGCCGCGCAAGTGCACGGGTCAGCCTTTGAGTTTGTGCGCAACACAGCTCTCGATGCGCGCAACTACTTTTCGCAGGATCGCGCGGCCTATCGCCAGAACCAGTTTGGCGGGTCGCTCGGCGGCGAGCCCTTTCACAAAAACGTGATGCTCTTTGCCGACTACCAGGGAACGCGCTTGACCGAAGGCATCGATACGGGGAACATTTCGGTTCCTTCGCTGGCTGAGCGCAGCGGCGACTTGAGCGCAGAGCCTCTCGCGGGCAGCGTCAACGGAGACTATTGGGCCGGCCTGCTCTCTTCGCGGCTGGGCCGCACGGTGACGGCGGGAGAACCCTACGCTACGGTTTTTCCTGATGGTCAGATTCCTCAATCCGCGTGGTCTGCTCCGGCAAAGTACCTCATGGCTTCCATCCCAAAGCCCAACGCGGGGACAACGCTGTTTGAGACGAGCGCCGGGGCCGAGACTCTGAGCGACGACAAGGGTGGGCTGCGCCTGGACTGGACTCATGGCAAAGGAACGCTCACCGGCTATTACTTTCTCGACAACTATTCTCTCGAGAATCCCTATCCCACTGGAACGGGCGGTGCGAGTGTTCCCGGCTTCGATGCCACCAGCAACGGGCGCGCTCAACTAGCCAGCCTGGCCCACACCATCACCTTTGGCAACGCTACGTTGAACGAGTTCCATGCGAGTTATATGCGCAACGCCAATGCCGTTGGACAGCCGAAAGGCGGCGTAGGACCCTCGCTTGCGACGCAGGGTTTCAATGGCATTGTGGCACTCAAACCCTCTACCGTCGGCATCGAAAAC
Organism: Occallatibacter sp.; assembly: GCA_035524195.1. Taxonomy (GTDB): domain Bacteria; phylum Acidobacteriota; class Terriglobia; order Terriglobales; family Acidobacteriaceae; genus Telmatobacter. The sequence goes on from DATKPJ010000023.1 coordinate 3,463, forward strand.
GTCGCCTTCAACGATTTCACGATGGGTGTGGACACAACTGCTCTTGTGCAAGCGGAGAACATAGCCGAGGTCAGCGACGCATTTTCCCGGATTCTGGGCAAGCATGGACTGAAGCTTGGCGGCGAAATTCACTGGGACCAGATCAACACTCATCCCGACGTCGTTTTCAATGGAAGCTTCGCGTTCAACGGCTCAGAGACAGGCCTCGACTTTGCCGACTTTCTGCTCGGCGTGCCCTCGAGCTATACGCAGGGCCAAGCGCGCGACTTCTACAACCGTAACCGCTATATGGCCGCTTTTGCCCAAGACAGTTGGAAGGCTACGGATCAACTCACTGTCAACTATGGCGTGCGCTGGGACCGCATTCGACCATGGAGCGAGAAGTTCAACCAGTTGCAGACTCTGGTGAAGGGCGAACAATCAGAGGTGTTTCCTGGAGCGCCGCAAGGCCTCGTCTTTCCAGGCGACCCGGGAGTTTCGCCGTCGCTGGCCTCTGCGCGCAACAACTTTTCCCCACGCATCGGAGTTGCCTGGACACCGGACGTATCGAAACCATGGCTGCACAAGATTGCGGGCCCCAAGGGACAGACGAGCATTCGCCTGGGCTATGGCATGTTCTACACGGCGTACGAAGGGCTCTCTGCCGGCATCATGAGCGCCAATCCGCCATACGGCTATACCTACACGTCGGCCGCGCCTCCGCTGTTTGATTCGCCGTTCACCGTGGCCGCGAGCGGGGCCGATGCGGGACAGAGATTTCCCTTGCCCAAGGTGGCGTATGGCGCAAGCCGGGCCCATCCGAATTCGACAGTGGACTGGAGCGAGTTTGAACCGCTGGTCGGCATTCCGGCGGTCGACCCGAGCGATGTGTCTCCCTATGCCGAGCATTGGATGGCGAGCGTGGAGCGGCAGTTCGGCAGTTCGACGCTGGCCACGGTCAGCTATGTCGGGGCCTCATCGCATCACCTCCTGGTGCTGGAGGAGGCCAATCCCGGGAATCCTGCGCTTTGCCTGAGTCTTGGCTCGGCGTGCGGCCCCTTCAACGAGCAGGCGGCCCGCGACGAGTTCGGATCCGATTTTGGCAGCGTGGAGTTGCAGCGCACCATTGCCAACGCGGCATACAACGCCTTTGAGGCTACATTGAATCACCGCTCACACGGGCTGGAGATGCTGGCCAGTTACACCTTCTCGAAATCCCTCGACCAGTCCGCCGGGCTGTCCGAGCCGGTAAATCCCATCGATCCGTCGTTGAGCCGAGGTCTTTCCGCATACGACATGCGGCACAACTTTGTCACCAGTTTTCACTACGCCGTACCGACGTTCAAGGAGCAGGGATTGTCCCGTGCGCTGGCTTCGGGCTGGGCGGTTGCAGGCATTGCGCGCTTTACTTCGGGCTTGCCTGTCACGCTGCTGAACAACAACGACACTTCCCTTCTGGGCACCATTCCCAACGGCATTAATAACAACGGCGTCGATACGCCGGAATGGAGCGGCAAGCCACTCAGCCTTGACACCAATCCGCGCGCCGGCCGGCCCGTGTTCGATGCCGGCCAGTTCAGTCTTCCCGCGCTTGGAACCATGGGCAATGCGCGTCGACGCTTCTTCTCAGGACCGGGTATTGAGGATTTCGATGCGACCCTCTCGCGAACGTTCCTGGTAAAAGACAACCGCGCGCTGGAGATTCGCGCAGAGGGCTTCAATCTCTTCAACCATGCACAGTTCTTTGGTGCGGCCGCCGTTGAAGGCAACATCTCTTCGGGCAGCTTTGGCCAGGCGGTCAGCGCGATGCCGCCGCGCCTGATGCAACTGGCGCTGCGGTATCAGTTTTGAATTGGAAAGCTGGAATCGAGTTTTGACTTCGGTCTGCGCAGAATCTGCAATGGACGCTAGTTCCGGCTGCGCATTTTTGAGAGCAGGCGAAGAATTTCGAGGTACAGCCACACGAGAGTGACCATGATCCCGAAGGCGGCGTACCACTCCATATATTTGGGAGCACCGTATCCTACTCCCTGCTCAACGAAGTCGAAATCGAGGACGAGGTTCAATGCGGCAATCCCGACAACCAGCAAGCTGAACCCGATGCCGATGGCGCCCGCGCCGTTGATGCTGACGAACTGGATGCCGAAGAAGCCTAGCCCCATTTCGAGCAGATAAAGGAGCATGATGCCGCCGGTGGCTGCGATCACGCCGAGGCGGAACTTCTGGGTTACCTTGATGAGACCGGAGCGATAGGCGAGCAGTAAAACAAAGAGCGTTCCGAAAGTGAGGCCGACCGCCTGAATAGCGATTCCGGGATAGCGCAGGTCCACAACGGCAGATATCCCGCCAAGCACCAGGCCTTCGAGCAGCGCATAGATGGGCGCGGTGACCGGGGACCATTCTTTCTTGAACACTGTGACGATGGCGACGATCAATCCTCCGATCAAGCCTCCCAGCATCAGAGGCGAGATTTCTGCGATGTCGTGCGACTGAAGAAAGAGATGCCAGGTCCAGGCGGCTGTCGCAATGGCGCATACCAGCAGGAGGCCTGTTTTGTTGACGGTGCCATTCAGCGTCATGCGGCTGGCTTCGTCAATGATGCCTCCGTATTGGGTGCCGGGAAGATTCTGAAAGGTCTTTTCGCCCAGTGCAGGATTAGAGGTCTTGATCAGTGCCATCGTGTTCTCTCCGTGACAAAAGTCGCGAGGTTGGTCTTGATGGGAAGGATTCGCGAACTGTCTTTTTCTATTTTATCGTTCTCCAGGGCAATCTCGATAAACGGGGTGCTTTGCGATGCTGTGAACAAGCTTAGTTGCGGACAAGGGCTCTAAGCAGCTAGATTGAGCAATCGGAGCGAATTGCGGAGAGGTCGGCCGGGATTCGGCTGGAGAAAGGAAGTCTTCATGGATCGGCGCACTTTTCTTGGCACAGCAACAGCGGCAGTTCTAGGGGAAGGATTGTATCCTTATTCATCGCTGGCCCAGCCCAGGCCGGATCAACTGAAACCGATGGCGTTGGGGCTGCTTGTGACTCCCTTTGGCGCTCCGGATGAAGTGATCGGCCGCGTGAAAAAGCTGGGTTTCAGCAACTGCTTTCTCTCGCTCGATGGCTATATCAACGGGTTCACGCCCGATCTTGCGAAACAGTTTGCAGATCTGCTGGCCAAGTACGACGTGACCGCGACGACGGTTGAGGTTGTTGGTCCACCGCCGCTGGTGTGGAACTTTATGCAGGGTCCTTCGACCATCGGAGTTGTTCCACCCAAGACGCGCGCGGCGCGTATCGATGCGCTGCGGCAGGTCTCCGATTTTGCGAAGCTGCTCAACATTCCACAGGTGCAAACGCATTGTGGATTCATCCCTGAAAACCCGGCCGATCCGCTCTATCCGGGTGCGGTTGAAGCAGTGCGAACGGTAGCGCAGCACTGCCAGGGAAATGGACAGCATTTTCTGATGGAGACCGGCCAGGAAACGCCGACGACCATGTCCCGGATGATCCGCGATGTGGGAATGCCGAATCTTGCGGTCGGGCTGGATACGGCAAATCTCATTCTTTATGGCAAAGCGAACCCGGTGGACGCTGTCGATATTCTCGGGCCGCACGTGCGCAGCATTCACGCAAAGGATGGGCGGTGGCCGACCGATCCCGACAAGCTGGGCGAGGAGGTGCTGATCGGGCAGGGACTGGTGAACTTCAAGGAAGTCTTCACCAAACTGCATCGCATCGGTTACACGGGCGCGGTTACGATTGAACGAGAGACTTCAGGACCGCAGCAGATTGAGGATGTCCGGCAAGAGAAGCTGTATCTTGAGCGCGTCCTGCATGAAGTGCTTGCCTGATGGCAATGGGCAAGACAGTGCGCCATCGGAAATAGCAAACAAATAAACGCGAGGTAAAATGAACCGTCGCCAATTTCTGCAGACAGGATCAGCACTTTCAGGCATGCTTCTACTTAAGGAACACACTGCATTCGGATACCAGGCAAATTCCGCTGTGCGGCACGGGCTGCTTGGCTGCGGAAATCGCGGCACTTCGGTTGCCACGTCTTTTTCTGAAAACACGACGGCACAGGTGGTGGCGCTGGCCGATATCTTTGCCGACAAACTCGCCGCAGGGCACGACCACTTTAACAAGCTGAATGCGAACCTGGGACGCGCGGCAATCGACGAGAAGATGCTGTTTCGCGGACCGCATGCGTTCGAGCAGCTCGCCGCATCGCCGGATGTCGACATGATCCAGATTTCGACGCCGCCGTTTTTCCACGTGCAGCACCTCGAAGCGGCAGTCGCCGGCGGAAAGCATGTGTATTGCGAGAAGCCTGTGGGCATCGATATTCGACAGGCGAATCAAGCGCTCGAAATTGCGAAGCGTGTGAAACCGACACAGAGCGTCGATGTTGGATTCCAGTGCCGCATGGCGCCACCGCTGGCCGCGATTGCGCAGCGCATTCAATCGGGCGCCCTGGGCAAGATCGCCACCGCGTCGGGAATTTATAACGCTCCTGCATCGACCGAAAAATCGCGCCCGGGCGAGTCGCAGGATGAGTACCGGTTGCGGAACTGGCTCTGGGATCGGGTGCTGTCAGGCGACATACTTGTGGAGCAAAACATTCACATCATTGACCTGTGCAACTGGATGCTTGGCGCGCATCCGCTGAAAGCCACAGCGACCGGTGGACGGAACATTCTGACGCACTGGGGAGATATCTGGGATAACTACCAGGTGGACTACACCTATCCCAACGAAGTGCACTTTTCGTTTGCATCAACGCAATTCGGCGACGAACATACCTTCGACGCCGGTCTCAGGCTGTTTGGCGGTTCCGGCTCCGCAGCCGCGCCCTACTCCGGGCCCGTACAAATTACCGGATCGAATGCATGGGCGTGGCAGGATTCAGAAGGCACCGCGCCAGGCTCGGGAAAATTCGCCGCGAATGGGGCTTTCCTCGACAACCTGAAATACGCCGACCGCGACAAGGACCGCGCGTTTATCGAGAGCATCACGTCGGGGCAGTGTCACAACCAGATTGCCGCGGGAGTTGAGACGGCCTTAAGCTGCATGCTGGGACGCATGGCCGGTTATCAGCATCGCGAAGTGACATGGGAAGACCTGCTCGCCCACGGCGAGAACTACGAACTGGGATTCAGCCTGGAGCAGTTCGCTTAACCGTCTGCGCTGAGCGACTCTCGACGCACACGATCAGGACAGGTCCGCCGTGCGCACGGCCTTTTCATCGACCGGCGATCCGGCAGGGCGGCGACTCACGATGCAGGCAATCAAACCGGCATTGACGACCGTGAGCCCGGCCAGCACATAGAGACCGGCATGCGATGAGTGGAAATACTGGTCGGCCATGACTTTCAAGTTCGGCGCAATGAATCCGCCGAGATTCCCGGTCCCGATCAGCGCGATTCCGCCGGCTGCCGCGCGATCCGAGAGGTAGCCTGTCGGGAATGTCCAGAACATGGGCTGAACGGCGATAAACCCGGAGACCGCGATAGAAAGCGCGACCAGCCCCATGCTCGGCCCGGATGAAGGAAACGCAAAGCTCGCTGCGCCTGCGATCAATAGCGCGATGACGGCAAACAAACGATGGCTGTTCAGCTTGTCGGCCAAGCGCGGCAGGCCATATACAGCGAAGAGGGCACAAATCCAAGGAATGGCCGAGACCAGGCCAACTTCAAGACCTTCCGGCCGGTGCAGGAGCGACGATATTTCCGCGGGGAGATAGAAAATCGCGCCATAGGTGCTTATCTGAATCATGGCGTAAATGAGCACGAAGCGCAGGACACGAAGATCTCGCAACATGGGCAGAATCTGCGCGGGCCCAGAGGCGCGCCGTGACTGCTCCTCAGCGGAGAGCAGATCGATGAGGATGCTTTTCTCATCGGCAGGCAGCCAGGCAGCATCGGATGGCTTGTTTTCGAGAAACCAGAACGAGACGATTCCGAGAAGAACGGCGAATGCGCCTTCAACGAGAAACATGCATTGCCAGCTTTGGAGACCGCCCCATGGCCGGATCTCGAGGAGCCAGCCTGAGAGCGGGCCGCCGATCATGAGGGCAAGCGGAATTCCGACATAGAAAAGGCCGAGAATCTGGCCGCGAACGCGCGCAGGAAACCAATAGGTCAGATAGAGAATGGTGCCGGGAAAGAAGCCTGCTTCAGTGACTCCAAGAAAAAACCGCAGGAGGTAGAAGGACGTGTTGTCCCGGACAAACATGGTGGCCATGGAGAACACGCCCCAACTCACCATGAGGACGGATATCCAGATCTTCGCGCCGACTTTGTGGAGGATGAGATTGCTGGGAAAGCCGCAGAGCGAGTAACCAATGAAGAAGAGACCGGCGGCAAGCGCGTAGGCGCTCTCCGAAATTCCCACGGAGGAATGCAGCGCCTGCTTGGCAAAACTGATGTTGGCGCGGTCAAGGAATGAGACAACGTACAGCAGCATGAGGTAAGGGCCAAGCCGCTTGAGAGTGCGACCTATGGCGCGGTCAAGAGTCGTGTGGGAAGGACGAAAGAGGAGTTTGTCACTCTCGCGGCCGATCGCTGGGACGGGCGGTTGATGCATCGAGTGGCTCCTCGCCAATTCCCTTCTCTGGCTTCTGAGTTGCGAAGGTCGAGCCGCGACCGGGCACACCCAATATACAATTCTGGCAACCGTTGGCCAAAAGTGTCACCGGGGCCAAGGTCTTTATCCGGCGGGCGGAAGGAGTCTCAACAGTGCGTCTTGTCATGGTTGCTTTCGTGCTCTGCGTGTTGATGGAGGCCGGGTCGGTGAGATCGCAGTCGCCTGCGACCGCGCGGCCGACGCCGCCTGCGCGGGATCCCAATACGCCTGGTTACGTCGCAGCCCGGCAGTTGCCTGATGGCGCCAATGCTCCGGCAAACGAAGACGGCAACTTCATCCTCGGACCGACTCATCGGCCTGCGCCGGAGGCAGAGACGCACGACGGTGTGCCGCAGGGCTCGATTTACGAATTCACGATGAGCTCAGTGGACAGCAAGTTTTATCCGGGCATTGCCCGTGATGCAGGCACCTTTGGTACGCCCGATCCTGCGAACCCTGCAAAGCTCAACGTACCGACAAGCCATCCTGCCCCCTATACGAGGCGAGTAACCGTGTACGTGCCCAAGCAGTATGTTCCGGGCACGGTTGCTCCGTTTATTGTCGGAGCGGATGGGCCTGATCGCCTTCTCTTTACGGTATTGGACAACCTGATCGCCAAGCGCAAGGTGCCTGTGATGATCGCAATCTCGATCAGCAATGGAGGAGGCGACGCGCAGGGCAGCGAGCGCGGGCTCGAATATGACACCATGTCGGGCAAGTATGCGGAATTTGTGGAAAAGGAAGTGCTGCCGCTGGTCGAGGAAAAATATCACGTGCGATTGACGAGAGACCCGGACGGGCGAGCAACGATGGGAGGCAGTTCCGGCGGCGCGTGCGCGCTGATCATGGCCTGGTATCACCCGGAACTTTATCATCGCGTCCTGAGCTACTCGGGTACATTCGTCAATCAGCAATGGCCCTACAATCCGAAGCTGCCGGGCGGCGCATGGGAGTTCCACGAACGGCTGATACCGGACAACCCGCGGAAGCCGCTGCGTATCTGGATGGAAGTGGGCGACCGGGATTTGCTGAATCCGAATCTCATGCGCGATGGCATGCACGACTGGGTGTTGGCCAACGAAGACATGGCGCGCGTGCTGGCCGCAAAGCACTATCACTACCAGTTTGTCTTTGCGCGGAACGCGGGACACGTGGATCATGCGGTGAGAGAGCAGACGCTCCCGGAGGCGCTCGAGTACTTGTGGCAGGGGTATCCGTACGCCGGAGTGAAGCGATGACCCGTCGATGCAGGTTGGCACGTTTGAGACTGCAAGCAGGCCAGAACCGGTTGCATAGATCCATGTGCGGCCTAACCTGATACCTCAGGGGCTAAAGCCCGCTGATTGATGCGGCTTTTCGGCACGACTGAAGTCGTGCCCTTTCACAAAGCCATTTATGCGACCACTTCTACTCTGCTCAGTGCAACCAGAATGACCACAGCGATCGAGTTCCGCGATGTTTCGTTTGCAACGTCACAGGGCAGAACTTTGCTCGATGGCATTTCATTCAAGGTGGAAAAAGCCACGACAACCGCGGTGCTGGGCCGCAGCGGTTCCGGCAAAACGACCTTGCTTCGCAGCGTGAACCGACTGCTTGAGCCGACCGGCGGCAGTGTGCTGCTCGATGGCAAAGATGTGAGGGACGCAAATCTCATTTCGTTGCGGCGCGGAATCGGATATGCGATCCAGGAGAACGGATTGTTTCCCCATTTCACGGTGGAGCGCAACGTGGGGCTGGTGTTGGAAGCGGAGGGACGACCGCGCGAGGAGCGTATCCGGCGCAGCCACGAATTGCTTGAAGCGGTGGGGCTGAGTCCCGCCAACTTTGCGCAACGATATCCGCATCAGCTGTCGGGAGGGCAACGCCAGCGAGTGGGACTGGCGCGCGCACTGGCCGCCCAGCCCGGCGTTCTGCTGATGGACGAGCCCTTCGGCGCACTCGATCCGCTCACACGAAGCGAGATGCAGAACATGCTGCGCGTTCTGCTGGATCGGCTGAAGATCGCTGTCTTGCTGGTAACGCACGATCTCGACGAGGCGCTCTACCTCGCAGACCGGATTGTGCTGCTGGAGGATGGGAAGATTGTTGCCGATATGGAGCCCGAAGAGTTTCTGGGGTCGCGGCAAACCGAGGTTGCAGCCTACGTGCGCGCGTTTCATCGCGGAGAACGGAACGTAGCCCGGGATCAAATCGCGGAGAGACCGCGATGAGTGATTTTCTGGCGCAATACGGTGGAGAGATCGCGACCCTGACCATCGAGCACCTGTGGCTCACGGCGGCGGCGATGCTGTTTGCAACAGCAGTTTCCGTTCCGGCGGGGATTTGGCTGAGCCGATCCCCCCGCTGGGCCAATCCGGTGATTGGCGTCGCCAACGTGCTGCAGACAATCCCTTCCCTTGCCATGTTCGGATTTCTGCTGCCGTTGCCCTGGCTTGGCGAACGCGCAGCACGTATCGCGATCCTGGCGCTCACGGCCTATGCCCTGTTGCCGATTCTTCGCAACACCTATGCTGGAATCCGCGGCATCGATCGCTCAGTGGTTGAGGTCGCGCATGCGCTGGGACTAACAGGAGCACAAAGGCTCTTCAAGGTGGAACTGCCGTTGGCCGCGCCGTTCATTCTTGCCGGGCTTAGAACCGCGACCGTGACGTGCATTGGGATCGCGACTATTGCGGCGGCGGTGGGTGCAGGTGGGCTGGGCGAATTGATTTTCCGCGGCGTGGCTTCAATGGACAACCGGCTGGTGCTTGCCGGGGCCATTCCAGCTGCGCTGCTGGCGCTCGGAGCCGATGGCGCATTGGGGCTGGTCGAGCGCTGGTTCAAGGTTTCAGGGCAATGATCCGCCGGATTTTTGTCGCGGTGGAACTCGCGATTTGCGCGCTCCTGGTTTCCTGCTCGCCTCCGAGGCCAGATCACCCGATTATTGGCGCAAAGAATTTCACGGAACAGGTGGTGCTGGGCGAGTTGCTGGCGCAGGAGATTGAAGCCAAGACGCACCTGAAAGTGGAGCGCCGGTTTTATCTTGCGGGCAGCTACATCTGCCACCAGGCGCTTGTTTCAGGCCGCATCGATGCGTACGTGGAATACACGGGAACGGCGCTCACGGCCATCCTGAAACAGCCGCTCGACAGGAATCCGAAACGAGTTCTCGACACGGTTCGGCGCCTGTATGCGCAGCGATACGGAATCGTCGTCGGGCCGCCGCTGGGTTTCGAGAATACCTTCGCCATGGTGATTCGTGGTGACGATGCGCGCCGGCTGCACCTGACCACATTGAGCCAGGCGGCAGAATACACGCCGCATTGGCACCTTGGTGTCGGATATGAATTTGAGCAGCGGCCCGATGGACTTCCCGGGTTGAGCAAAGCATACGGGCTTCGATTTGCAGGACCGCCGCGCACCATGGATCTCGGATTACTGTACCGCGCGCTGAATGCGCATCAGGCCGACATGGTTGCCGGCAACTCGACGGACGGACCTATCCAGGCGTTCGGGCTGACCGTGCTCCAGGACGACAAGCATTACTTCCCTCCCTATCAAGCGGTGCCGCTGGTACGGAAGGAGGCGCTGAAGCGCTGGCCGCAGATCAAAGACGCGCTCGACGCGCTGGCAGACAAGGTAACGGCGGACGACATGCGCGCCATGAACGAGGCCGTTGACGGCGAGCATCGCGACCCCGCGGTGGTGGTGCGGGAGTTTCGCAAGCGCAAGGGGTTGGAGTAACTCAAAGCGCGGAGATGGATTTGATTGTGCCTTTCACCCCGGGAACATTTGCTTGACAGCGGATGTACCGAATCCTACTATTGGGCACTGGAAACGATACCATCTTGACTTTGCTCTCACGACCGGGCGAGCCAAGTTTCTCGATTTCCCACCAGACCAGCCCGATTCGGTCCATTGGAGGCTTCATGTCCTGCTTCCGCAAACTGACCATGGCCAGCGCCGCAGTCGCCTTTGTGTTGCCCTGCCTCGCTCAAACGATGACCGCACCCGACATTACCAAGCAGCCGACTCTGTACGTGGTTCCCTATGCGCACCTCGATACGCAGTGGCGATGGGAATTTCCGCAGGTGATCAGCGAATATCTCTTGAAGACGATGCGCGTGAACTTCGATTACATCGATAAGTATCCTCACTATGTCTTCAACTGGACGGGCTCGAATCGTTACCGGCTCATGAAGGAGTACTACCCCGACGACTATGCCCGGCTGAAGCAATACGTGGCCAAGGGTAACTGGTATCCCGCTGGATCTTCAGTGGAAGAGGGCGATGTAAACCTGCCCAGCGCGGAATCGATCATTCGCCAGGTTCTCTATGGCAACACCTATTTCCGTAAGGAATTCGGCAAGGCCAGCGCCGAATACATGCTGCCGGACTGCTTCGGATTCCCTGCCTCGCTGCCGACAATTCTTGCTCACGCCGGCGTAAAAGGATTCTCGACACAGAAACTGAGCGCGGCATGGCAACCCGCAGCGCAGGTAGGTGGACCAGATTCGCCTGAGAAGACGCCCGAGGGTATTCCTTTCAACGTTGGAGTCTGGGAAGGACCGGACGGAGAAACAGTTTTAGCCGCGCTGAATCCAGGTGGTTATGGAAGCCGGATTCGCAGCGACTTGAGCAAAACGCCGCCGCCGATTCCCGAACCCGGTCCAAATGCGACGCCGCGAGAGCAGCGCATGTATCGCTTCATGAAGGAGCAGGAGACCGATTGGCCGAGCCGCATCGATCTGGATGGCAAAGTAACCGGAGTCTTTGCCGACTATCACTACATTGGAACCGGCGATATTGGCGGCGCAGTGGACGAGGAGTCAGTGAAGTTGCTTGAAGCCACTGTGACACAGGGTGAAGCTGTGTTGCCTTCGCCCATTCCGCCTCCGTTTGGAAGCACGGCTACCACGCCCGCGCCCACGGGAACACCGGTGCGCATGGGCGATGGGCCGGTTCGCGTGATTTCGTCAGCAGCCGACCAGATGTTTCTCGACATCAAGCCCGACATGCAGGCAAAGATGCCGCGCTACAAAGGCGACCTTGAGCTGATCAACCACTCGGCCGGTTCCCTCACTTCAGAGGCCTACCACAAGCGCTGGAACCGCAAGAACGAACTCCTCGCTGATGCCGCCGAGAAAGCCTCGATAGCCGCGATGTGGATGGGCGGGCGAACCTACCCGCAACAACGCCTGAATGATGCCTGGACCCTGGTGATGGCGGGGCAGTTCCACGACACGGGTGCAGGCACAGCCACGCCGCGCGCGTATGAATTTGCGCAGAACGACGACGTGATCGCGATGAACCAGTTTGCCGATGTACTGACCAGCGCGACGCAATCAGTGGCATCGGGGCTCGATACGCAGGTACACGGAATCCCGGTGGTCGTGTATAACCCGCTTAACATCGCTCGCGAAGACGTGGTGGAAGCTGATTTGACCTTTCCTGGCGAAACGCCAAAGGCCGTCCGTGCTGTCGGACCTGATGGAAAAGAAACTCCCGCACAGATTGACAACGGCAAGGTGCTGTTTCTGGCGAAGGTTCCGTCGGTCGGCTTCGCAGTGTACGAGATTGAGCCTGCTAAATCGGCAGCCGAATCGACTGGCTTAAAGGTGAGTGAATCGTCGCTGGAGAATGCGCGTTATCGGGTTACGTTGAATGCGGAGGGCGACGTGACCAGCATCTTTGACAAGTCGCTGAACAAGGAACTGCTCTCAGCGCCGATTCGGCTGGCGATTTCAAACGACGCGCCAAAACAATGGCCAGCCTGGAATATGGATTTTGACCAGGAGCAGGCTGCGCCGCGTTCGTATGTTGGTGGTCCTGCGAAGATCCGGGTAGTCGAAGATGGTCCGGTGCGGGTGTCTGTCGAAGTCTCGCGTGAAGACGAGGGCTCGAAGTTTGTGCAGACCGTTCGGCTCTCAGCCGGCGACGCCGGTAACCGGGTGGAGTTCGGCGAGTCGATCGACTGGAGGACGCTGGCCGGCAATTTGAAGGTGGTGTTCCCTCTTTCCGCGACCAACAACATGGCGACCTACAACTGGGAAGTGGGTACGATCCAGCGTCCCGTGGCCAGTGAACGCCAGTTCGAAGTCGCGACCCATCACTGGATCGATCAGACGGACGAGAGCGGCACATGGGGTTCCACGATTCTGACCGATGTGAAGAACGGGTCAGACAAGCGCGACGCAAACACGATTCGCCTGACGTTGATCCGCACTCCGGGACCGGCATCGGAAATGAAAGGCGCCTATACCGACCAGATGAACCAGGACTGGGGCCACCACGAAATTCTGTATGGCATTGCGGGACACGCGGGCAGCTGGCAGACGGCCGGGACAGATTGGCAAGCGTATCGGCTCAGTTCCCCGCTCATTGCGTTTGAGACCGCGAAGCACGAGGGAGCACTGGGGCGCAGCTTTTCGCTTGTCCACGTTGATTCACCGCACATTCGCGTTCTCGCTTTAAAGAAGGCGGAGACGAGCGACGAAGTGGTTTTGCGGATGGTGGAACTGGATGGAGAATCGGCTCCACAGGTGCGGGTAAAGTTTGCGGGGCCGATTGCCGCAGCGCGCGAGGTCAATGGACAGGAGCTTCCAGTTGGGCCCGCGACGGTGGACGATGGAGAACTCGTCACATCGTTCAAGCCTTATCAGCCGCGCACTTTTGCTTTGAAGCTGGGTGCGCCTCCAGCGACTCTCAGACCAGTGGACTCGCATCCGGTTGAGCTGAAGTATGACCTCGCCGCGGCGAGCGATGATGATACGAAATCGACCGGCGGATTCGACGCGAAGGGCGATGCTCTTCCGGCAGAGATGCTGCCGACAGAACTGCACGTGAATGGCGTGGACTTCCGCCTGGCGCCGGGCGGCGCCAATCACCCCGATGCGGTGGTTGCCAGGGGACAGTCGATCGAATTGCCCGCCGGCGACTACAACAGGGTGTATGTGATTGCCGCGTCGGATGACGGCGATCAGGACGCGGCGTTCCGGATTGGTGCCCATAGCGACACAGTAAACGTCGAGAATTGGGGCGGATTCGTGGGTCAATGGGACACGCGGCAATGGAAGCCCCGGCCGGACTTTGTGACCGTGGGCGGCGGACGATTCAGTCAGATTCCGCCACACCAAGTCGCGTTGAGGAAAGATTGGGCTGTCTCGGCGCATCACGCGACGTGGGACCTATCCAGCCCGGGTTCGCCCGACTGGTCGCCGCGTTATCCAGAAGACTATCTCGGATTGAAGCCCGGTTACATCAAGCGAGCTACCCTGGCCTGGTACGCATCGCACCATCACACGCCGGACGGGCTGAATGAGCCCTACCAGTACAGCTATCTCTTCGTGTATGGGATGGATCTGCCTGCGCACGCGCGAAAACTGACGCTGCCGGACAACGCCAAGATCCGCATTCTTGCCGTGTCGGTGGCGAAAGAGGGACCGGCGGTAAAGCCGGTCCAGCCGCTCTATGACACGCTTGGACGCCAGGAACCGGGTCCTGAAGAGATGGCAGAAGGGGCGAAGTAGATCGGGGAGGGACGCGATACCGAGTTCGTCGTCCCTCACGTCTTCAATTCACAGATCCAATTGAGCTGGTGTGTACGTCCGCTTCGATCTTACGGCGCGCATTCCAGTATTGCCGGTTTTGTCCCAGGTTTCGCTTGATTCGCGCAGTCAGTCGCCGCTCGTGGCTGCCTATCTTGTATCCAAGGTACTTCGCAATGGTGCGAGCCAAGGCCACAGGGACACGAAGACGATCGCGGCGAAGCAGAAAGGCCATCTCGGACCGCACGAAACGGATTCCCTCTCCCTTTGCGTTGCCAAATTCTTCTACGAGCCATCGTTCGCGCGAATGCAATGCGCCAATGTCAAAGTACCGCCGAAACTCCTCTGCGATGGAATAGTTATGAGAGTGATGAACGCAAGCTTCGGCCACATACGCAGTCTTCCATCCCAGCAAGTGCATGCGCGCGGTCACAATCGTATCCTCACCAAAAATCGCATTCGACGGAAATCCTCCAACAGCCAGGAGAGCCTCTCTGCGATACGCCGCGAAGGAGTTCGAGAAGAAGATTGATTTGAATCCAAGCTGATCCCGTGAGTCCAGCGAACGGATCAGAGACGTCTCAGGATAATTAAATATGCGCGCATGCGCCTCAATTGCGCCCGCTTCTCTTCGTGGTAACTGCCGGCCAAATGCCGCGCCGATCCGCGGGTCACGGAACACTTTCAGAAGTTCACTAAAGGACTCCGCATTGGATGGAACGGCGTCCTGCGTGAGATAGATCAAAATCCGGGCATTGCCTGAGTAATCCGCTCCTAACTGCCGCGTCGCGCCATGATCAAAATCGCATTGCTCGATCCTGATCAACTGGAACCCGGCCTCGAGCGCAAGGAGATCAGTCCCATCGGTCGATGAAGAATCGAGAATTATCACTTGATTCGGCCGGACGCGCTGAATGGATATACCGGCCTGAAGCGCCTTCCAGCAACGCGCGGCATTATAAGTTGGGACGATTAAGGAAACCAAATCTCCGGATAAATTCATAACGATTCATAAGTTAGAGCCGCCTCTTACGATGCAAGCCTCTGATTGCTGATTCAGAATGAACCCGGCCAACCAGCCGCATCTATGACTTTCCTCAATACACGGCATGCCGGAGCATGTAATTACCGTGAGCCATCAGAAGCTCCAATCTAGACTTGGCCCTGATGATGACCGAGCGCCGGTGTGTAGCGTTCTGCGCATGTCTGCGATAGAGCAGAAGATGCTCGTCGATAAGCACTGTCTTGACGCCGAGAAGATCAGCGCGGGTTCCGATCCAGGCATCGTGCAGAAAGCCGTTACTGTGAGGAAATGGGAGCACTTCTCCGAGAAAGGAAGCCCGTATTGCCATTGCCGATCCCTGGTAGCGGTTTCTGATGAGGTTTCTCCAGAATCCGGGTGCAAATCTCCTCGCGAACTGAGAGTTCGACAATTCGGAACCGGATTCGTCGATGAGACGGACATTGCTGATCACGATTCCGGCTTCAGGATTCTGCTCGAACGCGCGAAGAAATTGCTGGATCTTTGTTCCCGGCCAGATATCGTCATCATCGCAAAGAAAGAGAAACTGGCCCGTTGCGCATCGGAGAGCGTCTTCGAAGGTTGGCATCACGCCCAGGTTCGCCTGGTGCCTTAACAAGCGGATCCTTGGGTCACCGACTCCTTCGATTAGCTGAACCGTCCGATCCCGGGAACAATCATCCACAATGACTACTTCATCGTTTTCGGCCAACTGGTCTAGCACTGACTGTAACTGCTGAACGATGTACTTTTCACCGTTGTATGCTGCCATGCACACCGAAACTCTGTTGCGGGGGGAAGATAGGGCACAGCCTTCGAAGTCGTTCCCGAGGCGTTGCCTCGTTGCTGCCGACCACTCGGCCAGTCGATCACGCCGCGACCGCAGCAGGCGGCGCCTGAACCCATTCCATGATATCTGGAGTTTTTCACGCGACTCTCCCCGGATCAATTGGCGGATCGATCGTAACCCAAGGCGCGCAGTTCGCTCGCATCCAGCCAGCCAATTCATTTCGGCGTCATAGAAAGCAGACTCCGAGAGAAGGGCGGATTGATACCGTGTCGCACTCATGCGCGTCTCAATGTCTTTCAGCGCAAAGTTATGCTGCAATTCGACTGACGTCGCCACATGGACCCGCTTACCGTGGCGATGTAACGAACGAAAGATCTGCGAGTCGCTGTTGTCGAGCCAGAACCACGGCGAATACCCTCCAATTTGCAGGAGGGCTTCGACAGAAATCATGGCTCCGGAATTGAAGGCAAAAACACGGTCGCGGGGAATACCCGGCTCACCTCTTCGATGCCAGCGCGGAATTGCGCCGAAGAGAAAGCGGTTTGGCGATAGCTGGTCTGCGCCTCCAAAGATAAGTGGTACGATTGCGCCGACTCCCGGATACTGCATTGCCTCTCGAAACGCGCCCGCCATGCCCAAAAGAAAGTTACTCGGAACTTCTGTATCCTGGTCAAAAGTGATCAGCCATTGCGACCTGTTTTCAATGGCTGCTTCTAGCGCGCGATTGTAAGCATTTGCCAACCCCAGGTTCCGCGGCTCATGGCAGTAACAAACACCGGGTGGAACTCTTTCTGGCGTCTGCGCCTCGCGACTGTTGTCCCAGACAATCAGTTCGACCCTTCCTTCGTCGGGAGACAACCTCCTTCGCGCCTCAGAAAAGGTACGGACACTGGCCGAATCCTCCAGCGAAGAGCCGTAGAGGACAATTACGGCAGTTGCGATCAGTGGCTGCCGATGATCGACACTAGACGTTTGAAATCTGTTAAGCAGGTCGCGCTCCTTGGATTACCCCAGGGACCCATCGAATACATTTCTTCTGCACGATTAGCAGCAGCGTCACCTGGACAATGGTTGACAAAGGCGAAAACATATCGCTGAAGCATATGAATGAAATGCATGTCAGAAACAGCGCCGACACAAGAAAATACTTCGGGAGGCCTCGATTCATGACCCACGCGCAAGCAGCCCCAAGCAGAATGTTCGCCGCGTATGCACCCAGATAGGAGAAGTCCAACGCGTACACAGACAGATATGTGCTCGCGCCATCGATGATGCGCAGGTCATTGTGAATCGCAATGTGCGGATCCATTGGAGCGATGAATGAAGGAAGAAGAGGATAAAGAAACGCCAACGTTGGCCCGTGATACTGAACTGTTTTCAGAATCCAGCAAAGATTTGATAAAGGAATGGAGATATATGAAGTGAGCCACAGCGATGCCATCGGCCATCCGAAGTATTTCTCCCGGATTTGCAGAAACTCCAGAAACACCAGGTGCGCAGTCCGGATGTTTCCCAGGATCGTCGCGAACGCGATCGTAAATGCGGCGCCCATCGTACAAAGCCCGTAAAGCTTTCGCTTGCTCATTGTTGATGTCAGCGAGATGACAAAGAACACTTCGAGAAGCGTCACCACCATCAGTCCACGCGTAATGTAGATCGCCAGGCAAAGAAAGCCAAACAAAGCGAAGATCACCCTTCGGATGCGTGAGGAATCCAGAAAGCCGTTCACTGTTATCACAGTGAGGAGCGGAAATAATAGTTGACGGAACCGCCCGTAGGTAAGATATGACGACGGATCGCCAAGCGCCGGCGGCGCACCCTCCGCAGCCCAATTGAAGGCGATAATCATGATAGCGACGGCGCAGAACAACAGGTTCACACGAACGAGGCGCGATGTATTCAACACATATCTCATCGGATACTGCGACACAGCCTTTTTACGAAGCAACATTGTGGTGATGAGATATCCGCAGAGCATGGAGACCGCAGACAAGGCAAACAACTCAACCGGAAGCGCCATGCCTGGATAAGTAACATATGTCACATGAATGCTCAGCGCCGCCAACATCGCAACCCAGTTCAAGAAGAAGAGGAAGAGCGGGTTGCAATACAAGGGAAGGTCGATCCGTGGCCTTACTTCCCCGTGCACCAGCCGGCGATCTCGTTGTTGCGCCATGTGTTGTTTTAGCTTGACCTTCCGTTACCCACGAACGCGGCCATAGCAACCCCTTCACAGAGCTATCTCTTATTGCATGAAGGCGTCTTGACGAATCGTACCGAGGCCGCGCGAGTACCGCATGTATTTCGGGAAGAGCCATGCAAGTTCCAACGCGCGCATCGTCGACCTTCGAGAGAGGGACGACTCTCGCTGGAGAAATGCAATTTTCTCTTTGATTTCCGTAACGAATCGATCGCGGCTTGGAAGATCACTCTCTTCGACATGGTTGAGTAACTCGGCGAACTGGTTCGCAACCCTCTGGTAGTAGGTTCGCAGCGGCTCCTGATTGACGGCTGTATTGGCGGACGTATTCCTGGGGCAGAGTCCAATCTGTTGTCCATCATGAACGCGGTACTCCATCAAGCGTTCGCTTGAGAACGCGAGCTTTGAATTCAATACGACCATCCAAGCCAGCCATCCATCGTGAACCCAGGATGCAGGGATTGGCGGCATGCTTCGCACGACAGCGGCTCTCAGCATGAGCGTAGCCCCGCACACAACCGAGTGCTTCAGGAGAATGGAGATAGGGTCCGCGAGAAACGACGTCCTCTTTGCCCGGGTAAATTTATGTTTTGCAAAGAGGCTGCCGTCGATTGGACGGGAAGCGGAGTCGATCAAAGACGCGTCGGAGAATACCCCGCCTGCATCCGGTCTCCCCACTAAAATGGTGGACAGCCGCTCGAGCTTGTGTGGTACCCATTTATCGTCTTGATCACTTAGAGCAATCAATTCCCCGCATGCAAGTTTGAGTGCATGATCAAAATTTACAGTCGACCCTACCCGCGAGCGGTTCTGATAGATGCGAACGGAAAACGGAACGGACTCTGAAAACTCCTCGAGGATTTGAATCGTGCGATCTGAAGACTGATCGTCACAGACCACTAATTCTGCCGGAAGCATTGTCTGTTCCGAAATGCTTTGCAGCTGCTCGCCCAAATAGCGCTCGCCGTTGAAGGTGCACATGACCACCGAAATGTTGCGATTGGACTTGTCTGACTCGGGTGAAAGCTTCATACGACCGGCACTTCTCTCCATTTCGACCTCTGATTGAGAAAGATCCAAGTGGCCGATATGCTCCCACAGAGACCGAGAACGAGACAGAACGCTGCGGCTACGCCGAGTGTGCCCGAGGCTTTTGCAAAGTAGAACACGCAGGCGCACATCGTGGCCGCGATAATCATCGATTGCAGCAGAAATGGTTCGCGCTTATGGGCGCGCAGATAAATAGCTTCACTCTGGATGACATGGCTTCCGAGCGCTGTTAAAAGGAGCAGGAGGAAAACAGGCCAGCTGACAATCCTGTGACCGAGTTTGACCCAGATGTGTGGCAGAAGGATGACTCCCATAAGGAGCAAAAGGGCCACGCCACCGAAGAGCAACATCGACTGCCGAAGCGAACGGAAGAACAGTCTATCCAGGTCAGCGCTTCGCTTTTGCGCAATGAGGTGCCCGAACGGAGCGGCTTTCGTCGTAATCCATGCAAGCATGATGGCGCTCAATTGGGTAACAACGCTCATTGACAATCCCATGCGGCCTGCCTCGACTGGTCCTCTGAATGCGAAGAGAACGGGTGTAAACAACTGAAACACAAAATAATCGCACAGCCAGCTGACAGCTATCTTCCATTGAAAGGGCCAGACTTCCCGGCCCCAGTTGATTCCCCACTCGCGCGAATCGAGTTTCAAGAGCGGCACCAATATGGATCGACGCGTAGAGAGGAAAATGCAGGCCACTGCCCCTTGAGCGAGCAGCACCATTGCCGGAGCAAAGAGACCATGATGACTTAGAAGAGATGTCCAGGCTGCAAGAGTCGAGGCGATCGACTGGAAGAAGCGCATTCTGAAAACAGCGGTAACCTGCCCGCAACCTTCGATAAACGAAAGCACCGGACCAATTGCAAATGTTATCGAACAAGCCGCAACTGTAGCGCGAAGGGGCCAGGCCCACAAAGCGCTCGTTCCGGACTCATGCCGAAGAGAAAAGAAGTGCGCTCCGCCGATCCAGAGAACAATTCCCATGACTACCGCTGCGGAAATGTACCATCGCAGCGTCTTCTGAAGGGCCGACGCGAGGCGCAGATGCGCCTTTCTGCTTCCAGTTATGGTTCCGTCGGGCAGAATCTCCAAATGCGCTCGTTCATGAGCTGCGACCTGTAGTATCACAAACGAGAAGCCGAGCTCGAACACGCTTTGTAAAGCGACCAGGCTCCAAAGGGTATAGTAATAACCTTGTTCCGCGGCTGTGAGAAAGTGAACGATTAGTAGAACCGTCGCGGCACTGCCCAGTCCTTGAATTGTCCGCCCCATGACAGTGAATGCAATAGGGCGATCGATGCCTATGAAAGCGATGAGGCGTCGACTAAGGCTAAGGTGAACTGCTGCGCGTTGGTTAGCCGTAGATGCCACAATAGGGTTCGTTCAACAACGTACGATGCGTGCTAAGAAGACGTTCTTACTCCTTGTCATGTAGAGAACGCGCACTTTTCTGGAACTCTCGACGGCTAAAGGGCTCTCGTCGTTTGACCTTTTTCTTCGTTTTCTCTCTGGCGCTTCTTTCGCTGGCGTTCCTCGCGCGTGCGTGATTGATGTATTCCCACAGCCTCATAGAGAAGACGCAATTTCGTGCCTCTTTGCGGATCCATCGCTATGCGATTCAA
The DNA here is from genome assembly GCA_035524195.1 of Occallatibacter sp. Classification (GTDB taxonomy): domain Bacteria; phylum Acidobacteriota; class Terriglobia; order Terriglobales; family Acidobacteriaceae; genus Telmatobacter. Next base: position 24,265 of record DATKPJ010000023.1, read on the forward strand.
TCCAGCCTGAAAAAGGACAAACATCACTGCAAGAGAAAAGGCCAGGGCTGCTGCCGCCGCAGTGATGAGAAGTCGTTTTGGAAATGATTTCCTGCCGGGAGGCACTGCACGATCGACCACTTGAATAAAGCCGCCCTCTTTTGCTTCATCAAGCTTGGCTAGTTCGAGCTGCCGGGCCAGAATATCGAAGATTGCTTCGTAGTACTTTACGTCTCTGAGTTTTCGAATATACTCGAGCCCAGCCTGGGGAATTTGGCCCTTTGGTAGAAAGAGGTCGTCTGAGTCGGAGCCTTGTGTACCGACCAACCGGGTGAACTGAGCCTTCAGGCCATCCAATTCCCTCTCCGCCTCGATGAGCGCGGGATTGTCATCGGCGGCATAGGAGCGCATAGCTTCGATTTGAACTTCTTTCGCCGTGACCTGCGCACGAAGCCGTGCGGCAGATTCGATGAAAGCTCGCGATTGCGCATCGAGCTGCACCATTCCAGTGCTAAGTTGGGTGGCTTTCAAGGCCTCTTCTGCATTAGCCAGATCGGTATTGGTTTTGGCCAATTGTTGCTCGAAAATGACCCGGCGCTGTGCTGCCTCCGTGATCGCAAGATGCTGAGATAGATCCCGGAACTGATCCACATATCCATTGGCGATCGCCGCCGCACGCTCAGGGCTCTTGCCTTCGAATGAGAGCCGAATTAGTCCGTCCTTGGTGGATCCATTGATCTCTGTATGATGCTCAAGAGCCTTTCTCGCATCGATGTCATACTTCTTGTGATACTCGCGCATGAGGTCAAACCGTTGAATCACAGCGTCCTCTACGGTTCGGCTCTTAAGCATTGCCACGTACATATCGTTCCGGTTCCTAAGGCCCAGGGCTCCTCCGGCCAAGTCGCCCACTGAACCAAGGCCCGCGAGTTGCATTGCCATCGCTCCGCCCAAAGAGGACTCCTGTTGGGGCGGAAGTATGGTAACTGTCGCCGTATACTCTTTCGGAAGAATGAGGGAGATGCCGAGCGCCAACACGGCGCAAGCTGAAGTGAAAACGAGAATGAACTTCTTTCTCCTTGCAATGATCAAAAGGATATCGAGCAGAGTAAGGCCTTCTTCTCCAAATTGCCGGGAGCCGTCAAATGCAGGTATTCCCTGGTTGTTCAGGCGTCCCTCATCAAGATCCAGCTCTTTCACGGTATATACCCCGACGTCACTTCAAAAGAACAACGGCCGGCCGGCTATTTAATCACTTGTATCGCGGCGGCACCCAATGCAAACTGCGAGAACACAGCGGACCAGTCTGTCAGTCCGCGGAGAACCGATGTCTTGTTGATCGCCTCTGGCACAACGATCGTGTCTCCAGGATAGATTGGCTCGCGATTGAATTCGTCGTTCGTCCATAGATTATGAGATAGCGAGCCCTTGCTTATTACGGTTCCGTCGGCGCGAATGATGAAGATCTGGCGACGGTCTGCATTTCGATTGGGGCCGCCGGCGTTGCGCAGATACTCCCCGGCATCAAGATGAGCCTGAAATACGAACGAGTTGGGATCATAGACCGCCCCCACGATTCCAACCGTGGATGGCATTGGTGGGACGACAAACCGATCGCCGTCCTCCAGTGGCAGATCTGGAAGCGAATCGATTGATGCATGAAACGGAGAGATATGCAAAACAATCCGACCGGTTGCGCGCGCCTGTCGCAAGCTGTTGATCAGCTCTCTCTGACTCGCAACGGACACATTCGCCGTTGCAGCTTCTTGTGCACTTACGACCGAACTTGACTTATTTGCGCCGGCAACTTCCATCTCATATGCAAGCGCCGCGACGTACTCATCAAGACGTCTTTGTTGCTCGCGCCGAGTACTCTCCCGGCTGAATTGCGAGCCATAGAGATACGCTTGAGGAGTAAGGCCGCCCGCCCGGACGACCAGTTGACGCAGAGTCTCGCCCGGAAGTGCGCTGTATACCCCTGCATGCACGAATTCGCCCTCAAGCCGGACATACTTTGTCTGCTGAGCGCGAGGCACGCGAATATCGGCATCAGAAAAGATGGTCACCACATCGTTCGGCTCGAGAGCAATGTTGGCGTCGCTCTCATGAGCAAGAACCGCCGCGCCGAGATTGAATGGGATGAGCTTTGTCGTCAAGGTTGTCGTGTCTACTCGTTCAACGACGGCATAGCTCCAATCAATGTCCGGCGAGGTCTTCACCACCTGCGTTTCAATAGGAAACTGCGGAGTCGTAACAAGACTCGAGCCCGACCCGAGCGTTTCCGTGGATCCTTCTGACCGCGTGCCTTGCGCCTGCGAACCGGCTTTGGATGCAGGCATGGATTGCCCCCCGGCCGACTCTGCCAAGGTCGAATATTGAGTCGAGTTACTTGCCGGTTCTGCCTGGTCGGTGGGCACCCCTTTCGTCAATTGCGGAAAGAGTCCGCTTCCAAGCGTTTGAGTATCTTCAGGAACGGCGACCAACCGATTTGGCGCTTGGCCTGTTTGAGCTAAGGTGGATTGACGAAGAGGAGGCAGCATTGGCTGGAAATCGGCAACGGGCAAACCCAATTGCTCGCGGCGAAGCCAGTATCCCGGAGTAAGAAGCGCCTCCTTCTCCGGGATCAAATCGCGAATACGCATGCCCGGATGCCAGGAATAGCGTCCGGGATTGGCCACATTACCACGCAATGTGACAGTCTGCTCAAATCGCTGTGTGCGCGAGAGAACTCGAATCAGGTCTGCGTCTCTTACGGCGGAAGCCAGGCCCGATGCATTCATTGCCACATTTACTGCGACACGCGCCTTGCTGCCGTCCCCCTCAACTTCGCTTCGCTCGATCACCAACGAAGAAGTATCAGCCATTGCCGAGGTGCCTCCAGCCAGTGAGAGCACATCAGAAACCGTCTCGTTTCCTCGCAGTTCATAGATTGCTGGAAGATAAACGCTCCCTACTACCGCGACATCGGGACCCGACGGCGGGAAATAGATGACGTCTCCCGTCTGAAGCGGAACGTCCTTCGATTTATCTCCGTGCAACAACAGGTCGTAAAGATCGAAGTCGACAACCAGTTGATCGCCGCGCCTAAGTTGAATGTGACGCAACGAGCCATGGGGTTCCGGTCCACCGCAGGCAAATACCGCGTTCACCAAGGTGCTAAGTGAACTTAATGTGTAACTTCCTGGCCGACGCGCCCGACCAGTGACGAAGATCTGAATGGAATGCAGTTGACCCAAATTCGCATTTAAATCGAAGTTGCGATAGATGCGATTAAACTGCGATTTCAGAAACCCCTGCAATTGGGCAAACTGCAGGCCGGCCACCCTCACTTCGCCAACTTGCGGGACGTAGATTGAGCCGCTGCGATCAACCACGAGGTGAAGGTTTTGATTGACCTGCCCCCAGGTTCGAATGAGGATTTCGTCGCCTGGACCAATCACATAGCCTGGTGTTACCGGAATATGCTCGACCGGGGCAAACGTATCGGGAACGTTCTCGAACAGGTCCGCGCCGTAAATGGGCACGATCCTGCCGACAGAACTTGCCACTAACATCTGGAACTCGGTAAGTGGAGCTTGCCGCCTCGGCTCCGCATGCACTGGGCGGTACTGCCTTGATAGGTCGAATTCGCCGGCATCATCACGATACACGGCGCCCACTGGCGTGGAATTAATCGGACCCACTGCAGGGTTCTGACCTGAAGAAGTGCTGCCGGAGCCGAGAGTGTTCTCGTCGTTATTCCACACGTCGCCACAGCCCGGGGAATCAGAGCCGAGAGCGCAATCAGTGCCTCCCTGAGACCCTGGCTCCTGGTTTCCCGGAGCGAGTGGCGAAGAAGTCGTTTGCCCTAGAGACACCACTGCTACGAAGGCAAATGCGAAAACTATCAACCGCGAACAGTTAGTCATTCTTTCGATCTTGCAAAGCGAAAAGCACAGCGGGGTCACCCCCGGCGCGAAGCAACCTAGACCGAGATACTCCCAAGTTCAGTATCGATTGACGATCCGAGACTCAATATGCACCCTTCATCGTGATCACTGCGGGAATTGTGCGCAGCAGAATGATAAGGTCGAGCAGGCAGCTCCACTGGCTTGCATACTGCCGGTCGAGAAGCACTCGTTGTTCGTAGCCGATATTGCTACGGCCCGATACCTGCCACAGCCCTGTGATTCCCGGGCAAACAAGGTCGTAATAAGGAAGGTTCCGGCCATACATAGGCCTTTCCGCATCAATAATCGGCCGGGGACCGACAAGAGACATATCGCCGATGAGTACATTAATCAATTGCGGCAGTTCGTCAAGACTTAGTCGCCTGATCAGACGCCCGAACGGAGTAATGCGGGGATCTGCGGCCATTTTGATAACTGTGAAGCCTTGCCGGTCAAACCGATTGGGCGTCAGTTCAATCACCGACGCTCTATGCGGATTGATATACATCGATCGAAATTTGATGATGCGAAATGGAATCCCAAAGCGCCCGACTCTCTCTTGCCGATAAAAAACTGGTCCCGGAGAGGTGAGTTTCACCAGGAGCGCGACCAGAAATCCAAGAGGAAAGAGCAAAATCAGAAAGAATGAAGACAAAACAATATCGAGGCCGCGCTTAATCACTGAGTATCGCAGCGACGAAGCACGGGTTAAAGCCGCGAACCAAAGACTTGAATGCCGGGTCCAGGAGTAATTTGTCAGGCGATCCTGAGCAACGTCTGGGATTGAGGGCTGCTGATTCCATTCGGAAACAGCAGTATCTGGCAAATAATCCAGAGCGCCTTTTCCTCTCATTCTTTACACCTCAATGTTTGCTCCCTGGCGAAAGTTGCTGGCTTGGGGGAGTCTTTCCGGCGCAGATTATGAAATTAGCAAAACTGTATTTTTATCGAGCAAATCCGGCCAGTTTACGAACTAAAGTTTCCACTTGAACATGCCACGCAAATCGCGGTGAAGGGCATGCTGCGCGCATTTCATTTCCAACCTAAGCCAGAGCAGCCCTTCCAGCCGGGCCAGGCTCAGCGTTGGTAAAGACCGGCTCCAGGTCTTCAGAGTTCACTTCTACTGAGATGCTCTGCATGATCAGGTCAAGCGTGAGCACAACTCGGAATTCGTTCTTCTTTCGAACCACGATTCCTTCGAGCCCCGCCAGCGGCCCCTTAAAGATCCGCGCCCTTTCGCCTTTCAAAAGCAGCGCATGAGGCTCTGCTCGCATAGGGTCAAGTCCACGCCGGAGAGTTTCGACTTCGAGCTCGGGCAGCGGAGTGATCCTGGGCCATGTGCCCCCCACAACCGAAAGGACCCCCGGAACCTGCAGTACGACTAACCGCTGAAACCAATCCATGCGAACAAAGATGTAACAGGGAAAAAGAGGCAAATCCAGACTTACCGCGGATCTATCCTTCCATCTCCGTTGAACTCGATAGAGCGGCAGATAGAATTCGATTCCCCGTTGCTTAAAGTGCAGGGCAACACGCTTCTCGTGCCGGCAAGTTGTATAGACTGCGAACCAGTGCCGCTCCAAATAGCGACCCGTTTGTTCAATTGATTCCAACAGGGAAGGTAAATTGCCAGCGTGGTCGTATTCGGCCATGGCTCCGCCATCCTCACTGCGTTCGGGGGTTTTCCACAACGGACATGGGGTTTACAGAATTCCAAACTTCAATGGCGCACAGAAATGCGCCATCCCATCGATCCGCCTAGGTGCTTTTGATTTGTTGGGGCAACCAGCCACTCAAGGACTTACAAATTCTCAGCGCAAGTGACGCAATGTTCTTGTCTTTACTCTTGTTCCGTTCCGACGCGAGCATGCGAGCTGTGGTCAACGAGAATTGACCACAAGTGAAGAGACGCAAAAAATGGCTTTGTGGTTATCCAAGATCGGGGCAACTAAGTTCAAAGGTTGTGAATTTATCTCTGCGCAGCAGAATCATCCAGGTTCTCTGCGGGCTCGCCATGAAGCAATCTTTCTCCATCCGGTTTCCTCTCCGGCAATCCTCCGGTTGTCGAACCTCGTTTGGAAGATCGAGAAACCGAAGACGTGGCGAACGAGCCCGGCGCACGACGACCGATGAACGGGCCGAAGGCTTGACTCGCACCCGCAAAGTTTCGCTTGCCGGTGGCGCCGCCGGGGCTGTCTTGTTCTGAACGATGAGATCGTGCTTCTTTGCATTTCCTGAGGCGAGCTCCGGCGCCATTCGCAGATCCACTTGCTGTTTCAGTGAACCGGGACATGCCGTCGCCAGAATCCACCAACCGTCGGCAACGGGCGTCTACCACCGGCTTTGAGCCAAGGTGTTCCAGAACGATTTGGCAAATCTCGGAGAGTTTGGGCTGAGGAAAGCCCCTGGCCACGCCTGGGTCTTCCCTAGCCAGGACGGGCTTGGTCAGCGAGGGGTAGCCTATCGCTCGCCCGTGGAAACCCGTCCTTTTCTCTGGATTCCTCGCCCACAACTCCCTTTCGATGGTGAAGAGGCTCGCCTTTGTGCTGGATTTGTCTTTGAGAACAAGCTTGTTAACGGTCCATGAAGGGAATATGAGTGCGGAATGCTAAGATTTTTACATTTCCCCTCTTGACAATGTCGGTCGAGATCCCTATCTTTAGCAATTGGAAGGCGAGAGTGCTAGACGCTGCGGGCGGAATTGCTCCGCCGCTCCGACCCAAAGGACCGCATTCCAAAGCTTCAGAACTTTTTTCAAACAATCAAATCCCGGCAGAGCCGAACTCTGCCCATATGTGAAGGAGAAGCAAACCAATGGCAGCAACCTCTGTTACCACCACCTTCACCCCGCTCCACGACCGGATTCTGGTCCGTCGCGTGGAAGAAACGGAAACAGTTCGCGGGGGCATCATCATTCCCGATAGTGCAAAAGAGAAGCCTCAGGAAGGCGAGGTCATCGCGGTTGGAAAGGGCAAGTCGAACGACGAGGGCAAGGTGTTCCCTCTCGACGTCAAGGCCGGCGACCGTGTTCTTTTCGGCAAGTACTCCGGCACGGAGATCAAGATCGATGGTGAGGAATTCCTGATCATGCGTGAGGAAGAAGTCCTCGGCATCGTCAAGAAGTAGCTGGGAAGCACAAAGCTCCTGGCCTCTGGCTTCGAGCTAGAGACTTTCCAAACCCCTCTACACAAATTCCATACGCTGCAAAGATGCAGCTAGAAGCTAGTAGCTCACATTAGGAGAGAAGCATGGCAAAGCAGATTTTGCATGGTGAAGATTCCCGGCAGGCGATTTTGCGCGGCGTGAATACGCTGGCAGACGCCGTGAAGGCGACGCTCGGGCCGAAGGGCCGGAACGTTGTCATCGAAAAGAAATTCGGCTCGCCCACCATCACCAAGGACGGCGTGACGGTGGCCAAGGAAATCGAGCTTAAGGACGCGCTCGAGAACGTTGGCGCGCAGCTTGTGAAGGAAGTTGCCTCAAAGACTTCTGATGTTGCCGGTGACGGCACAACCACAGCGACCGTGCTGGCGCAAGCCATCTTCCGCGAAGGCGTGAAGACCGTTGCTGCCGGAGCCAATCCGACCGCCCTGAAGCGCGGCATCGACAAGGCCGTGACCACGATCATTGGAACTCGCGACAAGGAAGGCAAGTTCATCGATCACGGAGCTCTCGGCAAGCTCTCGAAGCCCGTGGACGAGGGATCCGTTGCCCAGGTTGGCGCAATTTCAGCCAATGGGGACCAGGAGATCGGTGACATCATCGCCCATGCCGTGAAAGTTGTGGGCAAGGATGGCGTGATCACCATCGAAGAGTCGAAGACGATGCATACCGGGCTTGAAACAGTAGACGGCATGCAGTTCGACCGCGGCTACCTGAGCCCTTATTTCGTCACCGACGCTGAGCGGCTTGAGGCGGTTCTCGATGATCCCTACATTCTGATCTACGAGAAGAAGATCAGTGCGATGAAGGATCTTCTTCCCTTGCTCGAGCAGGTTGCCCGCGGCGGCAAGCCGCTGCTGATCATCGCTGAGGATGTGGAAGGCGAAGCGCTCGCGACCCTCGTCGTCAACAAGCTGCGCGGCACGCTGAATGTGGCCGCCGTCAAGGCTCCCGGCTTCGGCGATCGCCGCAAGGCAATCCTGGGCGATATCGCCATCCTGACGGGCGGCAAGGCCATTACCGAAGACCTCGGCATCAAGCTTGAGGGCGTGAAGCTCGAGGACCTTGGCAAGGCGAAGCGCATCACCATCGACAAGGACAACACGACCATTGTTGATGGCGCCGGCAAGTCGAGCGACATTGAAGGCCGTGTGAAGGAAATCCGCTCGCAGATCGAGAAGACCACTTCCGACTACGACAAGGAGAAGCTGCAAGAGCGGCTGGCCAAGCTGGTGGGTGGCGTTGCCATCATCAAGGTTGGCGCAGCAACCGAGACCGAGCTGAAGGAGAAGAAGGCTCGCGTTGAGGACGCTCTGCACGCCACCCGCGCCGCGGTAGAAGAAGGCATCGTTCCGGGCGGCGGCGTCGCCCTGGTCCGTACCATGGCGGCTGTCGCGGATCTGATCAAGACCCTTCAGGGAGATGAAAAGATCGGCGCGCAGATCGTATTCCGCGCTCTCGAAGAGCCCCTTCGCCAGATCGTCGGGAACGCCGGCGAAGAAGGCGCAGTGGTTGTGGCCAAGGTGCTGGAGTCGAAGGAACAGCACTTTGGATACAACGCTGCCACGGGGACCTTTGAGGACCTGGTCAAGGCCGGAGTCATCGACCCGACCAAGGTCACGCGCACTGCCCTGCAAAATGCGGCTTCCATTGCCGGTTTGCTCTTGACCACCGAAGCACTGATTGTCGAGATTCCGGAGCCGAAGGCGGCCCCGGCAGGCGGCGGCCACGGCGGCGGCATGGACGGCATGTACTAAGAGGACTTACGCGGTCAGCGCCTTTCAGCGCAAACACGAAAGGCCTCCAGCTTCGGCTGGGGGCCTTCGTGTCTTGTCTGTCATGAACTGAATTTGCAAAAAACTGATCGAGGTCCCGAGGGGCCCCGATCAGTTCTGCTTTGCCTCCGCTGTCTAGAACGTGATGTGCGCCCCCATGGTGATCGCGCGATTGCCACCAATGGTTCCCGTAACCGAACCGAAGTTGGCTGCGTTGTTGGGACAGCTATCTGTTCCGGCAATCGTCAGAGCTGAAATTGTGCACGTACCCTGTTGTTGGGCTAGGCTAAGCGTCAGCGGAAGACGCGTCGCCTTTCCAGTACCGGTCGAGAAAGGCACCTGATCCAGGTTGTTCAAAGCCGACTGCTGATCTCCGGGACTGTTCGACGTCACGACTTCGCCGTAGCCGAGGTAGCTTCGATATTCGTTGCAATTGTTTTCGCCGCCATAAGCGTTGATCGCTGTCGCCGAGCAACCATTGTTCTGGCGAATCTGAGCCTGATTCTGCGGAATGTCAGAGCTGGTTGTGTTGGTCAGGTTAAAGACGTTGAATTCATACTGAATCCTGACCTTTTCACCGATTTTGAAACCCTTGCGCAGAGAAAGATCAAGACGCCTCTGAGGATCCTGGCGGAAGATGTTGCGCTGTCCCACGTTGAAGGCTGTCTGGTAGATATCCGACGGATCATCGCCGGTCGAAACCGGCACACCATTCGTGCCTGGTTGCACGTAGTTGATGGCGATCTGCGACGGATCGATATAGGGGATGTAGTTGCCGTCAGCATCACGGAACTTTCCTGAGCTACCGGTCAGCGCCGTCTTCGGATGTTGCGGATCCTTGATGCCGAGAACCGGGTTCATCAATGTGGGAAAGTTGCCGAAGTTCAAACTGCCCACGGCCCCGTAGAACTCATAGAGCGACCATGGCTCTCCGCTTTGCAGGATTCCGATTCCCGTAAAGTGCCAGTCGTTTGTGAAGTAAGAGCCAAAGGTGTGCTCTCTGACCATGTTGGGCACATCCACCTGGAAGTTGGCGCTGAACACGTGCGTACGGTCAAAGTCAGAGGAGGCCCAGGAGTCGCGCAGCCGCTGCGGATTGTCTCCTGTGAAGAACAGGCCAATGTCGCTCTGTTCATCGAGCGAATGGCTCCATGTATAGCTGCCGCCGAGCTGGAAGTCATGCGAGAGACGCTTTTCGACGTGAGCTTCAAGGGCGTCATATGCCGAAACGCCCACGGTTTTGAAGTCTGCCGCATTTGGGCTGAATCCGACATATGGCGTTCTAAAGTCGGTGTTGCCCGCGTCAAACGTGTTCCATGGCTCAACCGCAATCGGGCAATAATCGTACCCGCAGTTGGTTGAGTTTTGGTTCAGAACGTCCATTCCATAAGTAGAGGTCTCGCCCCAGATCGGATTGGACGGGGTAGCGATGCCCGGTTCATTGATGGGAATCGGGATCACGGAATGACGCCCGCGGTTGCCTGTATACCCGAGCGTAACAGCGAGCGCGCTGGTCGGCTGCCATTGAACATTCAAGGTGTAGTTGAGCGTGTAGGGCAGCACGTTGTTCTTGTCATAGATTCCAAAATTAAGCGGTGAGGTGCAAAGGGTGTACCCTTCCTGACTCTGCCAGCCACTGCAGTTCTTGCCGAATTGACTGAAATACCCCGTAGGCGTTCCCGTCATCTCGTTCAACTGCGCCTGTAAGGCAGCGTTGATCACTCCCGGGTCTGAGCTTGGCGGCGTGTAGAAACCCCCCTGCGATGGGGAGTCGAAAGCCAGATCTCCCATCGGATTCTCAAGGGTAAGGCCAGTTCTTGAACTCGTAGCGGCGCTCGAATTGCCGGTGGCAACGCTCACCAGGGGCGAGGATTCACTCACCCCGAAAGGACCGCCGATCGAGCCACCCGCAGGCTGTGAGAGATAGGTGAAGAGTTCTCCGCGGTCGTAGTACAAACCCGCGCCGCCACTGATCACAAGATTGCTGTGGAAGGGCTTGGGTGACCATGCGAAGCCAACGCGAGGCGAGATGCCCCACTGGCGTCCATCGAGAGTTGATGCTGAAACGCCCTTGGTCGGATTCTGCTTGTTGTTCCCGGCGATGACGAATCCGGCATTGACAACGTTAAATCCCTCGGTCGAGGTACCGGTCACGTCGTACAAGGCGGGATCAAAGTTGAACATATCGCCATATTTTTCCGTCATGCCGCCGTGATAGTCGTAACGCACACCGGCGGTAATGCTGAGGTTGGTTTGAGCCTGCCACTTATCCTGCACGTAGCCGCTCAGCTCGTTGGTGCGATAGTACCGATCGGCATTGTTACGGTGCGTCGTGGGATCGATACTCTGCAAAACACTGGAACTGTACACCTGGCCCTGAAGGAAACTGTCAAATCCGTGGATAACCGCCTGGGCGTGGCCGGTGCGGTTATTGGTGATGTTCAATTGCGTGTAACTGTATCCGCCACCGACAACAATCGTGTGTTTGCCAGCCGTGAAAATCACGTTCGTTGAAGGATTCAACCGGTTCTGATAGTAGCCCATATCCACGAAGGCGCCGGGCACTCCAGCGGGGCCCAAATAAAGATCGGGCGAGTATTGGTCGTAGTAGCCGAAGTTATTGATCTGCAAGCCGGGCATGAGATTTGCGACCAGGTTATCTGTCTGTGCGCCTGACACACCCAGGTTGCCGCCGGTGAACGTCTGCTTATAGTTGCTGAAGGAACCCATGCGGACAAACCCGAGACGCTGCTCCCAATTCAGCTTTGAGCCGATCGAGATCGTGTTGCCAAGCGAAAAGACCTGCGCCCCGTTGTGCTGCGTGACCGGAAAACCGGCGGTTTGCGAGAATCCAAAGGGACGAGTAACCGGCGCATTTTGATAGAAATACTTCGCCGAGACTCGATCGGTCTTGGTTGCATCGTAGTCGAGCGAAAGAGTGGCCTGATCCGATCTCAGGCGGGCGGTGCCAATCAGGTACACATTCGGCACGCCATATAAGTAGGACGCGCTGGATTGAGCCGAAGGAATCAGATAATCCCCGTTCGGCAGTTTGGCATTCAACAGTGCCGAAGCAACCGGATCGATTGTCACGTTGCCGCTTCCGCCCCATAAAGCATCGGCTGCTTCAAGGCCGGAAGCGCTTCGGTCATTGGTCAGACCGCTGGGAACGGTCATCGTTGAGATTCCCGTCGAATTGTCTTCATTCACACTGCGCTCGTAAGCAGCGAAAAGGAAAAGCTTGTCCTTCTTGAGAGGACCACCTACGGTAGCTCCGGAACTCCAGCGACGAAGCCAGGGATTGACCAGCGATTGCGGGAACACACCGACGCCGTTCTGGGTCAGTTGATAGGCCTGATTGAAATAGAAGGGCGAGGCATTCATCAGATTGTTCGCGTACGAGCCATAGAACTGGCCGTGCCAGTTATTGGTGCCGGTCGCCGTGTTCACGTCAATCTGCGCACCACTCGTGGCGCCCTGTTGCGCGTCATACATCGAAGCATTCACGCGCAGTTCCTGCATGAACTCCGGTGGAGGAGACGGCAGGCTATTGCCGTTCGATCCATAAACGGACGTGCCTACCGAAAAGGAGCCGCCCGCTGTCGGCGCACTGCCAATGTTGAAGTTGTATCGCTGCGAAGCGTCGCCGCTCGAACTCTTGCCGTTGAACAGATTGGTTGAATCCACGCCATTTACCTGGAAAGTATTCGAAGTATCGCGTTGCCCGTTAGCCCAGATCGGCTGATTGCCGAGGCCCGCGTTCGAATCCAGATTCGACAACAGTTCCGCATTCACTCCCGGCGCCAGCACCGCAACCTGCGTAAAGCTTCCGGTTGCCAGCGGGGTCAGATCAATTTGTGCGCTGTCCAGCGTGTATCCATTGGTCGTATCCGTCGCATTCAGCAACGGCGTCGAGGTGACGACCACCGATTCCGACACCTGGCCAATCTTCAAGGTGGCGTTGACCGTAGTCGCGCGCGCTTCCTGGACTGGTATCTGGGTCAGCGAGGTTGTCTCAAATCCTGCATGGCCGACCTTCAGGATGTATGTGCCAATGGGCAGGTTGAATATCTGATAAAAGCCTGTTCCCTGCGTTGTGGTTTTCGCAACAAAGTTGGTCGCAGTGTTGGTCGCGGTCACCGTCGCGCCGGGCACGGCAGCGCCCGTTGTATCAAGGACGGTGCCGTTAATCGATCCGAGAGTTTGTTGCGCCGAACCGGAAATCAGGCAGACAAATGCGATCAACAGAAACAGACCGCACTGGGCGACACTCCTCCGAAAATTGCGTCTCATATTCTCCTCACATATCAATAAAGTTGTGAAGTTTTCTTGGTTTTTGAATTTGGATGGACCATAAACACGAGCACTTGGCCTTGGTTTCAGCTTGGTGGTGGTACGTAGAGAACTCGATGAGCAAAACTGACCGGATAATGAACGTGGATCGATACGACCAGTTTCAGACAGCGAGGGTGGTTTTCCCAAGTGAAAAATGACGACAAGACGCCAATTCCGGTGCACAGCCTGTGGAAAAGGCGCGCTTAGACACCCAGGCCGGCGACGGGACTGCATGTCTACCGCTTCATAGACCGGCCTTCCCTTTCGCAATTCCCTGTTATTTTGTCTTTTCCCTGCCGAACTGAAAGCGCAAACCGGCGCGAACACTCGTTGGCAGGCTCACGTAGCCAATGGGAGCAATGTGCTCATTGTCTGTGAGGTTTTCCGCCATTCCATATATGCCGAGCCATGACCGCAACTGGTAGCTGGCGCCAAGATCCAGTTTCGCGTATCCGTGATCCAGGTTCCGGTTGGGCAGCAACAGGCTGTTGCCCCCATTGATGTCTTCATATTCAAGAAAGGTGGAGTCGTCGCTGCGGCCGGCAAAAGCCGAATTAAAAAGAGCCGTGAACTTGCCGTCGGTGTAACTGGCAGAAAAGAATCCCGTGTGCGGAGGACGCCGAAAAGGCCTGGCTCCCTTCAGCGGCGAGATGGCGCCAATGGGGATGCCGTCGAATGTGGGCGCATATCCGCCGATCAGCGCCTCATTATCGCTGTCGAATGAGCGCTGCACGACCGTGTCGAGATAGGTATAGCCGCCACGCAGAAAGATGTTGCGCCCAATCCCTCCCTCGACAGTGGACTCAATTCCCTGCGCGCGAAATGCCTCGGTGTTGACCGAGAGCCCGTAGTCATCGGTGTAGTAATAGCTGAGCGCAGTTTCAAGTTCCTGCTGTTGCGCCGGGGTGAGGTTCGGAATGAGATTGGGCAATATTCTGCCGCCCACCGATTCGATCTCGCGGCCGAACTCGTTGTGGAAGTAATTGACGCGAAAGATGATGCGCTGGCTGAGAAAGGACTGCTCCGCTCCCCCTTCGTAGGTGCGCGCTGTGGGGGCTGCGAGCGGTGTGATGTGGAGTTGCTGGGCAACCGACTGGTACCCGTTGCTGATAAGGAATTGGTAGAGGGAGCTGAACTGGTCGGTCAACGCAGGTTCGCGCACCGCGTCGCCGTAGTTGAACAGGATGCGCGTACCGCTGAAGATGCCTTTGCGCGGCCGCAACGCATACACCGAAAAGCCGGCGCGCGGCGATGTCTGCACTCCGAAAAGCGAGTAATGCTCAAGGCTGCCTCCGAGCGTGTAAAAAAACCGACTCTTGAAGTCGCCGTGGACGGCAGCCAGATAGTCGTAGTTTGTGCGTTCGGTTACGTCGTGCGTGAAATACGAGGGAATGTTTTCAAGGCCTCTCTCGTCTTCAAAGTGGAAACCGATGAGTCCGGTAAGGTGCGGAGTGAACCGGTAATCGCCCTGATAAATCAACTGATCGCGGTTAGAGGCAAGTTGGTACTGGTACGGATAGGTCTGAGGGAAGTCAAGCTGCGCCTGCCCTGAGACCGAATATCCATTGGCTCCGGTGATCGTAACCGGTGCACCGTAGTACGCGGAATAGCCATCGATGGGGTCATACTCAATCAGCTGCCCCGAAGGCTGCCACAAGCTGTATTGTTCGCGCTTGCGAGTCAGGCCATAGCGCACGATGTTGTGAAAGTCAGGCGTCGTCTGGTTCTCGATCGAGGCGCTGAGGTAAATATCCTGGTCCTTCTGCGTGGCATCATCCGCAATCTGATAAAACTGCCATGCATTGGGGACCCCTGCAGCGTCGACGCCATAGTGAATCGTGCCCCGAATCTGGGTGCTGCCGTTCAATTGCCAACCAAGATTCGCTGCTGCCGTCCCTACGTGGTATTCGTCATCCGGCAGATTGTTGGCCGTCTGGAGCCAGTCGTATTCACCCAGATAATCGAGCTTGTCATGGGCTCCGGAAATCTGCAGGTCTTCCTGCGAAGTGAGGAAGTTGCCGGCATCACCATGAAACACAAACGACGGAAAACTCGTTGTCCCGCGGGGCGTCGTGAGACTCACTACCCCGCTCGCGGCATCGGCCCCATAGAGGCTCGAATCTGGCCCGCGGTACACTTCGGCTCGTTCCACCGCCGTGGTCGAAAACGGCGCAAAATCGAAACGCCCGCCCAGGTCGTCGATGCTGACACCGTCGAGCAAGACTTTATTGGAATCCGAATCCCCGCCTCGAATGAAAAGCGATGACTGAGCCCCGCGCTGGCCATCCTGGACCACAACAGTTCCGGGCATCAAGCGGAGCACACTCACAAGATCATCGCGCAGGGCGAGATCGAGTGGACTGAGAACAGAGATTGAACCGCTCGTTTGCGGCTCGGGAGTCGGCGTCCCGGTCGCGGTCACCACAATCGATTCCCTCACCCAGGCCGGCTCCAGGACTAGATTCCGTTCGATGGTGTCGAGCCTTCCCGCGTAAAATCCTGGGGTTTCCAATTGGCGAAAGCTTTTGGCCGAGACAACAAGATAGAAGCGCCCCTGAACCCCTGTCAGGATTTCAAAGCTGCCGTCCGCATGCGAAACGGCACTGGCAATCACATTGCCCTTGTGGATCAAATCAACGGCGGCTCCCGTGACCTTGGCCCCGGACGCGTCGGTGACAACGCCGCGAATCGAAGCAGCATGAACTGCTGTCGCAGAAAGAAGAAACAGGATCAGGAGGCAAGCGGGCAAAAATCGGAATCGGATGGAGAAACGCATTGAGGCTCCTTCGTCCCCCTCGGAACGCAAGCGGTGTTGGGCGCCATGGACCGGTCTCCTGACTTGCGCCTCAAATAGCCACCTTCCCAAAAACGCGACCCGCAGGTGCGTCTCCAGTGGTATCTTGCCAGCTCCGCTCGCGCGGAGATGTTCCGGCTATTTTGTGCTCTCGCCGATTCGACGGATAGAGAGGCAGGGGCGCTCACAGTTGCGGGGCAGTGGCGGATTTTCACCGCCTTCCCGAGCATCCGGGCGATTTTTGATCGTTGGACAACGCCGCACATGGGCGGCGCGAAGATGATGTCATCAAACGAATTTCGATAGCATCAATTATTTATAGAACGAGCCCGTCGCCAAGTCAAAGCAGTTTAGGCCGAGAGCTGGTGACCCCGGGAAGACTCGAACTTCCGACACGCAGTTTAGGAAACTGCTGCTCTATCCACCTGAGCTACGGGGCCACTGTTAAATCAGTAAGTTATACCGGTCACATTTCGCGTGGGTCACTTTAGGACACGGTGCTACAATTCCCACTGTACCCCGGGAGATCGGAAGGACGGTGCGAATTGAAGCAGACCAAGCCACGCTATCAACAGGGTAGCATTCAGAGGGTTTCACGGAAGCACGGCTTCGTTTGGAAGGTTCGTTTCAGTGATTGGAAGGACGGAAAACGGCATCAGAAAACACTGACATTCAGCGGCGCAAAGTTTCCAACTGAGGCCGACGTTCGACGCGAGATCGAACTAGAAGTCCAGATGCAGAACCGAGACACCCAGAGAGCCAAAATCGGTGCTACATTCGGTGCGATCACGCGCCTTTATCGCGACAAGCATCTCCCCGACCTTGAGCACTCAACCAGGCAGACGAACTCCTACCTGCTGAAGAACTACATCGAGCCCAGGTTTGATCGCGCACCGATCCGTGATGTGACACCGCTCGCTGTCTCAGAGTGGATGGCTGAACTCACTCTTGCGCCAACCACCAAGTCATCGATCAGGTCAATTCTGAGCGTGTGTTTTGAGCTCGCCGCGCTCCATCAGTTCATTCCCTCGACAGAGCGCAACCCAATGTCTCTCGTTAAGCTCAAGGGAACCTCCAAGCGGCAGAAGCCGATCGCGCAACTCGCCATCGCACAGTTTCAGAAGCTGATCGAATCGTTGCCGGAACCCATCAACATCATGACGCTGGTCGCAGGTGGGCTTGGTCTCCGGGTGAGCGAACTGGTCGCGCTGAAGTGGGAGGACATAGGCTGGAAGAACAAACAGATCTCGATCGAGCGAAAGTTCACCCATGGGGCGCTGGGCTTGACGAAGACCGCCGCATCCGAAGCCGTACTTCCGCTCGACGATGGATTACTGGCCATCCTTACAGCCTGGAAGCCGAAGACTGGAGACAGTGAATGGATCTTCCCATCGACTCGTACAGGGGGTCCGCGCAGTGCGTCGATGCTGCTACAGGATCACCTCAAGCCGGCAATTGAGAAGCTCGGGTACGGCCGCGTCACCTGGCACACGCTGCGACATGCTTGCCGATCGTGGCTTGGCGGTGCGGGCGCCTCACTCACAACGCAGAAGGATCTGCTCCGTCATTCCGACATCGACATGACCCTGAACTATGGCAAGACGCTACCGAAAGAAATGCGACGGGCTCACGAAAAGATCGCAAAGAAGATTGTGCCGAAGGTGATGATCGCGACGTAGATTCACGGCCGCGATGGCCGCGGCAATCCGAAGTTGGATCAACGAGGGCGAGGTTTGCGCTTCAATCCACGCGCCCACGAGGGGCGCGACAGCCCGGCTCCTCTTCCATCACCATTCCCGGCGTGTTTCAATCCACGCGCCCACGAGGGGCGCGACGCAGAAACGATTTTGACGGCAGAGAACATCGGGTGTTTCAATCCACGCGCCCACGAGGGGCGCGACGCAGAAACGATTTTGACGGCAGAGAACATCGGGTGTTTCAATCCACGCGCCCACGAGGGGCGCGACGCGCCCGTCTCGCGGTCATCCCAACTGTCAGTGTGTTTCAATCCACGCGCCCACGAGGGGCGCGACTTCAAAATGCAGCATCGAAAGGCACCGCAAGATGTTTCAATCCACGCGCCCACGAGGGGCGCGACGCCGAAAGACCTTGATAAATCCGTCGTCGAGCTGTTTCAATCCACGCGCCCACGAGGGGCGCGACGTCGGGAACGCAGAAGCCCGTCAGCGAGTCACCAGTTTCAATCCACGCGCCCACGAGGGGCGCGACGCGAAATGCTGTACATCCTGCCCGCGACAGACGACGTTTCAATCCACGCGCCCACGAGGGGCGCGACGGCAGAAAAGAGGGCTGCATGACAGATCAACAGAGTTTCAATCCACGCGCCCACGAGGGGCGCGACGCGAGTTAGTTCTCAGAAAGCGCGAAGCGTATGGCGTTTCAATCCACGCGCCCACGAGGGGCGCGACGCGTCTGCCGCCTGTCTGCTGACGCGAGTAGGTAGTTTCAATCCACGCGCCCACGAGGGGCGCGACTGCGAAGTTTGAGCCGTGCTCGTCGGATGCAAAGTTTCAATCCACGCGCCCACGAGGGGCGCGACCGAAGACCCCGACGCAGCGCGTCGCAGACTGTTTGTTTCAATCCACGCGCCCACGAGGGGCGCGACTGAGTTTAAGACTGAAATCGCGACACTGACTGAGGTTTCAATCCACGCGCCCACGAGGGGCGCGACAGCCCTTGCGAACCCACACACCATCGGCAGCATTGTTTCAATCCACGCGCCCACGAGGGGCGCGACACTAGCACGCCGTTCGCGTCAACGAAGCCGAGATAGTTTCAATCCACGCGCCCACGAGGGGCGCGACGCTGCGTTCGCGGTCGATATGTTGCGGTCAGTCGAGTTTCAATCCACGCGCCCACGAGGGGCGCGACAGCTTGCGCCCTTCGTAGTCAACCCTTCACACGTAGTTTCAATCCACGCGCCCACGAGGGGCGCGACCGCGTGGAGCACTCAGGAAGAGATGGGTATTGAGGTTTCAATCCACGCGCCCACGAGGGGCGCGACGTTGCCTGTTCTGCGCCGACGCCATCGAAGCGATGTTTCAATCCACGCGCCCACGAGGGGCGCGACGTCGGGGGTTACTTCGCTCTTGCGAGCCGAAGCTGTTTCAATCCACGCGCCCACGAGGGGCGCGACCGCTCAGTGCCTATCAGACTTATGGCGCGGCGTGGTTTCAATCCACGCGCCCACGAGGGGCGCGACGCGCATGGGCAGAAAAGAGGGCTGCATGACGCAAGTTTCAATCCACGCGCCCACGAGGGGCGCGACACGGAGTCTTTTTGCCCCGCGGCGAATCGCTGCCGTTTCAATCCACGCGCCCACGAGGGGCGCGACATATCCTGCTGGATGCATGCGCATCGAGCAGATGTTTCAATCCACGCGCCCACGAGGGGCGCGACATCTCGATCACGCCGGCGAAAACGTTACCGCGGCGTTTCAATCCACGCGCCCACGAGGGGCGCGACTCGATCTGGCTCTCCCGCTCTATGGCGGCATTTATGTTTCAATCCACGCGCCCACGAGGGGCGCGACAAGAGCACATCACCTAATTCATGATTATTCACTTGTTTCAATCCACGCGCCCACGAGGGGCGCGACGGCGCTCGGCTTCACGGGCGCCCTGTTCTTTTTGTTTCAATCCACGCGCCCACGAGGGGCGCGACTCTTGAGCGACATGAAGATGTGCAGCACGTCGTAGTTTCAATCCACGCGCCCACGAGGGGCGCGACCCGTACTGCCGTAGCCATTGCCGCCCTGATGCGGTGTTTCAATCCACGCGCCCACGAGGGGCGCGACGAGCTGCAGCGCGCGCAACTCACCAACCGCGAGATAGTTTCAATCCACGCGCCCACGAGGGGCGCGACCGCGATCGCCATGCAGTGCTACGCCGGATTTGGTGTTTCAATCCACGCGCCCACGAGGGGCGCGACGTATTGAGCAAGCGCAACAGAGTGGAACCGGGTAGTTTCAATCCACGCGCCCACGAGGGGCGCGACCGAAAGGGGCGCAAGGGTGAGCCTCGGATTCATAGTTTCAATCCACGCGCCCACGAGGGGCGCGACAACAGGCGGCATTAGCGAAAGGGCAAAGCAAGATGGTTTCAATCCACGCGCCCACGAGGGGCGCGACGCGCGCCAGCCACCAATCCGCCCGCTCTGCGAAAGTTTCAATCCACGCGCCCACGAGGGGCGCGACCGCCTCGCACAGATTCAGCTTAGGAGCCGCCTTTGTTTCAATCCACGCGCCCACGAGGGGCGCGACGGTGGCGGCGGCTCAACAGTCTTGCCCGGTATCGGGTTTCAATCCACGCGCCCACGAGGGGCGCGACATAGCGATGCTGGCGGCTTCGTGCGCGGCGTTTGGTTTCAATCCACGCGCCCACGAGGGGCGCGACGATCCACGGCCTTGCGCATGGCAGTAACTCGGGGGTTTCAATCCACGCGCCCACGAGGGGCGCGACGAAAGTTGTACCCCTGTCGCAAATTATTCTGTTGTTTCAATCCACGCGCCCACGAGGGGCGCGACGGCTCAACTTTAACAGTCTCTAGTTTCTGCGTTCTATCCGACCAATTCCGCGTACCTAAGTAATGAACAGAACCAGAAGCTGTTCGAAAGGCAGGCGCGAGTATCAATGCATATAGATTGAGAGAGATGGCGCTAGCGCGAACCTGCCGGACGAGGCCTGTGCACTTGATGTTCGCGTTAGAGAATGAGAGGGCCTTCCGGGTTGTAGGCGGCCTTTGCGCCAGCGTGTTCCACGCGCCGCTGCCAGTTGGCTCCGAGAAAGTAGAACCGAAGGCTGTCAGTGGAGGGATCGATGATCGCGAGGAGTTTGGCGCGAAATGCGACCCACATGGCGGGTTCAAGAAGACATTCAAAGACCGAAAACTGTACCCGTTGACCATGATTCTGACACAGTTTGGCGATGTGCCGGAGACGACGCTTTCCTGCCTCGGACTGTGTTCCCATGTCATACGTCACAAGCACCATCATGCTCTGTCATCTCCAGATGAAGGAAGGGTAAGCGTCGAGATCACCGCGCAGATGGCGAGCCAGGAGGAGCGCCTGCACGTGGGGCACTAGTCCAAAAGGAATGCGTTCATCCAAAAACGGATGGAGAACTTCCTCCTGCTTGCGCAACTGCCATGCGACCAGAACCTCTTTGCGCGTGGCATTGTTCATGGTCACCCCCCCGGACTCGGTCCGGGAGAATCCATTTCCGATTACCTGGCGGCGGTTGATGAGGGTGAGTGCAAGTCTGTCGGCCAACACCGGACGCAACTCCTCCATCAAGTCCAGGGCAAGGCCGGCGCGGCCGGGACGGTCGCGGTGCAGAAATCCGACCGCGGGGTCGAGGCCGGTTGTCTCCAAAGCGGAAGCTATATCGTGCGCAAGTAGCACGTAGAGGAACGAGAGCAAGGCGTTGACGTTGTCGAGTGGTGGGCGGCGGCTGCGACCGTGAAAGAAAAACTCATCCTTCTGGTGCAGGATGAGCTCGTCGAAAACGTCGAAGTACGTTTGCGCGGCGTCACCCTCCACTCCGCGCAAAGCATCAAGAGAAGGGGTGGACGCGAGCAGGCGTAGGGATTGGCCAAGCTGGGTCGAAGCACGATCAAGGACCTCGGAAGGATGCTCGCGACCTGTACGCAAAAGCGAGGTCCGGCTGTTCGCGATCTTCGCCAGGAGGATGGACCTCGCGATAGAGGCCGAATCAGCATCCTGGTCTGCACGGCGGTATTGCTCCCGGCGAAGGAGAACGTTGCCGTGGATGGGCCCTTGGATGCGGGCTAAAAAGCGGCCGTGTTCGGTGAGGAAACTCACGCCCACTTTGCGCTCGGCACAAAACCCCATAAGGGGAGGACTCATCGATACCAGCCCAACGCAGACGATGCCCTCCAGCGTGTGAATCGGCACACGAAGGCGCGTTTCCTGCTCCACGCGAACCAGAACGGTTTCTCCGTCCTTACTGAGGTAAGCGTTGGGAATGGTGACATACAACGTGTTGAGGAGCTTTCTCATCGGACCTCATCCTTGCAGACTCACTTGCCAGAAGCCTGCCTGAGGTTGGCAGCCGTTGCGCGCGTCAGATATCGGGATGCGCTCGCCGATGCGACGACTGACGGCAAGCAGACGAGCTTCATGGAGCAGCCTTCGCATTTCTTCGCAAAAATGGCCCGCGGCGTCATTCCGGAGTGAAGAATCTGGTGCATGAGTGCGGCGTAGTGTTCGACCTCCTGACGGAGCGGCTCGTCGAAGATCACCGCTTCGCGGCGCTTTGCCTTGCCGTCAAAGACAGCACCGGAGGGAACGGGTACCTGCAGCATCTCTTCCAGACAAAGCGCCTGTGCGCAAAGCTGAATGCGATAGGCTATGCTGCCGTGTTGGTCGCGAGTCCGCTTGTACTCCACTGGGTACGGCTTCCAGAGCCCCTTACGGTGTGGCATCGGAACACCCCGCTCGGACTTTTCGCAAGGCAGGAATTCGACAATATCTGCCTGGCCGGAGATGCCGAGACGAAAGGAGCGCAACGGAAGAGTTCGCCGGACCAGCGCATCGGGGCGTGATTCAATCTCGGCCGAGTGCGCCTTCTCGTGCAGAAGATTGCCCTCCGCGGTGAAGAGGTTCTCCTCCCATTGCTGCTCCAGATGAATCAGCGCCCAGCGCCTCTCGCAAAAGGCGAGATGCTGGAGACCGGAGAGCGGAAGGAGGTCCTCTTCTGAATACATGCGGTCAACCTTGATGACTTATGCGAGACCGTCGAGG
Source organism: Occallatibacter sp. (assembly GCA_035524195.1). Taxonomy (GTDB): domain Bacteria; phylum Acidobacteriota; class Terriglobia; order Terriglobales; family Acidobacteriaceae; genus Telmatobacter. The sequence goes on from DATKPJ010000023.1 coordinate 47,023, forward strand.
AAAGTGATGCCTGGCGGCAATGAGCCCGGGGCGGGAAGCACGACGGTGTAATCGGAAAAGGCGCGAGGGCTCTCAACATCCTCGTTCTTTTGCACGCGGATTGACTCGAAGAGTCGCTGCGCCTGCGCGTTGCCGAGTTTGCTCTCGTGCTTGAAGATGTAAAGGCCGCGTGCTGCCATGGTGCCACGCGCCGCGGAGCGGTCCATCTCAAACAGGTTGGCGAGCGCCTTCCACAAGAGCGCAAGGTCCCCTTCGCTGAAGCCGGTCCTTGTGGCAAAAACCGGGTTGATATAGCCATGAGCGAGATAGAGGCCGTAGGGGATGGTGTACTTGCGCCCTAGCGTTCCGGTGCCTGACTTTATATCTTTCTCGCCTGTAAATGCCTGGCGGGAGATGGTGTGTTCGGTCGGGAGAATTCGGTCAAGCGAGCGCGCAAAAGTGATCTGCACCGGCCCGCGCATCTGTCCGCAATTGAATTCCGTCATGCTCATCACTGCGCCAAAGGCGCGCACATCAAAGAAGTTCTTGCACATCCAGTCACGGGCCTTCTCGATGTCTTTTGGCTTGGTGTCCTTGCCATTGGCTTCGATCTTGTCGTCGCCGTTGAGCTGCTCAAAGGGCAGCCGTTGGCGGCTTTCAAGTGTGTTGCCGGTCATTACAAAGATGCCATTATCCTTTTCGGGAACTGCGCCCGCGGAAGTGGAATACGAAACATAGTCCCGAATCTTACGCTTCAAGCAAACATCGGAAACAAGCCCATGAAACGTCTCCGGGTCAAAGCGCGGGCTATTGTCAGAGTCGGGGTCTCCGTTCGGGTTGCCGTCCTGGCAATCAAACAGATAGACGAAGTCGTAGCGGTTCACGATCGTGCTCATTACTTGCTCTCCTCATCGGTGTCGTGGTTCTGGGATTCTTTAGCGGCATTGTTGGCAAGCTTGCGGTCCTGCGCCTGCGTACGGGAGCGGGCCTTCTGGTGGTAGTAGCCGAGGGCAAATAGGCCCTGGCCTTCGAGCCCGAGTTTGCCTGGATAAGCGCCGCTCGCAGAAGGCTGCAGGAGGTTGTGCAACTCCTGGAGCCGCGCATCGATGGCGTATGCGGCGGGTGGGTTATCCCTGCGGAGCTTGCGCAGATGCTTTTGCCCGAGGCTCTCGATCTTCGGAAAAGCAACGGCAGGATATGTCGATGCCAACGCGAAGTAGCGATCCAGAACCGATGAGTTAACGTCGCCCTCACTCGATGACCGTTGCAGATTTTCAAACTCCGCCATCAACCGCCCGCAGAGATAGGCAGGAATCGTGCAGGCGGAGTCCAGTCCTTCATTCATTTTGTTCTTTCCTTTCTGTTGCCGAAGCAAGTCATTCAAGCACATTCGAATCAACCCCATGGGTACGCGCAGCCGGGCCAGAGACATGGGGTCGCTCTTCTTGTCTCCCGCCTTTTCCTTTGCACCGTTTCCACCGGGGTGGCGAAGACGCGTGAGCGCCGTGGAAAGCACGGAGTAACCGAGCGGCTGGCCTTCAATGCCCCGGCGAAGCAACGCTAGCACGATGTGGTCGTTGGGCTTGCCTTCGCGGTCCAGGACATAGAGCAGTTGCCAGAGCCGAACGGGATTCGGTTCCTCCCCGGCGTAGCTCGGAAACTCGACCCGCAATTGCTGATGCCATTTTTTGAGATTCTCTTTTACCTGCGAAAGCGCAAGGTCTGCCCAATGATGCACTCGTAGCCGCCCGCCATTGCCTGAGACGGCGACCACATAGAAGCGGTTTGCATCTGGGTTTTGTTGTGGATCGAAGCTGAGCAGTTTCTTCACTTGATCGGGATCGGCGCGGTCCATTAGATCAATTGCATCGAGGTCCGAAGGGGTCTTTAGCCAGTAAAGGAATCCGATGCCCGCAATGTCCTTGCGCCGGCCTTTGTCTGTCTTCAGCAAATCGTTCAAAGCCAGTACATACGCAAGAGCGCGATCAGGAGAGACTGGGCTGTTCAGATTCTGTTCCCATCCATAGGAGCGAAAGGCATCCTTGTCGAAAGACATCAAGGCGACACCGGCAGCCTGTCCCCCTAGGCTCGACACGCCTTTGATCTTCTCGTGGGTAGGCGCGATGGGGCCGAATTTTCCTGAGATCATGCACTCGCCTTCGTTTCCTTCCATGCGGCCGGCAAATGCATCTCGGTAGTGCTTCCGCCAGAACTGCTGTACCGCATCGCGCTCCACCAAGGCTCCACCTACTGATAGCGCGACGAGCGTCCCAGACTTCGCCTCCTGCAAAGCGCTGCGCGCCTTTTCCACTTCTTCCGTATTGGCATAGAAACAGGCGCAGGACTCCAGAGCAGCATCTTCGGTTTCCGCCGCGGCTTTCCCGATGAGCGCCACAAAAGCCTCGTGGTGCTTTGTTTCTTTGTCTTTGTCAGCAGCTTTGTTGTTTGTCCACGGGCCAACGCCGAGGACATAGGCGATAAAGTCCGTACCCAACAGTGGGTGGTGTCCACTTACACGGGCTACTGGCGAACGAGGCACGCTCATCGGCAGGGGAACCTGCACCTGCTTCTTGCCGCGGGTCTCAGTCGTCATGCGCGGGGTCGCACCCAGGAATGTGCCCTGTCTGGAGATTTCAAGCCTCCACGGCACAGGCTTCATCTCCCAGGCCGCATCGCTCAGCTCTTCAGCCAGATAGTTGTCCGCGTATTCGGCTAGCGCCTGTACGAGCATTCGAGCACCTCCTGCCGCCGGGCTTCGTCGGCCAGAACTGTCTCCGGCCGCGTCTCCATCACGCCATTCTCCAGACGCGCTTCAAAGAATGCGGCGCGATTCCCGTCAGGAAGAAAGGCGATGTCATATAGCATCCGGCCGATCTCCATCGAGTCGGTAACGGGCCGGTCCTCCTCTTGCGGAGGGCCAAACTCTGCGGCAAACTCGCGGCAGCCGAGATATGGTCGTTGGAAACACTGCCCCTTCTCCACGCGCCGCCGCATCATCTCGACGTACTTTACTGGTGTGTTATCGCCCGAAGCATCGAAGACATGTGGGTAGGCATCGATCCAATAGGCAACGTCCCGCAGCAGTGTGGTATTCCGGGGCGTTCCGTCCGTGCCTTTGCCCGCCCCAGCCACAAGCGGCTCAAACGTGGATGCATCGCGCATCCATTTCTTGACTGCACCGGGTGATATCTTGCTCTGCACCTCGTTGCGGAGCACGCTCATCAGGCGGATCGGCTTCAGCACGGAGATGCTGGTGACAATCCAACGCATCTGCGGGCGCCAGCAGATTGCGTCTAACACGTTCCGCGCGGCTGACGGTGTCATGATTGGGTAGGAAAAACGTTCGACCTTGGCTTCCGGCCTCGTGAAACAGGCGAACTCTCCGGAGACCCGGACGCGAACACTGGGAATGGGCATGGACACAGCTCTCCTCGATTACTTTGGCAATTCAACACAGCAAAATGTCCGGAAGAATTGACACATAAACACTATGCTCCCAAACCGGCCTCCCAGGGGCAGGTATATCGCTTGCTAATATTGAATAGAGGTCAATCTACGCTAAGGTTATATAACTAACCGTTCGGGGCCAGGATTGAAGATGAGTCCGAGTTCCTCGTCGTAAGCCTGATCCACAGCCACCCAAATCTCATCTCCGGCTGACGTTGGCACTCTCTCCACGACACCACTTGCCTTTTGAAACTCCGAGGGACTGAGTCCAACGATGTGGCGCTGCATCGTGCGCCGCTGGGACGGCGTGAGTTCTCCAAAAAGGCGCAACTGCTCGATTGCCCTCTGCGCTTCCTGGTCGTCCGGGACCAGAACATCCTGCGTCCGGTTTGAGATCATCTCAAACTCACGGGCTAGGGTGGCGAACCGTTCATGTTCGCGATGGTCCACCAGCTTTTGGCCGAGGTCCGTTCCACTCTCTCCGTAGTACTGTTCGAAGTAGTCGCGAATGGCCTCTGCGGAATCCACCTGCACGCTCCCGCCGTCTAGCAACGCCTGCTTCGCAACGGCATCTGTGATTCCAGCCGCCTCCTTGTATTCATTCGGTGGCAGTTTGTGATCTTCGGGAAGAAAAACGACGACTTTTCCTCCCGGCTGGCCTCCCAACGCAGCCGTTAACTTGCCTTCACGGTCGGCGCGTCCGGCAGCTTGCACGACGGAATCCAGCGGAGCCAGTGCCCGCAGCACCAGTGGAAAATCGACATCTACGCCTGCCTCCACCAGTTGCGTCGAGACCAAATGGCACGACTCTCCCGCCTTCAACCGCTCCCGAATCTTGGCCAGCACTCTCAGGCGATGCGTCGCGCACATGCGCGTCGAGAGATGAAACAAACCTTCCCGAGGCAGGCCACTCTCTCCCGCAACACTCAACAGCTCTGCGTAGAGCTGGCTAGCGTGGTCTCGCACATTCACGATAGTAAGACATTGAGTCGCGGCTGCCATGCGCCGCGCAATCCCCGCCCAGCCAACGGAGCGCTCGATCTCCCAATGAATCTCCACGCGCTTGAGCGCTTTATGTAACGACGCCGGGTCCCTCACAATCTCTGTAAGTATCCCAGGTTCCCAACGGAGGTCTCTCTTATGTTGCGGCCGTTCGAAGGCCGGCTGAGTCGCTGTCGAAAAGACAAAGTTCGTATCCCAGTCCTCGGCCAGTTCTTTCATCATGTCCAGCAGCGGTCCCAATAGCCTGCGCGGCAGTGTTTGCACCTCATCGAGAATCACTATGGATCGCGCAATATTGTGTACGCGCCGCAAGTCGGAAGGGCGGTTTGAAAACAGGCTCTCGAAAAACCGAACCGATGTTGTCACGATCAGAGGAGCATCCCAGTTTTCCGTCTCCGGACGCAATCCGGTCTCTTGAAATCGCCTTTCCTCTTGGTCCTCCTTGCCTGAAGCGGGGATGAAGTGGTCCTCATCATGCTTCACCAACTTTGGGATACTACCGGAGTGATGCTCCAAAAGGGCGTTCGGTCCAAAGACTCCGGCATAGACTTGTGCGTTCTGTTCAATGATCGAAAGATAAGGAATAACCACGATGATGCGTCGGAACCGCTCAGGATAGAGAGCCGCACGGCGCAGGGCGAAAGCCATTGCCGCCAGCGTCTTGCCGCCGCCCGTCGGCACCGAAAGCGAGAAGAGTTGCTGCGACGAGGAAGCCGCAGTCAGGCAGTCCTCCAGTACTTTTGTGCGCATTTGCTTCACCAGTCCCTCTGGTGAACCACTCTGCAGGTAAGCGATATATTGTTGCAGCGCATCGAGGCGCTCGCCGGCGTGCAACTCCTCCTTCAACGGAGTACGTCCGCTAGAGTCCAATCGGTCCGCATCCACAAGGCAACTGAAAAGCATCCGCACGAACAGATCGAACCTTGCTTTCCTTGCGCCAGGAGGAGCCTCTTGTTGCCTGTCCAGATCCAACACGATGGACTCTAACTCAGGACAGTCAGCAGTCGCTCTCGTAAGAATCTCCTCGGCCTCGCGTCGATACCGTTCTTCCGTAAGCTTTTCACGGAAGTCACTCCAATCCGCAAGCCCCGCATGATGACCGGCGATGGCTGCCATTACCGTTCTAAGCCGAGGCTTATTGGCTGCGTCCTGAGTTCCAAAGTACGCAAGCATCGCTCCGTGGATCGCATGTTGGCAGCGCCCCCGGCCATTCTGAAGCATTTGTTGGAAGCAGTCCGAGTACTTGCCGAAGTCATGTACTAACCCGGCAAGATGTGCAAGCCGCGCGAGATTTTCATCGAGCGGCCGAGCCACCAATGCTAGCTCGCGTGCCATCCGCGCCACGGCTTGCAGATGGACAGAAAGAGGCTGCCACCCATCTCTCAAAGTCGAGTCAGTCGCTGTTTTTGACACCGAATGGGCCCAATAAGAAGTTGCGGTCATTTGCAGAAGATCCTATACTCTCGCGCTTCACGATACTGGGCAGGCGATAACCTGAATCGAACCTGAGTATTACTCTGAGCCACATTCCTGCACATACAAACGGATGAGGCTATCAGACCGATCGGCCCATTGAATGTGATCCCCGCCGCCGGACAAGGAGGATTTGATCTCCATCAGGCCGAGCAAATACAGGCAAGCAAGCATGCAAGACGGACGAGAGACGCCAGCCCCGG
>DATKPJ010000024.1:0-17611 GCA_035524195.1 Occallatibacter sp.
CCGGCGATGCAGAGAAAAAGCAGGGCAAGCAGGAGATACAGAATGCCCAGTCGTTTGTGATCGACCGTCGTTACCCACTCATGCAAGGTTTCGACCCACGGACGACTCGCGGTATCTGCGGTTTGCTGAATGGCCATTACATGCGATGACATAGCTGGTCTCCCTGCATCCTTCGCTACTGAAGCGTTTCGAGATAACGCACGAGTGCGTCCAGATCAGCGTCGCTCAATTTCATCGCTGGCATCAGCGAGCCCGGTTTGATGGCGTCCGGGTTTTCAATCCATAAGCGCAGGTTCTCGGGGGTATTTTCGGCCGCTCCGGACGCGAGGGTCCGGCGGCTCATCAGGTGCGTCAGATCGGGACCGAAGCGGCCCGTAGCATTGGTGCCGGCGACCGCGTGACAATTTATGCACGCGGTCGTTTCAAACACGCGCCTGCCAGCAATTTCCTTCTGGTCCTGGTTGGCGGACTGCTTTTGCGCCTGGATCCAGGCATCGAACTCTCCGGGAGTATCCACATACACTCGCAGTAACATTTTCGCGTGTTGCGTGCCGCAATATTGCGCGCATTGGCCGAGAAAGATTCCCGTCTGACGCGGGTCCAGCCACATTTCGTTGATGCGATTCGGAATGAGGTCTGTCTTTCCGGCAAGCTGAGGAATCCAGAAACTGTGGTCGGTGTCGGCGGAAAGCAGTTTCAAGTATGTGGGCGTACTCACGGGAACATGCAGTTCGTTTGCCGTGACAACACCGAGCGCGGGATAACGAAATTCCCACCAAAACTGGTGTCCGATGACGGTCACCGCCACAGCGTTCGCAGGTCTTGCGGCATCCTGTATCGCGTGGATCACGCGAGCCGTTGTCAGAAACAGAACGACCACAATCAGAATCGGAATGACCGTCCAAGCCAGCTCAATCTGTGTGCTGCCATATACCTGGGTTGGCTCGCGCCCGGCGCCCTCCGCTCGGTTGCGGAACTTCACGATCGCATAGACCAATAAGCTGAAGACCACCACAAAAATCAAGCCAGTAATCGCAAGCACGAAATTCGACAGATGATAGAGAGATTCGGCATTGGTTGACTGCGGATCAAAGATACTGGGAATGCGATTGTGGCCCGGCGGACTCGCAACACACAACCGGGCCGCGAAGAGTATCCCGGCTACGAGAACCAGAATTCCTAAAGCGCGACTGGTGAACACTCCCCATTCGGTGTTGCGGTTCTCTCCCATGGCTAACTGCGCCTCTTTCTCGCGGTGAGCTGGCCTCTGTTTGCCAATGTGCAGGCTGACCATTCCTGATTGTCCGGAGTCCCCTTAATTTCGCGTGCTGCAAACAATTCTGTTGCGCTCGCCTGCGCTTCCTCAGGTGCACCGCAGTGCTCCGTTTTTGCACGTCCCGTGCCATCACGCGTCTGACCTGTCATGCGCCAAATCCTTTGCCACCTTCACGCTTACGCTCGAGTAGGCCCCGGCGGCGGCTTCGGAATGCGCCCAAGTGTCGCGAATCGGACAGACCCGACAGACGGTGACACGACGCATTCGACTTTTTCGACTTTTTAGTGGTGCAAGCTCCGGCCCAATGCGTGAATTTCCGTTGCCCGATCGACCTACTAGATGCGGGCCATCTGGGTGCAAATGACTTTTCTAGATCAGCACCTTTGGAGACATGCTTGCTTCACATTCGGTGCTCAGCGCGTTCAAGCCTCAAATCGCTTCAAGTGAGAAACGAACATGGCAAAGAGAATAGCTGACCTGCTTGTAGATGTTTTGGTGGAGGCGGGAGTTCAGAGAGTTTATGGCGTCAGTGGCGATTCCCTCAATGGAATCACGGATTCGATTCGCACTCGCAGGGAAATTCAGTGGATTCATGTCCGTCATGAGGAGGTAGCAGCGTTCGCCGCCGGCGCTGATGCCCATCTCACTGGCAAATTGGCGGTATGCGCCGGGAGCTGCGGCCCCGGAAACATGCACTTAATCAATGGTCTCTACGACTGCCATCGCAGTCGTGTACCTGTCCTTGCGATCGCAGCTCAGATTCCGAGTAACGAAATCGGTAGCGGGTATTTTCAGGAGACTCATCCGGATCAGCTCTTCGGGCAATGCAGTCATTATTCTGAATTAGTCTCGCAGCCATCGCAGATGCCCCGGGTCCTCGAGATCGCCATGCAGACTGCAATGTCGCGGCGCGGTGTTGCCGTCGTTTCCCTGCCGGGCGACGTGGCGATGCGAGAGGCCGTCAACGAAAGTCCCAGGGTTCATTTTTCCGAGACCAAGTCTACGGTCTGTCCCTCCGAAGACGAACTCAACGTGCTCGCTGACCTCCTGAATCGCTCGGAAAAGATAACCATTCTCGGCGGCGCTGGCTGCGCGGGAGCTCATGACAACCTCATTGAACTTGCCGGCAAGTTGCAAGCGCCCATCGTCCACGCAATGCGCGGGAAAGAGTTCATCGAGTACGACAACCCGTTCGACGTGGGCATGACCGGTCTGCTGGGATTCTCTTCCGGCTATCACGCGATGATGAACTGTGACGTGCTGCTGATGATCGGGACGGACTTTCCGTATCAGCAGTTCTTTCCCAAAGAGGCGACCATCGTCCAAATCGATCTTCGCGGCGAACAGCTCGGACGCCGTGCCAAGCTGGACTTCGGCTTCGTTGGTGATACGAAAACCACGCTGCGGGCCCTTTTACCGAAGCTGCAGCAAAACCCGTATGAAGCGCATTTGAAGAAATCGCTCGAGCACTATCGTAAGGCGCGCCAGGGTCTGGACGAAGTGGCCACAGGAAATTCCGGCAAGAAACCGATCCATCCACAATATGTAGCGCGCGTACTCGACCAACTCGCAAGCGAGGATACGGTCTTCACCTGCGACGTAGGAACTCCAACGATCTGGGCGGCCCGCTATCTCACCATGAACGGCAAACGGAGGATTATCGGATCTTTTAACCACGGATCTATGGCCAACGCCTTGCCGCACGCCATCGGCGCGCAGGTCAGTTATCCGGGCCGACAAGTGGTCTCGATGTCGGGCGATGGCGGCTTGTCGATGCTCATGGGGGACCTGCTCACACTTCGCCAGCACCAATTGCCGGTGAAGATCGTCGTCTTCAAGAACGAGTCTCTGGCGTTTGTCGAACTGGAAATGAAGGCGGCGGGCATCCTGGATTTCAGCACGGCCCTGCACAACCCGGACTTCACGAAAATTGCCGAGGGAGCAGGCCTGCTCGGATTAAGAGCCGAAACCCCAGACCAGGTAGAACCCATGATTGCGCGGGCTCTCAAATATGATGGCCCTGCGCTCATCGAGGTGCCCGTTTCCCGTCAGGAACTCTCGATGCCTCCTACAATCACGTACGAAGAGGCCAAAGGTTTCAGCCTCTTCATGATGAAAGCGGTTCTCGGCGGTCGTGGCGACGAGATCATCGATCTGGCGCAGGTCAACCTGTTCCGCTAAGCACCTGAAAGCAAAGGCAAAAGTATCCAGATGACTGCGGAGCCGCAAAGGAAGGGAGCTTTACGAAAATGGCCACAGCACAACAAAACATGCCAATAGGTCGGTCGGACATTCCGCGCGGCATGGATCTTCTCAATCGACAAGGTCTTAACAAAGGCACCGCTTTCACGGAGGAGGAGCGCACAAAATTTGGCCTGCACGGGCTTCTTCCGCCGCAGGTCGAAACCCTCGACGAACAAGTTGTCCGCGCTTATGAGGCTTACCAGAGAAAAGACGACGACCTAGAGCGGCATATCTACTTGCGCGCCCTGCAGGACACGAACGAGGTCCTTTTCTACCGACTTCTTCTCGACCACATTGAGGAAATGACGCCGATCGTTTACACACCAACCGTTGCCGTGGCATGTCAGCAATTCAGCCACATCTATCGACGGCCCTGCGGGCTGTTCATCTCTTATCCTCTCCGCGATTCTATTCCCCAGCTGCTTCGGAATCGCCCGAATCAGGACGTTGATGTGATTGTCGTAACGGACGGCGAGCGCATTCTGGGCATCGGTGACCAGGGCGCAGGTGGACTCGGCATCCCAATCGGCAAGCTGTCGTTGTACACGCTCATTGGTGGCATTCGTCCAGAACGAACACTACCAATCGTGTTGGATGTGGGAACCAACAACACGGAGCGACTGAAAGATCCGGAATACATCGGATGGCATCATGAGCGAATCACTGGGCAAGCTTACTTCGACTTCGTAGACGAGTTCGTGCAGGCTGTGAAACAGGAGCTTCCTGGTACATGCCTGCAGTGGGAAGATTTCGCAACTCCTCATGCCCGACCCATCCTCAATCGCTATCGCGACCAACTGCTAACCTTTAACGACGATATCCAGGGAACGTCGGCGGTTGCTCTTGGCGCCATCTTGGGTGCCGTCAAGGTGACTGGAACAAGCCTGACTCAGCAGCAGATCGTCATGCTCGGCGCAGGTTCAGCGGGCATCGGTGTTTCAGATGGGCTACGTGGAGCAATGAAAGGAGAAGGGCTGTCCGAGGAGGAAGCGCATAGCCACTTCTGGGTCATTGACAAGGATGGCCTTCTGCATTCCGGACGAAAAGACCTTACTGCGGAGCAGAGCGTTTATGCCCAGCCTGAGAACCGCGTCTCCGGGTGGCCTCGTACATCCGACGGACATATCGGTCTTGCTGACGTAATTGGAAGTATCAACGCAACAGTTCTTATTGGTCTTTCAACCGTGGGCGGCGCGTTTTCTGAGCCGATCATTCGGGAAATGGCTCGGAAAATTGAGCGGCCGATCATCTTCCCGCTCTCGAATCCGACTTCAAAATCGGAAGCCAAAGCTGAGGATTTGATCCGTTGGACCGATGGGCACGCGTTGGTAGCGTCAGGTTCTCCGTTTGCTCCGGTCAGTTATGGCGGACGCAAGATCCCCATCGCGCAATGCAACAACATTTACATTTTCCCTGCAATGGGACTTGGTGTTGTCGCTTCCGGCGCTCGCCGGGTGACCGGGCCGATGATCCTGGCGGCGGCTCGGGCCCTCGCCGGAAATTCGCCGGCTCTCAAAGATACCTCCACGTCCTTGCTTCCTTCCCTAACAGAACTCAGGAGAGTGGCGGCGGAGATCGCGTTTGCGGTTGGCATGGAGGCACAGAAGGATGGCGTCGCACCAAAGATTGTTGAACAAGCATTGCGTCAGCGAGTGCTCGACACGCAGTGGACGCCTTCTTACACCACATTGCTATAGCCAGCGCATCCTGGGCAGGAGTGATCGATATGGTGTCCCATCATGACTCGGTGTCATGACATGTCGTGACAAAACCACCGAATTGCGACGCTTCTGGTTGGCGCGTCGCGATCGTATATGAAAACTACCCTGAGTTGAGGCACTTACAGAGACGGGAGTATTGGCAGTCGGAATGCGCCTATGTCTCGGTAGCTCTGCAGGGACGCAACTTTGATCTAGATAGTGAGCGTTCCTGGGAAACACGGGAGGATTCACGATGACCATCGGAGATACAAAGAAATGTGCTCATCCGCCTTGTACCTGTCGAGTGCCCTCCGACAGCAAGTACTGCAGCGCCCAGTGCGCAGCGGTCGAGGAGACACCAGTTATAGATTCTCGCTGTAGTCATGCCATCTGCGGAGGACGGGCCCATTAGGCGCACGCGATGTCCTATTGGTCGGTCCGTTGACCCGACAATGAGCATGCCGATTCTACTCTCCGCCACTCCGCTTCTGGGTTCGGATTTTGTGGCGGGAAGGCAGCAGATCTTCAATGCCAGTCGAAGTGGTGGCTTTAGCCGCCTCGCGTCGCAATACACCCTGACCGCGGCTCTGTCTGTGGGCATGGTTGTTGCTTCGCTGTTCGCGAGGTGTGTTCTGGCTCAGAGTGCGCCTGCTTCGCCCGATCATCCATGGCATGGGCACGAGGAACAAGAGATCGAAGCTGACGGGAAGAATTTTCGCGCGCCGAGCTTCGGCACCGAACCAGACAGGACTTACTCTCTGGCGGAGCTCATTGATTTGGCGGAGTCGCATAATCCCGAGACGCGCGCTGCCTGGGAACGAGCCCGCGCGCAAGCAGCGGCTCTCGGTGTCGCACGCAGCGAACTCTATCCTACTTTGGCGGCGGCCGCACTCTCCGGCGTCGCTCGCTCCCAGGCCTATCTGGTGGATCGTTTCTATCGCCAAACCATCGCAGACTTCCAGGTCACCTTGAATCTCAATTACACCGTTTTCGATTTTGGTGCACGAGCGGGTCGCATCTCTGCCGCGAGAGCGGAGGTCCTCTCGGCGAACTTTTCGTTTAACGATACTCACCGCAAGATCATTTATCAGGTCGAACAAGCTTACTATCAGCTCCTGAACGCGCTGGGACAGGAGGATGCGGCCCGCGCGAATCTCTCGAACGCCCAAGCCGTGCAACAATCCGCCGAAGAACGCTTGAGGAATGGGCTGGCGACGCTACCCGATGTGCTGGAAGCGCGCAGCGCGACGGCGCAGGCCGAATACGAACTTCAGTCCGTGGTGGGAACGGAACAGATTGCTGCAGGAAACCTCGCCACGGTGCTGGGAACTTCCGCAACCACCACGATTCACGTTCAACCGCTCAATGAGCTAGCCATCCCGCAATCGGTTGACGAGAGCGTTGACGTCGCGATCAATCGCGCGCTGGGGCAACGTCCCGATCTTCTGCAGCAAGTCGCCGACGTGCGCTCGGCAAATTCCCGAGTCAAGGAAGCGCGCGCCGCCAACTATCCCTCGCTGAGTCTCACCGCGAGCCCGACCGCGCAATCGCTCTATGGCATGCAGCAGCAGTACCCCTGGGGGCACACCGCAGGCCTGACGGGTGGACTGGCCTTCAGCTTGAATTGGACTGTCTTTGATGGTGGCGCGCGGAAAAACAGGCTGGCCCAAGCAGAAGCCAACCTTCGCTCAAGCGAAGCTCAAGTAAGCGTTTCGCGCGACCAAATTGCGAACGAAGTCTGGACCGCCTATTCCAATCTAAACACCGCCCTTCGGCAACGCCAGGCTGCCATAGCCTTGCTGGAAGCCGCCAGCCACTCATACGATGCTGCCCTTGAATCTTACAACTACGGGCTTCGTAACTTGTTGGACGTGACGGCAGCTCAACGAACACTCGCACAAGCCCGCTCCACCGATGTACTGGCCCGCACACAGGTCCTCACCTCGTTGGCTGATTTGGTTTTTCGCAGCGGCGATGCGATCCAACCGGGTCTCAGGAGTCTCAGGCCATGAATGCCCCGCGCATTGTGTCGGTAAAACGTGCACTCTTGTTTGTTTTCGTTAGTCCACTGCTCGTGAGCTGCTCGCGGGCTCCTTCGGTCGACATTCTTGGCTCATTTTTTCCAGCATGGCTCATTTGTTTCGTATTGGCGATTGTGCTCACGGCTTTCGTTCGACTGGCGCTGTTGCGCCTGCGCATCAAGGAGGCTCTCCCGATCCTGCTGTATTCGAGCCTCGTGGTATTTTTCACATTCGCGCTATGGCTCATTTTCTTTTACTGAGGACTTCTAACTGCGAGGTGTAAAGATATGGAAACCAACTCCACCGCAACAACCCCGAAGCAGCTTAGCCGCTGGGTAAGCATCGGCGTCGTGCTCGCAGCGCTTGCGCTTGGATTGGCCGTCCTGTATCACGCCAATCACTCTCCACGAACTGACGATGCCGAAGTCTTTGCCAATTTCATCGGCATTGCGCCGCAGGTCGAGGGCCCGATCATGCACTTGAATGTGCGCGACAATCAGTTCGTCAAGAAAGGCGACCTGCTGTTCGAAATCGACGAAAGACCCTATCAATATGCGCTGGAGAAGGCCATTTCCGAGCAGGCGTCGCTCGAAGGGCAAATCATTGACGAACGACGGAGGATTGCCGCCCAAGTGAGCGCGGTTTCCGTTTCACAAGCAGGCATTCACACCGCACAAGCTGACGTAAGCCGCTCATCGGCAGTTATCGAGCAAGCGCGGGCGGAGGTGGCTCATTCCGAACAAGGTGTCAGCCGTGCGAAGGCGGAGTGGAGCTACGCCAGCAACAACTTGCATCGTCTTGAGCCGCTGCTTGAGAAACAGTTTGTCACCGTAGATCAGGTGGACCGGGCGAGAACATACGAAGTTGCCGAGGCCGAGGCCCTGAAGCAAGCCGAATCGCAACTGGTCCTTTCTCAGGCTGCGTTGAAGTCTGCCATGGCGCAATATGAGCGTTCTGGGGCCAGTCTGGACGAGAGCAAGGCCCAACACGAACAAACGCGCAACGCAGTGACAACACTCGAGCCGTTAGTCAATCAACGGGGCGAGCGAACGGCGGCCGTGAAGGACGCTCGCTACAATCTCGACAACTGCCGCGTGTATGCGCCGTTCGATGCACTGGTAACGAATCTGACGATTTCAGAAGGCGCTTACACTCACGTGGGCGAGCAGATTTTCACCTTGATTGATGCGCGGACGTGGTGGGCCATTGGCAACTTTCGCGAGGGACAACTCTCGCATATCAAGCCGGGGATGAAGGCTGATGTTTACGTCATGTCGAAACCCAATGTTCGCTTTGCCGGCGTAGTGGACAGCGTAGGTTTCGGAGTCACTCCCGATCCCGATGTTATTGGAAAGCTGGAGAAGGGACTCCCGGACGTGCAGCGAACGCTAAATTGGGTACACCTGGCAGCAAGATATCCTGTCCGGGTCCGGGTGGAGAATTACTCTCCCGATTTGTTTCGAGTGGGCGAATCGGCGGTCGTGACCATTCGCAGAAATTGACCATGGCTACCGCCGCACAAAACATCTCTCCGCTGCCTTCTCCGCTGGCCTGGTTCGGACAGTTTCTGAAGGACGAACTCGCGCCATACCCAGGCAGGGTTGAAGTGGTAGCGCGGATGACTCTTGCGGCCACGCTCATCATGCTCATCGGAATGACTTTCCGCATTCCGTATAGCTGGCAAGGAGCGGTTTACGCTCTCTTGGTTTCTCGTGACAACACTCGAGCCACACTGCAGTCCGCGGCAACAATATTCCTTGTCACCGGTATCGGCTCTGCCTATGTGTTGGTATGCATCTGGTTTGTCATCAATCTTCCCCTGCTTCATTTTGTCTGGATCGTCGGGACTTTTTTTCTTGCTTTCTATGCAGTTACTGCGCTAACAAACTACACCGCCGCCGTGGCCTTCATCAACCTGATCGCCGCTGGAATTCCGTTGTGGGATCGGCATGTGCCCGCCAAAACCAATGTCGAAGACACACTTTGGCTGTGTTTGGCAGTGCTGATAGCCGTAGTGGTTACCGGCGCGGTAGAGCTGGTGTTTCAGCGAGTGCGTCCTGCAGATCACGTTGTCTCACCGATTACGGAACGACTGGCAGCAGTCGAGAACTTGCTCGCTTGCTATGCTGAGGGACGTGCTGTAGATCTCGCTATCGAGCAAAGAATCACTCGCCTCCAGACGCTTGGAACATCAAGGCTGCGACGAATCTTGCGGCGCTCGGACTATTCGCAGCAATATTCCATCGAGATGGGCGGACTTGCAGTTCTTGTAGGCAGGCTCGTCGACCTTGCAGCAACACTGACGCAGCTCCGCTTCGAATTGTCGGTCGCTGACCAGAGACGACTCCGGAACTTAGCATCGACGGTCGCAATCTTTCATCATGACTTAATAAACAAACGAATTCCGGATTCGGTCCAGTTCAATGATGATGGACAACCGGCAAGTCTCGTTCCATTACTTCGCGAGATGGAGCATACCGCTACTCTCATCCCCCAGGCGTTTGCGGACTCTCGATCAAGCCAAGACTACTTGCCATCAGCCGATGATACACAGCGAGGGACACTCCTTGTCCCAGACGCATTCGTCAACTCTGAGCACCTTCAGTTCGCGCTGAAGGGCTGCTTAGCCGCGAGCAGTTGCTACGTGATCTATAACGCAGTCGATTGGCCAGGCATCAGCACCGCCGTGACTACATGCCTGCTTACCGCGCTTTCCACAATTGGTGCATCTCGGCAAAAGCAGATTCTTCGCATCACTGGAGCCATCGTTGGTGGGTTCCTTCTCGGGATGGGTTCTCAGATATTCATTCTGCCCTATCTCGATTCGATCGCTGGATTCACCGTTCTTTTTACCCTGGTCACCGCCTTCGCTGCCTGGTTCATGACATCGAGTCCCCGGCTGTCATATTTCGGGATTCAGGTCGCTCTGGCGTTCTACCTGATCAACGTAAACGAATTCAAAATGCAGACCTCACTCGCAGTCGCGCGGGATCGCGTAGTTGGCATTTTGCTGGGCCTCTTCATCATGTGGCTGATCTTTGATCAATTGTGGGGTACGCCTGCCGTTGTTCAGATGAAGAAGACGTTCATCTCCAGCCTCCGATTGCTCGCGCAGTTTGCAAGAGAACCGCTTTCAAAGGAGCTGAAAACAGCAACAGCGCGCAGCCTTGCTCTTCGCGAGACAATCAATTCCAATCTCGACCAGGTACGAGCTCTAGCAGACAGTGTTCTGTTCGAATTTGGGCCTTCCCGCCAGCAGGATCTCGCATTACGCAACAGAATTAGGGAGCGCCAACCACAACTGCGAACTCTCTTCCTGATGCGAATTGCCTTGTGGAAGTATCGCGTTCAACTCCCCGGCTTTGAACTGCCAGAGCCCGTACGTGTGGCACAGCAGGAGTTCGACAATCAGTCAGCTAAGATGCTGGACGACATGGCAGACCGCTTGAACGGCAAAATGTCGGACGAAAACGGCAACTTCGAAGATTCCTTCGAGCAGCTACAAGCAACGATCCGCACTTGCTGTTCACAAGGACCACAAAAGTCGCTCACAGTTCAAGTGCAGACCTTGCTTGCTCTCGCCAGAAACGAGAAGTGCTTGACGAAATCCCTAAATAAGGAATCTGATGAGATTTGACCGCTGCGTTACCAGAGCTCCGCTTCAGACTTCACCTTTCGTTGCGAGCGCAGAAAGCGCCGCCAAGCCCCCAGTTCTGAAATCCAACTGACTTCATAAACCAGTTCGTGTTCCTCGGCTTTATATTCCCTGGCATTCCACACCGTGCGAATTTCCGTTTCCCAGTGCGCATCGATTCCTTCGGAAAAGATGCCGAACGGAAGGGCTTGTGCGTGCATAGCGACTGCGGACATCGATACAACCTGCTAGTGCCGAGACTTTCTTGGCACCTGTGAGTAACTTTCGGAGGACTTGGTTGCATTTCCGCTTCCATTCAATCAGGTCTTAAGAATGCGCACAATCCAGCGGGGTTAATCGGAAGTCAGCTGTCATAGACGCTTGGACACTTGTCCAGCAAAGTGTCAAAACCGCGACATGTTCTCAGTATCACAAAGCAAGCAACTTAGGTCTTCAACAGGTTGCAGCGATCTCGCTTGGAACCCATGTTTGGCAGGCGAACTGCAACACTTTCTGGTGTTGAGAATCTTCAGCCAGCTCTTAGGTAACCGAGGGCAACCGTTAAAACAGGAGTAGCTATGAAGCCGCATTCCATTCTTTCTTGGTACCGCGTTCTGCGGGCGCACTATCACTTACCGGTGTTTGAGGCCGTTCGATGTGCCCTCTGGCTGTGCCGCTAGTCTCGTGACTGTTGCAAACGAGGTTCGAAAGACCAGCTCGGACACAAAAACGACTGGCACACGTTCTGAGAAAGACGGACGTTACGGTTTGAGCGAGCCTGACGGTTTAAACGCCGAAACGCACGATCGGCAGTCGCTCGTCTTGTTGATTGCCCTCCTTTTCTTCCTGGTGCTCACAGCCTTCGTTCGGGATGACTGGATCAGTGAAGTCGCGGTGGCCCTTGCCATGTTCGCGGTTTTAGTTTTTGCCACACTGAAGATGTCCCATAAACGAACCCTGCCATGGCCTGCGCTTGTGCTAACAGCAGCGTCCCTTGTAATTACGATCATCTGTATCTTCCGCCCTATACACAGCCTGCTCACTGCAAACTGGCTGTTCTTATCTACATTTCTTGGTTACATCTCTGTTGTGCACTTCTCGTTTCTGGAACGGGCGGGAGCGCTCGTAAGAGCTAAGTTGGATGCATGCCTTGGTCTCTACCTGATTCTGGCAATGTTCTACTACGCCATTTTCAACTTGATGCAAGAGATTCATCCCGGATCGTTTATGGAGATCGCGCCAACTCCTGTCCTGGCTTCGCATCATGCTCTTCTTTATTTTAGTCTCGCGTCGCTTACCACAGTGGGATACGGCGACGTAATTGCCGTTACGCGACCCGCGAGGATGATGGCAGTTCTTGAAGCAGTCACGGGTGTCTTTTACGTCGCAATCACGGTGGCTCGTCTGGTATCTGGCTATCAGCATAGGATCGCGAAAGAGCCTAAAACTCTACGTTCCGGGTGCTGATGCATTCAAAATTGAAGTTTTGAGGGCAAACCGGATAGAGCGTGGCGGCCGATTTGCTAGAGCGGCTTCAAGCCGAAATCTAACCGACCGAAGAACTCCAATAGGCCGCGGGCGCTCTTGTTCACCCGGTGCCTCAGGGCAGTGCACTCGGCAAAAGAATATCCGCCAACTACGTGCGCGTCGCGTCGCGGTGTCTTGCCTTCGACATTCCCGACACTCGACACGGCTTCCTTTCCCTGTCGCGCTGAAAACTCATCAACTTACAGCTCTCGAGCCGTGGCATTGGCGTTGCTAATCGTATCACAAGGGCAGAAGCAGTGTTGCACATCGAGCTGCTTATATGGGGGAGTGGCAATAGTTTTGCTCGTTGACAGGCGGGCCCCTCAACAGCTGCACAAGCCCACGTCGAGTGCCCTTGGGAAGCAGGAAATGAAAACACTATCCTCGCTATATCACTCGCTGAAGAAGGAGCGTAATTAATGTCCGCCTCCACTGTTTCCGTTCAGTCCCCAGCACCGGCACCGAAGCCGGAAGTGCCTGGCAAAGACCAAAGCGTAGCAGCAAAAACTACCCTTCGCTGGCAGAAATACCTCACGCCTCTCCTGATTGTCCTGCTCGCTCTCGCTGTCGTGATTACCGTTACCCGGAACTGGAATGCCTGGGAAGGGGGCAAGGTGGAACAGGTTACCGACGACGCTTACGTTCGCGGCGACCTCACGCCACTAAGCACCAAAGTTCCCGGCATTGTCGAAGCCGTGCACGTCAGTGATTATCAACAGGTCCACAAAGGGGACCTTCTGGTCGAACTTGAAGACAAGGATTACCAAGCACAGGTTGATCAGGCGAATGCAGCTGTTGAGGCCGCGCGGGCCGCAACAGAAAACAATCTTCGCCAACGCCAATTGCAAGACACCCGGATTGAGAAAGCGCTTGCCGGAATCGATCAGGCCAAAGCCCAGATTGCCGCAGCTCAGGCCGGCAAGGAAGCGACACAAGCTGGACTGACACGTGCTCGCTCGGAACGCAACCGCCAGGAAGGTCTCTATCAGACTCATTCAACTACTGCGCAAAAGGTCGAGGCAGCCGTTGCTGACGAGCAGAGCCTCACCGCTCAGCTGGCAAGCCGCGATGCCGATCTCGCGCAGGCCGGAACTGTCTTGCGCAGCAGCGAGTTGGCGGCCGAAGCCGAGCGCCGCACGAAAACCGTTCTGGAATCGCAGGAAATGCAGCTTCAGGCAGACTTGCGCGCCAAACAGGCGAGCCTTGCTGCCGCATCGGTGAATCTGGGCTATACCAAGATCTACTCGCCGGGAGACGGAACCGTTGGCGAGCGCCAAGTTCGTCCCGGACAGCTCGTCTCTCCGGGAACGCAAGTGATCTCTTTCGTTGATCTCACAAAATGGGTTCAGGCGAACTACCGAGAGACGCAGTTGACCAACGTGAAAGTTGGTGATCCCGCTGAAATTCGTATCGACGAATACCCTGGGCAGGTCATTCGTGGCAAGGTCATCGAGATTGCTCCCGCTAGCGGATCGCAATTTGCCTTGCTGCCACCCGACAACGCTACCGGCAATTTCACCAAGGTCGTGCAGCGCATTCCGGTAAAGATCGGCTTGGACGATGCCAACTTGGCGACCAAGTTGCGACCAGGTCTTTCTGTAATTGTCGCAGTCCGCACCAGACGATAACCGGAGCATCATGGCTGCTACATCGATTACAACTCGTCTACCCACCCCGGCGGAGATTGCTCGCGCCACGGCTTCCGCGATCCCGTCTGAAATCTCAACCCGGCCGTTCTTGGGGATTCTTGGCGTCATCATCGGCGCGGGGCTGGTCACGTTAACCGGTCGCATGCTCTCCCTGGGTCTTGCAGATCTCAAAGGGCACGTTGGGATAAGTTACGACGATGGCGCATGGCTCGACAGTGCCTATAACGCTGCCCTCATGTTTATCGGGCCCTTTACCGTCTTCCTCGGAGGGCTACTCGGACCACGGCGCGTCCTTCTGTTCGCAGCCGCACTATTCACGGCGACTTGTGCTTTCCTGCCGCTTATCCACTATTACAGCCTGCTGGTTGCGGCGCTGCTTCTCGCCGGACTGACGTCCGGCACCTTTTATCCGCTCACTCTGACTTTTGCGCTCCGCAATATTCCGCTTCGATTTCTTCCGTTCACGATCGCCCTCTACGCGACTTCTGTAGATGGAGCCGTAAATACCGCGCCA
The DNA here is from genome assembly GCA_035524195.1 of Occallatibacter sp. Taxonomy (GTDB): domain Bacteria; phylum Acidobacteriota; class Terriglobia; order Terriglobales; family Acidobacteriaceae; genus Telmatobacter. Next base: position 14,566 of record DATKPJ010000024.1, read on the forward strand.
TCCCTATACGGTTGGTACAGGGATCATCTTTCCTGGCACTGGATGTTCTGGAACTCCGCCCTGATTGCGCCCGTCATGATGGTCTGTATCTATCTTGGAATACCGGCAGCCCCTCCCCGTAAGAAAGACGCTCCAGCACCCAGCTTTGTTGGGTTCCTGTATCTGAGCGTCGGACTGGCCATGTTGTTTACGGCTTTCCAACAAGGAGAGAGGCTCGATTGGTGGCGTTCCGGAATCTTTACCGGGTTGATTCTGGCAGGTTCGTTTTTGCTCGTTTGCGCGCTCGTGCGACGGTTGCTCGGTCCCAACCCCCTGGTGGCGCTACCTTATCTGTGGCAATGGAACACGGTGCTCCTTGGCATCCTACTGTTCTGGTTTCGGTTTACTCTCACCGGAACGATCATCCTGATCCCTCAGTCGCTGGCCATTCACGGCTTCGAGGCCGACCAGATCGGGCCGGCGGTGATGTGGAGCGCTCTTCCTCTGTTACTGGTTGCGTTCACCGCGGCGCTCTTGCTGCTTCGCAAACTGGATCCGCGATTGCTGATGGCCGCAGGGTTTACCTGCACAGCCGTCGCCGTCTGCTTAAACGCTGAGTACACTACCGCCTGGTCGGCAGCGAACTACTATCGCACCGAGTTGCTCACTGGCGTTGGGCAATCCTTCGCCTTTATTGGGCTCGTTGGCTGCATTGTCCTCCAGGCAATCTTCTCAGGTGGATTGGCGAAGCCTCAGTGGGCGCTGACGTTCTCTGCCTTCTTTCATTCGATTCGCTTATTTGGCGGAACCAGCGGGGCGGTGTATATGGCCCACTTTCTCGCCGACCGCGAGAAGCTGCACTCCAACCTTTTGGGCCTGCACGTGACCTGCGGAAGCTGGATTACTGATGGAAATCTGCACGCCTTGGCTGCGGGCGTTTACGCCAAATCATCCGGAGCGGCTGCGGCCGCCACCCGTGCTGCTGATCTGATCGGAGCCCGCCTGCGTCTTCAGGCGTACGCCTTGAGCCTCATCGACGGATTCCTTCTAGTGGCGGGGGCTTGCGTTGTGAGCCTTCTTTTGACCGCGTTGCTACGCAGGTCGCCGCTGAACTACGGCGATCTGAGCACGTTGCAGCCAGTCAAGGAGACAAATCTATGAAACGGAAATTACCGCTATTGCTAATCATGACGATGCTCGGCGGGGCCCTCGCCTTTGCTAGACAGTCGGCCGATACTCATCCCGCTCGCCACATTACCTTGCACGAGGCGGTGCAGCTGGCGCTGCGGCACAACCATGCTATTCACATCGCCGAATATAAAGTCCAGGAGAAGCAGCACGCTAAAGAAGTCGCGAAGAGCGCCTATTTCCCCGCCATTCGAAATGAAAGCAACTTCTTACGTCTGACCGACACGCAGCTCATTCAGATCAATCAGGGTACTCTTGGCACGGTCGCAGGCAGCCCTGTTCCTGTTGCAAATTCGATCATTAACCAGGGCGGACGTGACCTAATCACCAGCGGCACCCAGCTGACACAGCCCCTGACCATGCTGCTGAAAATCCGGCCCGTGAACGACATGGCGGAAGCGGAGTTGAAGGCCTCACAACAGAAAGCCCAAGAAACGGAGAACGATGTTGCCCTTACGGTTCACCAGCTCTATTACAAGGTTTTGATCGCGCAAGTCCACCGTACCGCCACCGAAGCCAGGATTAAGGCGTTGCAGAACCTGCAAAGTGAACGTATCCAGCAGGTGAAATTTGGCAGCGCCATGGAGGAGAACTTGATCGAAAGCCGTGCGCAAGTCCTGGAGGCAAAGCAGGAGCTGTTGACTACAGAAATACAGCTCTCCGACCTTAAGCTTCAGCTCAACGATGTCATGGGACTCCCGCTCACAACGGCGGTGGATCTCGATGCCGACACTGCGGAACTGGAGCCGGCCTGCGCGCGGGAAACGTGTGTCGCTGAGGCGCTCGCATCCCATCCCGAGATCCTTGAAGCTCGCGACGAAGTCGAGAAAGCGAATGCCGCGATTCGCTTGGCAAAGAGGGACATCTATGTGCCGGATGTGGACGCCTTTGCTCGTTACAGTTACCAGGACAACGTTCCCTTTCTGGCCCGTAATTTTGGCAGCTTCGGTATTCACTTCAGCTACGATCTGTTCGACTCGGGGCGCAAGCGTGAGCTCCTCCATGAGCGCGAGGCTCAGCTGTCCCAGGCGCGAGAAAATCTTGCCCGGCTTAACGATGAGGTCCAAGTCGCAGTGGAGACCGCATATAACAAGCTCGAAAGGACCCAGCAAATGCGGCAGGTATCTCAGGAACTGCTGGCCTTGCGGACCGAATCCAATCGAGTGCTGCATCAGGAACTGGCGCAGGGACAGGCTCTCAGTTCGCAGGCCGATATGGGAACTGCGCAGGAACTCGACGCCCGCACGTTGCTTCTGCAGTCGCAACTGGATTACACCGAGGCGAACGACGAAATCATCCGCGCCATCGGCCGGACTCCTGAATAGATGAGTGCTGTTCGATGAGTATCTCCAAGGATCGGAATGCAACGGCGAAATCAGTTCACCACGGGAGCAAGATCAATCGGCATGTCGATAGGCGACGCAGTCTTCGGCAAAGCCCTAGCTTCATCGGAACGCAAAAAGCAGGCGCTTACCGTCTGGACCGGCGTGCCGGTTCTGGGACTGGATGCATTGGCTTCCACGGGTTACGGCCCCGAAGCTGCTCTGACAGTTCTCGGCACCGTTGGTATAGCGGGCCTGCGCTATTTTCCGATCATCGTCATTTTGGTCGTGGTGCAACTCGGGCTGCTTTGCATCTCTTATCGGCAAACTGCTGAAGCGTATCCGAATGGCGGAGGCGCTTACAACGTAACCAAGGATAATTTCGGAACGCACACCGCGCTGTGGGCGGCGGTCGCGTTGCTGCTCGATTATCTGCTGAATGTAGCGGTAGGAATCTCGGCGGGAATTGGTGCTGTGGTGTCTGCTATTCCGCGCCTGCAGCCGCACACCCTGATGCTGTGCCTCATTATTTTGGCCACACTGGCCATACTGAATTT
>DATKPJ010000025.1:0-45883 GCA_035524195.1 Occallatibacter sp.
TCTGAAGGATGCCGGCGCCAACAAGATCAACACCATCAAGGCTGTGCGCGAGGTTACCTCGCTCGGCCTGAAGGAAGCCAAGGACCTGGTGGACGGCGCTCCCAAGCCGCTCAAGGAGAACGCGACCAAGGACGAGGCCGAGGCCATCAAGAAGAAGTTTGAGGGCGTGGCGACCGTCGAGGTCAAGTAGCTTCGTACCACTTGCAAGGATGCCGGGGACGCGTTACGATAAAAGTTGCGCGTCTTCCCGGCCCTTTCCTTGTTTCGGGTGGTCAGGGCGGGTTCGTTGATGCGTTTTCGGAGTCAATGAGGTCGCAAAAGGGCATTTGCCGGGCGGGAGCGGGTGTAGCGTTCCGGCGGCGGATGCATTGAGATGGTTCAAATGCCTTAGTGACAATGGGTTGCCTGGTGGTCAGGCGGGCGTCCATTGAATGAGGGTGGAGTGGCTGGCGAGTTGCGGTAGAAGCGAGCTTTGGGATCGGCGAGAATAGGGCAAACGAATTCGGAATGGGAGCACAGGCAATCGGCCGCGCTCGTGAGGCATTGCGCCCTTGCGAGCTTTTCGTGTCTGGCCGCTGGCGTCAGTTGAACAGGATTTTTACTCCCTCCGGCTCTGCGCGCATCATCTCCCATGGCGGTTTTCCCGGCATTTCGGGCAGAACCGCACTGCTTGCTTCCTGCGAATGTGCGCAGTCTAGCCCACTGGGCGGATGTAGGGCAATGCCCAGCCCGCGTGATAGGCGCGGCCCTCGCGTAACCTCCTGATCGGATACTTCCGGCGTGTTGCGGGTTGCTCCCGCAGAACGGCCGGATTCGCATGCAGACCGCACTTCGCGGGTTTGCAAGTCTGGTTTACGACGGATTTACCGTAATCTTCCGGCGCCATTGAGACTCGGGCGCCGGCCCGGCGCACCGGCTGAAACTGGCCGCACGCCGCACCGACGAGGCTCAGGAGTGATCATGTCCCACGAGAAGCGCGCGATTCGCAGCAGGCTCGATTTTTCCAAGATTCCCACCGCAACCCAGATTCCCAACCTGATTGAAGTCCAGCGGCGTTCCTACGAGCGCTTTCTGCAGATGGACAAGCTGCCCAACGAGCGCGACGACTCGGGTCTGCAGTCGGTCTTCGTGTCGGTTTTCCCGATCACCGATTTCCGCGGCATCTCGCAGCTGGACTTTGTGGACTACTCGATCGGCAACTGGGAGTGCAAGTGCGGCCACCTCAAGGGCCTTCACCACCTGCGCACGGCCTGCGTGCATTGCGGCGCCATGGTCATCACCGATCCGTTTCTGCCCGGCGACGTGCTGTGCCAGAAGTGCGGCACCTACAACCGCAACGTGCCCGACTTCTGCAACAAGTGCGGCGACCCGGTGAGCCTGCAGCTCAAGTATGACCAGCAGGAGTGTGAAGAGCGCGGCATGACCTTCTCGGCTCCGCTCAAGGTGACGGTGCGCCTGACCATCTATGACAAGGACCCCGAGACGGGCAACAAGACCATCCGCGACATCAAGGAGCAGGAGGTCTTCTTCGGCGACATTCCGCTGATGACCCCGAACGGCACGTTCATTGTGAACGGCACCGAGCGCGTGATCGTCTCGCAGCTTCATCGCTCGCCGGGCGTGTTCTTTGAGACGGCCAACAACCGCACCTACTTTCTGGGCAAGATCATCCCCTATCGCGGCTCCTGGGTGGAGTTCGAGTACGACCAGAAGAACACGCTGTATGTGCGCATCGACCGCAAGCGCAAGTTCCTGGGCACCATCTTTCTGCGCGCGCTGGGGCTGCGCTCGGACGAGGAGATTCTCAAGACCTTCTACACCGTTGACCGGATGCAGATTCAGGACGGCAAGCTGTTCTGGACGGTTACCGGCGACGGCAAGTCGACCCACCTGCAGGGCGCAAAGCCGGCCCACGCGGTGATTCACAAGGGCGAGGAGATTGCGCACTCCGGCCGCAAGGTTACCGCTCACACGCTGAAGGCGCTGCGCGCCGCAGGGATCGAAAAGGTGGAGATCGAGTCAGCCGAGCTGGACGGCGCGCTGACCGCCTCCGACGTGGTGGACACCACCACCGGCGAGGTGGTGATCGAGGCCAATGTGGAGCTGACCGCCGACCGCCTGCACAAGGTGATGGCCAGCGGCGCCACCAGCTTTGAGGTCTTCTTCCCGGATCGCGACGACGTGGGCAACATCATTACCAACACGCTCAAGCGCGACTCGGTGCACAAGCCGGAAGAGGCGCTGATCGAGATCTACCGCAAGCTGCGCCCGGGCGATCCGCCGACGCTGGACACGGCCACGGCCCTGTTTGAAGGCATGTTCTTCGATCCGCGCAAGTACGACTTCTCGCGCGTGGGCCGGCTGAAGTTCAACATCAAGCTCTACGAGAACCAGGACGCCACGCCGCTCGATCACCGCACGCTGACGCCCGACGACTTCTACGCCACCATCCGCTACCTGCTCAAGCTGCGCAAGAACGTGGGCGTGGTGGACGACATCGATCACCTGGGCAACCGCCGGGTGCGCGCCGTGGGCGAGCTGATGGAAAATCAGTTCCGCATCGGGCTGGTGCGCATGGAGCGGGCCATCAAGGAAAAGATGAGCGTGTATCAGGAGCTTTCGACGGCCATGCCGCACGACCTGATCAACGCCAAGCCGGTGATGGCGGCCATCCGCGAGTTCTTCGGGTCTTCGCAGCTGTCGCAGTTCATGGACCAGACCAATCCGCTGTCGGAGATCACGCACAAGCGGCGTCTGTCGGCGCTTGGGCCGGGCGGTCTGTCCCGCGAGCGCGCCGGGTTTGAAGTCCGCGACGTGCACCCCACGCACTACGGGCGCATCTGCCCGATCGAGACGCCGGAAGGTCCGAACATCGGCCTGATCAGCTCTCTGTCGTGCTTTGCGCGGATCAATGAATACGGCTTTATCGAATCGCCTTACCGCAAGGTGAAGGACTCGCGCATTCTCGACTACGTGGAGATTGTCAACGCCGGTGAAAGCGGCCTGCGGGTGGGCGACCACATCGAGGAGACCGAGGCCGTGCGCCTCAACGCCGAGCTGAAGAAGGCCGGCAAGCGCGGCATCGATCACATGCCGTTCAGCTTCTACCTGTCGGCGTGGGAAGAGGACAAGCACACCATCGCCCAGGCCAACATCGAGTTCAATGACAAGGGCGAGATCACCGAAGATCTGGTGAATGCGCGGCGCCAGGGCAACTTTGTTCTGGTCAATCGCGCTGAGGCGGACTACATCGACGTCAGCCCCAAGCAGCTTGTCTCGGTGGCCGCTTCGCTGGTGCCGTTCCTCGAGCATGACGACGCCAACCGCGCGCTGATGGGCGCCAACATGCAGCGCCAGTCGGTTCCGCTGCTGGTGGCCGAGGCGCCGCTGGTCGGCACGGGCATGGAAGGCGTGACGGCGCGCGACTCAGGCGCGGTCATCCTGGCCAAGCGCAACGGCATCGTGGACTCGGTCGACTCCGAGCGCATCATCGTGCGCGTCGAGGGCGAGCATCATCCCACGCAGCTTTCGCGCGAGGTGGGTTCGGACATCTACCAGCTCATCAAGTTCAAGCGCTCCAACCAGAACACCTGCATCAACCAGAAGCCGGTGGTGCGCGAGGGCGACCGGGTGCTGAAGGGGCAGGTGATCGCCGACGGCCCCTGCACCGAACAGGGCGAGCTGGCGCTGGGACGCAACGTGCTGGTGGCCTTCATGCCCTGGCGCGGCTACAACTTCGAAGACGCCATCCTGATCAGCGAGAAGCTGGTGAAGGAGGACTACTACACCTCGGTGCACATCGAGGAGTGCGAGATCGAAGCCCGCGACACCAAGCTTGGGCCCGAAGAGATCACGCGGGATATTCCCAACGTGAGCGAGCACGCGCTGCGCGACCTGGACGAGAGCGGCGTGATCCGCATCGGCGCCCAGATCGGCCACGGCGACATCCTGGTGGGCAAGGTGACGCCGAAGGGCGAAACCCAGCTCACGCCGGAAGAGAAGCTGCTGCGCGCCATCTTCGGTGAAAAGGCCGGCGACGTGCGCGATGCTTCACTTACCTGCCCTCCGGGCATCGAGGGCACGGTGGTGGACGTGCGCATCTTCAGCCGCAAGGGCCAGGAGAAGGACGAGCGCGCCAAGCTGATCGAAGCCGAGTATGTGGCCAAGCTCGAAAAGAACCTGGGCGATGAGATCCGCATTCTGACCGACGAGCGTTTGAAGCGTCTCGATGCAATCCTCGGCGCCAAGGTGGTGCTGGCCGATCTGCATGACGAGCGCACCAACAAGCGCCTGTTGACCAAGGACTCGGTACTGGATCGCGACACCATCGAGCGCATCTCCACCAAGAACCTGAAGCGCATCCGCTATAACGACAAGGATCCGCGGGTCAACGAGCAGATCGACGAGATCGAGGAGATGACCTCGCGGCAGATCGAAGTGCTGCGCAAGATCACCAATGAGAAGGTGGCCAAGCTGCAGAAGGGCGATGAGCTGCCTCCGGGCGTCATCAAGCTGGTCAAGGTCTACGTCGCCATGAAGCGCAAGCTCTCGGTGGGCGACAAGATGGCCGGCCGCCACGGCAACAAGGGTGTGATTGCGCGCATTCTTCCTGAGGAAGACATGCCGTACCTGCCCGATGGCACGCCGGTTGAGATCGTTCTGAACCCGCTCGGCGTTCCTTCCCGTATGAACGTGGGGCAGATTCTCGAAACGCATCTCGGCTGGGCCGCGCATGCACTGGGACTGAAGGTTGTCGGCAACCTGAAGTCCGATGAGCTCCGCGCACTCGATCAGGGCAGCCGCGCAAGCGCTGTCCGGGAGATCGTGAAGAAGGAGTTTGCCGGAACCGCAACACTGCGGCAGTTGCTCGAGCTCGACGACGAGATGCTGCTGCGGGTGGCCGCCGGCATGGAGCGCGGCATCTGGTTCGGGACCAACGTCTTTGACGGCGCGCAGGAGAGCGAGATCAAGGCACTGCTCGCTGCGGCGGGCCTGCCTTCCTCGGGCAAGACGGCGCTGTTTGACGGCATGACCGGCGAGCAGTTCGAGCAGCCGGTCACCGTGGGCTACATCTATATGCTCAAGCTCTCGCACCTGGTGGACGACAAGATCCACGCTCGCTCCATCGGGCCGTACTCGCTCATCACCCAGCAGCCTCTGGGCGGCAAGGCGCAGTTCGGCGGCCAGCGCTTCGGCGAAATGGAAGTCTGGGCACTCGAAGCATACGGAGCGGCGTACATTCTGCAGGAACTGCTCACTGCCAAATCCGACGACGTATACGGCCGCACCAAGATCTACGAGGCCATCGTCAAGGGCGAAGCAGCCATCGAGCCGGGCGTGCCGGAGTCGTTCAATGTGCTGATCCGTGAGCTGCAGTCGCTTTGCCTGGATGTGGAGCTGATCAAGCGCGCGGACCTCAACCGCAAGGCGCCCGCGCCTGCTGAAGTTGCTGCTGTGGCAGATTAAGCTATGTGATTTCCCAGGCCTCAAAGCGAGGTCTGGGGCACCCTGCTAGTAGCTGATAGCTGAGTTTTCCAGGATCCTTCTGAACAGCGGCAAACACCGCTACCCGGGAAGGAAGGATCCTTAAAACAGTCCCGGGACAGACCGCGGCGGGTGAAAGCCTGCCAAGGAGGGTCGCCTTGTTCCGTTCGAACCCGTTTGAGCTTACCAGCCCCATCACCGACTTTGACGCCATCCGCATCATGCTCGCCTCTCCGGAGAAGATCCGCAGCTGGTCGCATGGCGAGGTCACCAAGCCGGAGACCATCAACTACCGCACCTTCAAGCCGGAGCGGGACGGCCTGTTCTGCGCACGCATCTTCGGCCCGGTGACCGACTGGGAGTGCCTGTGCGGCAAGTACAAGCGCATGAAGCACCGCGGCGTCATTTGCGACAAGTGCGGCGTTGAAGTGACCGTGAGCAAGGTGCGCCGCGAGCGCATGGGCCACATTGAGCTGGCATCGCCGTGCTCGCACGTGTGGTTCTTCAAGGGTCTGCCATCGAGGATCGGGCATCTGCTGGATATTTCGCTGCGCGATCTGGAGAGCATTCTTTACTTCGAGTCGTATGTCGTGGTCGATCCCGGCGACGCGCCGGTGAAAGAGCGCGAGATCATCAAGGACGAAGGAAAGTTCCGCGAGCTCGACCAGCAGTACCGCCCCTCCGGCTTCAAGGCCATGATGGGAGCCGAAGCCATCAAGGAACTGTTGAAGCGCGTCAACGTGGATGAGTTGGGCGTCGAATTGCGCGAGAGGATGAAGACCGAGACTTCAGCGCAAAAGAAGATCAAGTTTGCCAAGAGGCTGAAGGTTGTCGAGGCGTTCCGCAAGAGTGCGAACAAACCGCAGTGGATGATTCTCGATGTGCTGCCGGTCATTCCTCCTGAGCTGCGCCCCCTGGTGCCCTTGGATGGTGGCCGCTTTGCCACGTCGGATCTGAATGATCTGTATCGCCGCGTGATCAACCGCAACAACCGGTTGAAGAAACTGATGGACCTGCATGCGCCGGAAGTGATCGTGCGCAACGAGAAGCGCATGCTGCAGGAAGCAGTCGACGCTCTGTTTGACAACGGGCGCCGCGGTCGTGTGTTGCGCGGAGCGAACAATCGTCCGCTGAAGTCGCTGAGCGACACGCTCAAGGGCAAGCAGGGACGCTTCCGCCAGAACCTGCTGGGCAAGCGCGTGGATTACTCGGGCCGTTCAGTCATCGTTGTCGGGCCGGAGCTGAAGCTTCACCAGTGCGGTCTACCGAAGAAGATGGCGCTCGAGCTGTTCAAGCCGTTCATCTATCACCGCCTGGAGCAGACGGGCCATTGCACCACCATCAAGCAGGCGAAAGAAATGGTGGAGATGCAGGAACCGGTGGTGTGGGACATCCTTGAAGAAGTGATCAAGGACCACCCGGTGCTGCTGAACCGCGCCCCAACGCTGCACCGCCTCGGCATCCAGGCATTTGAACCGGTGCTGGTGGAAGGCAAGGCCATCAAGATTCATCCGCTGGTCTGCACGGCGTTCAACGCGGACTTCGATGGCGACCAGATGGCAGTGCATATTCCGCTGTCGCCTGAGGCGCAGATTGAAGCCAGCGTGCTGATGCTGGCCTCGCACAACATTCTGTCGCCGGCGTCGGGACAGCCGATCACCGTGCCCACGCAGGACATGGTGCTCGGGCTCTACTACCTGACCAAGGCAAAGAAGGGTGGCAAGGGCGAAGGACGCGTGTTCTCAAACACCGAAGAGATCCTGATGGCTCTGGAAGCCAAGGAAGTGGAGACACTGACGCCCATCCGCCTGCGCTACACGGGCAAAGTGCTCGACATGACCACGGCCTACGACGACCAGGACCTGACGCACACCGAGCCGGTGGACTTCAACAAGGAGTACATCTCCACCACCGTGGGCCGTGTGATCCTGAACGACGCCCTGCCGGCGGGCATGCCGTATATCAACGGCCTGCTGAAGAAGAAGGGCATCGGGCAGCTGGTGAACTACTGCAACCAGAATCTAGGTCTCGAAGTGACGGTAGGGATGCTCGACCGCATCAAGTCGCTGGGCTTTCAGTACGCGACGCGTTCCGGCTTGTCGGTTGGCCTGGACGACATGGTGATTCCGGCGAGCAAGTACGAGGTGGTGCACGATGCCGACAAGAAGGTGATCGAAGTCCAGAAGCAGTACATGGACGGCGCCATCACCAACGGCGAGCGCTCGAACAAGGTTATCCAGATGTGGTCCGCGGTGACCGACCAGGTTGCCGACGAAATGTTCGGGAACATGAAAAAGGCAGACGACGAAGGAGCCATGAACCCGATCTACATCATGGCCGACTCGGGTGCCCGCGGTTCGAAGCAGCAGATTCGCCAGCTTTCGGGCATGCGTGGATTGATGGCCAAGCCTTCGGGCGAGGTGATTGAAACGCCGATCACCGCGAACTTCCGCGAAGGATTGACCGTGCTCGAATACTTCATCTCGACGCACGGTGCACGCAAAGGCCTGGCGGATACGGCGCTGAAGACGGCCGACTCCGGCTACCTGACGCGGCGTCTGGTTGACGTGGCCCAGGACGTGATCGTAACGGAGTACGACTGCGGGACTTCGGAGGGAATTTACGTCGGATCGATCGTCGAATCGGGCGAGATCATCGAACCGATGCGTGACCGCATCATCGGCCGCGTTTCGCTGGAGCGCATCAAGGACTACGACGGCAACGTGGTGGTCGAGGTGAACCAGCCGATTGATGAGGACATTGCCTCAGCGATCCAGGGCGCGGGCGTTGAGAAGGTGAAGATTCGCTCGGTGCTTACTTGCGAATCGCGCCGCGGCGTTTGCGCGCTGTGCTACGGACGCAACCTTGGTTCGGGACGCATGGTGGAACTGGGTGAGACTTGCGGTGTGATTGCGGCGCAATCCATCGGCGAGCCGGGAACGCAGCTCACGATGCGTACCTTCCACGTGGGCGGCACAGCCAGCCGCGTGCAGGACAAGTCGCGCCTGGATGCGAAGAACAACGGGTTCGTGCGCTTCATCAACCTGAACTACGTTGAGAGCAAGGACGGCACGCTGGTGGCGATGAACCGCTCAGGATCGGTGGCGATTGTGGATGATCGCGGCCGTGAAAAGGAACGCTACCAGGTGGTCTACGGCGCGCGCCTGCGGGCTCGCGACGGCGAACGCGTCAAGCTGGGCCAGTTACTGGCCGAGTGGGATCCGTATACCTACTCGATCCTGACCGAAATCGGGGGTGCGGTTCAGTTCAAGGACCTGCAGGAAGGCATCACGCTGAACGAAGAGGTGGATGAAGTTACCGGCCTCTCGCGCTGGGTGGTTGCCGACGCTCCCGATGAGAAGCGTCAGCCGACCTTTGTGGTGAAGGGATCGAAAGGCAGCAAGCGCTATCTGCTGCCCCGAGGCGCTCACCTGATGGTGCAGGACGGCGATGAAGTGGGTCCGGGCGATGTGCTGGCCAAGATTCCCAAGGAGAGCACCCGCACCAAGGACATTACCGGCGGTCTGCCGCGCGTGGTGGAGCTGTTTGAAGCGCGCAAACCGCGTGAGACAGCCATCATCAGCGAGATCGATGGCGTGGTCCGCTTCGGCGAAATCGCCAAGGGGCAGCGCAAGATTTACGTGACGGCCGACAGCGGAGACGAAAAAGAATACTCGGTACCGCGCGGTGTTCACGTGAACGTTCAGGAAGGCGAACGGCTGCGTGCCGGCGATCCACTGATGGATGGTCCCTTGAACCCGCACGACATCCTGAATGTGCTGGGAGAGAAGGAACTGCAGGCATACCTGGTGAACGAGATCCAGGAGGTCTACCGGTTGCAGGGCGTGGCCATCAGCGACAAGCACATTGAAGTCATCGTGCGGCAGATGCTGCGCTGGGTGCGGATCGACGAAGTGGGCGACACGAACTTCCTCCTCGAACAGCAGGTCGACCGCTTCCGTTTCCGCGAAGAGAACGAGCGCGTCCAGGCGCAGGGTGGCCGTCCGGCACTGGGACGTCCGCTGCTGCTCGGCATCACCAAGGCATCGCTGTCGACCGACAGCTTTATCTCGGCGGCGAGCTTCCAGGAGACCACGCGCGTGCTCACTGAAGCCAGCATCAACGGAGCGGTGGATAACCTGCGCGGCCTCAAGGAGAACGTGATTGTCGGGCGGCTTATCCCGGCGGGCACGGGCCTGGAGTACTACCGCAACGTCCAGCTCTCTCCGGAACTGGAGGAGGCGGCGGCCCGGGTGCAGCAGGAAGTGCATGCCGAAATCGAAGCGGCGGAGCGCGAACTGGAGCTTATGCGCCAGGAAGGCGAAGCCGAAGAGATGGCTGCGGAATAGGAACAGCGGTCAGTTGTGAGCAATCAGAGAAGGCCCGGCGCAAGCTGGGCCTTTCTCCTTTGAAGCGAGTATTTGTCCTAGAACTCTCGGCGCGCGGCCACTTTGCCGTGAATGCGGCGGCTGTGTTTGGCGGTATACATTGAAGCATCGGCGGCGCGGAACAGCGCGTCAGAGGTCGTGCCATCCGTCGGATAAATGGCGATTCCCACGCTGGCCGAGCCGCGCAGGACGTAGCCTTCGAGAGCGAAAGGCGCATCGAAGGACCGTTCCAGTCTTTGCGCAATTTCCTCCACATCGGTACGGCCGCGCATTACTGAGACGATTGCGGCGAACTCGTCGCCGCCCAGCCGGCCCAAAATGTCGCCGGTGCGAAGCTGCCGCTTCATGCGCAGAGAAACCTCCTGCAGGTACATATCACCAACATGGTGACCATACAGGTCGTTTACCAGCTTAAAGTCGTCCAGATCGACGTAGATCAGGCCGAAGCTCGAAGAGTCTCTGTGAGATTTTTCGATCTGCTCCTCCAGATTTCGGTCGAGGGAGAAACGGTTGTACATGTCGGTGAGCAGATCGAACTGGGAACGGTGCACCAAGTCGCTATAGAGCTTTCGCGTTTCGATGGCGAGCGTGGCCAGCCGCACGCCCGCGACGATCGCCTCTGTCGAATCTTTATCGTTATCCTTGCCTTCCGGCTTAGTGAGCCCTACGAAAAGAGTGCCCAGCACAAGGCCGGAACGGGAGAGGATCTCGCGGCTCAGGGTGCGGACGCCTTCTTTGTTCGTGGGAGGATGTCCAAGCCGCGGTCCGTCGTTCACGTCGCACCAGCAGGGAGCCCCATCAAGGCTATACGAGACCATCTCCGTGATGTGCTCGACAACGTCGCCGAGGGGCTCGGAGCCGTTGATATCTTCAAGAATGCGGCTGCGCCGTTGCTCGAGTTGGGCAGTGCGCCGTTCCTGGGCCGCATCGGCCTCGCCTTGCGCCGAAATGGCGACGGTCTGTTTTTGTACACGCCTGCGCAGCGCCCAGTTCCAAATGCTGACGCCAGCTACCACGAAAAGCAAAAAGCCAACCAGCTCGCCCAGGTTGCCGACCGTGAGCCATGGAGCGGGCGATAGAACGGCAATATCATCGGACGAACGGAGCAGGATGTTAAACGGCGAGTGCGTTTCGAAGGGATTGGAGGAATTGGTGAAGCAGATTCCAGTTACGCGTACCTTGGTCCCAGTAGGCACATGCTTGAGAGTTGGAGGCGAACCTGAATCGAGAGTCGAAGCAGCGGGGTGCTTGTAGACGGCAGAAAAAAGGTTGCCATCGGCTTCAAGCACGTATTCATCCTCTTCCAGCCCGCGGACCTCGGCGACGACTTCCCCGTTGATCGAGACCAGGTCAAAAAGAAATGCGCTCGAAGAAAGCTGCGCCCACGTGGTGGGAACAGGATCGATGGGAACTTGCAAGCCGTGATCCTGAATCTCGGCGTCGGTGAGGGCCAGGAACCCATCGTGCACGTCGGGAAAACCGGTGGCGTCGGCAAAATCACCAATCTGCAGCGGCGCGGTTGAGGAAGTCATCACCCAGAGACTGCGGGAGCCTTGCTGCAGCACCGCGGCGGAGCCAGGCTGATAATATGTGACCGTTCCGCGAACCCTGATTCTTCGACTTAGATTGCTGACGTGATATCCGGCAAGCACCTGATCCATGGGCGTGATGGGCAGTGTCCACGGATTGGTGGCGGCGCGCTTGATGACCTTCACGCTGTCGAATGAAGTTACGTGCAGCAGGATGCGGGTCTGCTGCATTTTGCCTTCATAGCGAATGGAAGCAGCCCCCGTGACAAGCACCTGGGCATCGAGCAAGCCATCCAGAAGCTGGGGATTATCGACATCCACTTCGGCGTCAATTTCACCGCTATCGGTTTGCAACTGCAGGAACGTGCTGCGTACGTCAGAACTCACCACTGAGTCGGCATTGCGGACGACCGCAGATAGGACGACGTAGCGCGCGTTGAGGTCTCCATGAATCAACTGGTCATATGCGGCGGGCACCGGAGGCGGCAGGGAGCCATGGCGCAGCACCGACACGGTGTCAGCCACGACGATGGGTCTGAATCCTTCCTTCGTTTTACCCTTGATCAAAACACGGTCGCCGGGCAACAAGAGCAAGTCGGTGGGCGCTTGAATAAAGATTGCCGAGGCGCCGTCCTGGACATAAAGCGTTCGTTCGTAGCTGCGGAAGTAGGTGACTGTCGCCTCGAACTCGACGGGGATGCCCAGGTTGGCCTGCGCATTGGTCAGGTCTGCTATTGCGCGCACTGACGTAAGCGGACCGGGCTGTGCCCAGCCGGCAGCAATCAATGCAGCGAACAATGCCACTGCAAAGGCCGATCTTCGCAGAGCGAGGGTTCCGGTTCCGGACATCCGGCGCGGCCCGTTCCCCCGTGCGCACCCCATCTTTTTCCCCTTCCAGGCTGCCCTTTACCGGAACTCGTAAGGTAGTGTCGTTCAATCACATACGAGCAATGAAAGTAGAGGTCTACTGGCACTAATCTTACCTCTAACTGATTTTGTTTTAATAACTCTTTTGGGGCAGGGGGCAAACGTCGGTCATGTCTCGACGGTCCGCATCTCTCGCGTATTCTGGATCAGCGCTCGAGTTGAAACTGCGATGACGAAGCGCTGAGCATAAGGTGAGTCCATGGCGAACACTGAAGTACCGTCTTCTCCTGCGGCGTTCTCGCCCAGTGGAATGCAGGCACAACCCACGCGGCACATTCGTGTGCTGGGCGTTCCCCTGGACATGGGCGCCAGCCGACGCGGAGTGGATATGGGTCCCTCGGCCATGCGCGTGGCCGGACTGGAAGCGCGGCTCGAGGCGCTTGGACACCAGGTGACCGACGGTGGAAACATCCTGGTCGAGATCGCGGAGACGCAGGCTTTTGGTAGTCAGAATGCCCGCTATTTGAAGCAGATTGCAGAAACTTGTACGCATACCGCGGAAGCCGTTCTCAAGACTCTTGAAGATGGCATGACTCCGCTGGTTCTGGGCGGAGACCATTCGCTCGCAGTGGGGTCGATCTCGGGCGTAGCGGAGTTCTATCGCAGACAGCATCAGAAGATAGGCGTGCTGTGGATCGACGCGCACTCCGACATCAACACGCCAGACACTTCGCCCAGCGGCAATGTGCATGGCATGCCTCTCGCATCACTTCTTGGACTTGGGCCCGAAGCCCTGACGAAGATCTTTGGCTACGCGCCGAAGATCTGCCCGGAAAACACGGTGCTGGTGGGTGTGCGCGACGTTGATGCGGCCGAGCGGGCAAATATCCGGCGAGCCGGGCTTACCGAGGTGTACACCATGCGCGACATCGATGAGCGCGGCATGCGTACGGTGATGGAAGAGGCGCTGCGCGCGGCCGGCCGCGGCACGGCGGGCTATCACGTATCGCTCGACATGGACTGGATCGATCCCGAAGACGCACCTGGCGTGGGTACGCCTGTGCGCGGTGGTGCGACTTATCGCGAAGCGCATCTTGCCATGGAGATCATTGCCGATCATGGCCGCATGGCGAGCTTCGAACTGGTCGAAGTGAACCCGGTGATCGATGAGCATAACCGAACCGCCGATTTGGCGGTCGAGCTGGCGTGTTCGGCATTTGGGAAGAAGATCCTGTGATGTGAATCCAGTCTCCAAGTGGTCCGGATTTGCACGTTGGGACCTGCCTCCCACGCTTCAATACCAGCTCACAACGATGACTGCAAAAGGCTGGACCGTAATTTTGCCGTCCTGGGGAGAGAGGCTGCGCGCAGGCCCTTCTCCAGATAGCGCATCAACGGCCAGGGCTGAGGCATTTTCTGCGGATGGAAGCGCAATGTCGATCACACGATTGCGCTTATTGATGAGCAGCAGTTTGTGACCGGCAGGAGTGATGAAGGCTTGTGCCTCAATGTCAGAGGCGAAAGGGATAGCAACGGCCGTTGCTACCATCCTGTCGCCGGGATGGAACGAATCTTTCAGCAGCTTGAGAACCCAGAAACGGGCGTTGGGCTGGTTGGTTATCCAGTCCATCATGCTCACGGTGGGATACTGCGTGGGGAACCCCACCAGTTGTGACTCTCCAACGACATCGATCTGCTGACTCGCAAGTTTCACGTAGAGGTATGCATACACTGCTCCGGAGAGGTTCCAGTATGCAGACGGTGGAGTCACTCCCACTGCCGGCGGAGCATCGGTCGGCAGAATCGTGCCGAGTTCATCGATATCGGTTCGGGTCTTTGGGGCCAGCTGCTTGCGAATAGTCTCAACGGAAGCAACCGTATTCAAGAACTGGTCAGCCTGCTGGAAAAGAGAATATTGCCAGTCGTCGAGCGTTTCCTGAATTCCAGGCACGGCATAGAAGTGGTAAGAGATGAAGTCGATCGGAATGTCGGGCAAGTGGTTGGACGGATCGAGGAAGTACCGAATGAAATTGAGATCATTGGCTGGAGCGCCGAGCGCCATTGCCATGAACTGGGTGTCGGGGCTGACGTTGTGCACCGCCTGCACGATGGCATCGTAGCGTTTGGTATAGTCTTCCGCCGTTGTACTGTGCTCAAACTCGGGCTCGTTCAGGACCTCCCACACCGGGAACTTGTAGTGATGGCCGGACTCGTGCCAATGTCCGTTTTCATCGGTAAATCCGCCGTTCACATACCAGCTTGCGAGCCGACTATAGTAATCGGCGAGCTCCGTGCAGGTGGGATCGCGCAGTTCGGTTCCTTGCTCATAATTCCACATTTCCTGGTTCGGATCCGTTGGATAGGTGACTGGTTCATCGGTTACGAACATCCACTGCGGGATAGTGCTGAAATCCATCACTGTCGGATGTCCTTCTGTTGCCGTCATGAATTGGTTCACGATGGGATCGATCAGGCTGAAGTTCCATGATGTCGATTGGGAAGTGGGAGGCTGTAATTCGGCGACTGCCAGCCTGGGATAGGGAAACCAGAACTGATAGCGTGTGTAATCTGGCTGCAGTTCGTACAGAGATTTGAAGGCTGCGTTGCCCAAGTCCTGTCCCGGCCGTAGGCGCGGGTTCACAACGACCTGCAACGTAGGCGTGGTCCGGTTGATCACGGTGACGGTATTCCAGTCGATGACCAGGTCGCTCTCGGCTGAGGCGTGACCGCCGCATCCCGAGAGGCCCAGACTGCAGGCGACGCCCAGAGTGGTGGCCCACACGGCGACGCCGCGACTTCTACCCGCCATCCGAGATACACGAGCAGATCCGGAAGCGGATCGGGGCAGTCGCGAGGTCAAGGAGTGCATCGAAGAGCATCGATCCAGTCAGAGAGAAGGCCAAGTCGGGTGCGTTGGGCTGTTCCGGGGGGAAGCGCGCGAGCGTGCACAACCTGTTCGACAGCCGTTTTTCGACGGTTTGATGGTTAAGGGGAACTCGTGCGTTCTTGAGTTTACCTCAAAGAGCAGGGCATCTCACCTGGCAACTTCTCGTGGTGTGATATGAGAGACAATGAACAGTGATGGCCAAGAAACTACGCGTAGGCATTCTGTTTGGCGGGCGCAGCGGCGAGCATGAGGTGTCGCTGCTGTCGGCGGCTTCGATTCTGAAGGCGATCGATCGCAGCAAGTTTGACGTGGTACCCATCGGCATCACCAAGGAGGGTCGCTGGCTGGCTGCGGGGGATGCGCACAGCCTGTTGGAAGGCGGCGGGAGCGCAATTGCACGGCGATTGCGCGCGGGCGATCCCCAGGCCACACCGGGGGCGAAGCTGTTGCATGAAGGCATGCCCACGCTCATGGCTCCGGAACCGGGCACACACGGGCCTGAAGGGAAAGCGATCGACGTTGTTTTTCCTGTCTTGCATGGCACCTTCGGCGAAGACGGCACCATTCAGGGATTGTTTGAACTGGCAGGGATTGCGTACGTAGGATCGGGCGTTCTGGGCTCGTCGGCGGGCATGGACAAGGACGTGATGAAGCGCCTGTTCGCGCAAGCCAAATTGCCCATCGTGAAACATGTCACGCTGCTCCGTGCGGACTGGGAAAAGTCGACGCGGAAAGCCATTGCGCAGGTGGAGAAGGCGCTGAAATACCCCGTATTTGTAAAGCCGGCGAATCTCGGCTCGTCCGTGGGAATCAGCAAGGCGCACGATCGCAAGGAACTTGGTCCGGCGCTCGATCTGGCCGCAAGGTACGACCGCAAGCTGATCGTGGAGCAGGGCGTGGGCGGCAGGAACGCCAGGGCGCGGGAATTTGAGGTTGGCGTGCTGGGCAACGACGATCCCCGGGCCAGCGTGGTGGGCGAGATTATTCCCGGCAAGGAGTTCTACGACTACGAGGCCAAGTATCTTTCCGAGGGCTCGGTGCCGGTGATCCCGGCGAAGCTGTCGCGCATTGAAACAAAGCAGATTCGCGCAATGGCCATTGCGGCGTTTCGTGCCTGCGATCTTTCGGGATTGGCGAGAGTGGATTTTCTGATGGAGCCGGACGGCAAGCGGCGCATCTATCTGAATGAAGTGAACACCATGCCGGGCTTTACGCAGATCAGCATGTACCCCAAGCTCTGGGAAGCCACAGGCATCGCGTACAGCGAACTGATCACCAGACTCATTGAGCTCGCACTCTCGCGCCAACAGGAGAAGCTGCGGACGACCTACACACGCGAAGAGTAGGCCCAGGGAACCCGGAAAGCCTTAACGGTGTCTAAGCATTCAGGGGGCAGGGCGGCGCTGTGTTTCCCCGTCCCCGATGGTCACGCGCGCCGGAGGGCCGGCCAAGGCGCCGATGCCGTATGCTTGAACGCGAGAAAGGAATGCGATGACCCTGCTTGATGCACCAGTTTTTAACGAAGCGCGCTATCGCCGCAACCAGACCATTCTGTACACCGTTGCCGGGCTGCTGGTGGCGTTTTTCATTGCCAGTTGGTTCATCGCTGGCAGGCCTGTTGATTGGCCCTGGAACTGGTGGACACACTTCATGGGGCGGTTGACGGCGAATCGATTCCTCACCGCTGTGGAACACGACGACTTAAGCAAGGCGTATGCGATCTGGACTCACGATCCCGATTGGAAGCAGCAACAAGGGCAGCTAAGCGCCTATCCTTTTGATCGCTTCAAGAAGGATAAGGGCGCAGGGATGAGCGAAAAGGATCTGGAGAAGGCCTATGGGGCGCAGATTCACGACCCGGATTGGGTACGGCACAAGGAGATGTTTGACGGTTACTCGTTTCAGCGCTTTCAGCAGGATTGGTCTCCGACCAGTTCCGACAACGAATACGGCGTCATCCGCACGCACAAGATTGTCGCGGCACGCATCTCAGGCAACGTGCTGCTGATGGGCATCTACATCAACGGGCTCAAGACGCATGCTCTCTTTTTGAATTACGACCCCAAGGATCACACGCTCGGCTTCTCGCCGGTGCAGCTCTACCTGGGGCCCTAAGGATCTGACCTTCAGGGCGAAGCTGTGCCCATTGCGTCCAGGCTGCTGCAATCAAAGCTCGGCAGGTGCGCTGGTTTTCAGTTCTTCGAGGGTCTTTTCAAGGCTCGACGCGTCTTCGACGTTGAAAGCTCTTTGAGACGCGTCGATCTGGCGAAGCAGGCCGCAAAGCACCTTTCCCGGACCCACCTCGATGAAGGCTTCGGCGCCGGCCGCGATCATCGCACGCATGCAATCCACCCAGCGAACCGTGCCGGTGACCTGACGTACGAGGACACTGTGGGCCGCTTCGGCGGTTGTGACCAGCTGGCCGGTTACGTTCGCTGCGACGGGAAACCGCGGATCGGCCAGGGTCAATGCGGCCAGCACGCGTGCCACCTCCTCCTGCGCGGGCTGCATCAAGGCGCAATGGAAGGGAGCGCTCACGGGGAGCATCACCGTGCGGCGGGCACCTTTGGTTTTGGCGAGAGCTGCGGCTCGCTCCACGGCTGCCAGAGCACCTGAAATTACCGTTTGCCCTGGCGAATTCAGATTGGCAGCGGCAACAATCTGCCCGGTTTCGGCGGCTGCTTCAATGCAGGTCTCGGTAACCTGGTCCGCATTCAGCGACAGCACGGCGGCCATGGCGCCCTGCCCCGGCGGTACAGCCATCTGCATGGCCCGGCCGCGCGCCTTCACAGCGCGAACCGCATCGGGGAAACTCAACGTTTCCGCGGCCACATGAGCAGACCACTCGCCCAGCGAGTGACCGGCAGCCATTGCCGGAACGACTCCGCATTCGGAAAGAACACGAAAAGCCGCGATGCTGACTGTGAGAATCGCCGGCTGCGTGTTTTCCGTCAGCTTCAGTTCCTCTTCGGGGCCTTCGAAACAGAGGCGCGAGAGTGCGAATCCGCAGGCTCGGTCGGCTTCGTCAAAGGTGGCAGCCGCAACGGGAAACCGCTCGACCAGTTCGCGCCCCATGCCTACGGTCTGCGAGCCCTGGCCCGGAAAGAGAAAAGCAAGTTTGTTCTTCATTTCAAAGAGGATTGTAGTGGATTCGCACCGATGGCTTTGCACAATGCGGACTCAGCACTCAGGCGCGGCGGGCTTGCGCGCGAAGACGTAGGCGCGATGACTTTGGAATTCTACGCCGGGGGGATATGGACCGCGCTCGACGACGTCTTCGATCGAGAACCCAGCGTCTTCAAGGAGCTGGTCGATTGTGTCGCGCTCGAAGTGGTAGAACTCCATCCGGAAAGGCTGGCCCCAGAGTTCGCCGGGGCGGATGACATCGCTGCCGAGGTGAAACGCGAGAAGCAGCAGCCCGCCGGGCGCGAGAACGCGGGCCAGCTCGGAGAATGCAGTGGGCAGCAGATCCACCTGAAGGTTGACGATGGCGTAGAACGCCGTGATGCCGGCCAGTGAGGCGCTGGGCAGGTCGAGCGCCAGCATATTGCCTTCGCGAAACGGAATGTCGGGATTAAGGCGCCGCGCCTGCGCAACCATTTGCGACGAGAGATCGAGACCGATGACACGCACGCCGTCGTCATGCAGGCGCCGTGCAATGTGACCAGGCCCGCATCCCAGGTCGCACACCTCGCCCCGCTCGCGCACCTCGGCGGCGAAGCGGTGGAGCAATTCGACATCGAGGGGCTTGGCCGCGAGTTCGTTGAAGAAGCGGTGAGCGTACTCGGCCGCGATGCGGTCGTAATCTTCGCGAATGGCTTCGATGCGGTTCTCTGTCATTTGCCGGTGAGGAAGCGGGAAGTCGAAGCACAAGCGGCGCGAAGCCCTGGCTCTTCTGCTGACTCGAAGTTACGCCACCGCCAGGCTGCTTGTCACCCCGGTTCGCAGGGGATTTGCGAACGGCGTGTCAATACTCGCCGTGAGGCAGTTTTCAGCGTCTTCGGGTGACAGCGGACGGGCGAAGAGGAAGCCCTGGAAAGAGTGGCAACCGGCCTGTTGCAGGATCTTCTGCTGTTCGGTCGTCTCTACACCTTCCGCGACAACCTGCAATCCCAGGTGGCGGGCCATTGCAATGACGGCTTCGACGATGGGGCGCGTTCCTTCAGGATCGGCGACACGCTCGATGAACGAACGGTCAATCTTAAGCAGGTCGATGGGGATGCGATGGATGTAGCTGAGCGACGAGTATCCGGTTCCGAAGTCGTCCAT
Organism: Occallatibacter sp.; assembly: GCA_035524195.1. Classification (GTDB taxonomy): domain Bacteria; phylum Acidobacteriota; class Terriglobia; order Terriglobales; family Acidobacteriaceae; genus Telmatobacter. The sequence continues at coordinate 19,425 of DATKPJ010000025.1, forward strand.
CGCGATGCGGATTCCGCATTGCTTAAGGAGGGTCATCTGGCGCACGACCGCGTCGTAGTCCTCCATGACAACCGATTCAGTCAGCTCCAGGATCAGATACTCGGGAGAAAGGCCGCACTCTGAGAAGATGTTTGCCACCGTATCGGCAAAATCATCTCGAGCAAACTGCAGCGCGGAGATGTTGACAGCCATGTGCACGCGGCGATGGCATGCGTCGTGCCAGGTCCGCAGCTGGCGGCACGCTTGCCGCAGGACCCAGTTGCCGATGGGCACAATGAGCCGGGTCTCTTCGGCGATGGGAATAAACCGCGCAGGGGATATGTTGCCAAGGCGGGGATGATGAAAGCGAAGCAGCGCTTCAAACCCGGTGAGTTCGCCCCCCTGCGAATAGAGCGGCTGGTAGACAAGGCGGAGATAATTCTCCTCGATGGCGACTCCGAGGGCCTCTTCGATTTCGAGCGACTCGCTCGACTCTTCGCTCATGGCCAGCGAGAAGGCGCAAAAGCCAGTGCCCGTTGATTTGGCGCGATACATGGCGAAGACGGCATTGCGCTCCAATGTCTCAACCGTGGCGCCATCCTGTGGGAACATGCAGGCGCCAATGCTGGCGGTCAGTGAGATCAATGCGGAACCGGCATGAATTGGTTTGGAGATCGCGGCTCCCAGTTTGCGCGAGATTTCGATTGGATCGATGGCATCAGCAGGGCCGGGCACGAGCACGAGAAATTCGTCTTCGCCCATCCTTGCGACGCTGCCGTCGCCCGCCGGGAAGCGGCGGAGGCGCTCTGACACGGTACGCAGGACCACGTCTCCGGCATTATGTCCATATTGATCGTTGATGCGCTTGAAGCGATTGATATCGATCCACAACACCGCCACCGATTGATTCAATCGGCTCGCTTTCTGGATGGACTCTTCAATTGCCTGTTCGCCGGCGCGGCGGTTGGGCAGCGCGGTCAGGGCGTCCTGGTAGGCGTTGCGGACCAGCTCGGCATGAATGCGGCGATGCTCCACCACGAGGGCCGCCATCCGTGCGGCCGTTTCCACGAGCTCCTGCTCGCGTGTCGTGAGCTTTTCAGGAAATTTCGAATACACGGTAAGGGTTCCGGCCACCCTGCTGGATTGATTCATCCGAAAGGGGATGGAACAGGCTGAGAACACCCCATTGGCTGTCAGCAGCTCGCTCCAAGTACGCCGCACCTCTGTCAACTGAGCCACAATGCGTGGCTGACCGCTGAGGCAGGCCTGAATTTCAGGGGCATCCTGGAATTCGCTGCCAACTGTCTCAAGATAGCCCTTTAAGGTTTCGTTGGCAGACGAGCAGCCTGCCAGACGCATAGTTCTTCCACCGCGTTCCGCCAGGTGCACGGAACACAGCCATGCTTCACTCTGCGCAGCAATGGTCTCGACGAGATGCTGCAGGATATCTTCTGTCTTGAGCTCTCCGGGAGAAGCGAGCATTTCGAGAACCTGTTTCTGCCCGCGATTCAACTCTTCGGCGCGGCGTCTCTCCTCAACTTCCTGGCGAAGTTCGAGAGTGCGATCCTCAATGCGGCGTTCCGCCGCGGAGCGTTCCGAGGCGAGGGCGCTTTCCGCATCCGCTTTCCACTGCGCGTCGCGCTTCATCTGCCGGCGGAAGCAAATGCCGAATGCACAGAGCCCAAAGCACAACAGAAGAGAGAGCTCTTGTGTCACGGAGGCAGCAGTCTGCAATGTATCGTCCTGATCGTGAAGCTGGATCTGCTGTGACAGTAGCTGAGAGTCGGTAAGCACGTGGGAAGATGCCGTGGCCTGGAGCTGCCGGTTCCGGTCAAGTTTCCAGGAGCAGACAACGCTGATGCCCACCAGGACAACGAGCAGAACGAAGAGCAATGCAAGAGTTCGGGTTAATGCTTTCACTACCGCCTCGTGTATCGAAAGAGCGATGGTTAGCCAGGAAAAACCTGAGGTCCATCGTGCAGATATCAGCCAGAAATGAAGCCCTAAGACCTGAATCTTGCGCGGGTCGAGCTGCAACCAGTCTGCGTGGAAACGTGCCCACACTCAATGCTGCTTTTGGGGAATCAAGTGGCCCATTCTTGTTAGTCCCGGGCGAAGAGAGGCGTTTTGGGTGGAACGAGTCGGATTGATTCGGTTGGATTTAGTCGCTGCTTGGCTTTAGTTCCAACGGCTCTTGTCGTCTCGATCTTCGTCGATCTGGCGCCCCTTGCTGTCGAATTTCACCGTCCGCCCCTGCGAGCGCATGTAAACCTCGAACTTGCGGGCGGCCCGACGGCGCTTCCAGCGGTAATAGCGATTGCGAAGCCCATACCACTTTTCGCTGAAGGCGAACGAATATCCGCGGCGCGGCGCCACACGCAGATAGAACCATCCGGCGAGCGCACCGCCCAACTCGGCGAATGCATACATGCGCTGTTGACCGAACAGCATGGCAATGGCGATGAGGCCGTAGATGATGGCGATGTAGCGCGCCTTGATGCCGATGGGCAAGGGGAAGAGCATGAACTGCATGTCGCCGTAGAGAATACCGATCGCGACGAGCATCCCGAAGATTCCGCCAAAACAACCGGTAAGCGCCGCGGGCGGCTGGTCGATGCCCATGAAGTTTCCGACGAAAAAGAGCGCGACTGCGGCAAGAGCCGTACCGAGCACCGAAACGGCGTAGAGTCCAGTGACCCATGTGTCGCTGTGGAAGGTTTCGAGAAAACCCGCTAGAAACCAAAGGGATAGAAGTTCAAGAAGCGTGCCGAGGATGCCCTGGTGGATGAAGCTGTAGGTTATCGGCTGCCAGAGCCATCCGTGCAGAGCAAATGCGTCGGGCGAGAAGCTCAGGTGCCAGAAGATCCAATTGAAAACATCGTGGTTCACGGCTCCCGCGAGCAGCAGCACAAAATAGGCAGCAAGGTTCCAGAGGATCAAGCGGCGGGTTGCACCGCGAAACTCGGGGAAGGAGAACGGAGTGGAGCCGATGCGGGGCATCGTGAACAGGGTAACGTGAAAGGCGGGTGGGTGTCATGGGCCGGTTACGCAGACGGAATCTGCGCACGGGGCTGGAGGTTCCATTGCGTTCCCTGCTTTCAGGATCTACTCATGCCAGGCAACGTGTTTTACTGCGGCACTTGATCGTCGACTCGATCGCAGACCATCCGCAAAACACCTCCGTCATTGAACAAGAGTCCGGTGAAACGGAAGACACCTCCGGCTGCCAACGGGGTCGAGTTCAACACAGTGGTAGCGGAATTGACGTAGACATTCACGGTGCTGGCATTGGCCAATCGTGAGTTTACCGCGGCACCCGCTGCGCTGTTCATCTGCACGATCAGGTCGTAGGGGGCCAACTGAACGGTGTAGACGGTGTACCCGCTGCCGCCGGCATTGGTCACCGAAGTGACCAGGGCGTCGATTGTCTGCGCAACGAGGGTGATGCTGGTTGGCTCCGTCCAGGTGCCTCCGGTGAAGGAAATCGACGTCGACGCGACAGAAACCATCTGACCTGGGGCGAGTGTCGAGCCGTTGAATACGGCGTTGAACGGCAACGAGCTGAGATTCTGGAAGCGCGCAGAGGTAAAAAAGCTCGTTGAGGCGCCAAATTCATAGGGATATCCCATACCGACGGGCTGGTCGGAAAGGATGCTGCCTTCCTGCTGCGTCGAGTCCGACATGACGTAGTTGTAGGACGGGTCGATTTCCATGATCTGTCCGGTGTTGAGATTTGTCGCGGTGGCGTCTGGGACATCGATCCGGGTTGCAGCATAGGAAGCGTCCGGCTGAAGCGCAAGGTCGAAATCAATCAGCGTTCCCGGGACGAGGCTGCTTGCGAGTGGAACCCCCTGAATGACCGTGGACGGATCCAGCGCAACCTGCAGCGATTGAGAGCCGGCGAGAGGGTGGCCGGCAAGGGCAACAGTCAGAGTCGTTCCGGCATTATCGATGGAAGTGACCTGTCCGGCGAGGCCGATGGACAAGCCGTTCTGAGGCGAGGTTGGCTTGGCTGGAATTGCAAAGGAAGAGAGTTGGAAGGTCGGGTTGATCGTATACGCGGTTTGATTCGGCGGCGCTCCCGAATAAGAGCCGGATTGGGAGGCTTGCAGGTCGACTTTCAATGCCATTGCCGATCCGCTGATGGTAATCGGGCCGGTCAGGTTAACCACGGGAGGCGTGGGAGTGTAGCCGTACGCATCGGTGCTGATGTAGATGCCCCCTTGCGGGTCCATCGAGATGTAGCTGAAGCTCGGATTGGAAACGCTGATGGCGGCGGAGGTGTACACATCTTGGGGAACAGAAACGGTCGCGAAAGGGATCGAGTTTCCGTTGGCTGGAATAAAATCGACACCGGTCGGGGTGCTGAAAATGGTCGTAGTCTTGCCTTCCTGGTTGGTGAGCGAGATCTGATCGATGGTCATGTTGAAGTGAACGAACTCATCATTCGCCGTGCTGGAAAGCTGGATGGCTACGGTGGTGGATTCACCGGCGACAGGGCCAGTGGCGGAACCCGAGTTGGAAGAGGTCGAGCCTCCACCGCAGCCGCTCGTAAACAACGTCAGCGTGCTCAACGCGAACGCAGATACCGCAACTCTGCAACCGGGACGGAAAACCATGCCCGCAAACCGCCCGTGTGATCCCATGATTGAGCTCCTCGGAAGAATCTGTGCACAGCTGGAAATCGCAGGCACAGCATATCATCAGGTTCGCGCACGGTCTGTGACACCGGAATTAAGCGGCGAGAAAGATTTCTGGGAACGATCTAGGGGACCGCAGCGAGCCCGCGATGCCCGGCCGCATCGACAGCGCGCACGCCGAAGATGACGTTGTCCCTGGAGATCGGCAAGGTAAGGATCACGGGAGAGCCTGCTGCTCCAGACGGCACGACGGGGGGCAGGGTGTATTGCCAGTCGGGCGCCGTGGTTTCGCGCCAGACGACTTCGTAGCGGACATTGTCCGGAGCCCCTACAGGAGCCTGCCACGTGAGGGTGGTACTGTTGCCCAACTCGACGATTTTGGTTCCCGGCTTCGTAGGCTCGCTGAACTCGACCTTCACCGGTACACCGGGAGCAGACGCGAGCGTGGCCAGAGTTGCGGCGTTGAGGCGCGCCACGCGGGCCACATAGTTGAAGTCGACAAATCGCGGCAGATCGCCCATGACAGGCTGGCCGCTGCCGGCGGGCGGGATGACGACGTTCTGATGCTGGTGGTTGAAATCCTCGCGCCACTCGGTAAAGCGCACCGCGGCAAAGCCCTGTTGATTAAACGAACTCTGATCTCCTCCGCGCATGTAACGATCGGGGCGGTCGATGAGGAAGGCGCTGAAATCAGTCCTTGCGCCGGCGTGGAAATAGATCCGGCCAGTGTCCGCAATGCAGCGGGCGAGTTCACGACTGGGCGAATCACTCTCCTTGCCCTGTGCGCGGATTCGGCGAACATCCTGAGTTGACGCGTCGATGGGAATGCCCTCGGAGAAGACCCGCACGCGGTCTTTCAGTTGCAGGGTGTCGCCCGGCGTGGTGTTGCCGCCCACGATGTCGTTGTTGAGCACTGCCTCCAGGTGCCAGCCTTGATCCCTGGCAAGTTTGGCCAGATGCACCGACCCGACCAGTCCCTGCTCTTCGCCGGCCACGGCGACAAAAACGATGGTTGCCGGAAACTTCAGTTTGCTGAGCACGCGCGCGCATTCGAGCGAGACGGCAACGCCCGAGGCGTCGTCGTTGGCGCCCGGGGCTGCGCCGCGCGCATCAAGAATGTTGGTGTTGCGCGAGTCGTAATGGCCGGTAACCAGCACCATGCGATCAGCCTGGTCGGGATCGGTTCCGCGCAGGATGGCATAGATGTTGGTGAGCCTGGTTGGTCGCGGTATGCGGTTGCCCCACTGCGCCCCGCTGCTTGCCGGGTCTGCAATGAATTCATCGCGCTTGACTTCGAGGCAGCCGTCGCATTCCCGTGAAATCTGGTTGAATTCTCCGGCGATCCAGTCGGCCGCCGCGTTGATCCCCTGGCCGGGAGGCAGGTCGGTTTCCATGCTGGATAAGGTGCTGCGCGTACCGAAACCAACCAGCGTTTCAATCGTCTGTTGTATGTGCGCGGGCTGGATACCTTGCAGCGCGCGCGCGATGGCTGGATCGGGGGGCGCGGGGCGAATCGGAATGGCTTGATGAAGGTAGTCTGGTTGTGCAACGCAAGCGGCCACGGAAAGCAACAGCCAAGGCACGATAATGAACTGCGGTATTTTCATCGTATGTGCTCCGTTATAGAGATTTGCGTAACCGCGAGGAGCCGGAAGCCACTTGACCTCGGGCCGGGTCCTCACTAAAACTAGCGGAGTCGTACCGCGAGGTACTGTCATCCTAGAATACTCATTGCCTTGAGAGAGGAGGCTGCGATGCCCAACTGTGCCGAATGCGAGAATGAACTTGATATCGAAGTCGACGAAGTGGAAGAGGGCGACGTGGTCGTCTGCGATGAATGCGGGACCGAATACGAGGTGGTCGGCGTTGAGCCACTGGAGTTGTCGCGCATGGACGAGGGCTACGACGACGAAGACGATGAACTTGGAAAGGAAGAAGAGGAGGAAGAGTGAGGCCGAACCGGGTGGGGATGGTGGCCAGCGCAGTTTTTGTTGCGGTAGCGTCAATCGGAGTTCCAATGCCGCATGGGGGTCTGTTGGGAGCGCCGCCGGCGGTGGCGCAAAACATCGGGCAGCGAACTGTTTCAGGCACCGTGGTGGACGAGAATTCCGATCCGGTTCCAGGTGCGACCGTCTTCCTGAAGAATGAGAAGACCAAGGCGATCCGCAGTTATACGACAGAAAAGAACGGCCGATTTTACTTTGCTCAGGTCAATATGGCGGAAGACTACGATCTCTGGGCGGAAAAGAACGGAAAGAAAACCGCGACCAAGCCCGTCAGTTCCTGGGACGCGCGCAAGCAATTTGAAACCGAACTGAAGATGAAATAGAGAATTCCGTGCAATCGGGGAACCGCACGGCCTTATTCCTCCAGCTTCTTTGTCACCAGCTCGTTCAACAGGGCGGGATTGGCCTGCCCCTTTGACGCTCGCATGACCTGGCCGACAAAAAATCCTGTAATGGTCTTCTTGCCCGCGCGATACTGCTCCACCTGTTTTGGGTTGGCCGCGATGACCTCGTCGATGAGGGCCTCAATCGCAGAGGAATCGGTGATCTGCTGCGGCTTTTCTCGCTCATAGACAGCGGGAAAGTCCTCACCTTGCTCGAAGCAAATATCGAAGAGCTGCTTCAACTGCTTCGAGCTTATCTTGCCTTCGTCCACGAGGTCGGCGGCCATGACCACGCCGGTCATGGACACGGGCGACTGATCCGGCTCGAGGCCGAGAGCTTTCAGCCTTCCGCCGAGTTCGCTGGTCAGAAGATTCGCGACGCGGCGCGGACTTCTGGCGGCTCTTGCCGCTGCTTCAAACCGGTCGGCAAATTCGCGAGAAGCAGTGAGCGTGTGCGCATCCTGCGGGCTGAGATCATATTCCGTCATCATTCGCGCGCGACGCGACTCGGGCAGCTCGGGCAGCTCTGCACGCTTCTGTGCAATGAATTCCCTTGTCAGCACGAGGGGTGGGAGATCTGGCTCAGGAAAGTAACGATAATCGTGCGCCTGCTCCTTTGATCGCATGGAATACGTGCGACCTTCGTTGGCGTTCCACAGCCGGGTCTCCTGGAGAACGCGCCCGCCGGATTCGATGACTTCGATCTGGCGCTCGATCTCGTACTCCAATGCCAGGCGGATAAAGCGGAAGCTGTTGACGTTTTTCACCTCAGCCTTGGTGCCGAATTCTGGCGCGCCCTTGAGACGCACGCTGACATTTGCATCGCAGCGAAGAGAACCTTCTTCCATGTTGCAGTCGGAGACGCCGGTATAGAGCAGGATCTCTTTCAGCCGGGTGAGATATTCGAAGGCTTCATCGGGTGTCCGGATGTCCGGATCCGATACGATCTCGATCAACGGCGTGCCACAGCGGTTCAAATCGAGGTAGGTGCGGGCGGCGGAGTCGGAAAATCCTTCATGGAGGCTCTTGCCTGCGTCTTCCTCCATGTGCAAGCGGGTGATGCCGATTCTTTTCGATCCGAGCGACGAAGACCTGTCGCTGGGGGCCCCGGATGACGTCGACCCGTGTGGGCTCGGCACGTCAATCCATCCGTGCTCGGCCAGGGGCTTGTCATACTGAGAGATCTGGTACCCCTTGGGCAGGTCAGGATAGAAGTAATTCTTGCGTGCGAAAATCGATCGCTCGTTTACGGTGCAATGCAATGCCAGCGCTGCGAGGGTTGCATACTCGACCGCTTTTTCGTTCAGCACAGGCAGCGCGCCGGGGAGTCCGAGGCACCTGGGGCAGATATTGGTATTAGGCTCTGAGCCGAACCGGTTCGCGCACCCGCAGAAAACCTTGGTTGCAGTGAGAAGCTGCACGTGCACTTCAAGCCCGACAACGGGCTCATATTTTGCCAGGATCTCGGGAGACAGAGACATGATATCTGCAATTCTAAGACAAGCGCAGACAGCGCAATGCTGCGATCAGCGGGACTGCGACGGTCTGGGGCCGGTGTTACCGCGGGACTCGAGTTCTTTCAACATCGCGTAGAAGGCCGGCTTGGGCTTGTAGTTCTGGTCGAAAGGCAGAGCCCACCCGTAGCCGTGATACTCGTGGGGAATCCACGAGTGTTTGTCCGTGAAGCCCCAGGTTTGAAAAGCGGTGCATGCGGGCTGGCGCAGGCAGATGGACAGCAGGTCCCGATAGGTATCGGCCTCGGCTTTCAGGCTGACGGCGCTGCCGTCACGGAGCTGGACATCAACTTCAGTAAATTGCACCTCCAGGCCGAGGGCGGCGAAACGGCGGAGATTCTCTTTCAGTGAATTGAGGGAGTCGGGCCGATCGAATCCGGTGGAGGTGTGCATCTCGAAACCGATGCCTGAAAGGGGAACTCCGCGTTTTTTGAAATCGCGGGCCATGGCGTAGAGGGCGTCAGACTTGCGAGAGGAGATTTGATCGGCGCCATACTCGTTGACGAAGAGCTTCGCATTCGGATCTGCCGCATGCGCCCATCGCAGCGCCTGCTCGATGGTTTTTGTGCCCTGGCCGGCAAAGCCGATGCCGGGTTTGTCGTACCATATCGTGCTGCGGATGGTTCCATCGTCGTTGAACGGCTCGTTCACCACATCCCAGGCGTAGACCTCTCCTTTGAAATGGCCGACCACGGTTGCAATATGATTCTCGAGGACCTTGTTGAGGCCGGCCGGCGTCCACGGGACCGGATTGGAGTAAAGCCAGCCAGGCAATTGCTCGTGCCACACAAGATTGTGCCCTCGTACCTTCATGGAGTGGGCACGGGCAAAAGCTACAAGCGCGTCCGGCCCCGCGAAATTATAGGTGTTGGGCTGAGGATGAATGGGGCCGAACTTCATCTCGTTTTCCGGCTCCAGCTGGGAGTATTCGGTGGCGAGGGTTGAAGCGTAGAGCGGCTCCACAAGTGAGTGTGAATCGGCCGCCGCACCCATGAGGAGATCGTGTTTCTGCGCCGCTTCGCGCAGTGTCTCCGATGTGCTACGCGATTGCGCCGTCAAGAAGCGGCCTGACCCACAAGCAATCACGACCGTGAGCAGTGAGCAGAAAGCCCATCTACCCATTACACCACGCAGGGATCTGCGGATTCCCTCTTGTGACCTGGCAGAGCATCGCACCCTGACACCTCGCAACGAAGAGTTTTCTGTTAATCCATCCATCTACAGGACGCCGAGCCTCAGAGAACGTTAGTTTGACGGGTCCATCGCCGTAAATTCCGAACAGCACGGCTTATCGGTGGCGTGGAAGTTCATCAGCTCCGTGCGAATGCCGTCGGGGTCGTACATGTTGAACTGATACTTTCCGTCCCTGCCGATTTTGGGCCCGGAATCGTGCTTGCAATCAAGACGATTCGAGGATGCCAGAACCTTGTAGGTCTCCGGTACCGATTTCTCGCCGATGGAAAAATGGTCGAGTACGCCGAGTTGTTGCTGCGACATATTGGCGGGAATGCCGGAACCGGATGGACCGCTGGTGAGCATGTACTCCAGCCAGTCGTTGCCGTCGGGAACCTCCTGGCTGACCCAATCGATCTTGCCATCCTGCATGCCGCCGAACCAATAAGGCCGGAAGCCGAGCAAGCCGCGATAAAATGCGTCTTCTGCGGCGCGGCTATGCACCACAAATCCAATGTGAATGATGTGGTGCCCGATCGCATGCGGCGCATCGGCGGTCTGAAGGTGGGGCCCCGGCGTGATGAACTGGATTTTGTTGCCCTCCGGATCGAGCACGAAGAACCATGTGCTTCCGTCCGCACCCTTCGTCACTTTATCGGGCGTCTTCCATTCCTTTGCGGCGAGGTATTGGCGCAGAGCTTCCGCATCGCTGGTGTTAAATGCCGCGTGATCCATCCGATTGATCCCGGAACCCGGCGGAAGCGGCAGCACTTCGATGAACTGGTTGGGGCCAAAGATATAGCGCACGCCCTGCGGATTCTCGGGGTCAGTTTCTTTCGACGCTCCAAGAATGTTGACATAGTAGTGCTCGGTGGCGGCCGGATTAGAGGTGTAGATGGCGAGGTGCGAGACACCCATAATCTGTGGGCGTTGCGGAGCGCTTTGAGCCAGAGATGAAGCGGCGAGCAACGAAAGAAAAACGATGGCTGGAAGCCTGAAACGCATGGTTCACCTCGAAATGACTGGCGGCTAAACCATAAATCGGTTTGGCACACCGTGTAAACCAACAGCAAATGAACGATAGAGTCGAATCGGCAGCCAGAGAGTAAGATTCCAGTAAATCCGTGCCGAATGGCCGATCATTCCCCGCCGGCTCTCCAGAACTGCTGCGTGTCTGGAGCCATAGGGGGAAACATGGCGCAACGCGTATGTCCGTGGTGGATGGGATATCTCCTCATCAGTCCGATCCGCCGCCTGGGCTCTGGCAGTCCGGAAAGGCTGCTCGCCCCTTATCTGAAAGAGGGAATGACGGTTCTCGAGCCGGGCCCCGGGATGGGTTTCTTCACGCTTCCAATGGCGCGGATGGTTGGACCCTCCGGCCATATTGTCGTTGTTGATATCCAGCCGAAGATGCTTGAAGGTCTGCGCGGACGTGCTGCGAAGGCAGGTTTGTTGCGGAGAATCGAAATGCGTCTCGTTAAGCCGGATTCGCTTGGTATTGACGACTTGAAGGGCTCGGTTGACTTTGTGCTGGCTTTTGCCATGGTGCACGAACTGCCATCGACTGAAAACTTCTTCCGCGAGACCGCGAACGCGCTGAAAGCCGGAGGAAAGATGTTGCTTTCGGAACCAGCGGGACATGTTACGCCGGCCAAATTTGGCGAAGAGATCGACGTCGCGCGCCAGTTCGGATTCGCGGAACAAAAACGACCGGTTGTGCGCCGTTCTCTGGCGGCGGTGCTGGTCAAGAAGACAGGGTAGATCGATGCATCCGGCGAGGCCCCTGCGCGCCGTACAATTCCCTCATGCGCCGATTCCTCTTCCTCACTTGCAGTGCTGCTTTTGCGTTTGGTTCCTTTGCGGCTGCCGGGGCTCAGGCTCCCTTGCCCACCACGTCGCCGGCCGACCGCGCCGAAGCGCGCGCAATCTTCAAGCAGTTGGTCGAAATCAACACCACAGACACGCCGCAGGGCAACGTGACCACGGCGACCGAGGCCATGGAGAAGCGTTTTCTGGATGCCGGCTTTCCAGCGAGCGATGTCCATCTGATCGGGCCGAATCCACGCAAGATGAACCTGGTTGTCCGCTATCCTGCCGCCGGCACGCCGACGGAAAAACCTGTTCTTTTTCTCTGCCACATGGACGTTGTGCAGGCGCTGCGTTCCGATTGGCACACCGATCCTTTCGAGTTTGTCGAGAAGGACGGTTACTGGTACGGTCGCGGCACGCAGGACATGAAGGATTCCGACGCCGCGCTGGTCTTCACGTTCCTGCGGCTCCATCGGGAGGGGTACAAACCGCATCGCGACCTCATTCTGGCTCTCACCGCCGATGAAGAAGGCGGCAAGTACAACGGCGCCTCATGGCTGGTGGAGAACCATCGCGACCTGGTGGACGCTGCTTTTGTCATCAATCCCGACGCGGGCGGCGTGGAACTGGACGACGGGCGCCCGATGGTAGCAGACGTGGAAGCCACGGAAAAGGTGTACTCCGATTTCCAGGTCTCCGCCTTTGATCGCGGAGGGCACAGCTCGCTGCCCCGGCCCGATAACGCCATCTACGAATTGATGGCGGCATTGAACAAGCTGGCCAACTACTCGTTTCCGTTCGAGCTCAACGAGGTGACGCGCACGTATTTCAAGAACCTCTCCGAGCGCGAAACCGGCCAGACCGCCGCGGATATGCGCGCCATTCTTGCCGATCCGCCCGACATGGACGCGGCAGCACGGTTGAGCGCGGAGCCCAGCTTCAATTCGAACTTCCGCACCACCTGTGTGGCGACGCGGTTGCTGGCCGGACACGCGAATAACGCTCTGCCGCAGACCGCCGAGGCCAACGTGAATTGCCGCATCTTCCCCGGCCACTCGCCAGAGGAGATTCGCCGGCAACTGATTACCCTCTTTGCCGATCCGAAGCTGGGCGTGAAATATGTTTCCGACGCGGGTGTGGTCATGGACACGGCGCCCGAGCGGAAGGCGATTGTGCCCCCGCCGCCCATCAAGGCGGTGTTCGATCCGCTGACGCGCATCACGCAGGAAATTTGGCCGGGAACGCCGGTAACGCCTGTGATGGAAAACGGCGCCAGCGACTCCATCTACTTCGCGCAGGCGGGCATTCCGTGTTACGGCTACTCGGCCATCGCGCTGGAGCGCGACGACGACCGCGCCCACGGACAGGACGAACGCCTGCCGATTGACTCCTACTGGAAGTCGCTGGACTTCTTCTACTCGTTTGCCAAGGCGCTGGGTGGGGAATGAACCCCCAGACGGAGCACACATTTCAATGAGCACACTGGAACGTGTCGCCGTGGTGACCGGAGGCTCGCAGGGAATCGGCCGGCACACGGCTGGACTGCTTGCCGAGCGCGGCTATCGGGTCGCCATCATTGATCTGCGCGAACCGGCAGCGACGCTGAAAGCGATCCAAGCAGCGGGAGGTGAAGCATTCGGCATTGACGGCGATATCACCGATGAATCGACGGTAAGCGGATTTGCCGGGGAGGTGGTCGCCCGTTACGGCCGGGTTGATGTCCTGGTGAACAACGCCGGCATCAGTCACATTGCACCCGCGGAGCAGACGTCTCTTGCCGATTATCGGCGCGTGATCGAGGTGAACCTCGTCGCTCCTTTTCTGCTTGCTCGAGTCTTCGGCAAGCAGATGCTCGAGGCAGCCAGCGGCTCCATCGTCAACATCGCGTCGGTTGCCGGACTTCTTGGAATCGCCGATCGCGCAGCCTATAACGCGTCGAAACATGGGCTGATCGGCCTGACTCGCACGCTTGCCGCCGAATGGGGTGGCCGCGGAGTGCGGGTGAACGCCGTTTGTCCGGGCTGGGTGAAAACCGAGATGGATGCAGCCGACCAGGCTGGAGGCAGCTATACCGATGCCGACATCACCGGTCGCGTGCCCATGGGACGGTTTGCGTCGCCTGACGATATCGCGCATGCGGTCGCGTTTCTGGCCGATCCTGCCGAGAGCGGCTTTGTGAATGGTCATTGCCTCTCGGTCGATGGCGGCTGGGCCGGCGATGGAAGCTGGGAGTCGCTGCGGCTTAAGAAGCGGTAGCGTGAACCAAGGCGGAGAAGATTATGAGGGCTGCCCAGGCACAATCGACGTGCTTGCAAGTGAAGCGCGTTCCACACGTGCCAGCGCGCTCAGTCTCCGCTGATAAACTGGAAATCGCATGATCCTCCCGTTCGTCCGCGATATTTTCGCGGAACTGGAGCACTCCCCGGCATTTGAGCGCGTACAGAGGCACCTAAGCCTTGGTATGGGTCGTTCCCGTGTGTCCGGACTCACCACCACGGCGCGTTCACTGCTGCTTCCTTTGTTGGCGCGTGCCGCCAAGCATCCCGTCATCGTCGTGGTGGCCGACAACAAGGCCGCGGAGGGCCTGGAGCGAGCGGTTCTGTCTGGGTGCGAGCTCACTGGCGCCATCGACCCGGCTCGTGTGGTGCGTTTTCCCGCGCACGATGTGCTTCCGTTCGAAAATCTTTCGCCGCACCCGGACGTGCAGGAGCAACGCGCCTCGGCGCTGTGGAAGCTGGTCACCGGCGCGGTTTCCATCCTGATCGCCCCCGCCGAGGCCGCTGCGCTCAAGCTCTTTGATCGCGACTACTATGCAAGCCTTGCCGTGACGCTGCGCCGCGGTGAGGAAATCGATGTTGAGGTGCTGACCGGGCACCTGGCCAGCGTCGGCTACACGCAGATGGACCTGGTGGAAATGCCGGGCCAGTTTACCCGGCGTGGCGGCATTCTCGACGTCTATTCACCGGACTCGGATCGCCCGGTGCGCATTGAGTTCTTCGGGGATGAGATCGATACGATCCGCAAGTTTGATCCGGAAACGCAGCGCTCGCAATCGGGCCTGGACGAGACGGCATTGTCGCCCCTGACCGAGACGCCGGTGACCGAGCATCTGCTGGCCGCCGTGCATGCCCGCCTGAGCCGCCAGCGCGTGGAAGGCGAAGATGAAGAGATGGCTGTTGAAGCCGCGGCAGCGGGCGGTGTGAGTGTCTTTCCAGGATGGGAGTTTTTTGCCTGCGTGGCGGGCGCCGAGAATCACTTGCTCAAACTACTGCCGCGTTCCGTGCTCTTCGTCGACGAGCCGGCCATGGTGCGCAACCAGATTGACCGCTGGTGGAACAAGGTGGAACAGCGCCACGAACGGTCGGGCATCGGCTCGCTTATCCGGCCGGAAGATATCTACCTGCGGCCCGAAGTGTTGCAAGGCCTGCTCGAATCGCACCCGGGCCTCGATCTTGACCAGCTCGGCGCCGTGGATGTGCTGGACGAGGACAACACGCTGGGGGAAATTGCGTTCAATTCGCGGCCCACGCTGCGCTTCCACGGATCGATTCCGGCGCTTACCGACCAGTTACGTAACCTGATTGCCGCCGAGCAGCGCACCGTGCTGGCTGCGCCCACACAGGGTGACGTGGAACGCATGGCGACGGTGCTCCGCGACTATCAGGTTCCCTACCGTCTCGGCAGCCGGACAACGCATTCCGGCGGAGAAACCATGTTCGACGAAGCCAGCTACCTGGCGGGCGAACTCTTTGTTCCGGTCATCGTGCGCACGCAGGTTGCTTCGGGCGTCAGCTTTCCTGATTCGAACCTGGTTGTGTTTGGCGCGAACGATCTCTCCGATGAAGCCGACACCATGGCGCGCCCCGAGCCCAAGCGATCGAAAACGGCGGCGTTTGTTTCGGATTTTCGCGACCTGACAATCGGCGACTATGTCGTGCACGTGGAGCACGGCATTGCGCAATATCAAGGATTAAAGGAAATCGTGCAGGACGGCCTTTCGATCGAATTCATGATTCTGGAATTTGCCGAACAGGCGCGATTGTATGTGCCGCTCACCCGGCTTGACCTGATTCAGAAATATCGTTCGACCGATACCGGGCCGGCGCCCCAGCTCAATAAGCTGGGCTCGCAGCAATGGACCAAGACCAAGGCCCGCGTGCGCAAGGCCATGCAGGATATGGCCGGCGAGCTTTTGAAGCTTTACGCCGAACGACACACCGCCCAGGGAACCGCCTTCACGCCCGACAACGAGTTCCAGCGCGAGTTCGAAGACTCCTTCGACTACAGCGAAACAGACGACCAGATCACCGCGATCAGAGCCATCAAGCACGACATGGAATCGACCACGCCGATGGACCGCCTGCTTTGCGGCGATGTAGGGTATGGGAAGACCGAAGTGGCCATGCGCGCGGCGTTCAAAGCCGTGCAGGACGGCAAGCAGGTCGCCGTGTTGACGCCGACGACGGTCCTCAGCTTCCAGCACTTCGAGACGTTCAAACGCCGCTTCGCGCAGTTTCCCATCAATATCGAAATGATTTCGCGGTTTCGCACGCCCAAAGAGCAGAAGCAGATTGTGGAACAGGTTACGGTGGGCAAAGTCGACATTCTTATCGGCACCCATCGGCTGTTGTCAAAGGACATTAAATTTCAGGATCTGGGCTTGCTGATTGTCGATGAGGAACAGCGCTTTGGCGTGCGCCACAAGGAGCGTCTGAAGCAATTGCGCAAGGAGATCGATGTGCTGGCGATGTCTGCCACGCCCATCCCGCGCACCCTGCACATGTCGCTGGTCGGCCTGCGCGATATGAGCGTGATTGAGACGCCCCCCAAGGACCGCATGGCGATTCAAACCGTGGTCGCGAAGTTCGATGAAAAGATCGTGCGCTCCGCTGTCGAGGTGGAACTGGAGCGCGGCGGACAGGTCTACTTTGTGCATAACCGGGTCGAATCGATTTACGAGATTGCATCCCGGATTCAGGAACTCGTTCCCGCGGCGCGCGTGGCAGTTGGTCATGGACAGATGGGCGAGAACGAGCTTGAGAAGGTGATGCTGGCGTTCATGCGGCACGAGTACGACGTGCTGGTGGCGACAACCATCATCGAGAATGGCCTCGACATTCCTCTTGCCAACACGATCCTGATCAATCGCGCCGATCGGCACGGGCTCAGCGAGCTTTATCAATTGCGCGGGCGCGTGGGCCGCTCCAATCGCCGCGCCTATGCGTATTTGCTGATCCCGCCCGAGCAGGAGCTCACGCCGATTGCGCGGCGGCGCCTCGCGGCTCTCAAGGAATTCAGCGACCTGGGTGCGGGATTCAAGATTGCGGCTCTTGACCTGGAACTGCGTGGCGCCGGTAACATGCTGGGCGGCGAGCAGAGTGGGCACATCGAGGCCGTGGGCTTCGAGCTCTACACTTCCATGTTGGAAGCAGCCGTGAAGGAGCTGAAAGGCGAAAGCGCGGAAGAACGTCCCGCAACCCAGCTCAATCTCGGCATCGCGCTGCGCATCGACGAGAGTTACGTACCTGAGGAGAACCAGCGGCTCCGCCTTTACAAGAAGATTGCCGGGGCCTCGAGCGACAAGGCCATCGCCGACTTGCGCTCAGAGATGGAAGACCGCTATGGCTCATTGCCTGACGCAACCGTCTATCTGCTTGAAGCAGCATCGCTGCGCATCGAATGTGAGCGCATTGGAATTGCGCAGGTCGATCGCAAGCGCGGCGAACTGCAGATACGATTCACGGAGAACGCGCATGTCGATCCGCAGCACCTGATGCGGCTGGTGGCGCGCAATGCCAAGCGGGGTGCGCAGTTCACGCCGCAGGGTGTGCTCAAATATCCCTTGGCTTCCACGCGGCCGGATGAAACACTGTTGGAGATTCGTGAGCTGCTGACCAACCTGTCCCCGACGCCTGTCAACGCATAGTTTCACCTCCTGAGAGGAAGCTTGAACCGACTTGCCCAGCTGATTGCGATTGGAGCCTGCATCTTGCCCACGATGTTTGCCCAAGCCGAGAAGGAAGACTGGAAGGCTCAATTCCAGAAAGTATCCGACGAATACTTTGACCAGGTGTACTTCCCATACCAACCGTCGGTCGGCACCGCAGTCGGCTACCACCAGTACGATGCGGAGCTTGAAGACTATTCACCCACGAGCATCGACGCGGAGATTGCGGCGTTCAAGCGCTTCGAACAAAGGATCGAGGCGATTCATCCCGACAATGCCGCGGCGGACCTGGTTCCGCGGAGCGACCGGGAGATTCTGCTGAACAACATCCGCTCTTCGTTGCTCGCTCTTGAGACGATTCGCTCCTGGGAGAAGGATCCGGACGATTATTCCGGTACCGTGGCCAACGCCGCATTTGTGCTGATGGAGCGCAAATTTGCGCCTGCGGACGATCGTCTGCGGTCGCTGGTCGCACGCGAGAAGAAGATGCCGGCTCTGCTCTCAGAGGCCAGAGTGAACCTGAAAAACCCGCCGCATATCTATTCCGAGATTGCCATCGAGCAGCTGCCTGGAATCATCCGTTTTTTCGAGCACGATGTGCCGGCAGCGTTCAAGGATGCAACCGATCCCGCTCTGAAGACGGAGTTCGCGCAGACCAATGCGGCTGTGATTGCTGCGCTGAAAGACTATCTCGAGTGGCTCAAGACAGACCTGCTGCCGCGTTCGAACGGCGATTTTCGCATTGGCGCGGAGACGTTTCGGAAGAAACTCGAATACGACGAGATGATCGATATTCCACTGCCGCGCCTTCTCGAGATTGGGTGGGCAGACCTGCACCAGAACCAGGCCCATTTCATTGAGGTCGCCAAACAACTTGAGCCGGACAAGAACCCGCGTGCCGTTCTTGAAGAGCTGGGCGCAGATCATCCCGCGCCGGACCAACTTCTGGACACGTTCCGCTCGACGTTCAACGGACTCATTACGTTCATTCGCGCGCATCGGATTGTGACGATTCCCACGGAGGTGCAGCCAGTGGTTGAGGAGACGCCGCCCTTCATGGCCGCCACGACCATGGCGTCGATGGATACGCCCGGCCCGTTTGAGACGCATTCGACGACTGCTTATTTCAATGTGACGCTTCCCGACCCAGCCATGACGTCCGCTGAGACAGAAGGCTTCATGCACTCATTCAATGTGGGGACCGTGATCTCGACCGCGGTGCATGAGGCATATCCCGGACACTACGTTCAATTCCTCTGGACGCCGAAAGCGCCCAGCCGCGTGCGCAAGCTGCTTGGCGCCAATACCAACGTGGAAGGATGGGCGCACTACTGCGAGCAGATGATGCTTGACGAGGGCTACGGGCAGCCCGGCGAAGGAGCGAAGGACGAGCGCGAAGCGAGGTTCCTGCGCCTGGGCCAGTTGCAGGATGCGCTGCTGCGCAACGCGCGCTTCATTGTCGGCATCGAAATGCATACCGGCAACATGACTATTGATCAGGCCGTGGAGTTTTTCCAAAAGGAGGGGTACCAATCAAAGGAATCGGCGGAAGTTGAGGCAAAGCGAGGCGCCGGCGATCCCACCTATCTCTATTACACCCTGGGAAAACTCGAGATCATGAAATTGCGTGATGATATGCGAAAGAAACAGGGCCCAGCATTTTCGCTCGAAGAATTCCACAACAACTTCCTACGCCAGGGCTTTCCGCCCATCAAGATTGTGCGCGAAGCCATGCTCGGAGACGATTCGCCTGCGCTCTAGAACGCGCATCCGTAGATCATCACTCGAGCAGAATGGCGGGTTTATGCTCTTCGTGAATGACTGCAACCGGCCTTGAGGCGAATCGAGATGCCGAAGCCTGAGGTAATGACCAGGAGATCAAATGAACAATCGCGTACGGAAAGCGGTCTTTCCCGCCGGAGGCTTGGGAACGCGTTTCCTGCCGGCCACAAAAGTCATTCCCAAAGAGATGCTGGCGCTTGTGGACAAGCCCATCATCCAATACGGCGTGGAAGAAGCGATCGCTTCGGGAATCGAGCACATCATCATCATCACGGGCCGCGGCAAAGGGGCGATGGAAGATCACTTCGATCACAGTTTCGAACTGGACGCCACCCTCGAACGGCGCGGCAAAAATGAGTTGCTCGCGGTTTCGCGTGGCGTGGCCACGCTGGCGCGCATCAGCTACGTGCGCCAAAAAGAACCCCTTGGTCTTGGTCATGCGGTGCTCTGCGCAAAAGACCTTGTGGGGAATGAACCGTTTGCCGTCATCCTGC
Organism: Occallatibacter sp.; assembly: GCA_035524195.1. Classification (GTDB taxonomy): domain Bacteria; phylum Acidobacteriota; class Terriglobia; order Terriglobales; family Acidobacteriaceae; genus Telmatobacter. The sequence continues at coordinate 39,152 of DATKPJ010000025.1, forward strand.
CCGATGACGTCATCGATGCGGAAGTCCCATGCATCAAGCAAATGATTGACGTGTTCGATGAGCGCGGCGGATCGGTGCTGGCCACGATGACCATCGAAGGTCCTTCGATCAGCGCCTACGGTGTGCTGGCCGGCTCGCCCGACCCTGAAAACTCGCGTATCTACAACTGCGCCGGGATGGTGGAAAAGCCGAAGTTTGACCAGGCACCTTCGAAACAAGCGATCATCGGCCGCTACGTGCTCACGCCCCGTGTTTTCGAGTTACTGGAGAAGACAACACCCGGCGCCGGCGGAGAAATCCAACTCACCGATGGAATCAAAGCGCTGCTGAAGGAAGAAAAGGTCTTCGGCTACACGTTTGAGGGCAAGCGCTTCGATGCGGGCGACAAGTTCGGCATGTTGCAGGCGACCGTCGAGTTTGCGCTCAAACGCCCCGACCTGGGGCCGCAGTTTCGTGCATACCTGAAGGGAATGTCGTTGTAATATTCCTGGTTCTTCAGACGAAAGGTCTGGTTCAAAGAAGGACCTGGCGATGGAATTCCTTCTGATCTACTATGCGCTGACGTACCTGTTTCTTGCCGGGTGCGGGTATGTTTGCTTTTCAGTGGTGGCGGGACTGGATGCGCTGGGGAAGCGCATCTTTGCGGCGGTTCTCGCCTTCGGTGCCTGCTCCCTGGCCGGTTATGTGGCCATCAACGTCGCGATGGCTCTCTTCCATCTGAAACTGGATCAAGACGGACGGACCGAGCGAACAATCATCGTACTCGCTTATGTCGTCTCGGGCTTGATAGGCAGCTGGTTTTCGCTCAGGATCTTCAAACCGGCCAAGTCGTCTCGCTAAATACCGCTTCTCACCCCTTCCACTTGATGTTGCAGCCAATTGACGGCATCTGATCCTTGATCGGCGGCTTGCCGGCGAGGACAGCATCAATGGCGGCCCGCAGATCCTCACCGGTCACCGGAATCCCATTGCCCGGCCGGCTGCGATCAAATTGCCCTCGATACACCAGCTTCAGATCGCCATCGAAAAGGAAGAAGTCGGGCGTACATGCTGCGTTGTAGGCGCGGGCAACTTGCTGCGTTTCGTCGTAAAGATAAGGAAAAAGAAAACGCAATCTCTCCGCCTGCTTCCGGAGTCCGGCCGGGCTGTCTTCAGGAAAATTCTCGGCGTCGTTGCTGCTGATGGCGACGATGCTGATCGGCTCGCCGTCGTAGTCCATGCCCAGCGCGGCTAACCCCTTTTCGACGTGCTTCACATAGGGGCAATGGGTACAAATGAACATCACGAGCAGGGCTTTCTGGCCGCGAAAATCGTCGCGTCGAACGGTCTTGCCGGTAACGACATCAGGTAGCGCGAAATCCGGTGCTTCGGTACCGATTTCCAGGTTCATTGTCGATTCAGTGAGTGCCATTGTGTATCTCCTGAACGCGGTTAGCGCAAAAGCATAGCTTGCGTCGTTTGCGGAGTTAGCGGTGCCATCGTGTCGCCAATTCAGCGAACACATCGTGAAGCGGCGAATAAACACGCCAGCTTCGCAACTTCTTAAAACAGTCCCGGCTGCCGACCCGGCATCGACAGGCCGAAGTGCTCGTAGGCCAGCCGGGTGGCCACGCGCCCGCGCGGCGTGCGGTCCAAAAAACCAATCTGAATGAGGAACGGCTCGTAGACTTCTTCGAGCGCGTCTTCTTCTTCAGCCAGTGTCGCGGCCAGCGTGCCCAGTCCCACCGGCCCGCCATCATACTTCTGCATGATGGTCATCAGCAGGCGACGGTCGATCTCGTCGAATCCGTGGGCATCCACTTCGAGCATGGTGAGGGCTGCATTTGCGGTAGGCCGATCGATGGCGCCCGATCCGCGGACCTGCGCGTAATCGCGCACGCGGCGCAGCAGGCGGTTGGCGATTCGCGGTGTTCCTCGCGAACGAAGAGCAATTTCCGCGGCGCCGTCGGAATCGATGGGCACCTGCAGCACATCGGCCGAGCGTTCCACGATTATGCGCAGTTCGTCTTCGGTATAGAACTCAAGGCGCAGCAGAATCCCGAACCGCGAACGAAGTGGCGAGCTTAACAGGCCGGGCCGGGTGGTGGCTCCGATGAAGGTGAACGGCCGAATCTCCATCACGTGGGTACGCGCCGCCGGACCCTGTCCGATGATGATGTCGAGCTTGTAATCCTCGAGGGCGGTGTAGAGCTTTTCTTCCAGCACCGGCTGCATGCGGTGAATCTCATCCAGAAACAGCACCTGGCGCTCACGAAGGTTGGTGAGAATGGCGGTGAGGTCGCCCTGAATCTGCAATGCAGGGCCCGAGGTTTGCTGGAAGCCGACGTCGAGTTCATTCGCGATGATGGTCGCCAGGGTGGTTTTACCCAATCCAGGCGGTCCAAAGAGCAGCACATGATCCAGCGCTTCGCCGCGGGATTTTGCCGCCTCGAGGGCAATGGAAAGCTGTTCCTTGGCCTTCGATTGTCCAATGAACTCCCCCAACCATCGTGGGCGAAGCTTGAGTTCGAAGCTCTGCTCTTCTTCGGCGCGAGAGGCGCTGACCAGCCGGTCCGTCGGGGTCCCCAAGAATCGGTCTCTGTTCCCGGTGTGGTCAGGAGGGTTGTCGCGCACGATGGCCATGATGGGAGAAGTGTAGCGGCTCGCGGCGGGCTCGGCAAAGAACCGGACTTGGTTCCTGCAAGAGGAGTCTGGAGCCGAGGGAGTTTCAAGGGTCGAAACGTCCCGTTTTCAGGGATTTTTCTGACACCCTTCGGCACACTGGCTAAGCCCTCATCACGAAGGTAACTTTGGAGTTAAATGATCCAAAGAAGATATTGATTCACCCGATTAACCTGTCGTATGATTGCGCCACCTCACAAGAGGCATTTGGTTGAGTCGAAGCGGTTCGAGGTTTCAGTTTCTTGAGCCGCGGGCGGCGGATGTTGGTGGGTCCAGGCGTCTAGTAATGCGCTGAAATGAAAGTGTGAAGTCGCTGTTTACGAGGTTGTGAACAATCAGCCGGTTCTGTTTATTCTCCACATTCCGGCCCAGAAATTTATCGAAACAAGGCTGTGCCGAGGGTAGGAATCAGCCAGCCGGCGGAAACGCCAGGAGACTTTTATGCGTGATCGTTCGTTGTTGGGCGCGCTACTACTTGCAGGCCTTGTCATTCCATTCACCAGTTGCGGCGTCTCACCTTCCCTGACCTCCATCACCGTCACTCCCTCTTCCTATACGGCAGTTTTGGCGCCATGCGGCGATCCGCAGGTAACGACGAATTTTATAGCCATAGGAAACTACACACGTCCCGGTCACGCGCCGGTTACCCAGGACATCACCAGTCAGGTGACGTGGACCTCGCTGACTCCCACCATGGTCACCATCACGAGTGGGGGCTCGGCGACCGTAACCTGCCAGATGTATGGTTCCACTGAGATCACGGCCAGTGCGCCAGGATTCCACGGGCAAATCATCGGCAATGCGACATTCAACGTCGAGGCTTATAACAACACAAGCACAGCCGACGTCGTCTCGATCACGATCACCCCAGCCAACCCTGTCCTGACTGCACCGGGCCAAGCGACCTCTTTCGTGGCGACCGGAACAAAAGGAACTGGACAAACCGTAAATGTGACAACAGCTTCTACTTGGACATCGAGCGATCCTACCGTTGCCACGGTTAATCCAAACACCGGCGTGGCCACAGCCGTGGGCACCGGGAGCACCACGATCACTGCTTTGTACTCGAATTCCGATGGCGTTCAGGCGTTCGGAACGACACTCCTCACTGTTGAGTAAGAATCGACAATATCCACAGAGCCGCTCCCTGGTGGGGCGGCTTTGTTGTTGGCGCGCATCGTGGGCCTGGACCGAAGATGGCGAGATCAATGAACCTTTGAGCTTCACCATTTAGACTGGATGGGTCGACCTCCGCACGTGATGACCCACCGGTTTGCCCGCCTTCGCCGCTTTCGCTTCAATTTGCCGCAGCGCATCGCCGCCGGACTTCTGCTTTTGTTTCTGGCGCAGGGTCTGTGGCTTACGAGTCGCCAAACGCTTACCGACCGCGACTATCAATACGCCCGCTGCGGCCGCGAGACGTGGGAACGCCCGTCGCAGTTGACTGGCTACTACACAACGTGCGGCAACATTCACGATGGCGTGCTGGCGTATCGTGTTGCCGGGCTGCCGCTCACGCTGAACCTCCTCGTACAGCGCGGACTCGATCTCTTTCGCTCCCCGGAGGATCGCGTGGTGCAGGAAAGCGGCGAGGTGAGCACATGGGAACTGCGCCACCAGATGACGCACGTGCTGCTCCTCCTGCGGCTGCCTTTTCTCATGGCCGGATGCTTGCTGGGCGCCGGATTGTGGTGGGTGACACGGCGGCTCTATGGCGACTTGGGCGGCTACACCGCTTTGTCCCTTTATTGTTTTTGTCCCGCGATTTTGAAAGCCTGCATCGCGCCTCAACCTGAGATTCTCGCTGCCCTGGGAGTATATGCCGCGGTGTACACATGCATCGGAGTGGCTCACGCCATGCAGGGTCCGCGGCGCAAGTGGCGGCCGCGCATCGTGCTGCTGACAGCAGCATTGGGTCTGGCCGCGGCTTCGCACATCGCATCCTTGCCGGTCGCCGCCCTTATCGGGCTTGTCCTGATGCTTTGGGTTGCGGAAGGACGGCGCGCCCAGGTGCTTCCCGTGGTGATGCTCGCCTCGGGGGGAGCGGTGGTGCTTGTCTTTGCGTGCTACGGCTTTTCGCCCGACGCATTCAGCTACGTCTTCCGATCGGCCGCAGGATTTCTCTGGTTTTCTCTCGATCCGGCCCGGCGTTTTTTTTCGACGCTTAGCGATGCCGGAGTTTCGGTGGCAGCTGGAGCCGCCGTATTGCTCTATCTCGGCCTGAGACGCTCGCGCTACTTCGGCAACACCGCTCCGCTGCTTTGCGCGCTGCTGCTTTTTTCGCTCATCATGACGGGCGTGCCCGGGACTCCGTGGTTGTGGGCCATTCCTTTCCTGCTCACCTTCATTGGCGGCGTGTTTGCCGATGCGTATGAAAGCCCGCGCAGAAAAATTGCTCTAGCGGCGGCAAGTTCCCTTGTAGCCATGCAGGTCACCCTCTGCGTCCTGAGTTTGCCCGGCCTGCTATAAATTGCGCCCCGAGCCATGCCTGAGAGACTGGGTGCCGACGATGCCCTTAACTCTTTGCAAAGATTAGGCTTATTTGACTTCTCGTTCCTTGCTTTCTACCTCTATCATGCAGTAAAATAAGGTGTTAGCCCGCGAAGTCCGGATCCGCTTCTATCGGATCGTTTCCGCCGCCTTTCTGCGAGCCCAAACACACCTATGGCAGACGAACAGAACCCCCAGCTCCCTCTCGATGGCGGTACTCCTCCACGCGGCTCCAATATCGTTCCTATCAACATCGAGGAGGAGATGCGCCGCTCCTATCTCGGCTACTCGATGTCGGTCATTATCGGGCGGGCGCTGCCGGATGCACGCGACGGCCTGAAGCCGGTGCACAGGCGCATTCTCACGGCCATGGATCGCGAGGGCCTGCAACACAATAAGCGGTACTCCAAATGCGCTGGCGTGGTCGGCGAGTGCCTGAAGAAGTACCATCCACACGGCGACTCGTCGGTGTACGACGCCTTGGTGCGCATGGCGCAGCCCTGGTCGCTGCGTTATCCGCTTGTCGACGGACAGGGCAACTTCGGTTCGGTGGATGGCGATCCGCCCGCGGCTTACCGCTATACCGAGTGCCGCATGGAACGCATTGCCGAAGAGATGATGGCCGACATCGAAATGGAAACCGTCGACATGACGGAAAACTTCGATGGGACGACCAACGAGCCGACAGTACTTCCCACGCGAATTCCAACACTCCTGGTAAACGGATCCAATGGCATTGCGGTCGGTATGGCGACCAATATTCCGCCGCACAATCTCACCGAGATCGTGAACGCCTGCATCGAACTGGTCAAAGACCCAAGTGCCGGCCTCGCTGAAGTTTTGAAGCACGTGCAAGGCCCCGATTTTCCCACTGGCGCGTTCCTCTACGGCAAGGGCGGCATCGCGCAGGCATACAAGACGGGCCGCGGCCGCTTTATGATGCGCGCCAAGGTGGCCAATGAGAACCTGACCAAGGAAAAACAGGCCATCATCGTCACCGAGATTCCCTACCAGGTGAATAAGTCCAAGCTCATCGAGCGCATCGCGGAGCTTGTGAATGAAAAGGTGATCGACGATATCGGCGATGTGCGCGACGAGAGCGATCGCCAAGGCATGCGTATTGTGATTGAGCTGAAGCGCGGGGCCGAGGCGCAGATTGTACTGAACCAGCTTTACAAGCACACACAGATGCAGGAGAGCTTCTCGATGATTTTCCTGGCCGTGGTAAACGGCCAGCCGAAGGAGTTGCCGCTGCCGGATGCGATCCGGCACTTCATCGATCATCGCGTGGATGTTGTGCGGCGGCGGACGGCTTTCCTGCTGCGCAAGGCGAGGGAGCGCGAGCATATTCTGCTCGGTTACCAGATTGCGCTGGATCACCTGGATAATGTGATCAAGATTATTCGTGGGTCGTCGTCGAGAGTGGATGCGAGGGAGAATCTGTTCCAGTTCTTCTCTGGCAAGACCGTGACGGTGCGCGGGGCTGAGCTGAGGGGAGTAAAGCTCGATCCGGCGAAGTACAGCGTGGATATGACTACGATGCAGACAGCGACGCTGATTCTGAGCTACCGGCAGATTGAC
>DATKPJ010000026.1:0-29035 GCA_035524195.1 Occallatibacter sp.
TTTGTTGCGCATCAGCCCATCCATTTCGGCGATTTTGTAGTGGTCGGGATAGAGACGATACAGCGCCGCTGCCACCTCCAAGCCAAGTTCCGGCGCATCCAGCGACTCGCGATCGGTGACGACGAGATTCACGCCTTCGCACTTCTGGCCGGAGTAAACCGAGTCGGTTGGCGTGAACGCAATGGGAACGAAGCGTACTCCGTCGATTTCTCGCGCGTTCAGATAAGAGGCCAGCTCAGCGGCATCGATCCAGGGCGCTCCAACGAGCTCAAACGGAGTGTCGGTGCCGCGTCCGACGGAAATATTGGTGCCTTCAATCATGCCGATGCCGGGATATAGGGTGGCTTCAGTGAGGCTGCGCATATTCGGCGACGGGTTGATCCACAACTTGCCCGTTGAGTCGTACCAGTCGCCGCGCATCCATCCTTCCATCGACACGACGCTGAGCGTGGCTCCGATCGCGCGCTCCGCATTGAACATCCTTGCGAGTTCGCCGATGGTCATGCCGTGGCGGACCGGGGTTTGCCAGTAGCTCACGAATGATTCGCGGCCTGGCTCTGCCAATGGGCCTTGCACGTACACCCCGTTAATCGGGTTGGGGCGGTCGAGAACGATGATTGGCTTGCCGGCCTTGGCCGCGGCCTCGAGAAAATAGCCAAGCGTCGTCTCGTAGGTGTAGAAGCGCACGCCCACATCCTGGATGTCGTACACAATCTCATCCACCCCGGCCATTTCAGCCTCAGTGGGGCGCCGCTTAGCGTCGGTATCGCCGTAGACGCTGTAGATAGGAGCGCCGGTTGAGGCGTCCCTCGAGTTGCCGATGTCTGTGGTATCGAGCTTGCCTGCGATGCCATGCTCGGGACTGAAGAATGCAGCAAGCAGGATGCCGGGCACGTGTGCCAGGACATCTGCTGTGCGGCGTCCGTGCGAGTCATATGCAGTCTGGTTGGTCACCAATCCGATCCGCACCGGATGAGCGGGATCGGGATGCAACTCACGGAAATCGTGCGCTTCGAGCACGTCGATGCCTGTTTTCACGTCGCCATTGCGCGCAATCACGCGCCGCTCGGCCATCAGCGATTCGTTGTACCCGGTGATGCGTGCGACGCGCATGGCCGCGGTTTCGCTGGGTGTGAGCGAGAGTGCCTGGACAACGGCGGTGGCTATGCGCGAACGCAGCCCGACAACTGAGTGGCCACCGTTGGGATGAACCCGGTTGGTGAGGATGATGATGTAGGTGTCAGTGACGGGATCGATCCACAGGGAGGTGCCGGTAAATCCCGTGTGCCCATAGGAGCCGACGGGAAGCAGCACGCCGCGATTGGTCGAAAATGGCGAGTCGATATCCCAGCCCAGCCCGCGCAGGCTGGCTGCGGATGCGGGTTGCTGCGGGGTTGTCATTTTCTCAATCGAAAGCCGGCTCAGAATCTTTGATCCGCTCAGCAACTCCTGCGCGAAGATGGCCATATCGTCCGCGGTGGAAAACAGGCCGGCATGTCCGGCCACACCACCCATCCTGCGTGCGGTGGGGTCATGAACCACTCCGCGCAGCATCTTGCCATTTTCGTCGTATTGAGTGGGAGCGATGCGCGGAATCCAGCTGGCGGGCGGAAGAAACCGCGTGTTCTGCATGCCGAGCGGCTCAAAGATGTACTTGCTGGCGTATTCATTCAGCGGCATGCCGGAGACCTTTTCTACAAGGAAGCCGAGCGTCTCAAAGTTGATGTCGCTATAGACGAAGCGCGTTCCAGGCGGGAACTGCGGCCTTTGTTGCATTGCCATCTCGTACGCGGCCTTGCGGCCATGCCATGGTTCCTTGAGATCGAGATCGGGAGCCAGCCCGGAGAAGTGCGTCATGAGCTCGCGCACGGTAATTTCGGCTTTGCCGTTCTGCGCAAACTCCGGCAGATAGGCGGCGACCGGATCGTTGAGCCGTACTTTCCCTTCCTGCATGAGTTGCATCATGGCGGTAGTCGTCGCCAGACATTTGGTCAGCGAAGCCAGATCAAAGATCGTGTCCACCGTCATGCGTTCGCGCGTCGGCACGAGCGAACGCCATCCGAATGCCTTGCGGTAGACGACTTTGCCGTTATGTCCCACAAGCACTACGCCGCCGGGAATGTTTCCCTTGGCGACAGCCTGTTCCATGATCGAATCAATCGCCGCGAATCCCGGCTGGGCGGCGTCAGGAGGCGCGCCTGGCGATGCAACCGGCGATTGTGCGCTAAGCTGCCAGGCTCCGCAAACCAAAAGAAAGAGCGTGAGGGCGGAAGCGCCGATGCAGCGGCGACGAACCGAAATCTCTGATCTCAGCATGTGTTTCCCCATTCTGAAATAACGAGCGCGTTTTCTCTCTCAAGCGTTGGCATCCCGGCGGATTCATTCGTGCGCATGGGATCGCGATCCCTGAATTTCTTGCGATTGCATGGAAATGAGGGGTGACGACAAACATCGCGCGGCCCGGCATCGGACAGCCGGCGGCCGGACTCACTGTAGGATAACGCTCGGATTCGAGACGACTTTGCCCGTTCCGGCCGGGTGAATGAAAATTCATTGCGCATGAGCAATTTCTTCGCTATTATTGAATTAATGACGGACCGCAGCTATCTCGGCGAATTTGAATTGATGATTCTTCTCACGGTGCTCCATCTTGGCGAAGAGGCATACGGCGTTCCCATCTCGCGCGAGCTTGAAGCACATCGTGGCCGCAGCGTCTCCGTCGGCAGCGTCTATGCGGCATTGGAACGGCTGGAGGCCAAGGGGCTGGTCACATCGAGCCTTGGCGATCCGACACCGGAGCGCGGCGGAAAGGCAAAGCGCTTCTTTCAGGTAACGAAAGAAGGGCTTCGCCAGGTGCGTGCAACGCGACGGGTTTTGACGAGGCTCTGGCAGACGCTGCCTGATCTCAAACTGGAAGTGCAGCTGGAGGGCAAATGATTCGGAGGAATCCTCCCCGCGTCGCGACCTGGATTCTTGAGCACTTTGCGCTCGCGGATCGCAATGAAGCTCTCGCCGGCGATCTGCTGGAGGAGTTCCGAGCCGGCCGCTCAAACCGCTGGTACTGGCGTCAGGTTGTTTCGGCGATCGCGATCGGAAGCCTTCGGGGCACGATGGGCCGCCTGGATGTCCTGCTGTTTGCCCTGTTCTGGTCGATGCTTACACCGGCATGGCTGCTGGCGTTTGTCCATCTTGAGCAGCGCTTCAGCCTTGAACAGCGCCTGTGGCAGATGGACTGGCCGTGGTCCACCGTCTGCGACCTGGGATTGCTGCTTGCGGCAAACCTGATCTTCACCTGGGCTGGTATCGCGCTTTACCTTATCCCACACCTGTCGATCACGAAAAACCTGCGACTCCGGGCGCTCGTGAAAGGACTGCTGGCCAGTGTCCCGGTGCTGGTCACGCTTTGGGCGGCCTTGATCGTGCTCCCGATGCGCTTTATTTCGCAAAGCCGACCTGCCGATCGGTTGGCATCAATTCCGATGAGCTCTTCCAGAATTACAAGGATCGAGCCGCTCCAGGTTACGCGGGTCCCATACGAGGAAACGTGGATCGCACAATACGGACCGAGAGCCGTGGTGCATGAAGACTCGGCCCTCAAAGCGGTAGCGGATTTCCGCATCTCGACCATGTTTGTCCGGCTGCCCTTCTTTCTTTGTGTTGTCTTCGCGCTGTGGGGAACGGCTCCCAAATCGGCGCGAACGGGGCGGATCGCGATGTGAGTGCGCTTCGCTGGACAGAATTGCAGAATGCTGATTTCCAGAACGGGTACGAGTCTTCGCACGTCGGGAGCGCCTGAATGAGCCGGACCCAACCACCACGCATCGCCACCTGGATGCTCGAGCACTCCGCGCAGCCCGAGAATTACGATGCGCTCGCGGGCGACTTGCTTGAGGAGTTTCGCGCGGGGCGGTCTAGTGGCTGGTACTGGCGGCAGGCGATTTCGGCATCTGCGGTCGGGTGGCTAACGAGGTTCAACGCGCGCAGGCTGGCGCTGGTCTTCGCATTACTATGGTCGACGCTCGCTCCGGCATGGGCGGCGCTCATCGACCGCGTTCAGCACATGACAGGCCTTCGCGAGCAGATATGGCGCATGGATGGGCCGTTCTCGACTCTCTCGGTGTTCCTTGTCTGGTTTCTTCTCAATATGGTTTTCCTCTGGACGGGGGCGCTGGTCTACTTTTTTGTTCAGGCACACCTGACGAAGCGAACGAACGCAATACGGATTCGGCGGTCGCTCTTGCGCGCGCTTCTGTTCTTCCTTCCCGTGTACTTTGGCGTGTTCGTCATCATGAATCTGGTCGCATTTCCCGGCCCGACTGTGGACCGCCGCACCCTGATGGCTTTGGGTGAAGTTGTCGATCTGCGGACATGGGCGGTTGTGCTGCGGATTCCATACTTCATCACCATGGTGTTCGCGCTTTGGGGAAGGGGGACGATCGCGGCGCTGCCAGCGGGTGAAGTTGTTGCCGCTCCGCTGGAGATTGCAGCAGAGCCTGAAGAAGGTCTGTTCAGCAACAATCCTGACCGGGTTTCTTCGGCAAAGCTGGTTCGCTGGCTGGTGTTTGCCGGCCTGCTCAATTCGCTCATCGCGTCGATCCTGCTGTGCCGTCTGCCTGCGTCGCACGCTCCATCGTTCTTTAATCTCAGCGCGCGCGCCATCCTCTATGTTGCGGTTGGCGCGTTCGCGGGGACGGTCGGCTCGTGGTGGTATTGGAGGCGTGCCGCGTCGCTCGGATCACGTCTCAGCGTTTCATTCAAATTGTTTGCCACCACCTGTGCAGCGGGCTGGATCTGGGTTCCGGCGGTTGCGCTGCTGGCCGCACAGGATGCGTCGGCATGTGCGCTGGTAGCGGCCGCCGGCTCTGCCGCTCTCGCAATCGGGCTGCGCAGGATCGTCCCCGAAGATATCCGTCCCCGCGAATTTGAACAGGAGCTCTTTGCCGCTTCGCTAAAGCCCATTCCCCGCGAGGGCTTCGGCATGGCGATTGCGCTGTGCATCTACGCCGCGGCGTTTGTCCTCATCGAGCACGAAGAACTGATCTCTGCCGGCCTGCTCGCATTGGGTAGTTTTCTCTTCGCGTGGGAGCGGACGCTGGGATCCAATGCGAGGCGCGGCGAGACGAACCGCAACACACATGCAGCCATGCGGCTGAAGCGGCTTGCAGTTCCCGCTGTGCTGGTGACGCTCTGGGCTCTACTTACCGGAGTGGCACACCGCAACCACGCGGATGCATTGGAAGCATCGACGGCGGCCGGCGGAGGCCCTTCGAACCACCATGCCGTCCACGTGCCGCCGGGGAATGCTCTTGATGGATACGAGAGCGTAATCCTATGGCCGGTTCCCGAGCAGAAACAGATCATTGCGCCCATTCCGCAACCGGCTTCATTGCAGTCGCCTCGCATGACAAGACCGCTGGTGATTCGCTTCGATGGACCATACTGGTACTTCCAATTCCCCGAGACGCGCCCGGGACAGTTCGCTCATCAGGCTCACGAAAGTCCGCTAACGACGGACATCGAGTCGACCAACTCGATTCCGCTGGTGATTCAAGCGAATCAGAGTCTCGGCATACCCATTCGCATCGCGAGCTGCCGCGAAATCCAGGTGGAGATCGAAAATCACGACAAGAATCCCAGTGGTGTCGACCTCGGCATTCTTCTCCAGGATTCCTCATCGAAAGGGAAGCCAACGCTCTACCTTGGCCAGCAGACCGTGGGCGGGGTTCCCGCGACCGGAAGCACATCGCAGTCTCGGACACTTCGCTTTTCAATCCCGCCGCATGGGCGCATACGGAAATTCGATGAAATCACCGTGATGCTGTTTCTAAATCGCGAGCACGCCTTCGTTGCCCCCCGGATTGCCATCGATCAGTTTGAATTGATCCCGCGAGAATGATCGCGGCTTGCGGCTATCGCGTCTTCGCCGATAATTCGTTGTCAGGGAAGCGGCCGAGCTTGGTAGTCTTTTCACAGTTCAGGTAACCCGAGTATGAGCACGACTCTAAAGACGGCGCCGACTGCCGAGGGAACTCAGGTGTCTGCACCGCGGATCACAGGCATCGATGTGTTTCGCGGTGTGACGATGGCGGTAATGATCTTTGTGAACGCATTGGCCGACGTGCGCGGTCTGCCCTGGTGGACGTACCATGCCCACGCGAACCAGGACGTAATGACCTACGTCGACATGGTGTTTCCGTTCTTCCTGTTTGCCGTCGGATTATCCTTTCCGCTGGCGATCGATGCGCGGCTCAAGCGCAACAACTCGCTGCCCGCATTGTGGGCCCACGTTGCGGTCCGTTCGATTTCGCTGGTTGGGCTTGGCCTGATACTTGCGAACGCGGAAAAGGTCGATCAGGCGCGGATGGGGATGAGCGGAAACGTCTGGGCGCTGCTCGGACTCTTTTGCTTCGCGCTGTTCTTGCTTGACTACGGAAAGCTGGAACGCCTTCGTCCGCATTCCCGGATTCTTCAAGGAATCGGGCTCGGCGGCGCTGTCGTTTTGTATGCGATGTTTCGCCGCACGACGCCGGAAGGGCAGGCGGCCTGGATTGATTTCTCCTATCCTGAGATCCTCGGGCTGATCGGGTTCAGTTACTTTGCCGTGGCGCTACTCTACATTCCCACGCGCCGCTGGAAGTGGGCCTCGGGAGTGTGGTTCGTCCTGCTGGTGGCCCTCTGCGCGTTCAGCACTGCCAGAGTCGTGACCTTTCCGCATCACCTTCCTCTCTACATCTGGCCCTTTGGAAACGGGGCCATGTGCTGCATTGTGATGGCGGGCATCTGCACCTCATTGATCTTTCGGCCTTCGAATGGCCCCGTTAACCCGCGCACAGCGATTGCCGCTGCTGCCGGTTTTGGGCTCATCTCGCTGGTAGCGGGATACGCCCTGATTCCGCTGGGGATTTCGAAGATTCGCGCCACTCCCACATGGTCACTGTGGAGCATTGGCGCCGCGGCGCTGCTGTTCGCGTTGCTTTACTGGATCTGCGACGTGAAGCAGCAGCAAAGCTGGGCATTTGCAGTGCGGGCGGCAGGATCAAATACGCTGACCACCTATCTGCTGCCGGATGTCTGGTACTTTCTGCTGGGGACATTGGGGCTGGTTTTCTGGGATACGCACTTCGATACGGGATGGCCGGGCGTGGCAAAGACAATCGTTTTTACCTGCATGATGCTGGCTCTGGCAGCAGCACTGACGAAAGCGAAGATCCGCCTTCAACTTTGAAGCGGGCGGATCACGGCGCTTGACGACTCTGCTATTCGTGCGGAAGGCTGATTGCGTAGAGATACCACGCGGCATGAGGAAGCCAGCCCTCGGTCCATCGCCAATCTTCATCCTTACCGGTGACCGCGAATCCCTGGTTGAAGGCGATTCCATCTTCATCATTTTCTGACGCCGTGATTCCATTCACAATGGCACCGGGAGCATTGGTGTATTTGTAGGAACGGAAGAACATGTAAGCAGCATCGCCGTGGCCGCTGCCGATGAGAAGGCTCACGTCGAAGGGATTCCGCCCGAGGATCCAATGAAGCTGGTTCCACGCATAGGAATTGAGTTGGGCCTGGAACTCCGGCTCATTGGCGAAGAGCGGCGCAGCCCTTCGCGCTGCGGCTGCGAGAGAGGCGAGGCGCGCATCCTCGCCCTGCCACCATGGAGCGGCCTCGGTATCGTGGGGAAAGAAGAATGCGGTACGCACCGTTCCATCGCCCATGCGCACAAGCTGGCGCGCATATCCGAAGGGATTGTTTACTTCGCGGGTGACGTCCAGTTCGAACCGAAGCGACCGCTCGACAACCGCACGAATGTTCTTCTGCTCACCGGGAGATGCCAACTCGTACCACTCCAGCAAGCTGACGATTGGCAGCCCAGCATCAGACGGGTGGAAGAAGGGCCGCGTTCCTGAATCGGCTCGCCAGTAATCGCGCCATGATCCCTGCGTGGTGAGCCTCGCCATCAAACTTGCGGCACGAGCTTGCGCAGCGGCGCGATATTGCTCTTCGTGGGTTGCGCGGTATAGCTCCGCTGCCGCCATTAACGCACAGTAATCGTCGACAATGTTCTCCACGCCATCGTTGAGCAGCTCACGATTGTGCACGCTCAGGAAGGCGAAAGCTTCTTCAGCGGTGCTGAGATATTTCCGGCGCGTGAAATCGCCTTCTTCGGGCATGGTGGAGGCGAGAGCCAGCGCCGCAATCGACATGCCTCCGCCAGCGCGAAAGCTGGCTTCATACGAATGGGGCTTGGCGACACTGACGTGATTTTCGGTTGAGTCGGAAACGCTGGTTTTGATTTGCGTGCGCCAGTTCGGATTGCCGATAACGCGGTCCCTGGCGAGTTTCCCCTTGCCGGGAGCGGAGATCGACTCGAAGAACGATCCGTTGGCGCGCTTGATCCTGACCAGGTAATCGGCACCGTACAGTCCCTCATCGAGCATCCTGCGCCGGTACTCGCTGAAATTGTCGTCGCCGCGGGCCTCCAGAACGCGATAACTCTTCAACAGGCTCCAAGCCACGAGCGGCACCTGCTGCGGATTGAAATAGGAAGTGAGATTCTGATGCGACAAGTGAATGCCGTAGTCGCCGGTGGCGTCGTACCAGCCACCGTGAGCGTCAATGAACGTGCCCGGCTGATCAGGAATCTGAAGATGGCGGTCGGCCCGGTCGAACGCACCGCTCGCCCGCTGCCCTTTGAGGTAATAGAGGACATTCGACAGCGTCTCGCGCTCGAAAACATTGGCAGCGATGGTGAAGGAGCACGAGGTGGCTCCAGCGACGGGAGATGGGATGCGGATCGCATAGTGACCGGCCTGCTGCCATGTGCTGAAGTCCGCAGTCCAGAAAACCATGCGGGTCCATGCATGGACTTCGCCGGATGATTTCAAGCTGCCGTCGAGGACGGTCTTGCCTGTGTCGGTATCCACGAGGGAAAATTTCAGCGGAACCGGATCATCCCTGCTGCCGATCACCAAAGCCTGCTTGGGAGAGTGCAACTCGTAACCCACCTGGTCTACCAGTACATGGATTGTGGCCCAGGCGGGAGAGGAGAAAAGGCCGCTGAGCACGACTGCCAGGCAAAACCGAAGCCGCGAAATCATGAAGCACCTGTTTCGAGTGAGGATCGTCGCGCACCATTGTACGCAATCAAGTTGCGGTGACACGAGGGCTCAAGCCGGAGCCAGAGAGCCAGGTGAACCCTCGTCAGTGCTTCACCCAGCCGTGCATGCCTGCTTCGAAGCTTCGGCGGTCGACCCTTGGCAGCGTGCGCGCCACTTTATGGGGAAAGAGCGGATAGTGTTTCGCTTCGATCAGAAGCTCGGGGACGCACCAGACGTCTTCTTCTGAAGTCATCCAATGACGGCTGTCCAAGCGCTGCAGGTTCACCGGCCTCGAGAAGGCGCGCAGAGTCCTTTCGCCGCGCAGGTTGTAATAGTGCTCAAAATAGCTCAGCGCCAGCTCGCGCACCGTGCGGTAGATGGGCGCGCGAAAGCGCAGCCCTGCGAAGTTCGACTTGGCAATGCTTCCCCACAGGCCGTCTTCGCGGTAGACGGCCACCACGTGATCGTCGTCGTGCACGGCCTCAAGATCCACCAGCAGCGGTGGATAGCCGTTGACGCGGAGGGCGGCAGCAGCCAGCAGCGCTCCCTCCATGCAGTGGCCTTTGCGCTCGCGCAGCACACGCTGCGGAGACCAGGCCGTATCCGCGTACTGGTACTCAAGCGCATCAAGAAATTTCTGAATTTTTGGCGGGGTATTGAGCGCTCGCAACGTGCGAAGGTTCTCCAGCGATAAGCCGAAGAGCTCATGCCCGTCGCGCCGGATTCCGTTCCTGGACCATCTCCTACCGTTCAAAGGCTGCATCTTTCATGAGAAATGAAGGAGATTATACCGAAGCCGGTTGATCGGCCGCCTGCGCCTTCCCACGCCCTCGGGCATGCCGGCTCACTCATGCGTTGAAGTCACAAAGGCCGGTGACGAATTCGGCTGAACCATCGCGAAGCCAGCCGTCGAGCTGCGCCGGCTCCTTCAATTGCTGGCCGCGCTCCCGCGGAACAACGACATATTCGCAGCTCATTTGGGGCAGGGCCGTCATGTCCACCCAGAGTTTTTCAAACTGGGTTACGGGATAAATGTCCTCCTGCCCTTTTCCCCAGCGTTTCTTCACATCCTTGAGCGTGACGTAGGTGGGCATGCGAGCGGCCATGGTGCGAACCGCATCCGCAATCCGTTCGTGATTCCGCAGGTCCTCCCTGGTTAAGCCGAAGACCTTGAGCAGCGCATCGATGTCGATCCAGAACGTATTTGAGTTGTAGTAAGACAGCTTGAATTCCGTTTCTTCCGACGGCAGAGCCATTCCTTCCACAAGGCGTACACGTCCGTCGACGCTGGCCAGCCCTCCGCCGCGATCCTCGATGCGTCGAGTGAGTACCTCTACGGTCATGGTTGCATTGGAGGCCAAATGCCGGCCGAGAATGCCTGCATCCAGGTCTGCTCCCACCGTGTCGACATTGTGCACCATGAGGCATCGCAGATTGGGTTGAGCTTCAAGAAGGTTCAACAACACGCCATTGCGGAGCATGTTCGGTATCTCGAACCAGTGTCCGACCGGATGAAGGCATTGCGTGGGGAGATTGTCGGTGTAATCGCTGCCTTCGCCGGATTGCCGGGCCCAGGCAATGAGAGCCGCGCGCGAACTGTCGCGTACTTTCTGGGCCTGCGCATCCAGCACTTGCTGAGGGATGTCTTCCCATGCGAAGCGAAGGTCGCGCACCATCGGAATCATCCTCAGGCCCACGCTGCGCCCGGGAGAAAGGTAAACCGGACCTTCGTAACCATACTGCTTTTCTCGTTGCAGCAGTTGATCTGTAGGCTCGTGGGTCAGATAACTGGTGGTGATCACGTGCGGGACCGCGCGCCCATAGATCCGGCTGATGTGGCGGCTCTTGGCCAGGTGAACTTCAAGAAAGGTACGATGTGCGCCTGCGAGCCGACAGAAAGGACTCAGGGCTTTCACGACGCCTGCGCCTCTCGTCCAGCGGCTGCCTGCGCCACCCGCCATGGTGACCACGGCGAGAGCGCCCGAGGCCAACGCGTCTTCTCCCAGCCGGCGATAGAGCGCATCCGCCTCGTGGCGCGCATCGAAAACAACACCGGGCTGCACATCTTCGATAGTCACCGAGGTGGGAATCCGGTTTTGCGCGAGACCGATCTGGCCGCCTCTCAGCTCCGTCTGGATTCGTTCGTGCTGGATACGGTCGAACCCATTCCGTTCAAGGAGGGAATCGAGAGATTCGCCCCGGTCGTCGCCGTTATCGGTCTGCGGCAAGAGCCGATCGAGGAGGCCTTTAGCTCGGTCCGGAGCTCCGGCCACGCCATGACAGCGAAAGCTGAAGCGTTCAAGGTCAGACCGCTCGGCAGCCGTGAGCAATCGCTGATTTTTTCGCAGAATCGCCGGCAGCATGAGGTTGTAGTAGCCGTCGGGCAAGGTTGCCTGATCTCCGGCGCAGAATTGGGCAAATGTCCCACGTTCGTTGATCGAAAAATCGTAGACAACGGGCTTCATAGCAAACGGCACACCGCCGGCGAGCCTGTTGCTGGCGTCGCCCATCAAGGCGCCAAGGCGGTCCTGCGCCTCGGGTTTGCGCGCAGGATCGAAGATGAAACCCATCCCGCCGCCAGACATTCCGCCCAGCATCCAGAATCCCCAGAAGTCTTTGCCAAACGCGCTACGTGCTTCCCGGATGAGGCTTTCGGTGTAGAGATTGCTCGCCCAGGGAATGATGGACTGCAGTGGCCCATCGAAATTCCGCTGCGTCGATTTTCCGATGGCGTGTACGTCCCCCTCGCGCAGTTCTTCAATGATCTCGTCCAATATCTTGCAGGCCCGCTGCCGTGCCGTCCATTCCGTTTCGGAGCGGAGCAGGTATCTCTCGGTCACCATCTCAAGGATCGGGCCTACATCCTGCGCCATGCCCCCATGCACCAGCACGAGGCTTTGCTGAAGTTGCGCACGGGTCTGAGCGCTCACTTCAGAAGACGTCAGAATGCGGTGGTTGGGCAGGAGTCTGCCGCGGCTGATGCCGAATTCCGCGTCACCCTCCGCGGCAAGAACGCCTTCAATGAGCTTGATTCCAGGCCAAACGCCGCCTGAGTCCTGCCATCCGCCGCCCGAGCCTCCAAGCCATTCACCCAGAATGGCGCGCGCAGCAACAAGACGCCGCTCAGTTTCCGTGAGAGGTCCGGTGAAGGACGAAGCCTGCCCAGTGGCCCGCATGCAGACTGCGATCAACGATGCCAGCAAGTTGGTCGAGACCGCCAGCCGCGATCCCTTGGGGATGTTATTCACATGGCTGACGATCTCCAGTCCAAGGCCATCCCGCCGCATGAGTTGCCGCAGCAGATCGGCGAGCGGCTGATCGGAGCCTTCAAGGCCCGGCGGCACGATGCCCGAGGCGATGACCGCAGCTTTGAGCAGGCCGAGATAGTCGCGACCGAAATCAAAAAGCTCCTGCAGATCGTGGATCTCAGTGCAGGCATCGAGATCAACACTGACGAGGCGAATGACGGGGCGATCGATCACACGCAGATAGGCTTCCACCGGAGGCTTGGGCCCAGACGTTTCCGATCCGTGAACCGCAAGATCGATGGACACGTTCAGCACGCGAGCCCGTTCCGGAAGATCCATGCCGAGGAAGAAAATATCGCTCCATCCGCTGTGGCTCAGATCCATGCGCACCGGGGTTGTTTCATGCAGGATAGGAAAAGGCCTGCCTTGCGGCCGCTCCAATAACTCCGGGCGAAGACGGAGCGCATAATCGGCGGGATGACCGGTGCGAAACATCCACTGGTTGCCCCGCACCGAGCGAACGCTGCGGCGCACCTGGTCGGCCAGGGTCTGGAAAGCCAGGCCACGATATGCGGAAGCAAGCGCGCTGGAGAGGCCGTCGCTCTCTCCATGGGCAGCCTCGGCCGCAAGAAAGATGCTGATCGCCTCTTCATAACGACGGTTCAACAGCTTTTCAAATCCGGAGAAGGGAACGAGGGTTTTGCCGGAAGCGACTCGATCGCGGGAAGGAAGATGAAAACGGTGAATTGCGTACAGAAAAAAGAGCGCACGGACGCGCTCGTAAAGATTCTCGCTTTGATGCCGCCGCCCTTCTAGCTCGGCTGCTTCTTTCACGATCTCCTCTGCCGCGGCCTGGCGGCAGAACGTATCGAGAGACTGGTTCCGGACGTCCGGATCGGTCGAAGTAATGATCGCCCACAGCCGGCTCACTCCCCCAATCCCCTTTCGAGCAGCATTTCGCGCGAAGCGAGCACCTGGATTAATTCAGACAGCACTGCCTCCCGGTCCTTTCCGTGCAGAGCCAGGGCGAGTTGCGCGGTGAACAGGCCATACTTTACGCCAACGTCAAATCGCTGTCCTTTCTGGATCATGGCCAGGTACTGTTCGCGCTGCGCCAGCACGGCAAGAGCGGAGGAAAGGCTTACGCGCTCGCCTGTGGGATCCGCGAGCATAACGGAAAGGATCTCGAAGATGGCGGGGGTAAGCACGTGCATTCCATAGAAGCAGAGATATTGACCGCTTCTCAGTCCGGGAACGATGAGGCGCTGTTCCGCTTCAGTGGGAGTTGGTTTCTCGAGTACGGTTTCGACGCGGTAAAGCCCGGGCTTGCCCCCCACCGGCTGGCCGCCGACTGCACCGTAAAGCGGGAGCAGGCTCTCTCGCGTGATCTGCACGGCCGAAATGGCGCAGCCCTCATTGGTGGCCAATTCCACCATTCGCCTGGCACACCCGTCAGCCTCGGGCCCCACATAGATATGGTCTCCGACAAAATGAAGAAACGGCTCGCCGTCCACGAAATCGCGCGCACAGAAAACGGAGTGAGCGTAGCCTCTTGCTTCATTCTGCCGCACAAACGTGGGTCGCACCGAATCGCCGGACAGCAGCTTGGCATAGGACTCTTCGTCTCCAGGCCAGACCACGATGCAGATGTCGCTGATTCCGGCTCGAACGGCTTCCCTCACCACCAGGCTGAGCACGGAGCGCTCGTTGCCTTCGCGGTCAAAAAGCATTTGCATCGGCAGAGTTCGCTGCGCCTTGCCGGCTGCGGTGATTACGGCCTTTCTGATTTGCATGTCGATGAACCTGTCGCCGCAGTCTCTCTGGACAATCTCATTCGGAAGATGAATCGAGTTTTCGAAGACGTCTCGCGTGGTGCGGATTCAGTCGAATTTGACGCGATTGATTCCTCATGTAGATACTCTCGACGCGGGATGCTCCGATCCGTAGTGCGATGAAGGTCCTGTCCGAGATCGTTTCTGCAGCTTGCCGAACAGGATATCAGGCGAGGCGAATGCGTTCTCGCCGAACGTTGAGGGCTCTGTCTGGAGAAATTGGGAGCACACCGTGATGAAGAAGAGGTCGAGGCTGTAGCTGGCTCAGCAAGGTCCACGGCCTCGGCCCGCTCTCGTGTTCGCACCCCTCTGTTTCGACTAACTGTCTGGCACGAGATACATTTTCAATGTGGCCCTTGGCTCACATGACGAACCCAAAGAGCGCGACGCAGTAGTTGCACCGTTCTGGAATCCTCGGGGACCAGTGACTCCGGTCACATTGTGTAGTTCTCTGCCGGTGGAACACTGAAACATTCAAGTTCAGCGCCGCCTTCGGCGGGCCCTTCTCTGCAAAGATCGACCCGCAAACGATATCCAGGATTCCACGGCGCTTTTTGGAGAGATTCGGCCATGGTTCGACGCATTGCATTCTTTCTGTTTACAGTGGGAAGTATCGCCGGTTGCGGAGGCGGAGGCGCAAGCACGGGTACAACCACTCAGAACAATCCGCCCGCTGCGACCCCGACCATCTCGACAATCAATGCGCAGAACGGCGCCGTCGTCGTGAGCCTGGCTACGACCACCGGCGGGGCGACCATCTACTACACGATGGACGGCACAACACCCACGACCGCGTCTCCGGTCTACGAAGCCCCGTTTCTGGTTGCCTCGAATCTGACGGTCAATGCCATTGCGACTGCTCCCAACTTCACCAACAGCGGTACCGGGAGCCAGGCGTTTGCGCCCAACATTCCATCGGGCACGCTGGTGTGGTCCGACGAGTTCAGCAACGCGACGGGAAATAACGCGCAGCCGAACCCGTCTTTCTGGACCTACGACACCGGCGCTGGCGGCTGGGGCAATAGCGAGCTTGAAAACTATTGCGCGTGGAACTCTTCCGTGAGCCCGTGCGATCCGACGAATCCTAATGTCTTTGTTGGAACGGACGGATACCTGCACATCGTTGCCACGCAAACGGCGACTGGCGGCTACAACTCAGCTCGCATCAAGACCGAAGGCCTCTTCAGCTTCGAATATGGACGGCTCGAAATGCGCGCCATGGTGCCCGAGGCCCAGGGTTTCTGGCCCGCTGGCTGGCTGCTCGGCAACAGCATTGCGACTCTCAATTGGCCCGGATGCGGCGAAATGGACGTGCTGGAGCGGGTGAATGCGGCGCGCACTCCGGACTGGAACACCGGCTCCGTCCATGGTCCCGGATTCACTGGCAGCAACATCGGCACGCAATATGACTTTCCGAGCGGGCAAACGGCCGCGGGCTGGCATACCTATGGCATGATCTGGAGCAAAGGCAGCGTGTCCTATTACATCGATGACCCGACCCAGCCTTACGCCACCTTCACCCCGTCGAGCATCAGCGGATTCAGCGGCGCGAGCTGGCCATTCGACAGCGGCCCGAGCTTCCTCATCTTCAACCTGGCCGTTGGCGGAAGCTGGCCCGGATCGCCGACCACGTCCACGCCGTTCCCATCGTCGATGCTGATTGACTACGTCCGCATCTACACAAACTGATCACTGCGCCGCGCTCCCGGTTCATTTCCGCATCTGGCTGCGGAATGAATGAACAGGCGGACTTGGAGGAGACCTCCGCTGGTTTGACATCAAGCAACCCTTTGGTCGCTTATCTTATTTCTGAAACAGACTTATTGCGCGCGGTGGGATTTGATCGATGCCAGCAGGCTCCGCGCTTCGCGATTGTTGGGATCGATGCGAAGCGCCTTTTCAAGCACAGCGATTGCCTCGGCCATCTTTGATTCGCTCAGCAATTCGCCGGCCAGGCTCACGTACGCCCGCACAAATCGCGAATTGCTCTCAACAGCGCGCCGGAAGAGTTGTTCGGCCTGAGCGTCGTTGCCTTCCTGGCGATAGAGCGTGCCGAGGTTTGTCTCGGCATCCGCATAACGAGGATCGACCTCGATTGCAGTCTTGAATTCCTGCTCCGCCCGCAGCGCATCCGGCTGCGCATCCGAAAGAAGCGCGATGCCGAGGTTGTTGTGCGCCTCGGCAAACCGGGGATTCAGAGCAATCGCCTTCGAGAAGTGTTCGATGGCATCTTCCAGGCTCCCCTCGCGTGCGAGCACGATTCCCAGATTGTTGTGCGCCTCCGCGTATTTGGGATTCAGACGGAGGGCAGTTTCGAACTCCTCGGCAGCTTCACGGACGCGGCCCGTTTGCGCCAACGCGCTTCCATAGCTGTTGTGGAGATCGGGGAGCGCGGGTGCTGTCTCTAACGCAGCCTCGAATTCCGGGAGCGCATCGCCGGTGCGGCCCATCTTCACCAGCGCCGTTGCCAGCTGACCGTGGACAGCGCTGAACACCGGATTAAGAGCCAGGGCGCGCTTGTATTCGCTGATCGCGTCTTGGTATTTTCCCGTACGCGCCATTTCCAGGCCCAGATTGTCGTGAACGCGCGCGTCGTCAGCGTGCTCTGCTGCGAGTGCCTTCCACGCAGAGATCGCCGCGGCATCTTCGCCTTTCTCGCCCAACTCGGTCGCGCGATCGAACTGTTTGTACATCTCCACTGCAGGCGTGGCGATAGTCATGATGCCATCGGCAGGGATGTTCACGAACTCTGGAATGTTGACAGCTCGATTTGCAGCTGTCGCGTTGTCGACCAGGATTGCGGGGCTGTCGTTCCCCTTCGCATCGATGTGCGTGAGGTACATTTTCGTGTAAGGCCCGCGGCTCTTCGACGAAAACACCAGCCATCTCGAGTTGGGCGACCAGCTATGCCACGAGTTCATGGGAGCCATGTTGGCATTCAGCCGACGCGGTACGCCTCCCTGTGCAGGGAGGATATAGAGTTGGCTGTCAGGCCGCATGAGCTGCCCGTTTCGGCATTGAACAAAAACGATCCAGCGCCCGTCGGGTGAGATCTTCGGGAATGAATTGCTCATCCCATTGGCCGAGGCGCCTGCGATCGGCTCAGCCGTGCCGCCGCGACCTTCGTTGAACGGAACCCGATAGAGGTCGTATTGCATCGGCAATTCGTTCCGGTCGTTGGCGCGCATCGCCATGTGCCCGTCAGGCGGGTAGGGGTCACGAGCTTTCGCGCGCGCAAAAACCACGTACTTGCCATCCGGGCTCCAGACACCGTCGGTCTGCACGTATTCAGGGTTGTCGGCGCCGGGCAGCGGATGCCGCTCTCCGGTCGCGCGGTCGTACCAGGCGAGGATGCCGCGCGTGGGATAGAAGACCTGCAGGAAGCGGTAATCCTTGAAATTGGCAACGAAGTAGTTGTTCTCGGCCGGTTTGTCGGCCGGCGTTACCATCGTCAGAACGTGCTTGCCGTCGGGCGATACCTGCGACATGAATGCTACTCGATTCGAGGCAAACTGGTGCTGTCCCGTCGGGTTCCAGTTGACCATGTCCTCATTGCGGATTGCCATCTGCGGCCGAATCCGTACGAGCGCATACAGTCCCTTGTCGTTGCGCGGGCCGTCCATGTCCATGCCCATGGTTTTGCCGTCAAGGGAGAAGGAGTGACAGTTGGCGCAGGTATGGATGCCCTGGAGCACGACGCGGCTCTTCGGCTGGCTAATGCTGCGCAGGCGCCACTCGATCAAAGGCACCGCATTCTCGGCGAGCGGCTTGATGATCCCCTTCACCGTTTCGGAAGGCATGAGCGGCACATCGCGATAGAAGATCGGCGCGCCAACAGGATCGGTGGAGGTCGAGATCGACGTCTGCGCGCTCGAAGCCGAAGCGTGGCCCGCGTTGAGGCCGCTGATGATCACAGTTGCTGGTCCAGCGACGGAAAGTTTCTTGATTCGCTCCCACGCCGCTGCATCCGGAGTCCAAGTGTGCGCGGTGGCCAGCTGTGGCGTCAGTTTCGGCAATTCATTCGTTGGTGAAACACAGCGCGGATCGATTTCGCCGATCTTCACTTGAGGACCCTCGGACTGAAAATGCATTGGCGCTGAGCCGTCGGCGAACCGAATCTCGATATTCCAGTGCGCGTCCACGGGCGAAGGATCGTGCCATAGGAAAGTGGGCGGCGTGATCTCCGGCGGAAAGATGGAGCCGGAAATCGGGTAATCGATCGTGATGGCGGGCGCGCTCTCTTGCGCATGAACAACGAGGCCGGCCTGCCGCAAGATCGAGAGAGTGGCAAACCCCGCGATGGCGCAGGCTCCGGCGCCCAACAGAATGGTGTCAATCCGGTTCATCCAAGTCAGAAGGTGTTTCGCAAGCGCTTCATGCTTCGGTCGCTGCCTATTCGACACACGCTTCGCATGGGCAGCGAACTCGGGCAGCGGGGCCACCCATCCTGATCAAGGGTAGTCGCGCCTCATCTCCCAACATTGTGATTTGGAACACACAAGCGCGGGTTACTTGTGCTGGAACAGGACCGACGCGTTGGGCTGCTCGGTGTCCGTGATTCCCTTGCCTTCGATTACCGAGTAAAACCGGTCAGCGGCAACTTGCGTCAACTTCTCGGTTGTGCCCGATGGCCAAAAGATTTCAATGCTGTCGGCATGATCATGCTGGCCAAGGCCGAAGTGCAGCCGCAGGTCGTGCTGCGACAGGTAGCTGCCGCCGCTCCGCACTTCATCAATCTGCACCAGGTCGCCCGCCGTGATGCGTACCCGTGCATTGATAGCGAGGCGATTGCTCTTTGTGCCCTGCAGCGAGAGGCTGATCCAATGGTTTTCAGGGCCGCCCTCGGGGCGCAGAATCATGGGCAGGCCCTGGAGATTCTCGATGACTAGTTCCAGACGCCCGTCGTTGAAAAGATCACCGACCGCAAGCCCACGGCTCACCTGGGGAATTTGAATCGCGGGTCCCACTTGCTTGCTCATTTCGCGGAAGGTGCCGTCGCGCTGGTTCAAAAAGAGCAGTTTCGGCTCGCGGTACTGGATTCCAGAGCCCGCGCTATCGACCTGCGGATAAACATGCCCGTTGACCATAAAGTAGTCGGCCCAGCCGCTGTTCGACAGGTCGACAAACGCATTGCCCCACCCTACGTAGCGCCGAGTGGGCGGCGCGATTCCTGCGATATACGAGGCATCGGTAAAGTTCAGATCGCCGTCATTGCGAAACAAGGTTGCGTATTGGTCGCTGAAGTGGGCAATCAGGATCGACATCCGGCCTTTGTGATCGAAGTCGCCTATGGCAACGCCCATATTGGCCTGCTCCAGTCCGTCCTGGTTGACGGCGATGCCCGATTCCTGCGCGACTTCCGTAAAGTGTCCGCTGCCGTCGTTCTTGTAAAGAAAATTGGGCTCGCCGTCGTTGGTGACGAAGAGGTCGGGACGCCCTTTGCCTTCAATATCCGTAAAGACCGAGGTCAATCCGAATTGGCCTTTCGGGTCATCGACGCCGGCTTGCTTCGAAACATCGCTGAAAGTGCCATCGCCGTTATTGTGGAAGAGATAGTCGCGATAACCCTTTAGCCCCGCCGGGCCGCATTGCACGGCGGCTCCCCTATACATACAGGTTTTGCTCGACCCGAAAGTCGGAAGATCGTCGAGATGGAAATCGACATAATCGGAAACAAACAGGTCGGCCCATCCGTCGCCATCGTAATCGCCAAAGGTCGCGCCCATCGCCCAGCCCGTATTCACTGCAAGGCCCGCCTGTTTGGTTACGTCCGTGAAGGTGCCGTTGCCGTTATTGCGGTAAAGCACAACGCCGCCAAAACAGGTGACAAGCAGATCGGGCCAGCCATCATTGTTGTAATCGCCAACGACGGCACCTTGCGCCCAGCAGGGATATCCAACGCCAGCCTTGTCGGTTACATCGCTGAACGTCCCGTCGTGGTTGTTGTGGTAGAGCGCGGACTTGGCCTTTTTCCCCGCGAGCGCCATCTCTACGCTCTGCGCTCCGGTAAAAAAGATATCCGGGTAGCCGTCCCGGTCGTAGTCGATCAGCGCTACGCCGCCGCTCATCGATTCGACGATGTAACGCTGTTGCGGCGAGGAGAGATGGGTAAACGTGATCCCGGTCGACGAAGTGATGTCGACGAGCTGCGGGTAACTCGCTGGAGGTGCCTCCGGCTTTGATGGAGTCTGCGCGCCTGCAGCGAGTATCAGCACCAGGCATGTGACGATTGCAGCAGGAAGGCAAGTGCTCCCGAGCTTCTTCGGGTTTCTGCCTTTGCTTGACTGCAGGGGGTTGAACCGAGCTGCGAACGAGGACGTCGGCGCAACACTGCCGAGCTCATTTCCCCATTCCACCATCGTCCTCCGGCTTGTCGTCGGTCCGTACGTGTATCTCGTGGAAGATCGCCTGCAGTTTGGCCTTCATTTCCTTATACTTCTGATATTCGGCCAACTCGCGCTTCGCGTCGTCGAATTTCTTTTCCTGGCGGTCGAGCGAGCTAAGGCGGTAATGCGCAATGTAGCTCGTGGGATCACTCTCAATCGCGCGGTCGAGCAGGATCCTCGCCTTGTCGCGCTGCCCCATCGACATCAACACCTTCGCCAATTCTGAACAGGCATCGGGATCGTTCGGCTGCAATTCGATGGCGCGCGATTCCGCATCGAGGGCGGCTTTCATGTCGCCGCGCTGGGCGGCAATCTCACCGAGCATCAGTTGCGATTTTTCATCAAACGGATTGGCTGCCAACGCTGCCTTAAATTGCGCTTCGGCTTCAGCCTGCAACTTCTGATCGGTCGAGTTGAAGAGCAGGTTGCCAAAATCAAAGTAGATTCCCGGCAGTGTGGAGTCGAGCCGGAGGGCTTCGCGGTAGTGCGCCACTGCGCCGGCTTCGTCTCCGCGACTGGTCAGCTCACGCGCCATAGCCTGGTGCATCTCCGCGCTGTCGGGTGCAGCCAGCGCGAGCGTAACAAGACTCCTATTGGCAATATCGGTGTTGAGCCGATACGACAACAACAGTAGCCGCGCGTCAGTGGGCTGCGTTTCGAGCAGGATCGACACTACACGAGCCGCCTTCTCCATCTCGCCTGTCGACGAGTAGCTGGCAACGAGCGCATTGCCTGCCTCGTTCTGGACTCTCTCGCCCTTCAGGTGTGGCAATGCGGCTTCCAGATCGCTGCGGGCGTTGTTGGCGTCTTTCGTTCGAAATTCTGCCAACCCCAGCAGCGCCTGGATCTTCCAGAGGTCCGGCTTGCCTTTTACCGCGGCGCGCAGATGAGGCGCCGCGTTGGCGGCGTCTCCTTTGAAGTAGAGCAGAACACCCAGGTTCGCTTGCGCATCCATGTTGCCGGGGTCGAGCGCGACCGCAGCCTCAAGCTGTGGAATCGCAAGGTCGGGCCGCTTCTGCTCGAGATCCTGCTGCGCATTGCGTAAATACTGCTGGATTGCATCACTCTTGCTTTGGGCGGCCTGACCAAATACAGCGAGCGGGCACGCGAATGCGAGAGCAACAAATAGAACTGCTTTTGCGGACATATGTTTCAATGATATCCCTGTATTGGTTCCGGGCCTTGAAAAGGAAAGGGGCGGCGATTGCTCGCCGTCCCTTTCGGTGGAGTGTGCGAATGATTAGAAGGTGAATTTGCCATACAACTGGATGTGGCGGCCACCATCAATCACGCTGTTGAGCTGCGACGGGTTGTTGTTGCCGATACCTGAATCCGGGTTGCCCAGGATCGGGTGATTCAGCGCATTCTGTCCATCGGCACGAACTTCAAACTTCGTATTTTCCCAGATGTTGAAGGTCTTGCCGAACGAAAGGTTCAGGTTATAGTAGCTCGGGCCGTACACCGAGTTGCGGCGTGCATTTCCGAACGTGTTGTCGGCGGGTGCACCAAAGGCGGCCTTGTTGTACCAGTTGTGGATGCTCCGCGGAATCACCATCTGGTTTGGATCGCCGATGAGATTCGGGTACAGTGCGCCGGCCTGCGAATTACTGGTATTGGTGGCCATCGTCGGAGTAAACGGTGAACCGGTATTGTCACGCGTGGTGGCCGCCAGTCTCCATCCGCCGATGATTTCGTCCACAACCGCGTTGTTGTTCAGGAACTGCGCACCCCGGCCAAACGGCAGCGTGTAGATTGCCGAAGCACTCAACACTTGACGCTGGTCAAAGTTCGATGGTCCCCAGTTGCATTTCACGCAATAGGAGTTCTGATAGTTTTGCGTACCGACGCTGCTGCCCCACCCGGCGGAGTCCATGCTGTCAAGGAACTTCGACCAGGTGTAGTTTGCGTCGACCACAAGACCGTAGGAAAGGCGCTTCGAGAACACCATCTGCAGTGAGTTGTAAGAGGAAACGGCATTGTTGGTGCTTCCGCCAAGACCCGTGAACAACGGATAGGGTCGCGCGTTGCTTCCCGGAGCGTTGTCATTCGCGGACAACTCTGACTCCGGCACCTGGTTGATGTCCACGCCGAAGTTCAGGTTTGAGCCCATGCTGCCCACATAGGAGGCCTGGGCCTTCATCGTGTTGCCGATCTGACGTTCCAACGTCAAGTTGTACTGCCAGATCTTGGGAACTGGAGTGTGGTACTGGTTGTAGGTAGCCCCGTTGCCATTTTGCGCATAGGGGGTGGTCGGGTTCACGACCCACAGGTCCTTCACGCTCTTGCCCCAGCAGCCTGTGGTGCATCCGCTGGAACCATTCTGCGGTCCTTCATAGTTGAGGCTGCCATCGGCGTCCATCTGCAACTGGTAATAGATACCGTTCGAAGGATCCCACGCGCCGCCGCTGCCGCCGGCCCCGCCACCCATGCCGCCGCCATACGTATCTTCAGACCACGAGTAGTTGTAGAGACCAAAACCGCCGCGAACCACGGTCTTCGGGTTGACAGACCAGGAAACGCCGATGCGGGGCAGGAACGTATCCCAGACCGGAGCCTGCAGGTGAGTGCGGCCATTGGCTGCGCTGAAGCCATACCAGATACCGCCGAGCTGGCCGGCAGCCGCCTTTCCGTTGGGGTCATTGCCGGGCCCGCCGTTGACTACCGTCGGATCGAAAGCGGCCATGTGACCCTTCACTTCGCTGAAGCCCGTCGTCCCGAACCAGCGGAGTCCGACGTTAAGAGTGATCGTGGGACGAAGTTTAATATCGTCCTGAATAAATGCTTGCGGGTTCTTGATGCGGGCGCCGAACTCAGGTGTGTAGTTGCCCCACCAATCCGCGCTCAGGCCCTGCAGGAAATCGGAGTATTCAGCGTCATCGTTGTTCTGCTGGTTAATGGAACTTTGGGATCCATCGAGGCACCCGCCCGGAAGGATGCAACCGTCGGAGTAATAGCCGCCAAAGTATGTCGAACCGGGCTGCTCATTGCCCCATGCCGTTGAATCGGCACGGCTGATGAGGAACTCGCCACCGAAGTGCAGAACGTGACGCCCATGCACCAGGGTGAACACGTCAGAAGGATCGAACACGAATTCCTTGTAGACGGAGTTCGACGGTTCTGACAAGCTGCTGAGGCTCATCAAGTCGACCTCAGGAATGGCGTCGGCTACGGCCCACTTGATGCCCATCTTCGCTGGATAACCTTCACCCTGCGAGAATGGCGAGAAGAAGTTAAGTTGATCTGTAAAGCCCATGCGAGCTTCGTTGATCATGTTGGAGCCGATCGTCCACACGTCTGAAATCTGGGCGTTGTCGCGGCTGACGTCCTGGCTCTGGCAGTTGATCGGGCATAACTGCTTGCCATATCCGTAACTGATAGCCGGGTTATCGCTCTCCGTTTCAGAGATCGTGAAACGGTGGTTGGCAACAGGCGTGTAGTCCAAGCGGCCAAAGTACTTGATAAACGGACCGAGGTTCGGCACGTTGGTGGTGTAGTTGTTGTGCGGCATTCCGTTAGCAGATGTGATCGTGCCGCTGGTCACGTTCGGTTCCGGGAAGAACTTCTGGAACTGCTGCATCAACGGAGAGAAGTAACTGGGCGGAAGCTTGTTTCCGTTTCCATACTCATCTGCGAACGATTGCCGCACCGTGTCAGGATCCCAGCCTCCCTGGCTGTTCTCTACCCAGGTAAGCTGTTGCGTCTTGTAGTCGAAGATGGTCGGCAAACCGGTAAAGTCGCCCTGCTTCATGGCGTCGGTCGGCACGCTGAGAACCGTGTTGCCCGATCCACCATTGCTGTAGGTGCGGTCGTAGTCGAAGAAGAAGAAAATCTTCTTGCCGATGTTGGTGTGCGGAATCAGAACCGGGCCGCCGACCGAGAAGCCATAGTTGTCATACCGCTGGAAGGCAACCTTGTTCTTGGTGTCGGTGATGCTGAAGTCTGCCGCGTTGAGGGCGTCGTTCTGGAAATATTCATAGGCAGAACCATGGAACTTGTCGCCGCCGCCCTTGGAAATCTGGTTGAAGATGATGCCACCCAGGCCGTATTGAGCTGAGAAGGCGTTGCTGTCAACCTTCACCTCGGCTGTGCTTTCGAAAATCGTCACGTCCGAGTTGGAGCTCATCGGCAGAGTGGTCGTTGCGCCGTCGGCCAATACGGAGTTATATGGCAGGTTGCCGTTGATCGACTCCGTCTGCCCGCTGCGGTAGCTGAACTGGGCGCCCGGAACCATGAAAACGAAGTTCTGCCAGTCTGAGCCATACTGCGGCAGCTCAGCCATGGTGTTCGCTTCAAGGGCCTCGGTCTGCGAGCCGCTCTCTGTTTCCAGCAGCGGCAGGTCGGTTGTGACCACGACTTGCTCGTGCGCCTCGCCGATAGTCAGTTGCGCGTTCAACGTATCGGTTCCGACTTGGAGCGTGATCGGTCCGCGGACGATGGTTTTGAATCCCGGAGCCGAAACCGTTACCAGGTAGTGATCCGGCACAATCGGACCCGTTTCATAGAGACCCGCCTTATCAGTAGCGAAGGTGCGGGTGATGTTCTTGTCAATGTCCTGCACAGCGACAGTCGCGCCTGTAACCACGGCGCCATTCGGATCCGTCACCGTACCCCGAAGATCTGCAGAGTTCGTATTCTGGGCAAAGCCGGTGAAAGCCGACAGACACGCGGCTACCACCAGGCTACTCAGAAATACTTTTGTCTTTCCCACGAATTGCCTCCTGAAAACCAACCTTGATTGCTCCTCTCGCGTATTGCGATTACTTGGGTGCAATCTCAGGGTTTACCAAGTTGACTTGCAGCGCATCGCGCTTGGCGACGAAAGCGATTTCGGCGGTTCTGAATACCGTTCGGACTCACCCTCATCGTTTTGGCGTCACGCGCTTCCACCGCAATCCTTCGAATCAATTGCGGCATGTATCGAATGAGCACTCACGCGAAATGCAACCCTTCGCAACGCAGAATTGCCCGGAGATCCGATGCGGAACAAAGGCCTTCCGAGCAACGACGCACTGAGATGGTGATAGCATTCGCATAGTTCCGGCGTTGTTCCGGAAGCACATGATCCTGGTTGTTTGAAGAAACCGATAAATAAGTTAAGCAAGAGGCTCGTTCTTCAAAGCGACCTACTTCGTAACTCATGCGCGAAGCAGATTACATAACTTCGCGACATGGACTGTCTGTGATAATGCGCACAAACAGGCATCCGTTTGATCACGTCTTTCGCTCGCGTCAAGCATCAGCGCTCGAATATTTAAGTAAAACGAATTACTGATAGAGATAGGACGGGATAGCCCGGACACAGGCGCTGCTCTGCCCAGTCAGCGCGGCGGGAAAAAATGCCGGCAAGGGGTCGTCCCGTCACTCGACGCCTTCGGGGCTTTCGCATTATTGGAACTGCAACCAGTTGACGTTGGAGATGCTATCGGCAGGTCCGCCGCCTGTGTACACGACATAGAGGTTGTGCACTCCTGAAGCGCCGGAAACCGTGCCGGTGGCATTCACCCAGGTCTGCCATCCTCCAGTGACTGGCAGATTGACGGTCGCAATTGGTGTGCCCTGTATGCTGTCGAGAAAGAAACTCGCTGTTCCGCCGTTTCCTCCGCTCGCCGTCCTCACGGTCACGCTGCTTACGCCGTTGCCGAAATCGACATTTCGATAGACAACCTGTGCCCCGGGTGAAATGTACCCGAGATCGTATTCCCCGGTTGTATCGTCGGTCGATTCCGTCTGCACTCCCGTCTCGCCACTGTAGCTCGAAGCCTGGATCTGCGCCGTAGCCGCCGTGGGCGGTGTCGCGCCGTTTGCGCTGCCTATCCAAGTAAACGTTGCCGCCGAGAATGCCGGAAGCACGTACGAGAAGGACTGCGTGCCCCACTGCACCTGGAACGTCTGGCTCGAACCAACGCTGTTGTAGGCGATGAGCGCCGTCGATCCGTCAGGATTGAGAAATGCGACGCTGGCAATCGCGGGCGTGTTCGACGAATAGATGCGCGCAGCACCCGGCAGAACGAACTTGCTGTACTGCCCGAGCGTGTAATATTCGATGGCCTTCGTGACGGCGCCTGTCTGGCTGTTCACCGTCACGATCGGTGTGCATGTGTTGCAGCCTCCCAGTCCGGCATTTTGAGTGAGATTAGGCCCGAGGCTCTCGTCGAGAGCAAGGCTCCACTTGACATAGGATTTTCCGGCATTGCGAAGTACCTGTGTGATCTCGAGGTAATCCGAAGAGAACTGATCGTTCACCCATGTGCCGCCCGAATGCTCCGTCTCCCAGGTTCCCAGACTCGGAAACTGGTTCTGGACCGTCTGCTGTGCGCCGGGAGTTCCTCCGTAGCCGTGCCATGCCGTCCCAGCGACCTGCGCCAGTTGCTGGCTGGTCAGGTTGCCGAGCACGAACTCGGGATACGAAGGCGTATCCCAGTTGTGATCCCAGACAAAGACCTTGGTTTGAAGGTTCGCGGCCGAGAGCGCCGGCAGCACGTACCCCTGCAGCAACGCCAGTTGCTGCGCATCCGTCATATACATGCTGGGATACGACGTGGTGTTGTACATCGGCTCGTTCTGAAGCGAGATGTAGTCGATCTGCACGCCAGCCGCCTGATATGCATCGAGGTACTTCACAAAGTAGTTCGCGAAGGCTGTCTCGTTGGCCGCGGTCATCAGCAGGTTGCCGCCCATCATTGTGCCGCTGTCCTTCATCCATCCCGGCGGGCTCCACGGGTTCGCCATCAGCTTCATCTGCGGATTGAGTGCCTTCGCCTGTTGGATGATCGGCAGGATGTAGGTCTGGTCGTGCGCAATCGAGAAGTTCGTAAGATTCAGGTCCGCCGACCCGTCGTCGAACGAATAGACACTACGGGCGATGTCAGATGCTCCCATCGGAATGCGCATGAAGCTCAACCCGATGCCATCGCCGTTCCGCGTGAACAGGTCACTCATGGTTGCCGGCAACTGGCCCGACGGCACGACCTGGTGCAGGAGATAGGCAGCCGAATCCGTGAACGCGGCGCCAAATCCGTCTATGGTCTGGTACTGTTGTGTGGGGTCCACCACGATCGTGTTTGTGGTTGCATCGGCCGTGTTGTTGGTGAAACTGAGACTGGACTGGGTCGCCAACAGCTGGGTCTGATCGTGCGTGCTCAGCACCACCCCAATAGAGCCCGCCCCAAGCGGAAGCATATAGGTGCCTGTCGACACGGAGCTGTTCGAATAGCCCTGCACAGCTGCGATCGCGTTGATCTCCGTGGTCGCCGAAACTGGGATTGGCGCAGAGTAGAGTGTCGATGCCGTGGTCGGCGTCGATCCGTCCGTTGTGTAATAAATAGACGCGCCCGCCGTCGAGTCAGACAACGTGACGGATTGAGCTGTTGTGTACGATCCGGGAGCCGGTGAGAATTGCGGCGCAGCTGCCGCGGGCAGGTTAATAGTGTAGGTCGCGCTTCCGACCGCGCTCGCGGTATATCCGGAGGCAACCGCGATCGCCTCGATGTTCATGTTCGAAGACACAGTGACCGGCGACGAATACAGTGTCGACGACGTGGTTGGGGACGACCCATTGGTCGTGTAGTAGATCGACGCTCCCGACGTCGCGTCGGAGATCGTTACGTTCTGCGCCAAGTTGAATGTTCCCGAGGCCGGGCTGAAGGTGGGCGTGGCGGCAATCGGATTGACGTGCGGCGTCGTGGTGCTGCCTCCGCCGCCTCCACAACCCCCAATCAACGAAGCCGCAACGCAAAGCACCGCAAACCGTCTATACATGACCCAGCCTCTCTTCCCGTTTCCGTCTACTGTTTTGCGCGCGAATTGCCGGTTCCTGGCCGAACAGGGGTCAACACCGATTCGATTCGAGCTGAGGTGTTGCTTCTCATGTTGGAAATCGAGTTCCGGCACTCCGGCGTGCTAATCAGCCCGATCAGATCGTCGCCTGCATGCAGACACTCGCCTTCGCGCTCACGACCGCTGCTGTCTCATTTCAAGAACGCCAGTGTTCCACTTCTGAATGAGCCAAACCGTGATAGGAATCACGCTCGTCCCAAACCATCGTCCGTTTTCTGCGGCTCGTCGCTTCGATGCCGCTGCTTCGACTATCAGTGTCGTCAGATGGTATTCACCTGCTGCAAAATGATGGCGCGCGCGCCCCGGTCAGAGAATTTAAAATGCGGGGAAGATTGCACACACAACGCCAGTTGACTGCTGCGGTTATGTCTTTGATCAAAATGCCCTGTCCGGCCTCGTTACCTGTGCGAAGCTGCGGGCAAACGTCGCTCAGAGCTCTAGTATTTAAGGAGCCAGCAGTGCCATCGCGAGACATGGAAAGAAACCGCAAGCCGACAGAATCAGCAATTCGGAACGTCGATTGCCTTTGTTTCGGACCCATCTGGAGCGAGTGAGCCAGGGTTCGGATCGGCAGGGACATTGGGAGCTCTCGGCCGACCGCAAAGCCTCAGCGAGTCTCGTCGTTTGCACTGCTTCCA
>DATKPJ010000027.1:0-6140 GCA_035524195.1 Occallatibacter sp.
GGCCGCCTTCGGTGAGCAAGGCTCCCATGATGCGGGGCGGACCGCGGCGCGCCAGCGTCATTTTCTGTGCTGGAGGCAACTGGGGGAGCCTCATCAGCACGAGTTCCTCGCCTAAGTGCCGCAAGGCGGGATTGGCCGAGGGAGAAAAACTGAGCGCCACCAAGTCGTTGGCGTAGAGTTCACGGACCAGGGCCAACCCGACGGTTTGAGGCACGTTGTGATGAAAGGCGAGTGCGCGCCTTACCCGGTAGCTCGACATCCATTCTTTGTGGCTCGCGATGTGATCCAATAGCTCCGAACTCAGCTCCGCGCGGCCGAGCAGTAAACATAGATGGAGTTCTTCAGAGGGTTCTCGAGAAGGCCGCGGATCACATCCTCGCGATGCTCGTGGACCAAAGTTGGAATCTGTTCGAGAGGCGCCTTGCGGGCTGCATCCGGATCGAGTTCAGGCTTGCCATCCAAGTCGACACACTCCCGACTGCTTAAGTTTTTTCGCGCAATATCAGTACACACCGCCTTTGGTTATCCCACGCAGTCAAGGCGCGGGTGACCGCAGACCGTACCGCATCTTCCGCCCGGCGAAGATCTGGTTCCGCAGGTTTGCTGTAAGTTAGCAAGTATTCCAGCAGCACTTCCCTAGCCCCCAGCTCGGCGAGTGCCCACACGACTTGCGGACGTGGGATTCGAAGACGATTCACTCCTTCCTCCAGCAAGATGTCGCGCAGAGGTCGAATGGCTCTTTCCCCGGCGATGAACAAGAGGGGAATCGCCATCTTTCCTTCATGCAAGGCGCTTAGGCTTGCGACGAGCTTCTGCAATTGTTTGTCCGAGAGGTTTTGGATTCTCCGATGGCCGATCATTTCGTGCACCACATAATTCGATATGCATTGGTTTGGATTGTCATAGGTCCGCCCTGCTGCCCAGCAGGCTCCGTAACACATAGCGCGCCGATCCTCGGATGCTGCCATTGTCATGAGCGGTCATCTTCTTGACCGCTTCCGCTGACGAAGAATCTCCGATCTCCCCGAGGCTGCGGATGGCCGCTTCCACCACCGAGACTTCCGGATCTTGAAGCAATTCAATCAGTGCAAGAACTGCGCTTCTCTTCCCACGGCAACCCAAAGTGCCACAGATCTGGATGCGCCGCTCGGGACTACAACGCTCGAGTTCGGCCACAAGCCGGCGCTCATATTCGACCGAGTAGAAATCGATGGTCGTCCCACAGCTTCCACACACGATGTGAGTCGCGTCCGTCTCGCTCCAACATGCCGGGCAGAGAATTTCCATACAAACCTTCTCGATGGCTCGCAACAAGGCCCCAACCAACAGGCGAGACCTGAGTTCTGCGCGGTTGCGTGCAGGAACTCTATGCGAGCTGGCAAATACGAATATTGCGACGCTTGTTAAGGGGACAGATTGAACTCAGACGACAACTCCCGATGCAAGCATCCAGGAGTCATTAGCCGTCCGATCTTAAAAGGAAGGAACAGCGGTTAGCGGTGGTACTCCTTCACCGGTAACAACCCTTTCAGTTTATCCGGATGATAATCGCTGTCAAGAGCACCGACAGGATTCGCTCGATCACCGTCGATCATTGCATAGACGGTCTCGGAAGCTTGGTCCAAGGCCATCTCACTCGGCAGATGCCGGCGCAGAAGCTCCTCTCGAGAAATCCACAACTGAAGCCGGAGCGGCGTAAGGCGACGGCACCTCAGACCCTTGGGATTAAACGACCAGACAAGACTGTAGATCAGAAGGTTTTCGAAGGCGTCGTGAACCCGTCCGATCCACACGGGATCAGGAGAAACGATCGTGAATCCGCACTGCCGAATGATCGCCTCCAGATTGCCCTTACGGCTTCGCCACAACCAGCACACCTGCGCCCGAAAAGCCTTCATGTCCATCATCTGCTGGTCCGTGGCGGCGTGCAGTGCGAGGTCCTGCAAGGATTCTAGAAAGGCCGTGC
Source organism: Occallatibacter sp. (assembly GCA_035524195.1). Taxonomy (GTDB): domain Bacteria; phylum Acidobacteriota; class Terriglobia; order Terriglobales; family Acidobacteriaceae; genus Telmatobacter. Next base: position 1,967 of record DATKPJ010000027.1, read on the forward strand.
GGAACCGAGCACCAACTCCCAGCCCCACCGCGGTGCCCAGCGTCCGCTCTATATTCTCATTCCACAGATGCAGGTCACCAATCCGGTCCCCGGCATAGATCTCTGTACCATCTGCAAGCAGAACGTGTTTTGTCGAAGAGCGCTCCGACATTCTGAAGATACACGTGGGCCTTCCACAGAATTCTCGAATGGCCATCGCCTTACGAAGACCTCGATCCACACCCCGCACGCAGAGGTGCAATCCCCAAGTGCAGATGAAACAGAGGATGGACGGACCTTGGCGGAGCCCGCCTCCCGCCCGTTCTTGCGGCCCGAGCGGTTTGCGCCCAGGTGTAACCTCCGGTCGATTGTTCCACGAGCCAGCTAGAAGGGCAGCCCACGTCTTGAGCTCTTCCTTGAATCGTCCCACGAGCATTTCCTTTGACAACCGAGTTGTCGAAAGGAGTCATTAACCCGAGGGGTGACTTCGGCGGACTCCATCACCTTGCTTTTCCCGATTCTGTGCTTTGACCACGACTGCTCTGTGACTTGTTAGCCCGAAACCAAGTGAACTTTTAGCATGTTGGTGGCGCCTGACCTTCCCAGTTGATCTCCTGCCACGAACAATATGTGGCTTCCCGCCTGAACCCGGGCCCGAGCCGTTATTTCCCGGTCCATAAATTCGGTCATCTTTTCGAGTGATTCGAAAGTCGGAGCGACCAGCGGCGTAACTCCAAACCAAGCGGACAGCTGACGCGCCACTGAATCCGCTGGAGCAAAAGCAAGGATGGGAACGATGGGGCGACGAGCGGCAATCAAGTGGGCAGTCTGCCCACTCTGTGTGAAGACCACGATCGCCTCAATCCCGCCGGAACTCGCCATGCGACAAGCTGCATCCGCGATAACTTCGGTGTGGCCAATCAGGTTCCTGTTGGTCAATTGCGACTCGTAGATTGGGGAGTGCAATTCCGCCACACGTGCGATCTCCGACATAGTCCGCACACTGTCGACAGGGTGCTTTCCCCTTGCCGTCTCTCCGGAGAGCATCACGGCGTCGGTGCCGTCGTAAACCGCATTGGTGATGTCGCTCACCTCGGCGCGAGTGGGTACGGGATTTTCCATCATCGATTCGAGCATCTGGGTTGCGGTGATGGCAAAGCGGTTGTGCTGCCGCGCTTTCTCGATCACGGTTTTCTGTATGTGTGGGACCTCTCCCATCGACATCTCCACACCTAGGTCGCCGCGCGCCACCATTACGCCATCGGAAGCCTGTATGATTTCGTCGATCCTCTGCCACGCCTCCGGGCGCTCTATCTTTGCGATGATCGGTATAGCAATCGACTCTTGGTTCAGAGTCTCCCGCAAACTCCAAATGTCGGCCGCGCGCCTTACGAACGACAACGCGATCATGTCGACGTGCTGACGAAGACCCTGTTCAAGATCGTTGCGGTCCTTTTCCGTCAGAGCGGGTGCGCTGAGATTTGTGCCGGGCAGATTGATTCCCTGATGGTCGCAAAGGACTCCACCGCGAATCACGCGGCAAACCGCCGAAACGCCGTCCGTGTCGAGCACTGTCAATTCCACTGCCCCGTCAGCCAGCAGGACTCGATCGCCGGCTCGAACGTCGTGCGCGAAGTTTTCGTACGTCGTAGAAGCTTGCGCAGTAGTGCCCATCACCTCCTGAGTTGTAATCCGGAATCGTTGTTCCTTGGTGATCGAGGCGGATCCTGATCGAAAGGTCCCCAACCTGATTTTGGGGCCCTGGAGATCGAGCAGAATACCAGTGTGGGTATCGCAGTCGCGCGAGCACTTGCGTATCAGCTGAACATACTGCGCTTGGGTGTCGGGATCTGCATGCGAAGCATTGATGCGAAAGATGTCCGCGCCCGCTCTCATCAACTCGGCGATCTGATCGTAAGAATCGCATGCCGGTCCAAGCGTGGCGATAATGCGAGTGCGTCGTTGCGGCATCGCGGGCTCCGGTGCGCGCACCAACCCTGGTTCCACCGTACTCACCGATTTGCCTCCTTCGTAAGCTGCATAGTCTTGCCTTTGAGTGCCACAGAAAAATACTTGGTCTCGCAAAAAAGGGGTGCCTCACTGACGTGCGCCGGATCATCTAGTGGCGCTTGGAGCCATGCGCCTGCAGCGAACCGAGCACCTGCTTCGCAATTGAACGCACCGGCGGACTATCAGTCGCCGCGATTCTGGTAATCGCCGGCACGACCGAGGTGTCTCCAATTTCGCTCAATGCGCGCAAGGCCGCGACACGAACGAGCGGCTCGGGATCGGTAGCGAGCAGGACAAGAAGATGGGGAATCGCGCTTCGTTTCTCGCGTTCCCCGAGCGCGAGGCAGATCTGCGCGCGCTTGGCAGCATCACTCTTGTCGAGCAAAGCGATCAGTTGATGTTCGTATTCGTGGGAATAGACATCCACACCGGTGCCACATCTGCGGCAAATCGTCGGAGTGCCGGTTATCTCGCCCCAGCAGTTTGGACAGTATGCCAGCATGATTCCTCCAGTCGCCTACGGAGACACTTTCAGGTTGCGATGTGTCAGCTTCCGTAGCCTTGACGGTCTTGTTCGCCAGTGGATATGCCAGTCAAACCAGTCGGCACTCGACCTCCCGGGACAAGAACTCGCCTTGCCAGGAGTCATCAGCCATCCGACCTAACGTGGAAGGAAAGCGGTTAGCGGTGGTACTCCTTCACCGATAACAACTATATTCATTATAGATGCTGATCGGATTCGGAAGATGGCAAATTCTTAGCTTGTCTATCGCGGGGCACTGAGCTAAACTTCGCTCGTGGGTGAGGGAGTTCGCCCTTAACCGCTGTCCTTCCGATTCGCCAGGGCAGCTGATGACTCCTGACAAGGACGCTTGTCTCGGGGGTCGTTGCCTGGCAGCCATTCCTCAAATCAAGCGACCTGGATTCGAGTTGATCTCGAGCGCAGGCCCATGAAAAAAACTGCCCAGTATGCCCACGCTTATCTCATCTATCGGAACGATCATCTACCGACTGATTTTCCGGTAGAAGCAGATTTCGCAGGACTCGTATGCGGACTGTTCTTGCCGCCCAAGCGGCAGGGGAAGTTTGCCGTTGCCTCTTGCCCCGCGAGGATTCTGCTTCTTTTTCCGCATATAGTGACAGTCGTTCCCCACCCGTCCTCGGGATCGCCGCGGCTCAACGTCCGCCTGAGTGACATTGCCGTGATCGAGCAGCGCCACCTGTTTCCGGACGCGAGCATCACAATCCGGGCCACAGATGCGATACAACAGTGGCCGTATGACGTGCACGAGGAAGGATTGGTCGCAGAGTTCCTTTTCCAGTTGCGGCAACTCTTCCTAACCAATCAACCGAAAGAGCGACCAGTCGGCCGCGGTGTGTTTGGCGAACCGCTGGATCACAAGTTTGGTTGCGGCGAGTCGGACAACGTGGACCGCGGGGAGGCATTGAACGCCCGGTTCTTCAGCGCTCCATCCACCATGGTCAAGAAGAAATGGCTGTTCCGGACAAATGTATCGATTCCGGGGGAGTACCTCGCACTGACCTCGCGAAGGATTCTCTGGCTGTCTGATCAGATCGATGGAGTCTATCAGCAGAGCGGGATCATGTCGCGATATGCTCCCTTGCGCCGCATATCCGACATTCGTTTTAGCCGGCAGGAGAACACCTGCGAGATTAGTCTGGAATTCTTCGAGAACATCCGGTGGTCCGTGCCGATCCAGCCTGATTTCTGTGATGAAGCTGAATCCTTTACCAGGCAGACACACCGGCTGTTGCTTTGGCATGAAGTCCAAAAAATGGCCTGAGCACCAACGGTCGAAAGGGCATGGGGATTGTGAATGGATGAACGCTTGGAAATGTGGCTCGTGCGGCATGGGGAAACGGAGTGGAGTATGAAGGGCGCCCATGCGGGAATTACAGATGTCGCTCTTACCGACCGGGGAAGGCACCAAGCAGCCATGATAGGCCGACAACTGGAAGGAAAACGCTTTGTTCGAGTGTTGACCAGTCCTCGTGAGCGCGCCCGGGAGACCTGTTGGCTGGCAGGTTTTGGAAATACCGCCCAGACGGAGGATGCGATCCAGGAGTGGAACTATGGATCCTACGAAGGAAAAACGACCTCCGAGATCAGACAGGTCCGGCCGGAATGGTCGATCTGGAAAGACGGTCCCCAAGATGGCGAGAC
>DATKPJ010000028.1:0-39185 GCA_035524195.1 Occallatibacter sp.
TACTTCGGAAAAAGCTACTCATGGACGTACTTAAACATCTATTCGAACAGCACTTCCAGGCAGAAGCCGAGAGCGTGCAACCGCTCCAAGGCCAACTGGGAGGATCGGGACGGGCGATCTTTCGCCTCGCCGGCGGAGGACATAATGCCATCGGTATTCTCTATTCGGTCCGCGAAGAGAACATCGCCTTTCTTGAGTTTTCGAGGCATTTTCGTCGCCTCCGCTTGCCGGTTCCGGAGATTTACGTTCAGGACCTGGAGCAAGGCGCATATCTCGAGGAGGACCTTGGCGATACAACGCTCTTCGACTTCGTCGTGAAGAATCGTAATGGCGACACCATCGCTCCCCAAGCCATCGAAGCCTATCGCAAGGTCGTGAAGGAATTGCCGCGTTTCCAGGTGGATGCAGATCGCGAACTGAACTACAAGGTGTGCTACCCGCGCGCCAGCTTCGATCGCCAATCCATCTCCTGGGACCTGAATTACTTCAAGTACTATTTTCTGCGGCTCGCGGGGATTCCTTTTAATGAGCAGGCGCTTGAACAGGACTTTGGCCGACTGACGAAGTTCCTGCTGGCAGCTCCGCACGACTACTTTCTCTATCGCGATTTTCAGTCGCGCAACGTAATGCTGCGTGACGGAGAACCCTATTTTCTTGACTACCAGGGCGGCCGCAAAGGCGCGCTGCAGTACGACATCGCTTCTCTTCTCTTCGATGGCAAGGCCGATCTGCCGCCAGAATTGCGCCAGGAGCTTCTGGACTATTACCTGGAATGCCTTGCCGATCACATCAAGGTTGATCGCCATGCCTTTATGGAGCACTACTACGCCTACGTCTACGTGCGCATCATGCAGGCGTTGGGAGCGTACGGTTTCAGAGGCTTTTATGAGCGCAAGGCCCATTTTCTGCAGAGCGTACCCTACGCGCTCAAGAACCTGCGCTGGCTGGCGCACAATGTAAAGCTGCCCATCGCGCTGCCTGCGCTGCTTGAAGCATTCCGCGGCATGTTGGGTTCTGAAACGCTGATGAACCTTGCGTCGTCCGCGGATCAGCTGATGGTGCGGATCTTCAGCTTCTCATTTCACAAATCGCTTCCGACCGACGAATCGGGCAACGGAGGCGGATTCATCTTTGATGCGCGCAGCCTTCCCAATCCGGGGCGCGAAGAGCGTTTCCGTGATCTGACCGGCAAGGATGCGAGCGTCATCGAATACCTGAATCAGCAGGAAAGCGTACATCGCTACTTTGCCAATGTAGTTTCGCTGGTCGACACGAGTGTAACCAGCTACCAGCGTCGCGGATTCAAGAACCTGATGGTTTCCTTTGGGTGCACCGGCGGCCGGCATCGATCCGTTTTTCTCGCCGAAGAGCTGGCCAAGCACTTGAGAGCCAACAATGGAGTCGAGGCAGTGGTGCGGCATCTCGAACTGGAGACCGCCGGCCAATGAAGGCGATGGTGCTTGCCGCCGGTTTGGGCACGCGCCTGCGTCCCCTCACCAACGACCGGCCCAAAGCGCTGGTTGAAGTTGCCGGACGGACCATGCTGGAGATCGTTCTTGAGCGACTTCGCTCCTTTGGCGTTCACGAAGTCATCGTCAATACGCATTATTTTGCCGGCATGATCAAGGATTACTTGAGATCCCACGGCAATTTCGGCATGCGGATCGAAATCTCGCACGAAGAAGATTTGCTCGATACCGGCGGCGGCCTGAAAAAGGCGGCATGGTTTTTCCTTGAAGACGGAAACCTTCGTTCAGAGCCCTTTATCGTGCACAATGTCGATGTCATCAGTTCCATCGATCTCAGGCGCATGATGCAGTTTCATGTCGATCGCGATGCGATCGCCACGCTGGCCGCGCAGGATCGCAAAACTTCGCGACCCCTGCTCTTCGATGAAGATGGAAGGCTCCGCGGGCGCGGCGCACCAGGGGATGAATCCGCTCGACCGGAACAGTCCCTCCGGACGCTGGCCTTTTCCGGCATCCATGTTGTTTCACCGCGCTTGTTTGAGAAAATGCACGAGCAAGGCGCCTTTTCCATCATCGATGCCTATCTGCGTTTAGCCGCGCTCGGTGAAAAGATCGTTGCCTTCCCTGCCGACCAATATGACTGGCTCGATCTCGGCCGGCCTGAGCATGTCGCGCAAGCCGCGAGCAAGCTCGCCGTCAAAAAGGCTCCTGGCAATCCGCCAGAGGGTGCGCGCAAATCATCCGTGTAATTCGACCGGCCAGCGAAGGACCGTTACGAAATGCAGATGTCGGCTCACAAGCCCGGCACCGGCGGGCATCCTGGAAACTCAGTCAGATACGTGTTTCCCTTGTAGCCGAGATACTTGATGCCGATTTTGCTGGTGAAGAACCCGTCTGCCGTAAAGCTGCGCAGAAACGCAAAAAATTCCACCGGCTTCTCCAGGTTTGGGTCCTGGTCCGCATTCCTGCGAAATGCAATGAGATTGAGGATCTCTGTCTGCTGCTGCGGGGCGCAATCCACAAATGCCTTGCCATAACGGCTCGTGCAGGTGGAGTCAAGCCAGGTTAACCCACCGCCCAGTTTTGCCTGGTACTCCGTGTTCTCGCTGGTCAGGAGGTCGATAAATTCGGGAGCGCCTCCTTCAATGGCACCGCCCGCGTCGGCGTCTGCGGGGATGATGGTCTCGCAGAGCGTTTGTAAAGTCTTGTATCCATGCGCATCGAAGAACTTGGGGGTGTAGGCTCCCGTATCTGCGTGTTCTGATTCGATGACAGAGTGTGCCAATTCGGCGGCCTGGAGCGGAATGACGCGCAAGACACTTCCGGCGACTGCTCCCATGCTGAGGGACTTCAATACCGCGCGTCTCGACACCTGATCCGCAGGCAAATGGGTCACGCTAAATCTCTCCTTTTTTGGCCTGGTCGAGCAGATATTCCGACGTTCTCCACGAAAGCGCCATGATGGTCAGCGTGGGATTCTTGTCAGGATTTGAAACAAATGGACCAGCATCGGCCACAAAGACATTCTTGACGTCATGTGCCTGGCAATGGCTGTTCAACGCAGATGCTTTCGGGTCGCTGCCCATGCGCACGGTGCCCAGTTCGTGAATGATGGCACCGCCTTCTGAAATGCTGCTTGCTGGCTTTTGATCGGCGGCATTCTCGGCCTGGTGATGGCGCCGCACGCCTGTCGCCACTGTTCCCCCGACGGCTTCGATGATGGAGCGGAAAGTCTCCTGCATGTCCGCTGCCATTTTGAGTTCGTTGTCCCCCCATTGCCAATGGAAACGCAGCACCGGAATGCCCCACTTGTCCTTTACGTCAGGATCGATATCGCAATAGGTGTTGGCGTTGGGAATCATCTCGCCGCGCCCGCTGAACCCGATGAACGTGCCGTAGGCAGTCCGGCATTCCTGCTTCAGGCTTGCGCCATACCCTTCGGACTTTTCGCACACATAATCGAACTCACCGACGCCCGGCATATTGCGCCCCCCGCCGAATTCAATATGGTAGCCGCGCAGAAAACCGTTCTGCTGGCCGAAGCGCCACCACGGCATGTAGAGATGCATGCCGCCAACGCCATCGTGATTATGCACCGGCATCTTTTCCAGTTGCGGAAAATGGCCAGTCATATCGCTGCCGACGGAGTCAGTAAGGTTGCGACCCACCGCTCCGGACGAATTTGCGAGGCCGTTGGGAAAGCTCGAAGAGTGCGAATTCAGAAGGAGCCGCGCGGATTCGCAAGCGCTCGCAGCGATCACAAACGCTCTGGCGTACACGCGCTGCTCCGATTTCGTCGTCTTGTCGATGTAGGAAACAGCCTCAGCCTTGCCGGTATCTCCCATGACAATTTCGCGCGCCATCGCGTTGGCAATCATCGTGAATCGGCCGGTGGCCGCTGCCGGCGGAATCATGACCTGGCTGGAGCTGAAGTTGGAAGCGGACTTGCAACCCCGTCCGCACTGCGCGCAGTAATGGCATGCGTCGCGGCCATTCAGCGATTTGGTAAGAATTGCAAGGCGCGATGGAATGCACGTGATCTTGAGCTGATCGCAGGCCTTTTTAACGATGGTCTCAGTGCAGCGGGGCCGCGGCGGCGGAAGAAAAACGCCGTCCGGAGCGTTGGGAACGTTCTCTTTTGTGCCAAATACGCCAATGAACGATTCAACCTTGTCGTAATACGGTGCGAGGTCGTCATAGGTGATGGGCCAGTCGTCACCCATGCCGTCAGTCGAATGCGGCCGGAAATCCGCCGGGCCGAAGCGCAGCGCGATGCGTCCCCAATGGTTGGTTCGGCCACCTTCAATTCGCGAGCGAAACCAGCGAAACGACGATCCTGGCGCCGTAGTGTACGGCTCCCCTGGAATTTCCCAGAAGCCGTTCGGCGCCATGAACTCATCGCCGATTCCGCGCTGTCTGCCGCCGATGCCCACGCCCCGGTGCGCCAATTGGTATGGCCACACATGCTCCTTAAAATCGCGATCGGGGTCGAGCCGCGGGCCGGCTTCCAACATGACAACGTTCAATCCACCTTCCGTGAGTACTTTCGCGGCGGTGCCGCCTCCAGCGCCGGATCCAATGATGCAGACGTCGTAGACCGTTCTGCGCGGATTCACTTGAAACATTCGTTGTCTCCACCAGCAATTTGAGCGTGCGACTGGAACGTGCTCGCAGACCGACGTGCCGACGTTTTCAGCCTACCGCGGGTCTCTTCCGCGATCCGGAGGATCTTTTCTCTCGATGGTCCAATATAGCCTCTGCCCACTACTGTTCGCGACTCCTTTTTCATGGGGCCTGCTTCGCCATCCGTGGCAATCGTGGCTCGGGCAGAGCTTCAATTGGGCAGAAGACCATATATGTCGAGTTCGCCGGGTGTCGACGTGCTGGTATCAGCGTTGCCCGTGTTGTTGCCCCTCGTGCCAACGTATACCTTGCCATTGGCAACCGTTGGCACCGTGAATTTCACCGCATACCCGGCGGAATTGCCATTGCCCTGCGTGCTGTTCCAGTATTCCGTCGCTAGATTGTTCGCATCGTATGCATGAAGAATTGCGGGACCACAACTGGTGGATTGCGGGGTACAGTAGGCGCTCGAATCGAGGGCCCACACGATGCCGTTGGAGTAGTCGGGCATGGAGGAAATGGAGGGCGTGATGCCGGGCCATGAAAAGGATTTCGGAGTGCTATTGGGCAGGCGGGTCAGTTTGGCCGTTGAAGAAGTGAGAGAAAACGCCTGTATTGGACCGCCGGCTCCGCCAAGGTAGAAAGTTGAGTCCCAAAAAGCTCCGGTTGCGAAAATCTTCTGGGCGATGCTGAATTCCTGCCACGCATTCGAATCCCCCAAGCCGCCCATGTTGTCACGATTCAGAAGATAGACAGTTCCATCTTTTCCGCCGCCAATCACAAGGTGGATGGGATTGCTTCCGTTTGCGGGAAGATCAACCAGAACCGCGGCGCCTCCAGATCCGAAGTCATTGTCCATGGTGTTGTCCGATCCCTCGTCCGATGGCGTGAAATACTGTTTGACACCGAGACTGCTGGAGAGTTGCAGGAACGAATCGCCATAATCGTTGTGCGGCGCTGATGTGCTGGTAGCATCAAAGTTCGCATTGCCGGTAATGAGGTAGAGGTTACCCGCGGAATCCGCAGCTGGCGCTCCTCCGCTCATCCAGATTCCGCCTTGGCCGGTATTGGGCGCGTCATTGAAGACGCTCACTTGTGAAAGATCGCTCGCGTCGTATCCAATAACCCAGCCGTAGTATGGTCGAGCATCCTCGTGCGATGCCCAGGCAATATAAACGACTCCGTTCACGAGGGCCAGGCCGCTTCGCTGGTTCTCTTCACGAGCCACAAAGGTTGTTGTCGTACCGCCATCTCCCGTGCCGGGATAGGTCGCGGCAATGATGGCCGGACCGGAGAATTTCTCGTTTCCCGTCCGTAGGTCGATTGCATGCAGGCGCTGGTAAAACGTCGGTCCCGAAGTGATCACAGACTTTGAAACGACGTACAAGGTATTCGTCGAAGGATCGATGACAGGGGTGCCCGTCACACCCACTTCAGGTGCGATATCTCCATAGCCGACGCCCACGAAGGCGCTTGGGCCGGAGGATAGAACGGTGGTTTCACCGGAAAGCGCTCCGTGCGCGGAATCCAGCAGGTTTGCGTGCCAAAGCGGGGTGCAGGACCCGCCGGTTGAATCTGCGTCGAATGCGTAGATGCTGTCGTGCTGTGTGGCAACCACCACCACGTTGTGCCGCGCTGCTGCGATGTTCAGGTTCGGAACCCAGAGCGGCTGGGCATAGATCGCGCCATCCACAGCGCACGAGAAAAGCTTGCCGAAAGTCGAAGTGCTCACCGTTGTTGGAGTGAGCGCGTATTCCTGCGTATTGGCTCCATCGCGGGAAAGATCATTGTGGTACGTGCTCACTCCCGCAAGATCGGTGACCGCGATGGATACTGAAGCTGATATCGTACTCGCGGATTTACTGTTAGCCACGATCGTGTAGAGACCAGGAGCGGTTGGTGCCGTGTAGGTAACCGCGACTCCACTCGAACTCGTGGAAGCGGAAAAGGCGCCGCAGCCAGTTCCGCTACAACCTGACCCGGTGACGGACCAGCTGACTCCAGCAGGATCATTGGTGGTCGGAGTGACAACAAGCGACTGTGTAACCACAAGACCAGCTCGCACAGGAGAAACCGACACCGTGATACTCGACGATGAGATGGTCAGCGATAAGCTAACCGTTTTAGTCTGCATCGGACTGCTCGAATCCGTCACCTTGAAAGTCAGTGGAGCAGCGTTGGCTGTCGCGGTTGGTGTCCCCGTCATCGCCCCCGTAGATGCATTCAGAGAAAGCCCGGATGGCAGGTTTCCGCTGGTCAGTGACCACGCATACGGGGCTGTGCCACCAGAAGCTGCCAGTGTGGCGCTGTAGAGCGTACCGACCTGACCGTTCGGTAGCGAGGACGTCGAAATGACAAGCGGCCGGCTCGTGCTTGTCTTGCTGGTCGCTAAGGAACCACCGCAACCAGTGCCCAAACAAGCAGCGATGAAAGCCACACCAAATCCCAAGAGCTGAGCGGAAGTGCGGATGCGCACAGCGCGCGAGTCCGCAAGAAGCCGCCTATGGGGAGACTGGCCAGTTATGAGCACAATCGGAGTCTCTGCTCGCATGAACTAAATAGAGGAGGAAGCTCACTCGCTACATTCTGCAGCACGGTCATGATCCATATGTTTTCCAATAGCCGGAGCCCCCATTCAATCAAAATGACCGCGTATGGACGAACGATCATAACCTATTCAGTCATTCTTTGGTCGCGCTGCGGGATCCCGGGTACTGTCTGAATTAAGACAATACCTGATCTTGAATCCGGAAGTCAGCGATCAGCGGCAGGTGATCTGAAGCGACCAATGCCCTGCGCGCTCTAAAGAGGCGTGCGTTTTCCAGTTGGAGCGGCAGCTCGTAATAGAAGTGGTCCAGGCTCAGAAACGGGAGCAGTCCTGGAAAAGTGCGGGGAAACCGCAGCACATGATGGGGCCGAAAGCTTTGAAACTCCTTTTTTAGTCTCCGTGTGGTTTGCCCGCGGGTCCACTCATTGAAATCGCCGAGCACGAGGCGGGGACCGTTAAGGCCCGGCTGTGAAAGAATCTCCTTTCCCAGCAGTTTTTCACCCTGAAAGCGCCGCTCCACCGGCCCGGTTCCCAGGTGAACATTGAAGACGTGCAGCGTTTTGCCTCGTGCAATCTCGATCTCTGTCTGCAGTACACCTCGCTCTTCCCGACTTCGTTCCGGCCTCGTCAGATCGTAATTGCGCCAGGCCTGTATTGGCAGACGCGTCAAGGTCATATTTCCATAAACGCCGCCATGCAGAGGCCGGTTCGCTCCGAAAGCCCAGGCATACCCCGACATCGCACGGGCGATTTCGCCAGCCTGATCGTAGACCCGCGGTGACCCGTGAAGAACGGGGTTGCCGGGCGCGTTCACCACTTCCTGCAGGCAGAGAATGTCCGCGTCGAGTTCCTTGATCACAGAGATAATGCGTGGTGGAGAGATCTTTCCGTCAAAGCCACGGCACTTATGCACGTTGTATGTCGCAACTCGGATTTCTTTCTCGTGTCCCATTATTGCTGTCGCTCAAAAACCCATCCCAGCAGTTCAGTCGCCCGCTCAGTTATGGCCCGATGTCGCCATTCCTGGAGGGAAATCTGACGGCTGTGGTCCAGATCGCTCGCCAGATCACTCTCCAGGCGCATCGCTACCGCCGCGTCACAGACGGCAAGGTTCACCTCATCATTGAGCCCAAATGACCGATTGTCAAAATTGGTTGAGCCCACCACGGCCCACAACGAATCGATACACATCACTTTGGCGTGGATCATGGAGGGCTGGTACTCATATATCTCCGCGCCCGCTTCGAGCAGCCTTCCGTAGGCGCTCCGGCTCGTGCTTCGAGTGACGATATGGTCGCTTTTTCGGCCTGGGACCAGGATTCGCACCTTCACCCCTCGATTTACCGCGCGGCAGAGTTCCTTCATCAGGCTTTTGTCCGGTAGAAAGTACGGTGTTGTGATCGAAATGCTACGCCGAGCAGATGCGAGCAGCAGCTGAAACAGCACTCGCGCGCGTGTAGACCCTCCCACCGTGGGTGTGCTGTTGACTACCAGCGTGGTTGCAGGGTGAGCGCATTTAATCTGCGGAAAGTATGCATTTCCCGCCAGCAGATCGCCGTTCGATGCAAGCCAGTTTTCCGCGAAGGTCGCCTGCAGCGCCGCCACCGCCTCGCCTTCAACACGCACCACCGTATCGCGCCACCTGGGCCTGCCATGCGTTCCCGCGTACCATTGATCTGCAATACCAGCACCACCAATAAATCCGATCCTCCCATCGACAATCAGCAGTTCGCGATGGGTGCGATTGTCGAGCCGCATAAGCCTGTACCATGCGAGGTCGTTGTATCTGGATACCCTTCCCCCCGCCTCGATCAACGGACGGAAGAGTCCGCGGGACGCGCCTAGACTGCCAAAAGCGTCTATCACTACGTTTACGCGCAAGCCGGCACGCGCACGCTCAGTCAATGCGCCAACAAAAAGCTTGCCGATTTCGCCTTTCCTGAAGATGTAGGCTTCAAGATTTACGCTCGAGTTCGCATTGCGGATTGCGTTCAACTCGGCAGGATAAAAATTCGGGCCATTGGATAGGATCTCCAGGATGCCTGTCTGATTGAGCTTTGCATCCGTCAGAGACTCAATCAGATCGAGGAACTGCGGCGAATCGATAGCGGGTAGTTCATGAGCGCCAGTGATTCTGTATTGCGGCATCGGCGCAAACATACCCGCAAGCAGCCACACTGCCATGAGGACAATCGCCACGCTGCCAAGGATGACAAGGCTCGCAGGCACCAGAATGGGCGCAAGACACAGAAACACGCCAGATTGCCTTTCCAGTGAGGACAGTTCGCTTTATCGCGTCGATTCCCGAATAGCCAGATTTCTACCGCTGCTGCAACTTAGATGCGGATATATGGCGCTCTGTTGGCAGGATCAGAGATTCACCGACGCATGGATCTCAACATCAGCAATAAGATACGGATTCTCTCCAGTCGCCAAGACGCCCGCCCGCAATTCTGAATCTTATAAAGGGCAACCATGCAGCAACCACGAGGAAGATCCGGTGAAACTCCTGTATCCGTTCCTGCAGTTCCTCAGGCATCTCGGTTACTTTGGCCCGTTCGCAATGGGCATTCTGGATTCTTCCTTTCTCGTTCTTCCATTCGGCAACGATCTCGTCGTGGTGGGTATGGTTGCCGGGAATCCCCGGGGAACGGCCTGGTACGTTCTTTCGGCAGCTGTGGGTTCGACCCTTGGAGCTCTGCTGCTGGCCCTTGTATCGCGAAAACTTGGAGAGGAGGGCATTCGCCGGCTGGCCGGCAACAAACGATATGAATCCCTGAAGTATCACCTCGGCCGCCACGCTGGAGTGGCGGTTGCTGTTGCCGGATTGGCTCCGCCGCCCTTTCCTTTCACCACGGTAATTGCCGGAACTGCGGCTCTGAAATACCGGCTCTGGCGCCTTTTAGCGATCAATTTCTGCGCACGTGCCACTCGTTTTGCATTGATCTCGATTCTGGCAATCAGGTTTGGAGACGAAATTCTTCTGATTGCAAAGTCGACCCCCTTCAAGTGGGGAATGTCGATCTTTATCACGCTATGTGGAGTTGCCAGCGTTTTCTCGATTGCGCACTGGCTGAGGCGTCCCCGCTGATGGCTGCGGATTCTCTCTCATTCCACCTTGAAACCACGGCGGATGCCTTCAGTGGACTAGGCGAACTCGAGTGAAGGGCGCATACTGCATCCATACGTGCTCTGTGACGGTTCACAGTCCAAACAGCGATTCCCCACGGTCTCGCGGGAAAATCGTCCTGTCGGGGTATTGCCCTTGCCCGCTGACCGACCGGTCATTGCGAGTTGACCGGAAACGAAGCTGCTTTGCACCGAATCGCCCTGGGCGCACGTCTACTGTATACACAAGGCCGGCTTGTGCTTCCCAGGCGGCCTACAGGAGTGACCGATGCCTGCAGCTCGCCCTCTTCCCCAAACCCTGGGGGAACTGCGCACCAGCAAACAATTCGTTGAAGCCTGCCTCAAGACACGAACCATCAAAGACGAGATGCGGGCCAATCTAATTGGCCGCCTCCAATCCCGCGAGACACTTTTTCCCGGAATTCTCGGCTACGAAGACACGGTCATCCCACAAATTGTGAACGCCGTCCTGTCGAAGCAGAACTTCATTCTGCTGGGGCTGCGCGGACAGGCCAAGAGCCGCATCTTGCGCGCTCTGACGGATTTGTTGGATGAGCATACGCCGTACGTAGCCGGCTGCGAGATCCGCGATAATCCGTATCGGCCTTTATGCAAACGATGCCGCGATCTCATCGCTGCGCAGGGCGACGCAACGCCGATTGCCTACCTGTCGCGCCAAGATCGCTATGTCGAAAAACTCGCTACACCGGACGTCACGGTAGCCGACCTGGTGGGCGATCTCGATCCAATCAAAGCTGCCCGGGGAGCGCAGGATCTCTCCAGCGAACTGACCATGCACTATGGGCTTCTGCCCCGCGCCAATCGCGGCATCTTCGCCATTAACGAGCTGCCCGATCTCGCCGGCAAAATCCAGGTCGCCCTGTTCAACATCATGCAGGAGGGCGACGTGCAGATCAAGGGCTACCCGGTGCGGCTTGCGCTTGATCTAGCCCTGGTGTTCACTGCCAATCCCGAGGACTACACGGCGCGCGGCAAAATCGTCACTCCGCTCAAGGATCGCATTGGCTCTGAGATTCGCACTCATTATCCCGAAACGCTGGAAGAGGGAATGGCGATCACCGCCCAGGAGGCCTGGGCCGAGCGCGGCGACACACCCGTCGAGATACCGGCCTACGTGCGCGAAATCGTGGAGCAGGTGGCCTTTTCCGCTCGCGAAGACAAGAAGGTGGACAAGCGCAGCGGCGTAAGCCAGCGGCTGCCGATCTCAACCCTCGAGCTTGTGGTTTCAAATGCCGAGCGCCGCGCTCTGATGAACAACGAGGTCCTCGTACTGCCCCGCGTGAGCGACATTTACGCCGCGCTGCCCGGCATCACGGGCAAACTGGAGCTGGAATATGAAGGCGAGATGCGGGGCGCAGACACCGTCGTACAGGAATTGATTCGAACCGCCGTCGGCAAGCTTTTCGACCGCTACTTTGCCGGTGTCGACATGGAAAAGGTCGAGTTGTGGTTCAATCTCGGCGGCACGGTCAAGCTCGATGACAATCAACCCGCAGCTGCTTCCCTTGCCGACTTGAAGCAAATCCAGGGACTGTTTGACAAACTGGCTCCGCTCGACGTGGCGGCCTCCGATCCAGCGCCGAAGGTCGTAGCCGCAGCCGAGTTTTTGCTGGAGGGCCTGGTGGCGCATCGCAAGCTGAGCCGCAATGAAGAACACGGCTACGCGGCACAGGAGAGAACCGGCCGCAGGCAGGAGCGCGGTGAGCCGGAAATAGACTACGACGAATGGGAGCGTGCACGCCGCCCGCGAAGGGGCGGGCTGAACTGAGCTGCATCAGACTGCTGGAGATTTCACATTGAAACGAATCCGCTACACAAAATACAACGGCGACTTGGCGTCGGAGATGGATCTCGAGGACCTGCTCCAGGCGCTTTCCGATTACCTCCTGGATTCCGGATTCCGCGACCCCTATTCGAATTTCCGGGAATTCGACCACAACCTCGACGACCTTCGGGAGGCATTGCGGCGAGCGCTTGAGTCGGGAGAGTTCTTTGATGAGACCATGCAGCAGAAGATCGATCAACTTGCTGCTGAGGGAAAGCTGGACGATCTCATCGAGAAACTGATGGATCGCCTTGAGCAGGAAAACTACATTTCTTCTTCGTCGTTCCCTGAAGGCAATCCGCGCAACGCGCAGGTCGGGGGCGGGATTGGCGATGTGCAGGGCGAGGTCCGCTTCGAGGTGACGGACAAGAGCCTGGATTTTCTCGGCTTCAAAACTCTCCGCGATCTATTGGGTTCGCTGGGCAAATCGAGTTATGGCCGGCATGACACCCGCCATTGGGCAACCGGCATTGAAGCCATGGGCGCATCGCAACGCTACCAGTTCGGCGACACGCTGAACCTGGATACGACCACCACTCTGAGTTCAGCCATCGCTCGCGAGGGCATCACGCTTCCGCTCAACCTGGAATACGAAGACCTTCACGTGCACCAGTCCGAGTATCAAAGTTCGTGCGCAACGGTAGTCATGTTGGACTGCTCGCACTCCATGATCCTGTACGGCGAAGACCGCTTCACGCCCGCCAAGCGCGTAGCGATGGCGCTTTCGCACCTCATCCGCACGCAGTATCCCGGAGATTCACTGTCTCTGGTGTTGTTTCATGATTCGGCGGAAGAGTTGCCGGTGTCGCATATCGCCCGCGTAAAGGTCGGACCATGGTACACCAATACCCGTGAAGGCCTGCGTGTCGCGCAGCGCGTTCTTGCCCGCCAGCGAAAGGATATGAAGCAAATCGTCATGATCACCGACGGCAAGCCATCCGCGCTCACGCTGCCCGACGGACGCATCTACAAGAATGCCTACGGCCTTGATCCTCTTGTGGTGAGCGAGACACTTGAAGAGGTGGCGCGCTGCAAACGCTCGAACATCATGATCAACACGTTCATGTTGGCATCGGATTTCGGGCTGGTGCAGTTTGTTCACAAGGTTTCGGCAATTTGCCGCGGCAAAGCTTACTTCACTACACCGGACACGCTCGGCGAATATCTCCTCATGGATTACATGCAGCACAAATCGAAGACAATTCATTGAGATTTTGAATACAATGTGATCGGTCCGGGACGCAGTTGCTATGTGCCATTGAGTATCAGCTTTTAGCGAGAGATCCGTCTCGCTGGCGGAGGCCGATTTGATAACATCGACTCCCGCCAATCGACTATGATGGCCGCATGCTCATCCGCCTGTCTGCCGTGTGGACCATCTTGCTGGTCGCTTCACTTCCCTGTCTCACCTTCCGCGCAGATGCCCAGCTCGATGCCTTTCACAACCGCTTCAATGCCGTGCTCACGCACCACGGAATTATTGGGGGCGGATTTGCTTTCGTGCACGGCCGGAATCCGGCGACGCAGTTTTCGTTCGGCGACGCGATTCGCGACACCGGCAAACCGGTTGATGCAAACACCTCTTATAACTGGGCGTCCATCACCAAGACGTTCACGGCAATTGCAATTTTGCAGTTGCGCGATCGCGGGCGGCTGTCGCTCGACGATCCTGCCGTCCGCTATGTGCCTGAGCTGCGCCAAGTGCACGACGCCTACGGCCCCGTCGACAACATTACTATCCGCGACCTGCTCACGCACAGCAGCGGTTTTCGCAACCCTACCTGGCCATGGGATTGCGACGACGCGACAAATTGCGACTGGCAGCCCTTTGAACCAACCAAGTGGTCCCAGGTCGCGGCCATGCTGCCCTATACTCATGTCGCGTTCAAGCCGGGAACGCGATGGAGTTACTCCAACCTCGGTTATGTCTTCCTAGGCCAGATCATCGAGCGGCTCTCCGGCGATGACTTCGAGGTTTATATCGAGAAAAACATCCTCATGCCGCTGGGCATGACCTCAAGCTACTTTGACCGCTCGCCCTATTTTCTTGAGCACGATATTTCGGCAAGCTATCTGCGTGCGGGCGACAAGGTCACGCCTCAGCCTTTCGACTTCGACACTGGCATTACCACTTCGAACAGCGGCCTGAAGGCGCCGATCACCGACATGGTGAAGTATCTGCGTTTTCTCATCGGCGACCCCGCCAACCCAGTCTACGGCGTGGTGCTCAAGCGCAGCTCTCTTGAAGAAGCCTGGACGGGCGTACTGCCGGCCACCGAGCCCGGCCAGAAACCCACACCCTATACATCCGGCCCTGAAGGCGCACAACCCATGATGGGGCTCGGATTCTTCGTGCTTCAGGTTGGTGGCCACCGCTACATCTATCACGACGGCGACCAGGGCGGGTTTTCCTCGGAGTTGCTGGTCGATGCCGCCGGACACAGCGGCTCGATTCTTGCAGTCAACACCACCGACACCGGCGCCGCGGCTGTGGCCACCCTGCATCCGGAATCCAATACAGAACCCGACCCCAACACCGATCTGCGCCTCACTTTGCGAAACGAATTGATTAGGAACGTCTTTCCCGCATATGCGCAGAAACCCGTCGGCGAGGAAAGAAAGTAGAATGGTCTGGCGATTCACATCTTATGCGCAAGTGAATCGGAATCGGCGCTCGCACACTTCCGTATGAATGATCATTCATGACCGTCCTGACTTTCACACTTGTTGTCTGGGCCATATCGACTTTGGCCGGCTTTCTGGGCGCTCTCACCGGCTTAGGCGGCGGAGTGGTGGTTGTGCCAGTCCTGGCGCTCGGCTTGGGCGTCGACATCAAATACGCGATTGGCGCTTCGCTTGTCTCGGTCATCGCGACCTCTTCGGGTGCGGCCGCCGCCTACGTCCGCGAAGGATTTTCAAACATCCGCATCGGTCTTTTCCTTGAGATTGCCACCACTATCGGCGCTGTGGTCGGCGCATTTCTCGCCGCGCACACCAGCACACACATAATCGCCATCATCTTTGGGCTGGTGCTCCTGCAGTCGGCGTACCAGTCGCTCGCCAACAGTACGCCCGAAACCGGCCCGCCGATCGAATCTGACGCGCTCGGGAAGCGCTTGCGTCTCGGAGGCAACTTCCCCGTCGATGGCAAGCGCCAGGAATACGGGGTGCGCAACGTTCCCACGGGGCTCGGCCTGATGTTCGGCGCCGGCGCGCTTTCCGGGTTGCTCGGCATCGGCTCCGGAGCCGTAAAGGTGATCGCCATGGATCGCGCCATGAAGATTCCCTTCAAAGTCTCGACGACGACCAGCAACTTCATGATCGGAGTTACCGCGGCTGCCAGCGCCGGAGTCTACCTCAGCCGTGGATATATTGATCCGCGCGTGGCAATGCCCGTGATGCTCGGCGTGCTGGGCGGAGCATTGATCGGCACACGGGTGCTCGTCCATGCCCGTGTGCGGACGCTTCGAATCGTTTTCGGAGCCGTGATTCTCGCGCTCGCCATTGAGATGATCGTGAACGGATTTACCGGAAGGATCTGAGGCGATGGATGACAAGCGGCTCGAAATCATTATCGGACAACTGTTGCGCGCCGGCGTGCTGCTTGCCGCTGCCGTTGTGCTTGCCGGGGCCGGTCTTTACCTCGTCCAGCACCACGCGGAGAAAGTCAGTTTCCATACGTTCGTGAACGAACGGGCCGACCTGCGTACTCTGCCGGGCATCGTGCGTTCTGCTGCGCATCTTCAAAGCGAGGGGCTGATCCAATTCGGCCTCGTGCTCCTGATCGCAACGCCTGTGGCACGCGTTGTCCTGGCCGTGGTTGGCTTTTATCTTGAGCGAGACCGCCTTTACGCGCTCGTCAGCCTGATTGTCCTGGCGGTCCTTGCTTTCAGCCTGATGCACGCGAGTTGATGCCGACTCTGCGGCGAACCCTATCCGATCTCCTCGCCTTTACCGATATCCATATCGGGCGAAATCGGATTGCCCTCGTCGATGTACGCGGCGATGGCCTTGTCGAGCAGTCCCTGGGCTTCGAGGATGAATTCGACAGCATCCCGGCCTGCGCCATAGCCGCCGGCACTCGGCGTGACGTAATGCGCTTCGGCCTTTACCTGCGCCCGCGCATTGGCGACGGCCACTGCGAAGCCACATTGGCGCATCACAGGAAGGTCGATGACATCGTCGCCCACGTAGGCGATCTGCTCCAGGGTTACGCCTTCCTTTTGCATGATCTCGCGGACTGCCTCCATCTTGAATGCCTGGCCCATGTAGACGAACTCGATTTTCAGGTCGCGCGCGCGGGTTGCCACTGTCTCGCTGATTCGCTTGGTAATAAAGCCACACTTCATCCCGCTGAGCCGCGCCAGCGAGATCGCCGTGCCGTCGTGGGCGCTGTATCCCTTGGCCTCCATCATGGTCGACGAATGCACGCCGAAACCTATCTGGCCGTCGCGCCGGGAAATATGGGTCTGCGTTTCGGCAGCGCTTGAAGTTGGGTTGGGCGCCGGAACCAGCCAGATTGTTCCGTCGGTCAATACGCCGTCCACGTCGAAAAGAATGATCTTGATGCGGCGGGCACGATCCTGCGCGGTCAATGTCATGTTTCGATTCTATCGAGGGTGCGACACCCGTTCTTCCGGAAAATCCGCGAGAATAGAATCCATGGACCCGGACCAGCCACCTGCCCAGCCCTCTGTGCCTGCCGGGCTCACGCCTGAAGACTACTACTTCGAGGGACCATATCTGGTTTTTACCGCGGCGTATCATCTCAAACGCGGCGCTTGCTGCGGCTCTGGCTGCCGGCACTGTCCCTACCGCAAGGCAGAATCGAGGGAAGCACGCGGCGAAGCGGACCAGACCTAGACGAGTTGCTCCTGGGCCATCAGCATTTCACTTGCAAATGGAAGATGGGCCGGCGGCTCCAGAACATACCTCACCATGCGCGCGATATCCTCCGGCTCCGTCGGATCCGTAATGCCCAGAGCTTCCACGGGCGGCACCTCCCACTGGCCATGCAGACTTGTGCGCACCTGTCCGGGCTCAATACACGAGATCTGCACGTCGGTTTTGCTCAATTCCATGCGCAAGGCCTCTGAGAGCGCTTCGATGGCGTACTTGGTTGCGGCATAGGCTCCCACGGTCGGGCGAGCTCGCCCCCCCAGCAGGCTCGAAGTATTCACCAGGTGGCCGTATCCCTGCCGTACAAAATGCTGCAGAAACACGTAGGCGATACGGAACGCTCCCTCGACGTTGACGCGAACCATGTTGCAGATGCGGTCGATCTCGATCGTCTCGATCGTACCGGCTTCAAGCAGACTGCCATTGTTGAAGCACACATCGCAGCGGCCGAAGCGGTCCACGGCTGTCTTCAAGAGTGTCCTGGCAATACATTCATCTGCGAGGTTTGCCGCGACCACCGTACAGGGCCCATCCAGTTCCGATGCCAAGCCCGTGAGCATCTCCATCGACGGCGCCGTCAACACCAGGGAATAGCCTTCCCTGGAAAGCGACCTGGCAATGGCTGAGCCGATTCCTCCTGTTGCTCCGGTCATGACTGCGACTTTTCCGTGGTTACTGCTGTCCATTGCGCTCCTCGTATGGTCAGCATACGTGCATTCGACGCGAAAAATAACCGCACAAAATGCGGGGGGGTGCATTTCTTGATACTCAAACCTGCCCGAAGGGATATAAGATGCGGCGCATACCCAGCGGCGCTTGAGGGCTCCGCTCCCGGAGCATCATCAACCGGCGCCGCGCAGGTGAACCTCCCCCGTTCAGCCTCGTGGCGTAATTTCCAGATTTTCTATCGGAGGAGAGACGTTATGAGCTTTTTGTGGTGGATTCTCGTGGGCCTCGTGGCCGGCTGGGCCACTGGAAAGATCATGAAAGGTGGCGGCTATGGCTTTTTTGTCGACATCATCCTTGGGATTGTCGGCGCCATCGTGGGTGGCTTCATCGCCCGTCACCTGGGGCTTGCCTCATCCGGCGGAATGATCTACACCATCCTGGTTGCGATTGTCGGGGCGGTCATCGTGGTATTCCTCTTCCGCCTCATTACCGGAAGGCGAACGTAGCCGGAGCAGCGATCGAGGTGTGCCGCTCAGGCGGCGAACCTCCGCTACCGTGACGAAACCGAGGCGGCCTGCTCGGAGGGCGCCGGTGCGCGCACGAGGATGGCAAACCGCGGAAAGGCAAAGCTTCCGCCGGCGTCGTCGATCACGTTCAACTGGCATACGTATGGGCCGGGCTTCAATCCGTTGAGAGGAATGTCAAGCTCCACGGCCACCGCGTCGCGCCCGTCCACGTTCATGGCTTTGGCTTGCACCAGCGGTGTCTCATACACCTTCACTGAGCCCTGGATCAACTCCAGGCTGCTGAGGAGGTCGATTCCCGGCTTTTCGCCCTTGGGGTGGTTATCGGGAAGTTTTTCGTGCGAGGGATCGTACACCTCATAGAGCAGGTAGAGGTGCTGATTCTGGCGGAAAACGTGGCTGATGTTGGGCACATATTCTTCGCCTTCGCGCACTAGGGGATCGTCTTTCTTGCTCGGCCGCCGCTGTGAGGCCAATACGATTGAGCTCAACTTGAGCGGCATCTTCTTCAGGTCAGGCAGCGTAATGTCGGCCTCAAAGGAGCCCATGCGGCCGGTCTGGTTTTCGCGCACCACGAACTTCAGGTGATATTTGCCCGGCGGAAGATTGAAGCTGGTGGTGTATTCGATGTTCTTCTGGCGCGCCTGCAGCGCCGGGTCGAGATTGAGCTTTACCGTCTCGCGCGCCTGCCCAATCTGCCGCTTCACCTCGTCGATGACTTCGCCAATGATATCGAGAGTGGCCTTGTCCTTGTCGCCGCCTTTGATGAACGGAATCTGCGACCCCGGCACGATGATTGACACCGGCACGTAGAAGCGATTGTCATCGAGTTTGAAATACATGGCATCGAGGTAAACAGCCATGTCGGTTGCCGGTAGATCGCTGGCCAGCTCTTCGTCCAGTTCGCGCTCGCGGTCCTCGTGACCCGAGTGGCGGAAATCCGCCGGCGCATAATAGCCGTGCCTGTACTCCAGCTTCACACCGGGCCGATCCACCTTGATCGTCAGCTTGCGGTATTTGCCGTCACGGGCAAGATCCGACGAATGGAACCCGATGGCGTAATACTCCGAGTTGTCTCGCTGCACCTGCGCAAACGCGGGAGCAAAGTCGTTGGAATCGAAGAACGCTTTGCCGCCAGTGTCGGAGCTGAGCGTCGCCATCACTTCCTGGGTGGCGAAGTTTGAATTCATGTTGTTCATCAGCGCGCCGCCGTTGTACGCGCCGGTCCCGCGCAGGCTACCGGTGGAGGCATCTCCGAGAGGCAGAACCGCTTGCAATCCGCGCGTGTCCACACTGTAGATGGAAAGATTGGCGCGTACTGCCGCGTTGATCGCTGCTCGCAACGATGCCTGGTTCTCAATGCCGTCGCGCGAAATGCCGCCGGAAAAGTACAGGAGCGATTTCTTCTCGCCGATTTTCTCCAGCGACTTTGAAACCGCCCGCAAAGCGAAGAGCTCCCGATCCGTGTTGAGATCGTTGTATTCGCTTTCGTCAGGAGTGTACGCAGTGGTGTCTTCCACCTGGTTTGAGTTCGCGTTCGCGCCCTGCGCGAATCCCTGGCCTTCGGTGCCGTTGTAAGCGCCAACCTCCCTGATGAGAGCATCTTTGTCGGCGGTGAAATCCTGGTCCACGTTGAGCGTGTCGCCCAGTGAAACCAGCGCCACCAGGTCGGCCGGCTGCATCTTCTTGCGCAGAAAATCCTGGGCTGCGTCTACGCAGCGCTCCAGGTCCTCAGGCTGCATCGACGTCAGATCAAAGAACATCACGATCAGGCGGTGATTGCGCAGGTCCTCGGGCCGCGTCACGACGACTGCCTGGGTTCCCGGCCCCTTGGTTCCCGCCGCCAATCCGCTGATTGTTGCCTCGTTCAGCGGCTTGGCCATCTCCACGCTTTGGTAATCGAACGTGGAGATATGCTGCTGCTTGCCGTTCTCGTACACCTTGAAGTCACTTTGCTTGAGGCCCTCAACAAACTTGCCGGTTTTGGGGTCGCGAACTACGACGTTGGTGAGCACCAGCTCGGCATTCACCTTCATTACAAAGCTGCCTTGCGAATCGGATTTGACCTGGGTGCCCTGCGCCTGCCCACTGTTTTGCGCTGACAACATGTGCGCGCTCGGCATCGCCAGCAGGAGCGCCGTCAGGACCGCGGTCGACTTGTCGCCTAAACTCGCCCTCATCCTTTGCACTAACTCCGCGAAACATGGCCACCCCGGCAGGCGGCCAACTCCGCTGTTTCTCTAGAACCTGAATCGCGCCATAAAGCTGAATTGCCGCATTGTGCCCGCCGAAGTGACCTGCCCGAACGTCAGCGAATCCACGTTCGTATCGACCCCCGAATACTGCACGGTGTTGAAAACATTGTTCGCCGTCGCTCGCAGTTCCATGCTCCGCGTTTCGCCCAACTGCATGGTCTTTGAAAGCGTCATGTTGTTCTCGACCGTGCCCGGGCCGCGAATCGAATTGCGCGAAGCGTTTCCGTAGAAGTCGGCCGGCGGTGCGAATGCCGCGGTGTTGAACCACTCTTTTTGCGATCCGCCGCCCGCCGTGAGTGAAACCCCGGGCACGCGATCGGGACGCTGCGAACCGGCCGTGCCGCGCGCCACATCCAACGCCGCCGCCGCATAGCTCGGCGACAGCGGCGTACCGGTCGCAAAGGTGAAGCTTCCTGAAATTGAGAATCCCTCAAAAATATGCGAGGGCACGCCCGTCGTGAGGAAGCGCTTGTCCTGACCAAACGGCAATTCAAAAAGATACTGGCCGCTCACCTTGTGGCGCACGTCGAAACTCGAATTCCCTTCCTCGGCCAGCAGGTCCTGCCAGTTCTGCGCCACCACCGTCGACGTGCCGCCAACCGAACCGGCGTTGTCGATCGAATGCGAGTACTGGTAATTCGCGCCCAGGGCAACGCCGCCGCTGAGCCGTTTGTTCAGGCGGATGGTACCCTCGTTGAATTTCGAAAACGCGACCGCCTGTTCGTAGTTAAACAGCACGCCCGAATAGCTGACGCCTTCCGGAGTGCGCCCGGGCGCGCTGGTAATGTCGAGATGATTTCCCTTCGAGCCGCTATAGCCCACATTCGCCACAACTCCCCAAGGCAAAGTCTTCTGCACATCGATGTTCCACACCTGCACATAAGGCAGCTGGTAATGTGGATCGAGCGCGTAATTTCCCACCGTCGCGGGCGCCGGAAATCCATTTGCCAGGGTCAGATCTCCCGCGGCAGCCGACTGGTTGGTCTGCTCGTTGGCAAAGGGCGGTTCGTGCGCCATGGTGGTGGCAAAAGTCGCGTACTGGCTATTGGTGAAATTCATGCCAAAACCCGCACGCACGACGGTCTGTTTCGGCAAACGCAGCGCGAACCCCACGCGCGGTGCTATGCCCAGTCGAAACGGGAAGACCAGCGAGTTTGGCAGGCTGCCGCTGAACGGACCCGCGTTGCCGGCCTCCACTTCCGCCGCCTGTGTGAACCCTCCCGATGGATTTGTATCGACAATCGCCAGGTGGTTGTACTTCTCCGTGTATGGTGCGAAGAACTCGTAGCGTACGCCGTACACCATCGTCAGATTCGAGCGAGCACGCCAGTCATCCTGCGCATAGAGGTCGAACACATTTTGGCGCAGGTAGCTCTTGGCCACCGATGCGTCGATTGTGGTCTCCTGCGCATCGCCAAGCAGAAAATCACCGAGCGCGGAGCCCGTATAGATTCCCGTGAAATAGAAGGCGCCGGTCGAGTCGTTTCCACCCAGGAAATCGTGGTGCACGCGCCGGTAATCGCCACCGAAGCGCATGTTGTGCTTGCCGTGAATCCAGCTCAGCGTCTCAGAAAGCGAGATCGTCTGCGAGATCGAGAAGCCTGGCTGCTGCTGGTTCAAGCCGGTGAACTGGCTCATCACAAGACTTGGCAGGCCGTAATTCAGCGGGCTTGCATTCAGGGCCGTTCCGTTCGGTCCCAGGATTCCTGATTGAGTGGCAATATCGGTTCCATTGGTAAAAAAGTTCGTCGTCTGGCTGCTGCTTCGGTTCCAGTTCGAATTGAAGATGCTCGTAATCTTGTGATATCCCACCGTGTAACCGGCCTGTAGCGAGTTGGAACCCGACGAGTTCTTCCCACCCAGTTGCGGAAAAAGGTTCACATCGTCCTGCGCCGCGTGGCTCCAGTTGTAATTGAAATTGATGCTCTGTCTCAGGCCCTGCGATTGCGACGCCCGCCGGCCGCCTCCCCGCCCGAAGCCGAAGGGCGTTGCATTGGCGCCAATTCCTCGCATGTAGCGGACACCAAGGCGCGTTGAATTCGATTGTTCCGTCGTGAAAAGGCGGTAGTTCTGCGTCGAACCCGGCTGGTTAGGCTCGGGATAGTACTTAAGCAGCGCGACCGCCTGAGGCACCGGCGTGATCGGCGACGAAAGACCAGGAATGTTGCCAGCCCGCTCTGCGTCGGTCGGGACTGTTCCATACTCGCTGATCGGCATCGAATTTCGCCTCCCTGAGAGCGAAAGAAACGCCGTATCCTTCCCGCTTGGCTTCGTAAGATGCGGAATATATGGCGCGCTCATGAACGTGAGCCCGAAATTGTTGGTCCCCGAAGCGGGTTGCGGAATCGAAGGACCCTGCAATGAGAACGGTTCTGCATCCAACGCCGAATTGGTGCCGTTCCAGAAGATGGCGCCGTGCGGCTGCCCCGGATTGAACCCGCGAAAGTTACCACGCCCTCCGCCGAAACCGCCGCGACCACCAAATCCGCCTCCGCCAAATCCTCCGGGGCCTCCCATCATCTGCCCGCCGAATCCGCCTCCGCCGAACAACCCTCCACCTCGGGCGAAGTTGCCACCCTGCCCTCCGTTCTGCGCACGCAGCGTCTCGATTGCGTCGCGAAGGCGATCCATATCCACGCCGGCCAGCGGGCTCACCGCGCCGGCCTGCCCTGTCACAGCAACCGATTCGTCACTAAAATCTGAGTTGCCTGCGATCGACGGCAACGCGGCTCCGCTGACACCCACCGCTCCGCTCTGCGTATCAATCCCTTCGGTCAGCGCATTGGCAAAGCTCAGGCTTTGAGCACCGTTTCTAGCCAGTTGCCCGATCGCCTGCTCCACCTGTGATGCCTGGCCCTCCTGGCGTTGCTCCTGCGCCGCCGCACGCGAAGCCAGCATCAGGTCGAAATTCACGCTCTGGTCATGATTCGCGCCATTCAGCAGTGCTTCCTGGTCGCCGACGGCAAACGCCGCGAATTGCGTGCGGATCACGTACCGGCCGTCCTTCGGAATTGTCAGCGACCAGGCGCCCGTGATGTCAGTTGTAGTGGTGTAGCGTTTGCCGGTCAGCGTATTCTGTGCCGTCACGGTGACCCCCGGCAACGGTATGTTGCCGCTCTTCACGAGGCCATGCAGCCGCCCGCCTTGAGCCGGCTGCGCTGTCGAGGACACAACTCCAGCGGAAGGCGCCCGCGAGCCCGGCAGTTCTGGAGTTTGTGCCCATGCCGCCAACCCGACCGCAAGTACACTGACCGCTACTGTCCGATACCGGGCCGGCCGTCGCATGCATACTCCCTGAGGATCCGTTCGCATTCATTCAGACGAGCGATCAAGCGGGAAGGTTTACGATAAGCCTGTGGCGAAGCCGTCGTAAACTCAGGCATGGCCGCATCCACGCCCCCGCACAAAGCCATCCGCATTGACATTGAAGAGATCTCGGACACAGGATGCGAATGTACCGTCGCTCAAGGTCGCGAGTTGCTCATCGAATACGGTCGCTTTGTGCTCGCGCAGCCTAACGCAGCCGGCTTTTGCTTTGGTTCGCTGGAAAAGGAAGCCGAACGGCTGCCCCTGAGTTACCGGGAACAGGGCGGCGGCTGTCTGTTGGCTCGGATTCATGAAAAGCCGGCGGGTTTCGTCGCGTGGCGCAGGTTGCCGTCTTCCACGGAGCCTGATGCATGGGAAATGAAACGGCTCTGGGTCCGGCCGGAAGCCCGCGGCTCCGGGTTGGGCAAACAGCTGACCAAGGCCGTGCTTGATCGCGCGGTTGCGGCGGGCTGCCCTGCCGTCTATCTCGATACGGTGCCGGAGGCCATGGCCGCCGCGCATCGCATGTATCTGACACTGGGCTTTGTCGCGTGCGCTCCCTATAATGACAATCCCATAGACGGCATCACGTATTTGGTGAAACGATTCTGAACACAGCATTTGCTGCGCAAGCCATCCATTGATCAACGCCCGAGGTCGCCCATGAAACCGGTACGTCCATTCCTCCTTGCAGTTCCCGTTCTTCTTTTGCTGCTAGCCGGTTCCGCGTTTGCGCAGCAGGCCGTCACCTTTCGCAGCGGCGACGGCTCCGCTCAAGGCATCTTGTACCTGCCGCAGACTCCCGGGCCGCATCCGGCTCTTGTCGTCATTCATGAGTGGTGGGGGCTCAACGACTGGATCAAGCAGGAAGCCGCCGGTTTCGCCTCAAAAGGGTACGTCGCCCTCGCCGTTGATCTTTATCGCGGCAAAATCGCCACCGATCCTGAGACCGCACATGAGCTCTCCCGCGGCCTTCCCCAGGATCAGGGCGTGCAGGACCTCGTCGCGGCTGTCAACTTCCTCCAGCACCGCAAAGACGTGGACCGGAACCGAATCGGAGCGGTTGGCTGGTGCATGGGAGGCGGTTACGCCATGCAACTGGCGATTGCCGAACCGGCTCTCAAGGCCGTGGCAATCAACTACGGAGCCCTGGCGACCGATAAGACTGCGCTGCGCAAAATTCACGCCGCGATCCTGGGCAACTTTGGCGGCCAGGACAAGGGGATTCCTCCCGATGCAGTTCACGCCTTCGAGGCCGCGATGCAGTCACTCGGCAAGCCGGTCGACGCAAAAATCTATCCTGACGCCGGGCACGCTTTTGAGAATCCCAACAATAAGAGTGGTTACCGACCAGAGGACGCCGCCGATGCGCTGGGCAGGATTGACCGCTTTTTTGCTTCGGAGTTGAAGGGCTAGCCTCCGTGGAATTAAGGACCCTGTAACCCTTTCGTTGCGGATCGCCACATTTTTCCTTGCGCCTTCGTGGCCGATCATGTTAACCCTTGAGCCAATAACTCTCTGGTAGCTACCGAGGAAGTAACCCCGGATCGCTGCGGTCAGGACCTCTCCCATGATGAAGATCGGCACAACAATTCGTGCGCACCGTTTGCAAAAAGGTCTCTCTCAGGGTGACATCGAAAAAAAGACCGGGCTGCTGCGCTGTTATCTCTCACGCGTTGAGAACGGGCATACAGTGCCCTCTCTCGACACGCTTTCCAAGATCGCCCTTGCGCTCGATCTGCCCATTGCCCAGTTTTTTGCAGAGGATTCTGCTGGCCGCCCATTCAATACACAGCGGCTCTCGGATGATGAATTGCGCTTTCTCACCCAGATCCGGCGTTACGCGACGAATCTGAATGAAAGCGATCGCAAACTGCTGCTCGCCATGGTCAAAAAATTTGCCGCAACTGCGGTGCGATAGCACGGTCGCTCCGTATTCGTCGGGAATGCGGCTCTGAATTTATTTGCGGCGCTGTCTTCGCGTTCTCAGACGTCATTCCCGAGGTGGAAAATCGGCTCGACTCCGCGGCCGCCCGCCAGCAGGGCCTGCTCCTCATGCGGCTCCAGCGGCTTGTAGTTCTGGGCCACATCCATCGCCAGGCGGAAGTACCGCTCATCTCCCGGCGGAATCGCCGCGGTAATCGGATGCCCGAGGGTCCATCGCAATCCCAGCGAAGCTTCCTCTGGAAACGCCGCCGGCTGATACCAGCACTTCGGCTCGGGATGGTTCTTCTGCTCGCCAGCCGGCCACACCGTCTTGGCCATGCTCTTGAGACAGAGAATCCCCATCTGCTTTTCCTGGGCTTTTTTGAGGATCTGCGGACCGAATCCGGCCCGCGAAACGAGCACCCAATTCAGGGGGAATAGAATCGTGTCGAAGTTGTAACGATCCATCGCCGCCACCGCCGTCTCAGCGGAATGCACTGAAAAGCCGATGTAGCGAATCTTCCCTTCCTTCTTTGCCGCTTCCATAGTCTCCATTGCGCCACCGGGACCGAGGACCGTGTCGAGTTCCGCCATCTTGGTCAAAGCGTGGAACTGGTAGAGATCCACGTGATCGGTCTTGAGCAAACGCAATGACTCCTCAAGTTGTTTGCGCGAGTCTTCCTTCCTTCGGCCCTCCGTTTTGCAGGCCAGGAAGCAATTCTTCCGATAAGGCTCGAGCGCGGGCCCCAGTCGCTCCTGCGCATTGCCGTAACTGGGAGCGACATCAAAGTAGTTAATGCCGCGATCCACCGCCTCTGCAACAATGTTCGATGCCTGTCCTGTTGTTTCGTCCATCACGACGATCCCGCCGAAAGCGATCATGGAAAGCTGTTCGCCCGTCTTACCGAGCGTACGTTTCGCAATGGGATTCGTCGGAGTCTTCGTGGCGCTTAGTTGACTTGAAGATGCAACCGCCGCAGCGGCAATCGCGGCTTGTTTCAGAAATTCGCGGCGTTCCATGAGGGTGCTCCGTGGGTTGTCGAAAGGACCGCGCTCAAAGTTCGAGCAAGCTCAAACTGATTCGACAACCTTGTGTTCCAACATTCTCGCACAGGTATTGCAATCGCGACGAGCGCCCTATCCTGCCAGATTGGACAGATAAAAGCCGAACAGCACCAGTAGCCCGATCACCATCAGGAGAGCTATCCGCAACCGCGAGTTGAAGAGCTGCCGCGGCGAGCCAAGCCGGGGAACCATTGGCGCTGCAAACAGCAGTCCGCACGTGAAGCCGCCAAGATGCGCCATGTTGTCGATGCGCAATCCTGATTGCGTCATGGAGGCGCCAAAGCTGATGCCAAAACCGAGCACCAGGTTGATGGCCGCAAAATAGATTACTGATTTGCGCAGCTTCTTGAGTTCAAACGGCGGTACAGGAAGACGCGACGACTTCAACAAAACAATGAGAGCCCCGGCAATGCCGAATACCGCTCCTGAAGCACCGGCTCCAACTGGAAATACGGCCAGGTCGTGATACTTCATCCAATCGGGATAGATGCGCCACCAGTTCACCCCGGTAGAAAGCAGATTGCCTGCCGCGCCTGTGAGGATGTAGACGGCAATTACGCCCGCCGAGCCCATCAGGGGCTCCGCCAGTAATGCGAGATTCCAAAGGCACCACATATTCAAAGCCAGGTGCAGGAATCCGACATGGACAAACATGGCGGTGACAATCCGCCACCACTCTCCGCCGATCAGCACCGCCCCGGCGTTGTCTGCGCCCCAGAACATAAGCTGGTTGATCGTCGGTTCGGTCGGACTTACCCGATGCGCTACCATCGCCAGGTAAACCGCGCAGTTCATACCAACCAGAATGTAGGTGGCCGGAGAAGAAGCCCAGGAGGGCCATCGGCGCACACGGCGCGGCTGCACCGTGTATCCGCCTGTGGGAGGCAGCACCGCCGGCTCTGAAGCGAGTGCGCCCTCACGAACCTCATTTTGACTGGAAGTCGGGGGCGCAGGAGGATAGCTTCCCATGCTTCCATCGTAATGCATTTTCTCTGCGTGCGATGTGAGGGCGCAGTGCCAGTGCGTCGAAGCGCGATTCCGTCTCAATATGCGGTTGGTTCCACGAGATCTGTCACATATTCTCTGCGCCGTAGAGTTGTAGTCTGTTCTTTGGTCGTTGGCGCCCTGATTTGGACAGGAAGGCGCTTCGGACTGAAGGAGCGAACAATTGAGTGGGGAAAAGAAGATTCGGCGCGCACTGCTGAGCGTAACGGACAAGACCGGGCTGGTGGACTTCGCCCGGGTACTCGCAGAATTCGGGGTCGAACTCGTTTCGACCGGCGGAACGGCTCGCGCACTGCGCGAAGTCGGCCTGGCAGTCAAAGATATCAGCGACCTCACCGGGTTTCCTGAGATGCTGGACGGCCGCGTAAAAACACTCCATCCCCGAGTCCACGGCGGTCTCCTTTATATTCGCGGCAACAAGGAACACGAGGCTGCGGTCGCGGCGCACGGCATCGAGCCTATCGACATGGTCGTGGTCAATCTCTATGCATTTGAGAAAACTGCGGCCCAGCCCGGCGTCCCATTCGGACACCTCATAGAGAACATCGACATCGGCGGCCCGTCCATGGTTCGGTCTGCTGCCAAAAACTTCGAAGATGTGGCCATCGTCACGAGCGTCTTGGACTATCCCACTCTGATTGAAGAGATGAGGAGCGCCAAGGGAGCAAGTCTGAGCCGGAAAACGCGCTGGCGGCTCGCCAAACAGGCGTTTGCTCTCACCGCCGCATACGACTCGGCCATTGCGGCCACGCTCGAACGCATCGTCGATTCTCCCGCACCGGATGCCCCCGCCGTGCTCGACTCAACGTCTCTTCCCAGCACTCTGCGGATCAATTTCCCGCTCGCCCAGTCGCTGCGCTACGGCGAGAATCCCCATCAGCGCGCTGCTCTCTATGCCGACGGCTCGGGCATCGGAGTCGCGGGTGCGGCGCAACTGCAAGGCAAGGAACTCAGCTTCAACAACCTCGTTGATCTCGAAGCTTGCTGGGAACTGACGCGGGAGTTCGACGAGCCTATGGTAGCGATCATCAAGCACACCAATCCCTGCGGCGCAGCTACGGGCTCTACCATTTTGGAGGCCTATACCAAGGCCCTCGCCTGTGATCCCGTTTCCGCGTTCGGCAGTGTCATCGGCATCAATCGTCCGGTCGACGCCGAAGCCGCCGAGGAAATCGCCAAGCTCTTCGTGGAAGCCATCGCGGCTCCATCTTTTACTCCAGACGCTCGCGCCCGCTTCGCCACCAAAAGAAATTTGCGCCTTGTGGAAGTCAAAGACGCTCCCACAGTGACCGTCGTCAAGCATGTCTCCGGCGGATTGCTGCTGCAGGATGCCGACAGCGTCCGCATCACCGAGGCTGAATTGAAAGTGGTGACATGGCGCCCGCCCTCCGCGGATGAGCTCCGAAGCCTGTTGTTTGCCTGGCGCGTCTGCAAACACGTGAAATCGAATGCCATTGTCTATGCACGCGATGGCCAGACTGTTGGAATCGGCGCGGGCCAGATGAGCCGCGTCGATGCCGCCCGCTTCGGCGCTCAAAAGGCAATCCTTTCGCTCATCGGGACAGTCGCCGCTTCGGACGCGTTCTTCCCGTTCCCAGACGGCCTTGAAGCCGTTGCGGCAGCCGGCGCCACTGCTGTCATCCAACCCGGCGGGTCCGTCAAGGATCAGGACGTAATTGCGGCGGCCGACAAGCTGGGAATGGCCATGGTCTTTACCGGCATCCGTCATTTCCGGCACTGAGCGGAGGCGTTGGGCTCCGGGCGTCAAACGTGCCAATCGCCCGACCGCCAACGAGTACCCGTAACCCGGTTTGTGCCTCTCCGCGTCTTGGGTACGAAAATGCCGGAATCTGGCGTACAACTGCGACCAAACACAGGTAAAATCGTCTGTACAAGAGGCAGGCCGGCCCGGCCACCTGCCTTGCAGCCTTTCGGCATTCCGGGACAAGCTAGTTCACAACGCGTCCGGCTTGAAAGGCTTGGAATCTCCACTGATGATGAGTTCAAAACAGAATCTGCCGCCCCTTTGGCTGTCAGTCACAGCCGCATCTTTCATGTTGTTGTTACCCCTAAGTGGTGGCGCCCAAAGCACTTCGTCACAAACCGTCACGGCAAAGCCCACGCCCGCTGCCACGCCGGGGTCTGACAACAGCACGTCCGAGCCCGAACGCGCCAAAGCCTACTTCCACGCTGCCATGGCTGACGTTTATGAAGAGGAGGCCGTTACCACGGGACGGTCGGAGTACGTCACGCATGCCATCGAGGAATACAAGGACGCGCTCAATGCCGATCCCAATTCTGCGGAATTGAACGACGGGCTCGCCGAACTCTATTTTCGGGTTCCCGGCCATACGCGAGATGCCGAAGCGACAGCCCGCAACCTTCTCAAGACATCGCCGAACGACATCGATGCGCACAAGTTGTTGGGACGCATCTACCTCCGGCAACTAAGTGAGTCGCAGAACGCTGTCTCTTCCACGTCGCCGAGCGGCAACGCCCTCGACCAGGCAATCGCGGAATACGAGAAGATCGCCTCGCTGGAGCCAAAGAACACTGAGGACCGCATGATCCTCGGCCAGCTGTACACCGTCAAGCACGAGCCCGATAAAGCTGAAGAGCAGTTCAAGATTGCCCGCAGCATCGAGCCAGACTCGGAAGAAGTGGTACTGAATCTTGCCCGTATCTATGCCGAGAATGGGAATGTGGAACAGGCGGTCAAGATCATCGAAAGCGTACCCGAATCGGATCGCACCGGAAAGATGGAGTTCGCTCTCGGCGCCGCCTATGACCAGTTGAAGCGTCCGAAGGATGCGATCGCCGCCTACCAGCGCGCTGCCGATATGGATCCAGACGACACACGCTCGATGGGCGCCCTTGCGCAGGCGCTGCTCAACGACGATCAACTTGACGCCGCCCTCAAGGAGTATCGCGCAATGGCTGAGGCGGAACCAGACGATGTGAGCACGTTGATTCACATCTCTGAAATCCAGCGCCGCCAGGGAAAATACGAAGACGCGCTGGCTACGATTCAAAAGGCTTCAAAAAACGATCTCGATAATTCCAATCAGCTGGAAATCGGATACAACAAGGGATTGTTGCTCGACGTGCTTGGGCGCTACGACGAGGCTGCTCAAACCTACGAGAAAATGGTCGAAGCCACCTCGCATGCCAATGGGGCCTATACGGCCGAAGAGAAGAACAATCGCGGCATCTTTCTTGCCCGGCTTGGCGGCGTCTACCACGAGCAGA
Source organism: Occallatibacter sp. (assembly GCA_035524195.1). GTDB lineage: Bacteria > Acidobacteriota > Terriglobia > Terriglobales > Acidobacteriaceae > Telmatobacter. The sequence continues at coordinate 31,014 of DATKPJ010000028.1, forward strand.
ATAAGGTCGATCTCGCCATCGCCACGTATCAGAAAATGATCGATCTCGGCGGAGACCAGGCGTTGCAGGGTTATCAGGGTGAGGTCGATACCTATCGAGACGCCAAAATGTTCGATAAGGCTCTCGAAATCTCACAGAAGGCAGTAGCAGCGAATCCGAAGAACACCGATCTTAAGCTGATGCTGGCAGGCGAACTGGCCGACGAAGGAAAGGCTGACGAAGGCCTGGCGATGGCCAAAGGCCTTCTTGACAACAGTGACAAGGACCGCCTGGTGTGGCTCACGCTGGCACAGATGGACACGCGCCTACATCGCTGGAAGGACGCGGAGGACGCCCTCAACAAGGCGGATCCGCTGAGCACCAAGAAAGACGACAAGGTCTACGTCCTCTTTCTGCGCGGCGCCTTGGCCGAAAGGCAAAAGCACTACGAGCCGGCCGAACAGTATTTCCGGCAGGCGCTTGCTCTCGACCCCTCCAACGCCATGGTTCTCAACTATCTTGGCTACATGCTGGCGGACAAGAGCACAAAGCTCACTGAGGCCCTCCAGATGATTCGGAAGGCGGTGGAACAGGAGCCCATGAATGGCGCTTATCTCGATTCCCTAGGTTGGGCCTATTTCAAGCTGGGGCAGTATGAGCTTGCCGAGGAGAATCTGCGCCAGGCCGTTGAGCGCGATCAAACCGATCCCACAGTGCACGAGCACCTTGGCGATCTCTATGAGAAAACGGGGCGCATTCGCCTCGCTGCGGCGCAATGGCAGCTTTCGCTTACGGAATTCGCTCACTCAGTTCCCGCAGACGTCGAGCCGGGCGATGTAAGCAAGGTGGAGAAGAAACTCGAGAATGCACGCGTCAAGTTGGCAAAGGAGGAGAGCGTAGTCGGCGCTCCCAAACCGGAATAGGAATCCTGCCCGCTCCTGTCGAAACCAAACGGCGGTCGCTTCAATCCTGAGCGGACCGCCGTTTTCATGTGATTTTGAATGGCTACTTGGCTTGCGCTGCCGAGGCGATGAACATATCAACGTTGTTCTTGTCCACCAGCGAGGTGCCCGTATCAATAAATGTTGGGAACGGCGAGAATGGATCGTCGCTGTAGTCCTTGTTCAGCTGAGCCGGTGGATTGTGGAAGATCAGATCAAGTGACTTCAGGCCGTAATACGCCATTGTCCAGGGTTTCTGCGCAATGGTCGAGTCGATGGTTCCGGCCTTGATTGCGTCCAGTGTTCCCTGATCCGTATCCCACGCGATGACGACGCGATCGGTGGCATTCTGCCGCTTCACAACCTCAGAAACCTGTTTGCCCGATGACGCTTCAAGGCAGACAAAAGCATCGATCTTCTTTGGTCCAGTCAGCGCCAGCAGTTCTTGAGTCCGGTCAAAGGCCACCCGTGCATCTCCCTTGATGTCCACGACGTCCGCAATGTGGATGTCGGGCCGCGTCGACAGCACGTCTTTGAATCCCTTCAGGCGTTCTTCAGTATTCGGCTGGCCTGCGAGAGTGAAGAAAACAACATTGCCCTTGCCGCCCAGTTTTTCGATCAGCCGGTGTCCGCCCAGGCGGCCCGCTTCAAGATTATTGGTGCCGATGAAGAACAGCCTCTTGCTGCCGGCTGCGTCCGAGTCCATCGTGATCACCGGTATTCCTGCCTCGATGGCTGCATTGATTCCCGGCTGCAGCACAGAGACATCCGAGACCGAAATCAGAATCCCGTCCGGTTTGGCCGCAACGGCCTTCTGCAACTCCGCCAACTCAGCTTGCGGATCGAGGTTTTCGGGCCCTTCGACCCTCGCCGTCACCTTGTACTCCGCTGCTGCCCGGTTAAACCCTGATGCGGCGGTCTGCCAATACGGCAAATTCATATTGGCCGAAATGAGGTAATAGACCTCTTTGTTCGAGTGCCGATCGCAGCCCACCAGGAACGCCATCGCAATGCCGAGCCCTGCCAGTCCAACTCTGTGTATAGTTTTCATGCTTGCCTCCGGTCCTGCTGTGAAAGATTTCTGGGACGTAAGCGACGAACAGGCTAGTGCCTGCACCCCCCATGAGTTCGGCAGGATGGTACTCCCGGACAACCGACGCTGTCCATCCCGCAGTATGAGGAACTTTATATCACTTCACGTCCGCGCTCATAGTGATAGCGCGCACGCGAAGCATTCTTCCGCAAATGCAGTTGCTTTTGTGATCTGAATTGCGGTAGTACCCTGAAGAGAGTGGCGATTGGCCATCGATATGACAGGAGAAGAACGGGCTTCCGGCGGGCTTCCACCCGGAGTTTCTGTAGATGGCAAGGGTGACTTGGCGCGGCGCCGCTACGCGGAACGTTCCCATCCCTACCGTACGCCTTTCGCGCGAGATGCCGCGCGCCTTCTGCATGCGCGTGCATTTCGGCGACTGGCAGGCAAGACGCAGGTCTTCACCCGCCTCTCCGGCGACCCGCCCGGAGACCATTTCCGCAGCCGCCTGACCCACACCCTTGAAGTCGCGCAGATTTCCCGCACCCTGGCGAAGACACTGGGTTTGAACGTCGAGCTTGCGGAAGCCCTCGCGCTCGCCCACGACATCGGCCATCCACCTTTCGGCCATGCAGGCGAAAAGGCGCTCGATAAGGCTCTCCACAATCATGGGCTGCACTTCGATCACAACCTCCATGCTCTGCGGATTGTCACGTGGTTCGAGGAACGGTATGCAGCTTTTCGCGGCTTGAATCTCACCCTCGCGGTACGCGAAGGCATTGTGAAGCACTCGCGCGATTATGCGGCTGCAGATCACCCGGAGCTCGCAGAGTACTTCCTCGACAGCCGCCCCCCGCTGGAAGCCCAACTCATCGATCTCGCCGACGAGATTGCCTATCTCACGGCCGATCTCGATGACGGACTCGATTCCGGCATCCTTTCGCTCCACCAGGTCCGCGACGGCGTCCCGCTTTTCCGCCGTTTCCACGATATGGCGCTCGCTGAATTTCCTACTGCTGGAGCAAAGCTCACGATTTACGAGGCTCTTCGCCGGGTCTTGAATGCGCTGGTCACCGACCTGATTGGGGAAATACGGCTTGGCGTGGCCGCGCTCGGAGCCGAAACTCTGGACCAGATCCGCAAAGCGCCCGGAAGATTGGCCCTCTTGAGTCCTGCGCTTGAAGAGGAACGCAGAGTTGCGAAGGCATTTCTCTATACCAACTTCTACAACTCGCCCGGCATGGAAGAGGTCCACCAGCACAGCGCCGAGGTTATTGAGGGAGTTTTCGCAGCAATCATGGCCACCCCCCGCCTACTCCCCGAGGATCACCAGGCGCAGATTCCGACAGAAGGCCTCGCCCGCACGGTCGCCGATTACATTGCAGGCATGACCGACGTCTACATTGAGCAGCTTTGGGACCGGTGCTGCGAGCGCTAGCGGACTCCCGCGAATGCGTTGCCTGGACGCGGAAGTGACCCACGCAGATTCGTCGTACAGCAGATCGTCCGGATGCACGCCAACATCGTCCGGTTTCGGATTGTCGACGAGTCGCACAGCCTCGGTCGACTCATCCCCTGCAGAGGCGCCTTGCGAAGGCGATGCACCCCATCCATAATGCGGCCATCGCTTGAGAGAATTATAGGAAAGGTCAAATCGCAGTCCAGCATCAGGCGCCCATGGTCAACGACCTGGCAGAAGGTTGATTTCTGTGCCGTCTTTCGACCAGTATGGCTCATCCGGTTCTCGAACGTTCGAAAGTGTCACCCGCTCGGGAGTAAGCACACTCGCCAGTTTCACCAGTCTTCTGACGTTCCAGGCACAGAGTCCATCTGGCCACGCTCGAAAATGATATTGCGCGCGCGCGATCGCTCTTCACACGCTGGTTTTGCTACTGCACCGTCCCCTGCGGCCGCAGCCTCCGCAAGTCGAGTGCGCATTCCACCGCGTTTAGTGCAAACAAGCGCAGATTGTCTGCTGCGGCCCATATCCAGATCCGCGATGTCTGCGCAGTGTTCCGCGTTCCTTGTTCCGGGCGTATGCGAATCGAAACTTCGCTCTGTCCGGTCGCGGACAAACTTGAAGGAGAGTCGGTGTCCTCAAGGACTAAGTCGAGATGATCGCCGCTCAACGCTTCCTCAATCAGGCTGATCTCCACCGCCCGTTCCAGTTCCAGCGCAATCGAGAACGTGTGTCCATGGAACACCGGGGCGTGAATCGTTTGCAGCGCTGGAGCCGGCCATCGGTTTCCTGCAAGGGCGGCAAAATGGCGGCGCACCCGTGCGTCCACTAAGTTCAGGTTCGCCCGGGCATTCTCGCCGAATCCTGCAAGCAGATTGTAGGCAACCTGCGCATCGTAAACAGCCCTGGGCAGAGCCTGGAAGCTCAGCAGGTTCACCGTCTGCTGATGTAGCTCATCCATAGCGGCACGGCCAAATTCGCTCGCAGGCACAAGCATCGTTGCTGCAAAGAGTCGGACCGGAGCTACCGCCTGCATGCGTTCCATGATCAAAGCAAGCACCAGCGCAGCTGGGTGCGCGGGGACAATCGCGGGGGTAAACAGGTCGGCGCTGGAAGCGTAGGTTCCAATCCACGGCGCCCGCACCAGCACGCCATTCTCCTGATCGAGCGCGCCAGACAGATCCAGCACCGTTGATCCCGCGCGTAGCGCCTGCCGCCAGTGCTTGCGCGTGAGCTCTTCAGAGCCACAGAAAAAAGTGAAATCCACATGGTCGAACGTATCCGGAGCGATTGCCTGGACAATGGTTACCTCGTCGCCCACCTGGTCCAGTTGTCCGAGGCCCTCATCCTCGTCGAGCAGCGCGAAACTGGCGGCCGCAAGGGACGAGTCGGACAGCGCATCCTTCAGTTCTTTCCCCAAGATGGTGGCGGCACCGGCAATTGCAATCTTGTACACAAGAGTTCCTTTCACAACACGGAAGGGACACTATTTTTGTCTCGATCCTTTTTATCTGACGGCAAAACAGCAAACAACAGAGATCTGTTTCTCTTTTCGATTGGCTGCCTTACAAACCGTGACGCAGTGGATCGGGCTTGCGTGACTCATCCAGTTCCCCGGCGGGCCTGTGCCGACGCCGGCGCGACCAAGAATACGCCGCGCGCGCCCAAATGCCCGAAAACATGTAGACCAGCGCAGCGCTGAAAAGGACAACCTGGGAGTAGCGAAGCGAGATATACAGCACGATTGAGACGACAAAGAGTAATTGAAACGGATGGCGACGTGTCAGGTTGATCTCTTTTCCCGACCAGAAACGCCACGTGCTCACCATCAGGAATCCGCACAGCCCCACCAGGATCAGCCACACAATGGCAACCCACCACGCCTCGATGGGATACGCATTGAAAAAATGCACCGTGGATGCCACGATCCCCGCTGCCGCCGGAATCGGCATGCCGACAAAATATTTGCGGTCCGGCCGCCCCGGATTGCGAGGCTCTGCATCGTGGCTGATATTGAACCGCGCCAGGCGCGAGGCGCCGCCGATCAGAAACAGGAAGCAGACAAATCCTCCTGCCTGCAGAAGATGCTGATGCAGTTGTACGGCAACCGAATCCGGCAGGAATGAAAAACCCCAAATGTACGCCAGCAGGCTGGGCGCCACGCCAAATGTGATCACATCGGCAAGCGAATCCAGTTCCCTGCCAAAATCGCTGCTCGTATTCGTCATGCGCGCGATGCGGCCGTCAAGGGCGTCAAACGGAATGGCAAACAGGATGGCAATTGCTGCCCAGTCAAGGTGGCTGTGCGCCTCGCCACTTCCGCCGATCGCAGCCATGGTCTGCGTAATGGAGAAATATCCGGCTCCGATGTTCCCTGCCGTAAACAACGACGGCAGCAGGAACATCCCCCTGCGCAGTCTTGCCCGGTTCAGGGCCTTCGATGCTTCGGGATCGCGATGGTTCAAAGCGCGCCACCCTCTGGAACCGGCACAACTGCGGTTCTCGCCGGGATACGCGACGCTGAAACCACAGTGGAAGTCACCGCATCCGGCATCCGCGCCAGTACGCTCGAGCCACCACGCACCCGCTCACCCTTCTCTACGCAAAACTCGGCTTCGGCGGGGAGCAGCACATCCACGCGGGAACCGAACTTGATCAGACCCACGCGTTGCCCCCTCTCCACCGCATCGCCTTCCCGGAGATTGAAGACGATGCGACGTGCCAGCAGGCCGGCGATCTGCTTGAACGTCACTTCGAATCCCCCGCCGCGCACCGTGACGATATTCTGCTCATTGCGGTCGGCTGAGGCTGGATTCATCGCATTCAGGTATTGGCCCTTTTGATATCGAACCGAGGTCAGAATGCCGCCGATTGGCGACCGGTTCACATGAACGTCAAAGACGCTGAGAAAGATAGATATTCGCTTCTTCGCGCCCTCAGGAGTGTCGATCGCGACAGCCTCGGTTACCAGACCGTCGCCGGGCGAAACAATCAGCCCCTCTCCGGCAGGAATCATGCGTTGGGGATCGCGAAAAAACCACAGGAAGAACGTCGCTAGCAGAACTGGGACGATCGCCCATTCCCACCCGCGCGTGGCCCATGCCAGCACTGCCGCCACTGCCAGCAAACTGAATCCATATATGTAACCGTCACGAACCATGGTTCCTAACGATTATACGGTTGTCTTGCCTGGCATGCGGCATTGGCGACACACATACTTACTGGCAAGGACGGCATCCGCCGTCAGTCCATCCAATCATGGCCCACAAGCAAATCGCCCGCAAGCTCCAACTTCCTGAATGACCCTTAAACGGCCATCGCAGTGCGATGTTCGAGGGCGAAAATCAGGTCCTTGGCATGAAGTTTCAGCTTCTTCAGGCGAACTTCTTCGAGTTGCTCATCCTCGGAGAGGTAAGGCTTCTGAAGTAACTCTTCCAACCGCTGAGCGTAGCGACGGTGTTCGGCCTGCAGGCGATCAATTTCTTCGCTCAGCGTGGAATCCTTTATCTCATCCATCAAGCACCTCCGATTTTGATTGAACATTTACATATAGCTCCACGGCAAGACAAACGGCAAGCGCGAAGAAGAGAGAATTTTCAGGTGCCTGTGGATTTTTGGTCGATGAACCTTCAATTGTGACATAAATCACGACTGGCGCAACCGGTCAAAGCGCCTCATCCTATTCAAGCTTTAACCTCATCAATGCCGCATCTTCAACCGGATCAGCATAATAGCCTGGCCTGCGGCCCAATTCTGCAAATCCCAGCGAGCGATAGAGCATTTCCGCCGGTCGGTTCGAGACTCGCACCTCAAGCAAGATTTCCTTAACCTGCTCCGAGCGCAAAGCATTGGCCAAGATTCGGAAAAGCTGTCGCGCAGTTCCACGCCGCTGGAAATCCGCCGCCACGGCAATCGACTCCAGCTCCGATTCGGGAGGCGTGAAAGCCGCTATCGCAAAACCGGCAATTCTTCCCGTTGACTCGTCTTCCGCAACAAGGGCAATTCGGCGCCTCTGCGCAGGGCCGGGTTCAACTGCCGCCTCATACGTCGTCCGCGGCCAGTGCGGAGCCTCTCTCAGGTTCGCTGCAACATCCATCACGCACTCCACATCCCTCAAAGCCATTCGTCGGATCCGGAACTCCTGTGCATCGGCGTTCATTTCCGCCCCTGTGCAACCGGTGTACCGAAGATCTCGGCGTCCGACCGACGCAGATAATGCCCGTCCAGTTGCGAAAGATCGACAAACTCGCCGGCCAGAATCAATGAGACGGCGAACCCTATTGCATCGCTGGCAGCGGGAGGTCCAACCCGAATCAACTCCGCTTCCGGCCAAGTCGTTGCGAGCAACGCCGCCGCTACTTCATCGCAAACGGCAATCCGGTCAGGTATGCGTTTCACTGCTTCAAGCTCCATCGGTCCCGCCAGCAGTTCCAGTGTCTCCGCGCCTTCCCCACCCAGTCTCAGGAAAACCTCATGCCGATGCGCGTCGAGCGCAGCCGACGTACATCCAGCCTTGCCGGCCAGCACGGCCAGCCGCGACGCTGTTGCCACCGGGATTTGCGCCGGCTCTGCCAGCCCCTTCACCGCGCTCAATCCCACGCGGACACCGGTGAAGCTGCCCGGACCGCTTACGGCGACCATCGCGCTCACTTCCCGTAGCCCTGCGCCCGCCCCCTCCAGCAAGTCCGCAACTGCCTTCACCACGGTCGCTGAATAGCTTCGACCCGCCAGTTCCTTCTGACCCAGGATTTCGAGACGCC
>DATKPJ010000029.1:0-4766 GCA_035524195.1 Occallatibacter sp.
AGCAGTCGCAGGGACTGAGCATTGGATAAGGCAGAGATTTTGCTGGAAAATGCACAATTCCCCTGCACAGTTCCTACACAGCGGAAAAGTGCGGCATTATTCCACACAGAATCAGCGATCTATGAGATCAATCTCACTCGCCCAGGATGACAAGGGGTTCTTTCGTGTTGTGCGGCATCCGCAACACTTTCATCGATTGTGTGTTCAGTGAGGAAAGGTCTCCCACGAAACTGGCGGGCCATAAAAACATCCCAGAGGTGTGAACATGAAACGAATGCTTCTTCTTTTTGCTTTGTCGGCGCCGGTGCTGCTGGCAGGCTGTGCGCATAAGACAGTGGTGGTGTACCAGGCTCCTCCGCCGCCCGCTGAGTTCAACGAGATTGCGCAGCGCGGCTTTCACGACGGATTTGAGGCTGCACGCCGTGATATTTCCGATGGGCGCCCGCCAAACCTGGAACAGCATCCGCGATTCCGCAACCCTCCTGTGCCGCCCCCGGCATTTCGGGATTACCGGCACGGTTTCCGCGAGGGATACAACCGTGCGATGCGCGAGACACCTCCGCCAACCCGCTAATCAACAGGACAGCATGCCAGGTAGCGGTTTGTTGTGTGACCCAAGTGGTTTCCCGCCTGTGACGCGCAAACAAAAGCGCGTCATGGATGGGGCTCCCGGCGTTGCATGAGCGAAAGATACTTCGCCGCCACATCCGCTGAATTTCATCGTGCATAATCAAAGCACGATGGCCCTCTTGTGGAATCCTGAAAGCTGGTCGCAACGGTTGGCGGAGCTTGAAGCCCGCTCGGGCGACCTGAAAGAAGCGCCGCTGCGCCGCGATGTGCGGTCGCTGGGCATTCTGCTGGGCGAGGTGCTGCGGGAGCAGGCTGGCGAGGACCTGTTTGCGCATGTTGAGGCACTGCGCCAGGGCACGATCAGGCGGCGCGATGCCGAGGCCAAGGGTCATGAGAAGGAAGCTGCACGGCACGGGCTCAAGGCGCTCGAACTGGTGCATTCGTTATCTGTGGAGCGCGCCATCCTGCTGACCAGGGCCTTCGCGTTTTACTTCGAGCTCATCAACCTGGCGGAAACGAACCACCGCAAACGCCGCCGCATTGCGTTGCAACTGAGCGGCGAGGCCGGGCGGCAGCGCGGATCGCTGGCCGGAACGCTGGGCGAGATGCGTCGCGTGGGCATCACGGCAGAGGAAGCCATGGACTGGCTGCGCCGGGTACTGATCGTGCCGGTGTTTACCGCGCATCCGACAGAAGCGGCGCGACGCACGGTGATGACCAAGCGCCGGCGCATCGGCGAGTTCCTCGCGACACTTGATCGCATTCCCATCCCCGAGCAGGAGCTGGCGCGGCTTGAGGAATCGATTCGCGCGGAGATTACGAGCCTATGGCAAACCGATGAAGTCCGCTCGCGACGGCCCACGGTGTACGACGAGATCAAGATGGGCCTGGACTACTACGACGTGTCGATCCTGGCCACGCTGCCTACGCTGTACCGCGAGATTGCCGAAGCGCTGCGCGCCGCCTACGGCATCGAAATCGAGCCGCATGAGCTGCCGCAGGTGCTGCGGTTCGGCTCCTGGATTGGCGGAGATCGCGACGGCAATCCATACGTCACCCCTGAGGTAACGCGGGATGCGATAAGGCTGGCGCGCGGACATCTTCTTCTCTACTATCAGCGGCAACTGAACGCGATCATGGACCTGCTGACGACGAGTGCACAACAGCGGCCGGTGAGCGAGGCGCTGCAAACAAGGCTCAAAGCCTATGTGACCCAGGTGCACACGCCTGAGGCGCAGGTGTTCGGCGCGCAATATGAGTTTGAGTATTACCGACGATTCGTTATCTGCCTGAAAGCTCGGCTTCAGCGGACCCTGCAAACCATGGAACAGCCAACGCATGCCGGTGGAGTACCGCTGCCGGTAACGCCTTATACGCTTGCGACGATGACACAGGGGCAGGACAAGCTGGCGCAGGTTTTGCCGGCGTATTGCTCAGTGGATGAGTTCCTCGACGATCTGGAGACGCTGCGAGCGTCGCTTGCCGAGCATGACGGGGCGCGGATTGCACGTACGCTGATCGATCCGCTGATTCTGCAGGCGCGCACGTTCGGGCTACATTTGCATACGCTCGATATCCGGCAGCATGCCCGTGTGCTTGCGGCTGCGCTCAAGGAGACCATTACAGACTCGATTGCGCCTACATTGCCGGGCGGCCTGACGGATGAGACCTCGAACGTGCTGGAGACCTTTCGCGTTGTGGCGGAGGTGAAGACAGGCTGCTCGCCTGAAGCGATTCGGCACTATGTGATCAGCGGAGCCTCGGGCGTAGACGATGTGCTCGCCGTGGTGCGGCTGGCGCGATTGGGCGGCGTAAAGATGGAAGGCTCCGATCGCGACCCCGGACTACCACCCCAGCAACCAAGAACCGTTGCCGGGGACCCGGGGCTCATGCCTGTGCCGCTGTTTGAGTCGATTGAAGATTTGCGGAATGCGCCGGCGATCTGTCGCGAACTGTGGAGGCGCGAGGACTATCGCAAGCTGCTGGAGAGCTGGGGCAACTGGCAGGAAGTGATGCTGGGCTATTCCGATTCGAATAAAGACGGCGGCATGCTGACCAGCACATGGGAGATTTTCCGCGCGCATCGCGATCTGCACACGGTGGCACGCGAGTGCGGCGTGAAATTGCGGCTCTTTCACGGGCGCGGAGGAACGGTGGGCCGCGGCGGAGGGCCGACGCATCGCGCCATTTTTGCCCAGCCGATGAACTCGTTCGAGGGCCAGTTGCGCATCACGGAGCAGGGCGAAGTTCTGAACTTCAAATACGCCGATGAAGTACTGGCGGAACGCAATCTTGAGCTGATGATTGCGGCTTCACTTGATGCACTGGCGCGTCCGAATGCGCGCGATCCCGAAGGACACTTTACCGGCGTGTTGAAGCCGGAGTGGGAAGCGGCACTCGATGAGTTGTCGGCGCTTTCGTTTGCGTTTTACCGCGAAAACATTCTCGACAATCCGGAAGTGGTTGCGTACTTTGAGCAGTCGACGCCGGTGGGCGAACTGGAATATGCGATGATCGGCTCGCGGCCCGCGCGAAGGAATTCCTCGCCGAAGATTGCGGATTTGCGGGCGATTCCATGGGTCTTCGGATGGACGCAATCGCGGTTGCTGGTTCCGGCGTGGTTTGCCGTAGGTCACGCGCTCGATGAATTCATGAAGAAGCCCGGAGCAATCGATCTGTTGCACACCATGGCACGGGAGTTTCCACTCTTTATCGACCTGGTGCGCAACGTGGAGATGGCGCTGGGCAAGGCCGACCTGGCCACGGCGCGCATGTACTCTTCCCTCGTACCGAACGCGGATTTGCGCGAGCGTGTGTTGGCGATGATCGAGGAGGAGTTTCACCGTACGGTGCGCGCGATTCTGGCGGTGACTCGGCAGAAGGAACTGCTGGAGAGCAACCAGGTGCTGGCGCGATCGATCAAGCTGCGTAACCCGTACGTGGACCCGATGCATTTGATCCAAGTGGACATGCTGCGGCGCAAGCGTGGAGGCGAGGACACGCCCGAGGTGAATCGCGCGATTGCAGCGACGATTAGCGGCATTTCGGCGGGGCTGAGAAATACGGGATGAAGCGGGGTGAGCTGCTTTTCTCCGCGATCAGCGGATACCAACCTGGCCGCGCACGCTTTCGATCAGCTTTCTCGAATCGTAACCGATGCCATTCTTAAAGACGGTCTCAACATTCTCGATATCGTCGATGTTTTTGGAGGGGTCGCCCTTGATGAGCACCATGTCGGCCTGTTTGCCTGCGATGAGGGTGCCGATGCGATCCTGACGCCCGAGGAAAATGGCGCCGTTCTCAGTGCCGATCTGGATCGCCTGCCCGGGCGTGAAGCCTGCCTCGACGAGCAGTTCGATCTCGCGCTGATCGCCGAATCTTGGCAGCACGCCGCCGTTGCCGGTGGGATCAGGGCCGGCAAGAAGCAGTCCACCCGCTTTTGAAAACGCCAACTCGAATTCCATTTCCTTTTGCAGCAGTGCGGTGTTGGGCGAGTCAAGCGGCACGCGGGCACGCATGGTCAAGTAGCTTTGCGCGGATTCGGCGGACATGGCATCGAGCGTGCGCTGTTGCAACTTGGGTCGGCCGGGCACGCTGGACTCGAAGACGGGAAGCGTGGAGGTAACAGCCACGTGGTGCGAAACGAGGTTGTGGATGAGCGCCTGCACCTGGGTTCCGTTGATGTCCTGTTTGGCCCAGCTTGCGGCGCCGCCTTTAGGACAGACGTCCGGCTTCTTGTCGGCGACAAATTCAGTGTCAGTGAAGACCGGCCCATGTTCGAAATCATCGATGCCGAGCGCGATGGCCTCGGGCCAGGTGACGGAACAGAGATGGCCGGTGAGCTTGAGGTGGTGCGCGTGCGCCGCGCGAATCGCGGTGTCGAGTTCGTCGCGCGTGATATTCATGTAGGCCTTGTAGGAGGTCATTCCTTCGGCGGCCCAGTAGTCGACCATGCGCTGCGCGTCGTCGGTTCCGGTAAGCTCGTGCATCTGCGCGAAGAGCGTGGGCGCGCCTTCGAGATAGGGCGCGGTGGCGTCGACGGCGGGACCGGGCATGAGACCGGCGTCAACACGTTTCTTCACTTTCAGGTCCATATAGGGCTCGAGGCTGCCGGTGGTGCGCATGGTGGTGACCCCGGCGGCGAGATAGAGGCGCGGTGCCGTGTAAGGGATTTCAGCAACGAACAGGCCCGGTTC
>DATKPJ010000030.1:0-46634 GCA_035524195.1 Occallatibacter sp.
GTGTGACCTTGCTCACCCTCGCGATCGGCATCGGAGCCAACACGGTCATCTTCAGCGTGGTCGAAGGCGTCCTGCTGAAGCCTCTCGCCTACCCGCATCCCGAGCAGCTCATCGGCGTGTGGAACAGAGCTGCGGGAATCAACATTCCCAGGCTCAACATGGCGCCGTTTCTCTACTTCATCGATCGCGAGCAGAACAAGACTCTCGAGGATATCGGCGTCTTCCAGGGCGACGCTTACAGCCTGACCGGTACTGCGCAGCCCGAACATGTGCCGGGAGTGGATGTGACGGACGGTGTTTTGCCCATACTCGGGGTGAAGCCCCAGCTCGGCCGTCTGTTTACACGCCAGGACGACCAGCCGAACGCCGCCAAGACGGTCATCCTGATGTACGGCTACTGGCAGCGCCATTTCGGTGGAGAGAAGAACGTCGTCGGCCGCAGTATCATGCTCGACGGCAGCTCGCGGCAGATTATCGGAGTCCTTCCCCAGAGTTTCCGGTTCCTCGATTACGACGATGCGGACCTGATCGTCCCGATGCAGCTCGACCGCAGCAAGACGAAGCTGGGCAACTTCAGCTATCAAGGGGTGGCGCGGCTTAAACCCGGGGTCACGCTGCAGCAGGCCAATGCGGACCAAGGCCGCCTGATTCCGATCGCCATCCGCAGCTTCCCTCCCCCGGAAGGCTTCAGCGCGGCACTCTTTGAGCAAGCGCATTTTACGCCCGATCTCCACTCGCTGAAGAATGACGTGGTGGGAGATATCGGCAACCTGCTGTGGATCATCATGGGCTCGATCGCCATCGTCCTGCTGGTGGCTTGCGCCAATGTGGCCAATCTTCTGCTGGTGCGCGTGGAAGCCCGCCGGCAGGAGCTTGCCATCCGGTCAGCGCTCGGCGCGGGCCGGAGGAACATCACGCTGGGACTGTTTGTGGAAAGCCTCACTCTTGGTTTTGCGGGGAGCCTCATCGGACTGGCGCTGGCCTACGGAGCGCTGCGCATTCTGATTGCGGCTGCGCCCACCGGCTTGCCACGCCTGCACGAGATCGGCATCGACATTCCGGTGCTGCTGTTCACGCTTGGTCTGGCAGTGTTCGTCAGCCTGGTGATCGGCATGATTCCGGTGATCAAGTACTCCAGCGTAACGGCCAGCACCGGCTTGCGGGAGGGAGGCAGGGCGCTGAGCCAGAGCCGCGAACGCCACCGCGCCCGCAAGGTCCTGGTTGTAGTGCAGGTGGCCCTGGCCCTGGTGTTGCTGATCTGCTCAGGGCTCATGATCCGCACCTTCCGCGCGCTGGCCCATGTGTCTCCGGGATTTTCCGATCCGGCATCCATCGAGTCTTTCAGCATCTTTATCCCCGAAACGCAGATTCCGGCCACGCAGAACGAGCGCGTCGTGCGCACCGAGCAGGCCATCGACAGCAAGCTGGCATCGCTGGCGGGCGTTTCTTCGGTGGGCATGACGACGGGCGTGCCGATGTCGGGCAGCCAGCGGTTCGATCCGGTCTATGCTCAAGACCGCGTTTATAAGGAAGGCGAACTTGCGCCGATCCGCCGCTTCGACTTCGTTTCGCCGGGCTACTTCTCGACCATGGGCACGCCGCTGGTTGCGGGCCGGGACCTCACCTGGGACGAGGAGTTCCAGAAGCGCCCGGTTGCGATCATCTCAGAGAACTTTGCGCGCGAGTACTGGGGATCGGCGGCAAATGCCATTGGAAAGTTCATCCACGTGGGGTCAAGCGACCCGTGGCACGAGATCATCGGCGTGGCCGGCAACGTGTACGACGACGGAGTGAGCCAGCCTGCTTCAACCACCGTCTACTGGCCGCTCTACCAGGACAACTTTGAGACCCAGAAGGAAATGGTGCAGCGCTACTTGAGTTTTGTTATTCGCTCGCCGCGTGCCGGCCAGGCTGCATTCCGCAAAGAGATTCAGCAGGCCGTCTGGTCAGTCGATCCTGATCTGCCGCTGGCCGACCAGACGACGCTGGGCGTTCTCTACACCAAGTCGATGGCCCGGACCTCGTTCATGCTGGTGATGCTGTGCATTGCCGGCAGCATGGCGCTCTTGCTCGGCATCGTGGGCATCTACGGCGTGATCGCTTATGCGGTTTCGCAGCGCACGAGGGAGATCGGCATACGGATGGCGTTGGGCGCGCGGCGCGAGACGCTCACCGGCATGTTTGTCCGGCAGGGACTCGCGCTCACCGCCATCGGTGTGGTCGCGGGGATTGCAGTGGCATTCGCCACCATGCGCCTGATGGCGTCGATCCTTTTCCACGTGAGTCCCATGGACCCGTGGACCTATGGCCTGGCTACGGGGACCATTCTGCTGATCGCGTGGATTGCCTGTTACCTGCCTTCGCGCAAGGCAGCCGCGGTTGATCCCGTCCACGCCCTGCGCGCGGAGTAGATGCGCCCGGCGAGCGGGATTGAAGGCTGACTTCACTCGAGGTCGAACCAGTATTTCAGGAACCTGTCGAGATATTTGAAGTGCTCGACGCTGGAGCGTTCGGGTGTTTGAACAGGCGGGAGGGTCACATCAAGATCCTGAATTCGTTTGCCCCATTTTTTACTGAACCCCACGAGCATGATTTTCGTGATGGCGTGATTGTGCGGTGAGCGGCTCGATTTGATGGCGAGAGATCGAAGAACCTCTTCGGCGGGAATCGCATCGCCGGTCCAGTCGAGGAGTTCGCAAACCGGGTAGGTGCCACCTTTATCTGTCCGGTGGCCGATGACGCGGAAGAGGATGAGTTTTCCCGAGAGCAGGCTGTAGGAAAAAAGCTCGCCAATCTGCCAGCGGCACTCGCTGAGCACCTGCCGAGCGACTTTCTTTGCGGGGGGCTGCGGAGAAGTGATCTCGGCGCGGAGTTTTTCAAGGACAACCTGGCGCCTGGCGCGGTCTTTGGGATTCACGGTCCATCGCGCCAGATCGGCGCCGGAGTCGATGACATGCAAGGCGTGTTCGAGGGTGTGAGGGTCGAGACGTCCCAGCTTCCATTGGACGGCGGCGAGGGCGAGCCAGACCACGCAGGACTCGGATGGATCGGCGCAAGAGCTTTTGTAGGACTCGAGAATGCGAGCCTTCGCCGCGGCCGGGTCGAGGCCATCGCCGATCAGACTGCGGTATTCCTCGCGAAGATCGCTGGAGGTATCGTCAGAGAAGATGGCAGTGCCCCAAACGCCCATGCATCCGATTCAATTCAATATTCCGCAGAGTTACAAGGATTTTCGAAACCGCCGGCCTTGAAAAGCTGGTGAAAGGCGAGCGGTTTTGTGTTGATTGCGCGTGTCCGCGCTGACCCAGTGTGCGCCTGCTGACACGGGTCTGGAACGCGGATGGCCCACCCAGCCCGTTTGTTTTCAGCGCGCACGCATTTGGTCTTCCATCTGCATTGCTATGGAGCGTGCAGGCGAGGAGGCCGCTGAGGTGATGCCATCTTCAGTAGCAACGTGGCTTGCATTGGGAGGCACGGCAGCCGAGCCGGCCCAGCGCCCGCAACACGGTGAGCATTTAGAATGTGATCTGGTTCATTTAATCGCCTTGCGTCCGTGTTGCAACCGGTGGCCCGCAGTTGTGACGTGGCATCTTCAAACGGACGGGAAAGCAAGTAAGCCCTCTTCTATGCATCGTTGGTCCAAGCTCTTCATCCCTACCCTCCGCGAGGCCCCGGCGGATGCCGAAGTGGCCAGCCACAAGCTCTTGCTCCGCTCCGGCTACATTCGCCAGCTTGGAGCGGGTCTTTACAATTACCTGTTCCTCGGACAGCGGTCGCTCAACAAGATCATTGCCATCGTGCGCGAAGAGATGGACAAGATCGGCCAGGAGTTTTACCTGCCGGGGATTTTGCCGCGCGAACTGTGGGAGCAGAGCGGGCGCTGGTCCACGATGGGCGACAACATGTTCCGCCTCAAAGACCGCAAGGGCGCCGACCTGTGCCTGGGCATGACCCACGAAGAGATCGTGACATCCATCGCGCGCAGCGAGCTGCGCAGTTACAAGCAGCTGCCTCAGATCTGGTACCAGATCCAGACCAAGTTTCGCGACGAGCCACGACCGAAGGCGGGCCTGCTTCGCGTGCGGCAATTCATCATGAAAGACAGCTACTCCTTCGATCTGAATGTTGCCGGGCTCGACAAGAGCTTCGATCTGCACGACGCGGTCTATCGCCGGATCTTTACGCGATGCGGGCTGAAATTCGTCGCCGTCGAAGCCGACTCCGGGGCCATGGGCGGTTCGCAGTCGCAGGAATTTATGGTCTACACCGACGCGGGCGAAGACCTGATTGCCAGCTGCCCGGTGTGCGGCTATGCAGCAAATCTCGAGAAGGCGATCTCAAGGCTGGAGCCGGTCACCGAGATGGAACCGACAGGTGACGGCAAGCCTGAACTGGTTCAAACTCCCGGCTGCGCGGCGATTGCCGATGTGGCCGAGTTTTTCAAGATTTCGCCGGCCTCCGACATCAAGTGCGTGGCATATATGGCGCTCAAGCGCGGCACGGCGGGCGGCAAAGACACATGGCACGGGGTGGCAGCGTTCCTGCGCGGCGACCACCAGGTGAACGAGACCAAGTTGCTGGCCGCACTTGGCGCGGACGAGTTGCGCACGATGCAGGCCGACGAACTGGCCAAGTACTTCAACGGGCCGGGGGGCTTCCTGGGCCCGGTAGGTTTGAAGCATGACGACAAGCCGCTCGGTCAGGAACTCACGGTCATCATCGACAAGTCGCTTGAAGGCCGCAAGAACCTCGTTGCTGGCGCGAACAAGATGGACTATCACTTGCGGAATGTGGTCCCGGGCCGGGATTTCGGCTGGACGTTGAGTGCCGATATCCGCAGCGTGAACGAGGGCGAGGCCTGCCCGAAAGATGGCTGCGGCGGCAAACTCGTTGTCGGCAGAGCTGTCGAGGTTGGGCACATCTTCAAGCTGGGATACAAGTACACGGAATCGATGGGCGCGCGCGTGCTCGACGAGAATGGCAAGGAAGTAATGCCGATCATGGGCTGCTATGGAATAGGCATCGAGCGCATTCTCACGGCAGCGGTTGAGCAGTCAAACGATGCCAACGGTTTCTGGCTGCAGGCGTCGATTGCGCCCTTCACGGTGGTAATCACGGTGACCAACGTCGCGGACAAGTCACTGCTTGAAACAGCGGAACGGCTCGCAGCGGAGCTTGATTCTGCGGGACTTGATGTGCTGCTGGATGACAGAGACGAGCGTGCTGGAGTCAAATTCAAAGATGCGGATCTGGTCGGTATCCCCTACCGTATAAATGTGGGCAAGAAAGCAGCAAGCGGACAGGTGGAGGTGGTGACGCGTGGTCTTTCTCCGGCCTCAAAGTCGGGGCCCGGAGCAGGTTCGGGCGCGCCCGCCAGCGTCGACGTAGCATTGAGCGACGTGCTGGAACATGTGAAGAGGCGCATCGAAGAAGATGATCTGTTGAGCGGCGTGGATGAATAGGGGTGGACCGCAATTCGCGGATTCCCAGGTGTATTAAGTGACCATGGCAGTAAAAATCCGGCTCGCGCGGCCCACGGGAAGGCATCCGTGGTCCATGATGCTGTTGCGCGTTGGTCTGGTCAGTGTGGCTGCGCTCGCGCTGGCTGGATTCGCGGTCTTCGGCTTCCTTTACATCAAGTACCAGGGCATCGTGGATGCGCGGCTCAAGAAACCGCTGTTCGCCGATACGGCGAAGATCTATGCGGCGCCGCGCGAGGTCAGGCCAGGACAAAAGCTCGGTATTCAGCTCATCGCCAACGAACTGCGCGAAGCCGGATACAGCGTGCAAGGAGAGGGTAAGGCCTCGCCGCTGGGCACCTACACTGAAACCGCGCAGAGCATCACGGTCCAGCCCGGGCCCGAGTCGTATCACGCCGAGGATCCGGCGACAATTCACGTGAACGGCGGCGTAGTGGACTCCATCTCCGACGCCCATGGCGGCCCGTTGGCGAGTTATGAACTTGAGCCGGTGCTCATCACCGGCCTCAGCGATGCAAACCGCGCCAAGCGCCGGCTGGTGACATACGATGAACTGCCTCAGAACCTGGTGCATGCCGTGGTCTCCATTGAGGATCGACGGTTCTTCGATCACGGAGGAGTGGACTACTACCGGATCCTCGGCGCCCTGCGCAACGATCTGACGCCGGGCCATCGCTGGACCGAAGGCGGCTCGACGCTGACGATGCAGCTGGCGCGTGGATTCTTCCTCACGCCGGAGCGAAGCATCAAGCGCAAGATGATTGAAATCGTCATCACCTTTCAGCTTGAGCATCGCTTCACCAAGAAGCAGATCTTTCAGATGTATGCCAACGAGATCAACCTTGGGCAACGCGGCAGTTTCTCGATTGACGGATTTGGCGAGGCGGCGGAGTCGTTTTTCGGCAAGGATGTGCGCAACCTTGATCTGGCGCAATGCGCTCTGCTGGCTGGCCTCATCCAAAGCCCAAACCGGCTGAGCCCATTCCGGCATCCCGACCGCGCCATCGATCGCCGAAACCTTGTGCTCGACACCATGGTGGAGACAGGCTCGATCACCAAGGAACAAGCCGAGACTGCCAAGCAGGAACCCTTGCAGTTGGCGCCGGGCAGCGTTGATGCAAGCGAGGCTCCGTATTTTGTCGACCTGGTACGCGACGAACTCGTGCAGAAGCTTGGCGATCGCGACTTCAATCGCGAGGGCCTGCGCATTTACACATCGCTCGATCCGGATTTACAAAGAGTGGCGGCGGACGCCGTCAATTCCACCATTCACGTTGTTGATGAGCAGGTGGATCGCCGCTACGCGCGCCTCAAAAAGCACGGGGATACAGGACCGGAGATCTATCCGCAGGTGGCGCTTGTAGCACTGAATCCTCACACTGGCCAGGTGCTGGCTATGGTTGGCGGACGCAACTATGGCGGTTCGCAATTGAACCATGCCGTAGCGAAACGACCGACAGGCTCGACCTTCAAGCCTTTTGTGTATGCAGCGGCCTTCCAAACAGCGGCCGAAGGCACCATGCTGCCGGGCCAAACTGCGCTTTTCACGCCGGTCACCATGCTGAACGATGAGCAAACGACATACGATCTTGGACCCAATCAGCAAGAGTACACGCCCCGCAATTATCAGGGAGAGTACTACGGCGAGATGACGGCGCGACTCGCGCTCATGCGATCGGACAATAATGCAACCATCAGTCTGGCTGCGATGGTCGGATTTGATCGCGTGGCGGAGTTGGCGCGGGATGCCGGAATCAAAAGCGCCCGCGGGACTCCCTCCGTCGCGATCGGGTCCTATGATGCGACTCCGCTGGAACTGGCAGGCTCTTATACTGTGTTCGGCAATAACGGCCTTCACATCGATCCGTGGATGCTGGCCAGCGTCCGATCGCCCAACGGCGACATCATCGAGGACTACACTCCGACGTCGAAGCAGGTGCTTGACCCGCGCGTGGCATTCCTCACTACGTATCTGATGGAAGCTGTTCTGCAAGGGAACGGGAGCGATGGCTGCAAGATTGGCGGGCGAGATTTTTGCGGAACCGGCGCGGGTGTGCGCAACATGGGATTCCTGGCTCCGGCGGCGGGCAAGACGGGTACGGAGCACGATGCCTGGTTTGCTGGCTTCACCACCAACCTGCTCTGCATTGTGTGGGTGGGTAATGATGACTATAGCGATCTCAAGATCGAGGGCGCCGATGCGGCCGCACCCATCTGGGCAGATTTCATGAAAAAGGCGGTCCAGTTGCCGCAGTACTCCGACACGCACGACTTCACCCCGCCGGATGGCGTGGACATCGTGAGCATCGATAAAGCGACCAACCTGCTGGCCGACGCGTCCTGTCCTGATGACTACAGCGCTGCGTTCCTGACGGGCACCGCACCAACCAATACCTGCGACCACCCACCGGATCACCGGAACATCCTGCAAAAGATTTTCGGCTTGGGCAAAAGCGGCGAGTAATCTTCACCCGTCCACGTAAGAACCGTCCGGCATGGGCTGGCACTGCTGGCACCAGAAGGTCACGCGGGCATCCGGACCCTGGACGCGGCGGCGGATGCGCTCCCCGCAGCGCCGACAGGGCTCGTCGTTGCGTCCGTATACCCACAGACTGGCGGTTGGGTCAGACGCATGCGTGGTGCGGCGATGCTTTCCGCGATAGGTAACAATCGCGTCACCGGAGTCTTCAAGCACATTGGCCGCGATCAATTGGCGCGACGTGGCAATCAGCAAAGAGACTTGCTCCTGGCTCAGCGCGGCAACCGCGCTGAAGGGATTGACGCCACAGACAAAACACACTTCCGACTTGAAGACGTTGCCCACGCCGGCGAGCACTTCCTGGTGCAGAAGAACGTCGCCGATCTCTTCATTGCCGCACGCGAGCAGACGCTGCATTACAGCTTCCGCATCAAATTCGGGCCGGAGCACGTCTCCCGCAGGATGTGGAATACGGCGGTCGCGGGCCAGCGATTGCGCAGTATGCATCTGCGCGACCGGGACACGAAAACCGACGGCCTGGCAGGCGCTGTTCTCCATCAAGATGCGCATGTGGCTGGCCGGCTTCTGCCATGGCTCGCCGGGGCGGTAGATGTGCCAGCTGCCACTCATCAGCATATGAGTAACCAGGATTCCGCCGCCGGAAAAATGCATCAGCAACCACTTGCCACGCGATTCGACCCGATCGACAAGCTGGCCGGCGAGGGGCGTGTCGTCGTCAAAGCGCGTGAGCAGAGGATAGTTGGACCTGAATCGGGTAATGGGCCGTCCAACCAGCGCGCGAGTAAGAGCTCGAGCCGTGCGAAAGATGGTGTCGCCCTCAGGCATGTTTACTGGACCTCGCCGGTAAAGGCATCGTGACGCGGCACAGGCAGCGGAAGCCGCCGCAGGTGCATGCCGAGAGGTCCAGAATAGAACCCCGCGTCCATGAGGAATCGCGCCATGAAATGCGCAGTCACCGGTTGGCCGTTAATGGTGGTAATCAGCACGCCCAGGTGTCGCGCGCCCAGCATGCGCTCCTGTCCGCGTTCGCAGAGGAAGTGGGCAAAGCTCGCCGCCACCTGCGAACGCTCCGGCTCGTCGGCGGGAAGAAAAACGAGAATGTTGGGATTGTTGCGCCGCAGCCACGCGACAAGCTGCCCGTTGCGCAAGATCACTTCAGCATAGGCGGCGCGGGTGAGAACCCTGGGTGCTGCTTCGCGCCCCACAGACGAGGACCTGTCTGCGGGGGCCCCGATCGAGTCATCGTCCATCGCGGGCAGATCGGGCCAGCGGAGAACGGAGCCATACGGATTGGCGGGATCGGCCGCGGCTAACTGCAGGATTTCCGGCTTCTCAGCAGGGGGCTCGCTGCGCAACTGGCGCAGCAGATCTACCGCCGCAGGCAGCGCGAACTGCGTTGCCCCCAGACCCGCCACGAAATAACCGCGGCGAATACGGCCTGATTCTTCGAGGGCCTTCAGGACATCGTAAACAGCGCTGAAGCCGCCGTGAATGTTTTCCGCGACCACGGACTCGCGTGTGAGAATGCCGTAGCGGCTGAGGAGTTGCAGAGCGAGCGCGTGCGACGATTCGGTTGTAGTGGGTTTCTGTGCCGTGTGCAGTGCCGACCAGCGGCCCTGCGCGTTTGGTGGTGTGGTGCGACGCGAACGAAACACGCCCCCCGTTTGCAATCGCCGCGGGGTGCGGGTGCCGTCAGGTCGAGCGATGTAAGCGCGCAAGGCGTGCAGAGAGTCATTGGTCACGATGCCGCGCCATACCAGACTCCAGAGCGCGTCGATGGATTCGCCGGGATAACCGCCTCCGATTGCCTGATGCAGCGGATCAAAGAAGCTTGCGCCGACAGATTCGAGGACAGCGAGAATCTTTTCTTCGCGCTCCGTGAGCGGCTCGGCTTGCGGCCGATACTGGGCGAGCAAGGGCAGTTTCTCGGCCAGGAAAAGAGCGATGCGGCCATCGCGCTCCCCGATCGGCTCGACGCCCGCCCAGGTCACTTCACCCGCGGCAATCAGCGTGTCGAGACCGGCCGGATCGTAACCCGACACGCGCGAAGGCAGGATAGACGATTCAAGCAAAGACGCCGGGACCGGGGTACCCTGCAGGCTTTCAATCGCGTCGAGCAGCGCGTCGAGATGCATGGTGCCGCTACGTCGCGGGGCAAGGAGTCCCTGCCAATGCGTCAGGAAGCGGGCTAGCGTGTGTTGCTCGACAGGCTCAACCTCGCGGCGCAGCTTGGCGAGGGACTTGCGCCGAATCTGCCGCAGAATTTCTGCGTCGCACCACTCGCGGTGGAGACCTCCAGGCCGAAACCCACCTTCGAGGACGCGGCCTTCCTGTGCGAGCAGGTGCAATTCCCTCTCGACAATCGCCAGATCGAGCCCGAATCGATCGGCCGGTTCGCGCAGAGTAAACGGGCCGTGGGTGCGCGCAAAGCGGCGAACCAATTCAAGAACCGGTTTGGCAACGGGTTCAAGCAGCGCGACCGGCAGGCCAGGCGGCAATGGAATTCCCAGTGCATCGCGATAGCGCGCAGCATCTTCGGCGGCGATCAAGCGCCGTTCGCCGGCAATGCGCAATTCAAGCAGTCTTCGTGCCCGAATCAGCCGATCCACATGCGGCAGCAGCTCAGGCGAGTCCACTCGGCGGGCAAGCTCTTCCCGAGTGAGATCGCCCAAGCGGAGGCAGAGGTCGTGGATACCATCCGCAGTGCGCGCACGGTGGTTCTCCACCAGGCATTGCGCTGTTTCCTCCACCTCTGCAATTGCATCGGGATCGAGCAGTTCGCGCAGATCGGCTTCGCCAAGCAATTCGCGAAGCTGGTCCTGGTCGATCGTGAGCGCCTGGGCACGGCGCTCGGCAAGCGGTGCGTCTCCGTCGTAAAGGAAGTTGGCAACGTAGCTGAACAACAGCGATGAGGCAAACGGTGACGGCTTGCGCGTCTCGACGACGTGCACCCGAAGCTGGCGCTGCTCGATGGCCCGCAACGTCTCAATGAGCGCCGGCATGTCAAAGTAGTCGCGCAGGCACTCCCTATAGGATTCAAGCAGAAGCGGGAACGAGGGGTACCTGGAGGCAACGCTCAGCAAGTCGTAGGATCGCTTGCGAAGCTGCCACAAGGGCGATCGCTGATCAGCACGGCGGCGGGGCAGCAGCAGGGCCCGGCCTGCAGCTTCGCGAAAGCGGCCGGCAAACAGGGCGGTCGTCCCAAGCTGCCGCAGCACCAGCCGCATCGCTTCGGCCGATTCCACCATGAACCAATCCGGATCAGGCGGCTCGTCGGTATCGGGGAAACGCAGCACAAATCCGTCGTCGCTCCACAGTGTTTCCACTTCGGGACCTCCCGCAGCCCGAATGCGGGCGCTCACCGCCATGGCCCAGGGGATATGAATCCGGCTGCCGAACGGTGTCAGGACGCAGACGCGCCAGTCCCCCAGTTCATCGCGGACTCTTTCGATCACAATCGTCCGGTCATCGGGGACCTGCCCGGTCGCGGTCTGCTGGTCGGCCAGGAATTGCAGCAGGTTCTCGGCAGCATTGGGGTCGAGGTCGTGCTCATTTACAAGCCGCGCAAGCGCGGCGGGCTTGGGCAGGCCGCTGAGTTCGCGGACAAGAGCACCAATACGGCGACCGAACTCCAGCGGACGGCCGGGGCCGTCGCCTTTCCAGAACGGCATTTTGCCGGGCTCGCCCGGAGCCGGCACAACAAGGACGCGGTCGTGCGTGATGTCCTCAATGCGCCAGGTGGAAGCGCCGAGGATAAAGGTCTCATTGGGGTGCGACTCGAAGACCATCTCCTCGTCGAGCTCGCCGACGCGGACTGACTTGCCTTCAGTGTGGGCGAGAAACACTCCATAGAGCCCGCGATCCGGGATGGTGCCAGCGTTCAGAATGGCAAGGCGGGCCGCACCGTCCCGCGCGGTGACCACGTTACGGATGCGGTCCCAGGTCAGCCTTGGGCGAAGCTCCGCGAATTCATCCGAAGGATAGCGTCCACTGAGCAGGTCGAGCACGCCTTCAAAGCTGGACCGACTCAGGGTGCCATAGGGCGCGGCGCGGCGGACAAGGTCATATAGGAGATCGACCGAAACCTCAGGCTTCGGCTCGAGCGGCAGAACCGATCCGCGAAGGATGGGACGCGGCTTCTTCGACCGGGCAGTTTTCGAAGCAGCCGGCGGATGAGCCACGATGGCCACCAGTTGCTGACAGAGCACGTCAAGCGGATTGCGCGGGAACCTGGTCGATTCGATGTGCCCCTGGTGCATGGCCTGGGTGACGGCGGCGCAGGCAACCAGGTCGGCCCGGTATTTCGGAAAAAGCACTCCCTCGCTCACAGCATCTACGGTGTGACCGGCCCGCCCGATACGCTGCATCCCGCTCGCGACCGAGGGTGGCGATTCAATCTGGATAACGAGGTCGACGGCGCCCATGTCGATGCCGAGTTCAAGAGTCGATGTGGCACACAACGCTTTGATCTTCCCAGCCTTCAACTGCTCCTCGATTACGGATCGCTGATAAGCGGCGAGGGAGCCGTGGTGGGCGCGGGCGACTTCTTCCCCGGCCAAGTCATTGATTGCTCCGGCAAGGCGCTCGGCAACCTGACGGCTGTTGACGAACAGGATGGTTGAATTGCGCTCGCGAATCAGCTCCAGCAAACGGGGATGAATGGCATTCCAGATTGAAACCCGGCGCGGCATTTGCGACGCTGGCCCGCTGGGCAGTTCCTCCATGGCGTTCAGATTCGCCATATCTTCAACTGGAACTTCAATTCGCAGCTTTAACTTCTTGGGATAACTGGCATTGACAATGGTTATCGGACGATAGCGAAGTGCGGTTGTCTGGGAAATCAGGTCGACTGGATCGGGTATTGTTCGAGTCGGCAGATCACTCTCACTTGCCGTGCGATCCAGTACCGTGAGGAGTTCATCCTCAAGTTGAGGAATTGCTTCTGAAGTTGTTGATTTGCATAGAGCAAGCACTGATGCCAATTTCGCATCAGAGGAGTTTTCCACAGAGATATCCATACCGCCCAGAAAGCGTGCCACTTCTTCCAAAGGACGCTGCGTCGCGGAGAGACCGATGCGCTGTAGCGGCTTCTTCACCAAGGCTTCGAGACGCTCCAGCGAGAGAGCCAGGTGTGCTCCGCGCTTGGTGGGAACGAGGGCGTGGATTTCGTCGATGATAACTGTCTCGACCGTGCGCAGCGATTCCGCGGCCTGTGAAGTCAGCAGCAGGTAGAGTGACTCCGGCGTGGTGATGAGGATGTCGGCCGGCTGGCGCGCAAAGCGGGCACGTTCGCGCTGCGGGGTGTCGCCGGTTCGGACGCTGATCTGCGGTTCGTGGAAGGCCACGCTGCGGCGGCGAGCTACCTGGGCAATACCGGCCAGCGGAGAGCGAAGGTTGCGTTCCACGTCGACCGCAAGGGCCTTGAGCGGCGAGACATACACAATGCGGCAGCCCTTTTTATTCGCGTCGGCGGGCGAATGCAGCATAAGCCGGTCGAGACACCAGAGAAAAGCAGTCAAGGTCTTGCCTGTTCCGGTCGGGGCGAGAATCAGGGCGCTTTCGCCTCGCGCGATTACAGGCCAGCCCAGCCGCTGCGGAGCTGTGGGCGCGTCAAAGACAGCTTTGAACCACTCTGCCGTTACGGGGTGAAAACAGGCGAACGGGTCTGCTTCCGTTTCCGCTGCAGGCGCTTCCGGCGGGAGAGGCAACACCATCTCTTCAGGCTCGGCGGCCTTCTCCGTCTCCGCGCCGTTGGCAGGAGCGACCTTGGCGTTGCGATCGGAATGGGGTAGGCGAGGGGGCATCTCACGTTGGACGCTCTTAGAGCATAGCTCGCTACCCGCGAGAAGAAAAGGCGAAAAGATGAAGGCTGCGGGAATCGACCGGGGAGACTCAGATTCGAAGGCGAAGGCAGATTGCCGCCGTGATGTAGCATTTCTAAATTCAGGTTGTTCCACACTTTGTCCCAAGTGCCAGACGACGCCGGCATGGGAGTCTCCAACCCGTGATTTTTTTCGAAAGCTCTCGACCATTCACGCGATCTCAAGTCCTGCGCAATGCTGGCGCAGGCGTCACGCTCGCGGCGATGAACATTCCGCAGGTACTGGGCTACACGCGCATCGCGGGGATGCCGGTCGTCACCGGTCTCTATACGCTGCTGTTGCCCCTTTTGGGATTCGCGGCTTTTGGTTCGTCCCGCTATCTCGTGGTTGCAGCGGATTCTGCAACCGCTGCAATCCTGGCCGGCGGGCTGGCCGGATTGGCCCAAGTTGCCAGCCCTCAGTATGTCGAACTAGCCGGATACGTTGCCTTGCTGACGGCGATTTTTCTCCTACTGGGCAGAATCTTCAAACTAGGGTTCATTGCCGACTTTCTCTCGCAAACAGTGCTGGTCGGCTTCCTCACGGGAGTGGGGTTCCAGGTTGGCATCGCCGTCCTGGGCGAGACGCTCGGTCTCTCCATTCACTCGCGCAAGACGATTCCCCAGTTGATCGAAATCTTTCGAAGTCTGACAGCAATCCATCTGCCTGCGCTTATCGTTTCGGCGGCGGTGCTGGTGACGGTTCCTGCGCTGAAACGATGGGCGCCAAAGATTCCCGGCGCGCTGGTCGCGGTGGTTGGGGCTATCGCAGCAAGCAAGATCTGGAATTTCTCCGGCCACGGTATCGACGTGGTCGGTCCGGTGATGGGTGGTCTGCCCCAATTCGGAATGCACCTGCTTCCCTGGTCAACGGTGTTGCCTCTGCTTCCTGTGGCAGGATCGTGCGCCATCATGATCGTGACTCAAAGTGCTGCTACATCTCGGGTTTATGCGCTGCGTCACCAGCAGAGACTCGATGAGAACCAGGATTTGCTTGGATTGTCTGCGGCGAATGCCGCGGCGGCGTTAACCGGGACTTTTGTGGTGAATGGCAGCCCTACGCAGACGGCCCTGGTTGAGAGCGCGGGTGGAAACAGTCAGATTGCGCAGATCAGCACCGCAGTCGTCGTCGCGGGAGTCCTGCTGTTCTTCACCAGTTTCCTCGCTTATCTTCCGCAATGCGTGCTGGGCGCGCTGGTCCTTCTGGTCGCATTTCATCTCATTGACATTCGTGGCCTGATCGGCATGCGCCGCGAGAGCCCGGGGGAGTATGCGGTTGCTCTCACAACCGCCGTAGTCGTGATTGCCGCGGGAGTAGAACAAGGCATTCTGCTGGCGATGGTTCTCTCTTTGCTTCGCATTGTGCGCCACAGCTATCATCCGCACACTGGAGTGTTGCGGATCGATTCCAACAAGACCTGGAAGGTGGTACCGCCCACCTTCGGCGTAGTCACCGAGCCGGGGTTCGTCCTGTATCGCTTTGGAGCGTCGCTGTTTTATGCAAACGCTGCGCGCTTTGCCGAGGAGATTCTCAAAGTAGTCGGACCAACGCCGTCCGCCGTGCGCTGGGTGGTGGTGGATGCCGAGGCGATCACCAACATCGACTTCTCTGCATCACGCGTAGTGGCGGATCTCGCCAAACGGCTGGTTGAATCCAAGGTCGCTTTGGGATTTGCCAGACTGCCGGATGGCATGCGGCATGACTTTGAGCGGCATCATCTTTCGGAGATCATCCCCGAGTCGATGGTCTTTGATCGGCTGCACGATTCACTCAATGCGTTCGAGGCCTTCAACGCATCAACGAGCCGCCCTGACTCGACACGCGAACCTTAGCTAAGACCAGAAAAACAAGATCGCGCGAGCCAGAATTCAGCTCGCGCGATGCAATCAATCGACCCATCTCAGCTTTGAAGGTCCCGAGAAAGGGACCAGCAAACCGAAAGCTCAGGCAAGGTCGTAGCGATCAAGATTCATCACCTTGCCCCAGGCAGCCACAAAGTCGTTCACAAACGCCTCTTCCGAATCGGAACATGCATAGACCTCAGAAATAGCGCGGAGTTGCGAGTTTGAACCGAAGACAAGGTCTACGCGCGTACCGGTGCCTTTGGTTTTGCCCGTCGCGCGATCGTGCCCTTCATAGACGCCTTCCTGTGTTGTAGAGGGCTTCCACTCCGTCGACATGTCGAGGAGGTTGACGAAGAAATCGTTTGTCAACGTCTCGGGGCGGCTGGTGAAGACTCCATGCTTTGATTGGCCGAAGTTCGCATTGAGTGCGCGAATGCCGCCAATGAGAACCGTCATCTCGGGAGCAGTCAGCTTCAACAACTGGGCCTTATCGACCAGCAACTCTTCCGCTGAGCTCCGGTGTCCGTTGCGGAGATAGTTGCGGAAACCATCCGCGGTTGGCTCCAGGACAGCGAAGGAGGCGACATCGGTCTGATCCTGCGAGGCATCAGTGCGCCCCGGCGAGAAAGGAACCTTCACGTTGTGGCCGGCCTTCTTTGCGGCTTCCTCGACGGCTGCGCAGCCGCCCAGAACGATCAGGTCAGCGAGAGAAACCCTCTTGCCGCCGGATCCGTTTTTCGATTGGCTGCTGTTAAAGTCCTTCTGGATCGCTTCGAGCTTCGCGAGCACCTTGGCCAGTTCAGCCGGCTCGTTCACTTCCCAGTTCTTTTGCGGTTCGAGACGTATGCGCGCGCCATTCGCCCCGCCGCGCTTGTCTGAGCCGCGGAAGGTCGCCGCCGAAGCCCATGCGGTCGAAACCAGTTGGGAGATCGTCAGTCCTGATGCGAGGATTTTGGACTTGAGCGCGTCAATATCCTGTTCCCCGATCAGTTCGTGGTCCACTGCGGGAACCGGGTCCTGCCACAACAGGGGTTCCTTCGGAACCAGGGGGCCCAGGTAACGGGCGATCGGGCCCATGTCGCGGTGCGTGAGCTTGAACCATGCCCTAGCGAACGCGTCAGCAAACTCCTGGGGATTCTCGTAGAAGCGCCTCGATATCGGCTCATAGATCGGATCCATTCTCAGGGCGAGATCGGTTGTGAACATCATGGGAGCATGCCGCTTCGATTTATCGTGTGCATCCGGGACCGTGCCGGAACCAGCACCGTTTTTGGGAGTCCACTGGTGCCCACCGGCAGGGCTCTTGGTCAGTTCCCACTCATAGCCGAAGAGGTTTTCGAAGAAGTTGTTGTCCCACTTGGTTGGGTTTGTGGTCCAAGCCCCTTCCAAGCCGCTGGTGATCGTGGAGGGGCCATTACCGTTGCCCAGGCTGTTCTTCCAGCCGAGGCCCTGCTCCTCGAGGGGCGCACCCTCAGGTTCGGGGCCAACATGCGTTTTTGGATCGCCCGCACCGTGTGCCTTGCCAAACGTGTGCCCACCGGCAATGAGCGCGACCGTCTCTTCATCATTCATGGCCATGCGGGCAAAGGTTTCCCGGATATCCCGGGCTGCGGCTATTGGGTCCGGGGTTCCATTCGGCCCCTCGGGATTCACATAAATCAGGCCCATCTGCACAGCGCCGAGAGGACTGTCGAGCTGACGCTCGCCGGTGTAGCGCTCGTCGCCGAGCCAGGTTCCCTCGGGCCCCCAATAGACGTCCTCTTCGGGCTCCCAGACATCGGCGCGTCCGCCGCCGAAGCCGCAGGTCTTGAATCCCATCGACTCCAGAGCGACATTTCCAGTGAGAACGATCAGATCAGCCCAGGAGATTTTCTTGCCATATTTCTGCTTGATCGGCCAAAGCAGCCGGCGCGCCTTGTCCAGGCTGACGTTGTCGGGCCAGCTGTTGAGGGGCGCAAAACGCTGTTGGCCTGCACCAGCTCCGCCGCGTCCATCATGGATGCGGTAGGTGCCTGCGCTGTGCCACGCCATGCGAATAAAAAGTCCGCCGTAGTGGCCGAAGTCCGCGGGCCACCACTCCTGCGACGACGTCATCAAGGCCTGCAGATCCTTGATTACGGCGTTGAGATCGAGGGTTTTGAACTCCTCGGCGTAGTTGAAGTCTTTGTCCATGGGGTTGGACAGAGTGGAATGCTGGTGCAGTACCTTCAAATTCAGCTGGTTCGGCCACCAGTCCGCATTGGTCAGCGGCGCTTTTGCCATTTTGCTGCCATTAGCATGGATTACAGGGCATTTCGTTTCAGTCGACACTTCTCACTCCTCGTTGGGACAGGCGCCCCGCTGTTGTAGTTCGTTTCTTCATCGAAGGATTCATCCGCCTTCGAATTCTTCCTCAAAAGATTACGGTGAACTATGAAGCCATTGTGAATTCCAACTTTGTGCAACCTGCGTGAACTGCGCCTACTCATTCGCTCGATTCATCAGGATGACGCACCCCTACGATCCTTCACGCGTAGCGCGACGCGGAGCGCACTTCATACAGAGCCCCCGCACAATCAGTTCGCAATCGCGAACAACCCGCTTACCGATGGACCCGGAGGCGGGCATGGGCACGGAATACCACTCCATGTCCTCAACATTGCCGCAGCGGTCGCAGATGAAGTGATGATGACGCATACCCTTGGCATCGAATCGCGCAGCGCGGCCCTCGACGGCCACTTCGCGCACCAAGCCTGCTTCCACCAGGTCCCGCAGATTGTTATACGTCGTGGCCCTTGAGGAGCGAGGATCCAACCGATTGACAGCTTCGAAGATTTCCGCGGCCGTAGGATGCCCGTTATGTTCCAACAAGAACGCCATCACAGCGTAGCGCTGCGAAGTACACCTTAATCCGCTGCCCTCAAGGGATTGTTTGATCGCCTCGGCATCCATCTCCACTTTAGACTCAATCTAATATGATATTTTGTCAAGACTCACATGCGCATTTGCCTGGAGCCTAAGGCACGGTGGATGCCGGCACACATCGCACGATCGAAGACGCCGCGAATCAACCCTGAAACTTGAGCCAAATCGATATGGTTGAAGCGTTGCCCATCAAAGCAACGGTTAACCTGAAATGAGCGGGTTCATCAGCAACGAGACTCCGCGATGCGTTGTTTGCCCGTCGCAAATGCCCCAGAGGATTGCCCCGTGTATTCAAGACGACGTGAGATCGCCATCCTGCTTTCGTTCGCCGCAGCCGCGCTGATCATGCCGGCCACGGCGCAGGTGGCCATGGAATCGGCCACGATGCCGCGCGCCGATGTTAATTCCGCGCAGAGGCTGAAAGGTGTCGCGGCGCGGTTGGAGGCAATCGTCGCTTCCGGCCGGCTTGATGATCTTCGCTGGCCAAACTTCTCGGACTATGAGCCACAACTCGAAAGCTTTTACGGACCTTCAGGATATAAGCCGGAATGGCTTCGCGACGGCAAGCCGACTGCACAGGCGATCGAATTGATCCAGGCACTGCAAAACGCCGATCGGAAGGGCCTTGAACCGGAAGATTACGATGCTTCACGCTGGGCCCATCGGCTGACCTTGCTGCGGGGCGCGCATGGAGGTCTCGAAGAAGCGCGGTTTGATGTGGCGCTGACGATCTGCACCATGCGCTATGTTTCCGCTCTGCAGGTTGGAAGAATTAATCCGGAGCATTTGAGTTTCGAGTTTGACGCTGAGAACAGGAAGCTTGACTTGCCCGACTTTGTCCGTCAGCGTCTTGTAGCCGGTTCCAATCTGCCCTCGGAGCTGACCGAAGTCGAACCGCAATTCGCGGCGTACCGGCGACTACGCACCGCTTTGCAACATTATCTGGAACTGGCGGAGCGTGATACGGGAGAGAGACTGCCCGAGGCGACACAGGTTTTTCCAGGCCAGAGTTACGCGGGCATAGTACGCCTGACAAATCTCTTGCGACTGCTGGGCGACCTGCCGGATGGGGCGAAAACTTCGTCTGACCGAAGGATTTATGACGGAGCGCTAGTTGACGCGGTCAAGCGCTTCCAACAGCGTCACGCCCTCGCCCCGACAGGCATTCTTGACCGCAACACCATCGCCGAGATGAATGTGCCGCTGGTGGACCGCCTTGATCAGATGCGCATGGGGCTGGAACGATACCGCTGGCTGCCCTACAGCATTGAAGAGCCCCAGATTGAAATCAATATTCCAGAATTCCGTCTGCGCTGCTTCGAACCGGGAGATCGACTCGCTCTCTCAATGAGTGTGAACGTGGGCGAACAATACGATTTTCAGACTCCCTTATTCGAAAAGGAATTGGAGTACGTCGTTTTTCGTCCCTACTGGTACCCTCCGGCCTCCATTCTGCGCGAAGCAATCATCCCTCAACTGAGACGGAATCCCTCTTTGGATCACGTCGACCTGGAACTGATCGGCGCGAAAGGAAAAGTCATCCGATCCGGTCGCGTCACTCCCGCAATGTTGCAGCAGGTGCGATCGGGAAGGATGACGGTGCGCCAGCAACCCGGCGAAGGGAATGCGGAGGGATTGATCAAATTCATTTTTCCCAACCAATACCACGTCTATATCCACGACAGTCCGAAGGTTTCCAGCGGGGGCACCGAAAGGGAGCGGGTATTCACTCACGGATGCATCCGGGCGCATGAACCGGCCAAGCTAGCAGCCTGGGTCTTGCGAAACACGCCGGGGTGGGACCTGAAACGGGTTGAGCGCGCCATGCATCAGGGTCCGAATAATGTACGAGTCAATCTTGCATTTACTATTCCGGTTTCGATTGTGTATGAGACCGCCGTTGTCGATGAGAGCGGAGGAGTTCACTTCGTTCACGATCTCTATGGGAACGATGCGATGCTCGAAGGCGAGTTGGCCAAGGGCTACCCGTATTCGAAGTAGAGCGGAAACCCGGCCGGAGAGTCGTAGACGAATGCAAAGAGCTGCCAGAGAATAGAACTTGAAATGAGCAAGTGATTCCGCAGCCGCACTTTGATATTCTTCTCGAGAACGCCATTCCATCTGAAAGATCTCCGGCAGGCTGCCTTCAGCGGCCAGCCAGTTTCGCCGGAGTCAAGAAAGTAAGTTGAGAATCAATACCTCTGAAAACAGGGTCTTGACTCTGTGTCTGTTTCTCTGTCTAGCGGTTCCGTATTGCGGAGCGGCCGAGGATCCGCAGTCTTCCGCAACGCAAGATGGTGCCGCGGTGCACCAGCGATCCATCGAGGACCTGAACTTGAAGGGCGCAGCGGCAGATGACCCTCCCTTCACCGATTCGATTCTTGGCGCTGATTCGCATTTCCGGCGACTGCTTTTTCAGCATGGGCTGCTGTTTCGCATGGGCGCCAATGCTGCCTACATCCAGAACACACTTGCAGCGCCAGTGGCCGCGAATACACAGAACTACACGGGACAGCGGGAATTCGGTTCGTACTCGTTGAATCCGGTTCTCACTGCGGATCTGCGTCAGTTCGGGCTCTGGAAGTCGCAGTTGAACATTAACGGCCAGTTGCAGCAAAGCAGTTGGGATCCGGCGCAGCCCGAGGCGTGGACCATCAGCAGCCTGTATCTCTACAAGGAATTCGGCGAAGACCGCGTTGAAATAAAGGTGGGATATCTCACCACCGATTTTCAGTTCATCGGTCTTCAGGTGGGCGGGCAGGTCGCATCGGGAGCACAGGGAGTTTATGCTGTCTTGCCTTACGAAGTTGGTATCTCATATTCGCCTGTTCCCGCTCCCGTCATCACGCTCAAATACCGCTTCGACTCCGGCCTCTACTTGAAAGGAGCGGCACAACGCGCAGCCCAGCCGGGTTCGGAACAAGATGCGTTGAAGCGAGACGCCGTAGGTCTGCGCTTCCTGCCGCACGGCGACAAGCTTGTTCTGGTTGGTGAAGCGGGCATCAAAAATCCGCCGGCTGCCGGGAAGCTTGAGAGGTGGTACCGGGCGGGATACATCGCCAACAACACACCCTATACCAGCCTGCGCACGGGCCTCGGGAAGAGTGGAAACTATTGCGGCTACCTGCTTGCCGATCACCAGGTGTGGCAGCCGGAACAATCGAATCCCGGACGCGGAATCTACCTGGGCGGCTCTGCGATGGTGGTTCCCGCCGATCTGAATATCTATCGCCTCTACTACGAGGCGCGAACCTACTATGCAGCGCCGTTCCATAGCAGGCCCAACGATTTTGCTTCCGTCGTGGGGTCGTACACCGCATTCAGCCAGGACGAGCTGCGCAACCTTGCAGCCGCCGATAAGTCGCATTCGCGTGCCTCGGATTCGGTGACGGGCAGCTACACGGCGCGACTCTTACCCGGTACGTATGTGGGGCTTGGCCTGAGCTACGTCAACGGCCCGGCTGTTACGCCAAAGGTTCCAGCAGCGCTCACGTTCACGGCGCAAACAAGTGTGTTCTTCTGATTGCGGGCAGCTCGATCCTCAAGGGGTGCAGGAGAGTAAAGTGGCCGGCTTACCGTATGTGCCGCAAACTCTCGACGGAAGGGACAAAAAAGCCGGTCAGCGGCTGGGCGCGGGACAGCCCGGAGTGATGGCGGAACGTCCAGAGGAAAGCGGGGTTACTTCTTGCTGGATTTGCGTTGTGCGAGTGCCGCGGAGTTGGCCGCCACGGCGGCGCGGATGAGTTGCTTGAACGCGGGTTCGTTGATCTTCTCTCCGTCACGAAAATCGATGGCACGCCGCACATTTCCTTCAAGGCTGGAATTGAAGAGCTTCTTCGGATCGTCGATGGAGGCGCCGCGAGCGAAAGTGAGCTTAACGACCTGCTTGTACGTTTCTCCGGTGCAGACGATGCCGTCATGAGACCAGATGGGAATTCCGGGGTTGGCTGGCTTTACCCATTTCCACTCCTCCTCAATGGCAGGGTCTGCATCGTGGATGAGTTCACGGAGGCGAGCGAGGGTCTTGCCGCGCCAGTCTCCCACCTCTTCAATCCGCAGGTTGATGTTGGCTGAAGCGGTCTCGTTATTGAAGCGATTTGCCGGTTTCATGTCTCTTGGATCCTTCCTCCCCTCCAGGGGTACCCGGCCGTATTTTGCGAGCCGGGCCACTCAAATCTTGAGTTGCAGAATCGGTGTACGGGCGGGCTCTCGGTCATCGTGGCCTTTCTGACCCCTTCTGCTCAGCCATAGGCTCCTACCAGCGCATGAGCTGCACGACCTGAATGAGATTGCCGCAGGTGTCGTTCAGCATGGCGATCTTGGAGGCCGTAACATCTTTCGGCGGCATGGTGAACTCGGCGCCGCGCGCTTTCATCCGCTCGTAGTCGGCCTGCACGTCATCGGTGTAGAACATGGCCGCGGGCTGACCTTGCTGGAAGATGGCCTGCTGGTAGGCTTTGGCCGCCGGGTTGTTGTTGAGCGCCAGTTGCAACTCCGTGCCGTCCGGGTCCTCCGGCGAGGCCACCGTGAGCCAGCGAAACGGCCCCTGGCTGAAGTCGGACTTCTTCGTGAATCCCAGCACTTCGGTATAGAAGCGCAAGGCCTTCTCCTGATCATCAACGAACACGCTTGTCAGTTTGATCTTCATGGGTTCCCTCGATTCGTCAAAATTTGTGGTGTTCGGTCACGACGTTCTTCTGCTCTCCCATCAGCCCAGGTTCGCTGCTCTCTTGTTCATTCCGGCGCGCCGGTCTCTTGCCGGGAAGAGGACGCCCACGGTACGGCTTTCCGGCCGCAGGGCCCATGATGCTACGGCAAGAACAGCAAGGATGAGCGGTGCGAGGACGTGAAAGCCGTAAGCGCCATAGCCGCCGACGGAAGCGCAGGATGCGGCCGCGCCCGTCAGGTCAAAGATGATTCCCGCATACGCCCATTCCTTGAGCCGCGGAAAACGCGGGACCAATATGGCAATCGCTCCGCACACCTTCCAAAAGCCGAGGATGGGCACAAAATACGGCGGGTAGCCAAGAATGCGCACAAAGCCATCGACAGTGGCAGACACACGCGCCAGTTGAGCGACACCGCCGCTCCCGAGGGCAAACGCAACGAGTACCGTCGTAGTCCAATAAGCAATGCTCTTTGCCTTCATGTCAGTCCACCTCGTCAACGACGCGCTCCAGGCGGTCGATGAAATTCTTCCATCCGTATTTCGCGCCCTTATAGTTAGCTTCCTGGTCGGCACTGAAGCCGGAATGTTCTATGCGCACATGAGTACCCGCGACAGTTGGTGTGAGCGTAAACGTGACGACGGTCTCAATCCCTAAAGTCTGCCAGGTATAAGAAAGGGACTTGATGGGTTCTAGAGCGAGGACCTTGCAGTCGATGACACCATTCCAATGCGGCATCGGATCGCGGCGCAAACTAAACGCGTGTCCAACAACTGGTTGAAAGTCATTCCTAAGCAGCCACTGCTCAATCAAGGAGCTCTCGGTGAGCGCTCGCCATACTTTCTGTGGCGGATGAGGAAATTCTCTTTCCTCGATCACAGAACGGGTGGAAACCTCAGGCGTCGTCATTTGTCCATCCTTTCGAGAACATCTCCCAGTTCATCAAGCCTGCTCTTCCAGAAGGCGCCATAGTAGCTTATCCAGTCGACGAGGGGCGCGAGAGCTTCAGGACGCGCCTGATAGTGCGTCTCTCTTCCCATGCGACGATGGCGGACTAACCGCGCGCGCTTCAAAGCGGACAAATGCTTCGAGACCATGGGCTGAGACACGCCTGCGCGCTCTGTCAAAGCGTGAACGGTCTGTTCGCCGTCGCGGGTGAGCCGCTGGAAAATGGCTCGGCGAGTGGGATCGGCTAGGGCCCTGAAGAGATTGTCTGCGGCGCTCAGCATGGCCAAACAATAACCAAATGGTTATGGATTGTCAACATGAATCTGGATACCCAACCAATATTTCCTTTTGTCAGAAATTTCTTGAACACTTTCGCAGGTTTGCGGAGTATCACATTGACGAACGCAAGGGCCTCGGCACCGCTGCTAGGATTCGAGCAGGGGAGATGCGTGCGCGAACACCTGGCCACATTGCTGGACGATTTTCGGCGATTCGGGAGCGGAATTGCCGTAGTGCACTATCGGGGAGTGCGGCGCCGGGTGACCACCTACGAACAAATTGCCCGGCTGGCGGGACGATTCGCGGCATTGCTGGTTCAGCGCGGCATCGGACAGGGCGACCGTGTGGTTCTGTGGGCAGAAAATGGCGCCGAATGGATTGCTGCGTTTTACGGCTGCATGCTGCGCGGGATACTGGTGGTTCCGCTTGATGCATACGGGAGCGCCGAGTTTGCACAACGCGTGGCCGCGGATGTGAAGCCGAAACTGGCGGTTGGAGATGAGTTGCTGATCGGCAAGCTCTCGCACTCAGCGGGTAGGGGGCCGGAATCAGGAATCGATCGGGGTTTTCCGACCCTGGCTTTCGAAGATTGGCCCGGTTCCCTTCCCGCCGAGGAAGCCGGGCCCGTAACGAGTCTGGGACACGAGACGCCGCTGCAGATTCTTTTTACCTCGGGAACTACGGGCGACCCCAAGGGGATTGTGCACACGCATGGCAATGTGCTGGCCAGCGTGGAGCCGATCGAGAGGGCAGCCCAAGGCTATCTGCGATATGAAAAATTCGTCCACCCCTTGCGCTTCCTGCATACCCTGCCCCTGAGCCATGTCTTCGGCCAGACAATGGGTCTTTGGATTCCTGCGATTTTCGCGGCGGAAGTACATTTTGAGAGCCGACTGGTTGCACCGCGGCTGATGGAAACCATCAAACGCGAGCGCATCAGCGTGCTGGCTGCAGTCCCGCGGGTGATGAATTTACTGAAGACGCACCTGGAGTTCACGCGTCCGGAACTGAACCAGCGCATTGCGGCAGCCAAGGGCATTTCCGCATGGAAACGCTGGTGGCGATTTCGCGATGTGCACCGCGCATTCGGGCTGAAGTTCTGGGCGCTGGTCTCGGGCGGCGGCGCGTTGGCGCCGGGGCTGGAGCAGTTCTGGAATGCCCTCGGATTTGTGGTGGTCCAGGGCTATGGAATGACGGAAACCACAGCCCTCATCACCCTCAATCATCCATTCCACGTGGCGAGCGGAACGATTGGCAAGCCGCTGCCGGGACGAGAGGTGAAGCTGGGGCCTGACGGAGAGGTACTGGTGCGGGGCCCGATGATTTCAAACACGACATGGACCAGCGGGAAGCTGAAGCGCCGCGAAGACGAGTGGCTGGCGACTGGCGACCTGGCCGAGCAGGAGCCATCGGGTGATCTCAAGTTCCTTGGCAGGAAGAGCGAGACCATTGTGACGACTGCCGGAGTCAACGTACACCCGGAAGACCTGGAGGCAGCGCTTGAGGAGCAACCGGGCATTGCTGCTTGTGCAGTAGTGGCGATGGATACGGCCAATGGCCCCGAACCGTGTGCGGTAGTGGCGACGCGCGCGAGCGGGGAGCAAGCCGGGGTGGCCGTGGAGAAGGCAAACGAGCGCCTCGCGGACTTCCAGCGAATTCGCAGGTGGGTTCTTTGGCCTGAGCCTGATTTGCCGCGAACTTCCACCGGCAAGGTGAAGCGAAAAGCGGTGGAGGAGTGGCTCAAGAGTATGCGGGGTGCGGCGCCGGGCGGAACGAACGGCAAGGCCGCTGACCTCTCCGTCGAAAGAGACTGGCTATTGACGCTGATTGCGCAGATTTCCGGTGAGGCACCTCCAGGGACAGGCGACGAACTGCGATTAAGCGAGGATCTGCATTTGGACAGCCTGGGCCGGGTGCAACTGGCGGCGGCAATCGAGGAGCGGCTTGGCGCATCGCCACCGGAGGGGGCAGTGGAGCAGGTGCGCACCGTGGGAGAACTGCGCAAGTTGGTGGGAGGTGAAGGAAGAAGCATCAGAGGCGAGGAACCGCGGAGTTCAGCATCCGCTAGCGACGGTGCACCTGAAGGGGCTCCAGGGAATGACGCCACGGCAGGGGGTATTCCAGGGGACACCTCGACGATTCAAGAGGCAACAACGTTCGGGCGAAAAGTCGCTGAGAGACGGCAGAATGTCCCCGAGGAGCGGACAGATTATCTTTATCCACGGTGGCCCTGGTGGTGGCCACTGCAATGGTTGCGTGGCGCGTTTCTTGAGGCGATCGCCATGCCGCTCGTGCGATTTCTCGGCAAGCCGCGGGTCATCGGAGGCGCAGGCCTGCGCAAACGGGAACCTATGTTGGTGATCTGCAATCACATCACAGCCTACGACGGTCCGCTGGTGGAATATGCGTTGCCGGGACCGATGCGGCGCAGGATGACGGTGGCGATGTCGGGCGAGATGCTGGAGGATTTCCGTCATTTTCGCAACCCCGAGCGGGTCCCCGGCCAGAAGCGGTTCATGCTGTTTGGACCGCCGGCGTACTGGCTGGTGACGGCTCTATTCAACGTGTTCCCGCTGCCGAAGAGGCGGGACTTTCAGCGGAGCTTTGCCCATGCCGGAGAAGCCCTGGACCGGGGGTATAACGTGCTGATCTTCCCGGAAGGTACACGGTCAGAGAACGGGCAACTGGCACGATTCCAACCCGGTATTGGTCTGCTGGCGAAGCAGGCAGGGACTGCCGTATTGCCGGTTGCGATTTGCGGGCTGGGGGAATTGAAAGCGCGGGGCCGTGGCTGGTTTCGCTCGGGGAGGATTGAAGTTCGTGTGGGCGAACCGATGCTCTTTCCGCCGGAGAAAAGCGAGACCACGATTACAGAGCAATTGCACGCAGAGGTCGAACGCCTGTTGCGTGGTTGAAGCGACACGCATCAAGCGGGAGTCTAGGATCCGTTCGAAAGCAGGATATCCTCAGCCGGATCCCCGGGGCCGCTGTGGAAGAAATCCTGCGCCTTGCCGCGATGGCCGTGGCAGCGGGCATACAACTGCAAGCCGAGGCTTGTCGGCGTTATGTTCTCTTCGTCAACTGCGACAAAAAATGACTCCTTATTACGCTTTTCAAGCAGGCCGAGGTCGGTGAGATGTTCCAGATCGCGCTCGATGCGGAGCAGATCGCGCGAACCGGTGATTCTCATGATTTCCTCAGTCGAACAGGCGAACGGACGGGAGGAGATCCTTCCCACTCCGGAAATGACCTTCTTGGATCTTGTGCATGCGGCCACGAAGATGCGGAGATGAATCGGGGTCAGCTGACTGAGCAATTCGGAGTACACGAGGCTGGACTCGTCATTGCCGTCCGGCGTGCAGGAAGTGGCAAGGATGCCAGCCCAGAGTTCCTGAATCCACTCAGCCTCGGCCCACGAACCGTCTTCAAGAATGCGCAACAGGACCTTTGGGTGAATGCGAATTTTCTCGATATTGATCGTGGCGTTCAGCATCTCATGGGCCTTAAATGCAATCTCAACCGCGCTGGCCACTCTGTAATTGCTCAAGCCTTCGCGAAGCAAGGTCCTGACTTCATCGGTCTTGGAAGGACAAATCCGGTTCAAAAAAGCGACGGCTTCGGCCATTCGAAATTCGCGCAGGATGTCTTCCGGCTCGGTGTGTTCCGATGCACATTTGAGAGGACTATCCCAAAGGCGAACATCAAGGTCGTTGGGAAGAAGGAAGGATAGAGCCACGCCATCCTCGCCCCAGCGAACTGCAACCGTCCGGAGTGTGATTCGACGATCAGAGATGGGTTCCGGCGGACCTTGTCTTTGCAGGGTAAGAGAAACCGATTCACCCGGGAGCCAGCGTTCCTGGGTAAGCAGATAGACGCCGGTCGAACTGATATTCTTCACGCCTTCCTGCTTGAGGCCAGCGCCGCTCCAGTGGTACGCGGAAAGCTCGGGAACTGGGCGTCGTTCGGCCCTCTCACGATGCGGTAACGACGATCTGTCGGACCAGCTGTCCATGGAATGCATGCTGCCCTCCTGTTTGTTTGGACCGAGAATTGGACGAGGCCGTGGGGTCGGCACACATAACGAGCTTCTCCGGTTACCCGACAATAAGCCCGGATCGGGACCCGGTTTAGAAAGGGATTCTACTCCCTGACGACACCAAGGTGTAAGGACGGCTACAACTTTTGGGGAGTACCTTGGTCACCGGTCGGGGGGATCGAGTCACTTCTGTCTTCAACCTGCCGTTCAACTGTGCCGCGGTTTGAAGTAGCAGGTGCCACTGGCGAGGACGGGGATCCACGGGGACGGATCGGGCGGTTGTTCCGCAACCCCGAGAAATAGCAGACCATCCGGCGCAAGCAGGCGGTGGATGTTGGCGAGCAGCGCGGCCCGGGTTTCGTGAGAGAAATAGAGCATGACGTTGCGGAGGAAGATGATATCGAACCGCTCACGAAACGGCATCGGTAACTGGCAAAGATTGGCTTGTCGAAAATGGCAGGGGTCGCGGATCTCTCGCTTCGCGATCCATTCATCGCCCTGCCGGTCAAAGAACCGGACAAGGTAACGGGCGGGCAGGCCGCGATTCATTTCGATGCGATGGAACAATCCCCGCTGGGCGCGTTCGACGACCTCGGAAGCGATATCGGTTCCTTCGATCTGAATGTTCCAACCGGCAAGGAAGGGAAAATGATCGCGAAGCAGCATGGCGATGCTGTATGCCTCCTGCCCGGTGGAACACGCCGCACTCCAAACGCGAAGACGGCGGGAAACTCGGCGAAGCTCAATGAGGCGTGGCAACAATTCGAACCGCAGTAGATCGAACGGACGAATGTCGCGGAAGAAACTGGTTTCGTTGATTGTCATGGCCTCCGCAATCGCCCGCTCAAGTCCAGGATTCCTGCGCAGGCGAAGAAATTGGACAAGATCTTGAAGGTGCGACATTCCCTGGCTTCGGAGAATGGGGGACAGACGATTGTCGAATAAATAGTCGGAGGAGGGGTCAAGAACATTCTGTGACGTTGAAGTGACGATTCGGCGCAGGAATCCGTAGTCCACTTCAGCAGAGGGCGGCATGTCTAGGCCCCCGCTCCGGATGATTCTTGCGCGGAGCCCGCGTTTGACTGGCGAGGAGCGGCCTGACGACGGATTTCTGCTGCCAAAGCATGGAGCGGAAGTACGTGCTGGGCGAGTCCAGCGCCGGCCACCACGCCAGGCATACCCCAGACCGCGCTTGAAGCCTGATCCTGGGCGAGCACAATGCCTCCCTGTTTCCTGATGGAGCGTGCCCCGGCGAGTCCATCGGAACCCATGCCGGTAAGCACGACGGCTAGAACCGCTGGACCGTAGGCTGCGGCCGCACTCGCGAAGAGCACATCTACGGAAGGGCGGCAATGGTTTTCTAAAGGAGTCTGTGCAAGATGCAGGGTTGCACTCGATCCATTGACTGGGGCGAGCACTTGAAGGTGCCAGTTGCCGCGGGCGATATAGATCGTTCCGGGACTCACCGGGTCGCCTTCGGCAGCTTCACGGGCGCGCAGTCGGCAATGTTGGTCGAGTCGCGTGGCGAGTTGTCGCGTAAAGAGCTCCGGCATGTGTTGAACGACCAGGATCGGGAGCCGAAAATCAGAAGGAAGCGCCGGCAGCAGGACATCGAGTGCAGCCGGACCGCCTGTGGAGACGCCGATCACCACGATCTCCGGAATGGAAGCTGGAGGCGCGGACCGCACCTTGGCGTTTACGGATTCCGGCGCAGTCATGCGTGAGAGGGATGCGGAATTTTGTGGAGCAGCGCTGGTCAGCGCATGGATTCGCGGAAGCAGATCCTGAGCCAGAAGTTCAGTAGCTCTCTCAACTCCCGCTTGTGAAACGGGCTTGGCAACGTAATCGGATGCGCCGCCGGCAAGGGCGTCAATGGTGATTCTGGCTCCGCGCTGCGTGAGCGAGCTGCACATGACGACGGGCACGCGGTTACCCGATTCACGAAGCTTGCGCAGGGTAGAAAGACCATCCAATACCGGCATTTCCACATCGAGGAGAATGAGATCGGGGCAGAGGCTATCGACGATGCCAAGGGCCGATTTGCCGTCGGCAACGCCGCCTGCCACTTCGAGCGCGGGGTCAGAAGAGATGACAGATCGCAGCAGGCTGCGCATGACAGCGGAGTCGTCTACGATAAGAACGCGGGTGCGGCGGCCAGGTGGCATCTTCAGCCTTCCACAAGCCCGAGAAGTGCAAGTTTTTCGCGCAGTGCCTCGGTATCGAAGGGCTTCATGAGGTATTCGTCAGCACCGGATTCGAGCGCC
Source organism: Occallatibacter sp. (assembly GCA_035524195.1). GTDB lineage: Bacteria > Acidobacteriota > Terriglobia > Terriglobales > Acidobacteriaceae > Telmatobacter. The sequence continues at coordinate 30,784 of DATKPJ010000030.1, forward strand.
CGACAGATGGATTCGGTCTCGGCCTCCGAGGTCACCATCATCACTTTCATCTCGGTAAACTTCTCGGCGCAAATGTTCTTGAGCATCTCGAGACCGTTCATGACAGGCATATTCCAGTCCACCAGGGCGAGGTCAAAAGGAGGGCCGTCGCGCAACAACTTGAGTCCCGCCTCTCCATCGCATGCTGCTTCGCTTTCAAATCCCAGAGCCGTGAGCATGCGGCGCAAGTGGCCGCGCATGAAACGGGAATCGTCGACGATAAGCGCACGCATGGGAGTCTGTACCCTCTAAGTTGCCTGGACCGCGGCGAGACGAACCGGGTCGAGGTGCTCCGTATTCAGCATCACCAGCAGCCGGTCGTTAAGCTTGTAAGTACCGGCGAAGAGATCCTTCTTTTGCGGGTTGACCGTCGAAGGGTTCGGTTCAAAATCGGCGGCTGAAAGATTCATGACTTGGTCTACGGAATCGACGAGGAGACCGAACGTTCCGGCAGAACTCTCGAGGACGAGAATGGATTGGGGCTTTTCGACTGCGGGCAGTCCAAGCAGGTAGCGAAGGCTAACGGCCGTGAGCACATCCCCGCGATAGTGCACGATCCCGCCGATGAAGGCGGGCGCCAGCGGAACCGGTTGCGGACAGGCGGATCCGACAATCTCAAGTATGTGGCGAATCGGCACGCCCAACAGCGATTGATCAAGTCGAACGGAACATATCTCATTCAGTTGCATTCCCGGGTTATCGGCGCGATTCTTCGTGGTCTGGAGTGAACTCATGAAATCGCCTCCGGCATTGAACTCCACGCCGGTTCGGCCTTGGATTCGCAAGTCGCAAGAGAAGACATGCTGCCGAGGTCGATGACGCCGGTGACGCGGTTCTTCAGCAGAATGACTCCGCTGGTTTGGCGCTGTGTGCCGGCCTCAAACAGATCGCCCCCCGCGGCAACGTCGAGCACATGCGAAACGGCAATGCCGACCTGGCGATTGTCCTGGCGGCAAACTACGATGATGATCCTGGCTTCGGAAGGTGGCTGCTGCGAAGAGATCAGACCGCCGGCGTCTTCGACGGGCAGAAGGTGGCCTTCGAAGTTAAGCACAGGACGGTTTTCAATGAATTCGACCCGCGAAATGGGGAGTTGCTCGATGCGAAGCACGTCTGTGAGAGGCACTGCGGCGCGGTGGCCGGCCATCTCGACGAGCAGGTAGTCCGCTGCCACGTGGGTTTCGCCCTTTGACTCGTCTCCGCAGCCGCTCGCAGAAACCATTTCAGCGCGATGGGAGATGCCCGCCCGCGACGCGATGGCACTAGGATCAAGAATGAGCGCGAGATCGCCGTTACCGAGTACGGTCGCGCCGGAGTACAGACCGATGCCCTTGAGGGAGGCCGAAAGCGGCTTGACGACAATCTCTTCGGGGTCGGCGAGGCCGTCAACGACCAGACCGAAGCGCCGTCCATCGGCATCGAGGACAGCAATGAAGTTGTCGCGCTCCGTGGCGTGAACTGCCTTTGCCTGCGGAATGAGAAGACGGTTGAGAAACACGAGGGGGAGCAGTCCGCCGCGCAGCCGGTACAACGGCGCGTCGTCGATCCACTCAATCGCTTCGGCCCGTTCCAGTGGAATATGAACCAACTCGGAAAGGGCGCCTTGCGGAAGTGCAAAACTCTGGCCTATGCTGCGGACGATGAGCGCCGGAATGATGGCAAGTGTGAGCGGAATCCTCATGTGGAGAGTTGTTCCATGGCCGGGAAAGGAATCGATTTCGACCTTGCCGCCAATCCTCTCGACATTGGTGCGAACCACGTCCATGCCCACTCCGCGCCCGCTGATGTTGGTCACTGCCGAAGCAGTAGAAAAGCCGGGCAGAAAAATGAGCTGGAGCAATTCGTGTTCCGGCAGCTGCGCGGCACGGTCGGCGCTAAGAAGTCCGCGCTCGATCGCCTTCGCTCGCACCTTCTCAACCGCGATGCCCGCTCCGTCGTCGGAGACCTCAACAAGGACGTGGCTACCCTCGTGCAGGGCTCGCAGTTTGAGGACTCCTTCGGGATCCTTGCCCGCGGCCCGACGCATCTCCGGGGGCTCGATGCCATGATCGAGGGCGTTGCGCACGGCGTGGGTGAGCGGATCCTTGATGGCCTCAAGCAAACTCTTGTCGAGTTCGGTGTCCTGACCGTCCATTTCAAGCCGCACCCGCCTGCCGAGTGACTGTGAAAGATCGCGGACGAGGCGCGGCATCTTGGAGAAGATGTTGGAGACAGGCTGCATGCGCGCCTTCATGACTGCTTCGCGCAAGTCGGCAGTGACCATGTCAAGACGGCGGGAAAGCAGCGTCATGTTGGGGTCGGAAGACACAGTTTGCAGAATCTGATTGCGGGTGAGCACAAGTTCGCCGACCAGATTCATCATGCGATTGAGCAAAGCGACATCGACCCGTAAAGTGCTTTCACTCGCAGATCCGGCGGTATTTTGGGCGCGCGATGATACTGCCTCTGCAACGACTGAAACGTCTGTGGTTGATATGGCGGGAGCGGAGTTTGGCGAAGATGTTGCAGAAGACTCTTCGACGGCGACGACGTTCCCGCAAGGCGCCGGCGGACCCATTGGGGCAGGAAGGCTGTTCTTTGCCGCCCTTTTGCGTGCGTGCACGGCTTTTCGCTCTGGCTGCGTCTTGGCCTGGGTTGCAAGGCAGTCGAGGTTACGGATCAGCTCGTCATCGTCGCCGGCGCCTTCCTGATCGGTTGACTCGATCGTCTTGAGGATGGAGCGCAGCCCGTCGAGCAGTTGAAGCAGCGCCGTGATGACCGGAGCACCGGCAATCAGCTTTCCGTCACGCATAAGGCCAAGAAGATTCTCACCTGCGTGGGAGAGCTTTTCGAGGCGCTTGAAATCGAGGAAGCCCGTTGTTCCCTTGATGGTGTGGACGGAGCGAAAGATCTCCGACAGGAGTTCACTGTCGCCAGGACGTTTCTCCAGATCGGTGAGACATCGCTCCATCCGATCCAGACCTTCCTGGCTCTCGACCAGGAACTCTCGTGTCAGATCATCCATTGCGTTTGACCCGCTCCACGCACCGGGTGTGCCGGCGCATAACACACAAGGGCCTTATCGGAATAAGAAGGATGGAACTTGAGAGGGACTCCCTCTTCGTGCTTCCTTCCTGGCCTCGATTCGAATGCGAAGGCGAGGAGCGTGAGCGCGGCACCGCAAAGGGTGTACACGGGGAGCGGTCATGCAGTAGCCTCAAAGTTCACTCTCGATCAGGAACGAGGACTGCGATGATGCCGATGAGGCTGGACCGAGCGGCGCTCGACGAACTGATGGAAGCGGCAAAGACGGCGGCCGAGAAATCGTATTCGCCCTATTCGGGATTCCGGGTGGGAGCGGCACTGAAACTCGCAAATGGCGAAGTCGTTACGGGAACCAACGTGGAGAACGTGAGTTATGGGTTGACCATCTGCGCCGAGCGCGCCGCAGTAGTGAAGGCGGTGGCGGATTTCGGGCCGAAGATTCGCATTGCGGCAGTGGCAGTCGCCAATCTGAATGCATCCGCAAGCCCCCCGTGCGGGGCCTGCCGGCAAGTGCTGGCGGAGTTCATCGAACCGGATGCACCGGTGATGTTTCCCGCGGCAGATGGCTGGCGGATCATGCCCTTCTCGCAGGTACTGCCTCTGGCCAGCGAGATGAAGCTGGAAACGAGGAAGTAGGATCGCATCACTTCAGGGCACCATGTGGGCAGGGTCTTGCGATAATCTCATCTGTTCCATGTGATCGAGATTGGACTTTCAATATGTTGGCAGACGCAGGTGAGAGCAGACCGGCCGGCGCGCCGCTGCACATGATCGATCTGATCCGCAAGAAGCGCGACGGCGGAGCGCTGGATCCGCGCGAGATCGGGTTTGTTGCGGCAGGCGCTGCGGATGGTTCGATCCCCTCGGAACAATTGGCGGCGTGGCTGATGGCTGCATGGCTGCGCGGACTGACGATTGAGGAAACGCAGGCGCTGACTTTCGCGATGCGGGACTCGGGAGAGAAGTTTACTGCGCAAGGGTTGGGCAAACCGGCCGTCGATAAGCACTCGACGGGAGGTGTGGGCGACAAGACGAGCCTCATTGTTGCTCCACTGGCCGCGGCTTGTGGTGTTGCAGTGCCGATGATCAGCGGGCGTGCGTTAGGGCACTCAGGCGGCACGCTGGATAAGTTGGAGTCGATTCCCGGGTACCGGACAGCTTTGTCCCTGAGGGAATTCGAGACGGTACTCGCGAAGTGTGGAACGTCCATTGTGAGCCAGACGCCGACGCTGGTTCCGGCCGACCGCGTGCTGTATGCATTGCGCGACAGAACCGGGACGGTGGAGAGCCCAGGGCTGATTTGTGCGTCGATCCTGAGCAAAAAGCTGGCAGCCGGACTGGATGGGCTGGTGCTGGATGTTAAGACCGGGTCTGGGGCATTCATGCGCAAACTAGAGGATGCAGAGTACCTCGCGGCGCTGATGGTAGTCACTGCCGAAGCAGCGGGGACCGACACGGTGGCGATGTTGACGGACATGGGGCAGCCTCTGGGGCAGATGGCCGGAAACTGGCTGGAACTGGTGGAGTGCGTGGAACTGATGCGCGGCTCTAGACCGCCCGAGAGCGAGGATTTGCGGGAATTGTCGATACGTCTCGCGGCATGGATGATTGCCCTGGGTGGGAAGGCCTCGACCCTCGAGCGGGCGCATACGATGGCCGAGACGGCGCTCAGCAACGGTTCGGCAATGCACATTTTTCTGGACATGGTGGCAGCGCAAAACGGGGATGTCTCAGTTTTCGACGATCTGCAGGGTTTTCACAAACCTGGAGCTTCGCAAGTCATCGACGCCTGGGAGAGCGGCTACGTGGCGAAGATGGATACGACGACGCTGGGATGGGCCGTGCAGCGGCTTGGTGCCGGACGCGAAAAGGCTGGAGAACCCGTCGATCCGCACGCGGGCATTATTTTTCATGCCCGCCGCGGAGCGAAGGTGCAAAAGGGAGAGCCGCTGGCGACACTCTTTGCCACGAGACAGGAGATGCTGGCTGAGCCGGCTCAGCTCTTGCGTAAGGCGATCACGTTTTCAGACGCGGCGCCGGAGGCAGTTCCTCTGGTAAGCCGCATCTTCACGCGCGAAAAGGCGGAAGCATACCTGAGAGATGCTGTAAGGTAAGGGAATCAGCTCTTAGCCGATCGCTTTTGGCTTGTCGCGCAACGCTGCGCCTCGCATTGCGTCGCCCGACGAACAGCGAAAGACAGTCTTCCGCTAAGAACGAATGGTCACGATCCTGCAGTTTCAGGAGCAACAATATTGGGGCGATATACCGGGGTGCTGGGAATATTGGCCGTGCTGCTGGCGGCGTGGATCGGCTCGACAGACCGCGGACGCATCCGCTGGCGCACTGTGGCATGGGGACTGAGCCTGCAGTTTCTCTTTGCCTACTTTGTTCTGCGCTTTGATTTCGGGCAGAGGGCGATGTATTGGGCTGGCGGTGTGGTGACGCAGATGTTGAGCGCCACGGCAGCCGGTACGAGTGTGTTGTTTGGCAAGCTGGGCACGCCGGACACCTCGTTGGGATCGATTTTCGCCTTCCAGGTGCTGCCCACGATCATTTTTATCTCCGCGTTCTTCGCAGTGCTTTATCACATCGGGGTCATGCAAATCATCATTCGCGGACTGGCGTGGGTGATGCTGAAGACGATGCGCATCTCAGGTGCGGAGAGCATGAATGTGGCCGCCTCCATCTTCATGGGACAGACGGAAGCCCCGCTGACGATCCGGCCGTTTCTCTCCAAGGCCACGCGCAGCGAGTTGATGACCATCATGACCAGCGGCATGGCGCATGTGTCGGGAGGCATCATGGCCATGTATATTTCGCAGGGGATCGAGGCGCGCCACCTCCTTTCCGCCGTCATCATGACTTCGCCGGGGACCATTCTGGTTTCAAAGATGCTGGTACCGGAGACGGAAGTGCCGGCAACCGAGGGGCGAGTTGTCATTCCCGAGCAGGAAGAGCATAAGGATGAGAATCTGATTGGAGCGATTGCTCGCGGTACGATTGACGGCGGCAAACTGGCGCTGAACGTGGCCATCATGCTCATCAGTTTTCTTGCGCTGGTGGCGTTGCTCGACATGTTCCTGGGATGGATTCACATGCATTCCGGATTGCACTGGGTTCCGGGAAGCCTTGGCGAGATTCTGGGATTCGCATTCTGGCCGGTGGCGTGGCTCATCGGAATTCCGGCCCACGATTGCGGGCTGATCGGCAACCTGCTGGGCACGAGGATGGCGCTCAACGAAGTGATCGCATATATCGGGCTGGGTGCACACAAGGCGACGCTCGATCCAAGGTCGTTCACCATTGCCACGTTCGCGCTGTGCGGATTTGCCAACCTGGGATCGATTGGCATGCAGATCGGCGGCATCGGAGCGCTTGTGCCGAATCGGCGCAACGACCTGGCGCGGCTGGGCGTGCGGGCCATGCTCGCAGGAACCATGGCGAACCTGATTTCAGCTTCGATTGCGGGGATGTTTCTAGGCTAAGGCGCCAAAATAGCAGTCGCACGCGATCAGGCAACGTTCCTTCCGACAACCCGCTTCAAAGCAGAAGACTCGTGTCGCATCACGCGATCCAGCGAGCGGTGGACAAGCGAGTGCTGAAGGCTGAACGGCCAACCCCATTGGAGTGGTGATGCCCTGGCTCAACCCTCTCGCGGAAAGTGGAGCTGCATACGCGCAGTCCACGCGTGCCGCGACTTCTCAACGCAGATGGATGAAATGGATCATGGGCGCCAGCATCGGAATGGTGGTGCTGATTGCCGTCGGCATCTACTTTGCAGGCACCTACTGGCCGTATCGGCATCGTGTTGTCGATCCGCAGCTCGACGACATCTTCGGTAGCCAGGTGAAATTTTCGAGATATCGCCGCACCTATTTTCCCAGCCCCGGATTTGTTGCTTGGGGCATCACGCTGCGTCGCAAATCGGCGCCCGACCTGCCACCGCTGGGTTCCGTCGAGAAAGTTGTGATCACGGGGCGGTGGGCCGACCTGTTTCTGCTGCGCAAACGGGTCGCGTTTGTCGAAATTACAGGTTTGCACCTTGTGGTACCGCGCATTGGGAGCCGCGCCAACCACGAAGATTTCCCTCCCGGAAGCCTCACCGATTTTGAAGGGCCAGACATCCTGATTGAACATTGCATTTTTCGCGATGCGATTCTCGACATCCTTGGCGCCGGCGATCATCGTACTTCGTTTCACATACACCAACTTCAGATTCAAAACCTTCAAAAGGGACAGGTACTGACCTACGCGGTCGACATGGAAAACGCAATTCCTTCTGGCCGAATTCAGGCATGGGGAACATTCGGTCCGCTCAATGCGAAGGACCTTGGCGCGACCCGCGTGAAAGGAGATTTCAGTTTTTCGTCGATCGCGCTCCACGATATCGGTGAATTGAGAGGAACCATGTCCTCTTCGGGACACTTCAGTGGCTCCCTCGCGGCAATCGATGCCCAAGCCACGTTTGACACGCCCGATTATGCGGTCTCCGACGGAGAGCGCACTCCGGTTTCGGGCCATTTGCAATGCATCGTCAACGGCCTCAACGGTAATGTGACAATCGATCATCTCGAGGCGAGAAGCGGTGCGACTATTGTGCGCGCCTCCGGCTCGGTGAAAGGCACTCCCAAGGTTGCCCATATCGACTTTGAGGTGGCCAACGGCCGCGCGCAGGATGTTCTGCGGCCATTCGTGCAGAGCAGTGTCCCGATCATCGGACCGGTGAGCCTCCACGGCCACGCCTACGTTGCTCCCGCGACGCGTGGAGTTGAGTTTCTTCAGAGGCTTCGCGCGGAGGGCGCATTCGATGTCCCTGCGGAACTTGTGACCGATGCGGAGAGGGAAGCGAGCCTTTCGGCCTTCAGCGAGCGCGCGCGGACGCACAAGACTGACAACACCGAGCACGGTTCTGTGGGCAAAGGTTCGAGTAAGCACGTGGATGTGCTCTCTTCGCTAGAAGGCCCTGTGACGATTCGCGACGGCATCGCCTACTCGAATGGAGTGACGTTCGCGGTGCAGGGCGCCGAAGCGAACCTGAGTGGCACATTTAATTTTCACAACGAGAACGTGCACCTTGTGGGCAATCTGCGCATGCAGTCCGATGTGTCCCATGTGACGACTGGATTCAAGTCACTTTTGCTGAAGCCATTCGCCATCTTCTTCGAGAAGAAGCATGCGGGAGCTGTGGTTCCCATTGCTGTCACGGGAGGTCCCGGCCATTACCGCGTGACGCAGGATCTGTCGCACGAGAAATGAATCCACCGGGAATCACGCGGCGTGCTTGCGCGTCAGACGATACTTGAGCGTGAGAAGGGTCACGGTGCCGCAACTGAGCAGACTGGCGGCCATGCCCAGGATCAGCGAGAGATCCTGCTGGTAAAGTCCATGGACGATACCGATGGCCTGGAGCACGCTGAATCCACCGAAAGTGATGAGTGAGATGCCTTCGTCGCTCTTCTTGCGCCAGACAGCCAATGCCTGCGGGACGAAGAGCAGTGCGTTGCACACCAGGCCCAGTCCGAAGATGACGGCAACAATCTCTTTCATGAGGCAATCTTTCCCTGGAATCTCTGAATCCCTCGAACCTTGGCTTTGGCGGCCTCGTCTTCGCGGTTTCGCGCCGGAGCATTGGTTTCAAGCGCGGCAAGCAGGCGGGCTGAGGCAGCGGCAACCTCGTCGACGGCCACATAGAACGCACTTTCGTTTGCCTTGGAAGGCTTGGCGAATCCGCTGATTTTCCTGACGAATTGAAGCGAGGCCGCACGAATCTCTGCTTCAGTTACGGGCGGATCGAAATTGAACAGGATTTTGATATTCCGGCACATCGCACCGACCTCCTTTGAGTACCAACGTACACTCCTACTCTACGTCGAGGTACGCACTGCAGGCAGCCACGGCACCGGAGAACTGTAGAATGTCCAAAGCATCGATACGGAACTTAAAATGACTTATTTTGACAAAGTTTCAGAGGCGGCAAAGTATGTGCGGAACAGTCTGGACGGCTTATCGCCTCGGGTGGGGCTTGTGCTGGGCTCGGGACTGGGCGCTGCCGCCAATGCAGTCACCGAAGCAGTGGTCGTGCCGTATCAGGACATCCCGCATTTTCCACAATCGACCGTGGAAGGCCACTCCGGACGGATGGTCGCCGGGCGATTGGGCGGCGCACCGGTCCTCATCATGCAGGGGCGTGTCCATTTCTACGAGGGCTACTCTCCAGCGCAGGTTACCTTTCCCATGCGCGTCATGGGGATGCTGGGCATCAGGGCAGTTATCTTGACCAATGCGGCGGGAGGAATTCTCGAATCCTATCGCCCCGGGCAGCTCGTGCTGCTGGCCGACCACATCAACCTGATCGGATGGAATCCGTTGGTGGGCCCAAACGAGCCTCGCTTCAGCACAAAAAGAGGAACCGGGCTGCGATTCTTTGATATGACCGAAGCCTATTCGAAGCGGCTGCGCGAGATGACACACCGGGCGGCAGCTGACGATGGGCTCACGCTGGAAGAAGGCATCTACGTGGCCGTGAGCGGACCGAATTTTGAGACTCCGGCAGAGATTCAAGCATTCAAGACCCTGGGCGCCACACTGGTAGGCATGTCAACGGTTCCGGAGACGATTGTGGCACGGCATATGGGGATGGAAGTGCTCGGAATTTCGTGCGTGACCAACCTGGCCGCCGGCCTGAGCGCCGAACAACTGAGCCATGAGGAAGTATTCGAGACCGCTCGCCTTGTGGAGCGGCGGCTGGGCAGCCTGCTGGAGCGGCTCGTGGTGTGGATTTCCACGTTGTTGGAAGCAGAAGCCTAGGAGTTCGCGATGGAGGATGAGTGGCAGACAGCGCGATTGCCCTTTCCTCCAGCGGTGATCGGGATTGCCGGGGCATCGGGCTCGGGAAAGACAACGCTGGCATTGGAGTTGGCACGAGAACTCGACGGCCTTCATTTTCCACTCGACAATTACTACCGCGATCTTTCACATATGCCGCTTGCCCGGCGAGCGTTGCAAAATTTTGACGACCCGGATCTGATCGAAAGCTCGCTGTTGGCCGAGCATGTGGCGGCATTGTCGCGCAATCAACCAATCGAGCAGCCCATCTACGATTTCGCGATGTATATTCGCATCCGGGAAAAAACCAAGACCGTGAGAGCAGGAGCCTTTCTTCTCGTGGAGGGTCTGTTCGCCCTTTACTACCCGGAACTACTGCCCCTCTACCAGTTGCGCGTCTATGTCGATACACCGGACGAGGTATGTTTCGAGCGGCGGCTCAGGCGCGACATGGTGCAACGCGGCCGGACGGCTGAATCAGTAAAGCTGCAATACGAGAAGACAGTGCGTCCTTCGGGCGAACGATATGTGAGGCCCTCTGCGCGACAGTCGGACCTGACGGTGGACGGAACGGCATCACTGGATTGGAAGGTTGAGCAGGTGCTTGCGGCGATGCGAACGCGCGGGTTGTTGCCGATGAAAGGCTGAGGCTGATTGATTCGCGCGATTCTGGGGTGCATAGGATAGGCGCAGGGAGCCCGACCGATCGAGGAACGATCCTTCCTTCGGTGACCCCTCAGGTTTTGCGGATAGTTCTTTATACGAAAAGTGCAGGAGCACTCGAAATTCCACTTTCGAGCGCTCATCTACGACCAAGGTGGTACATCCAGAATTCCCAAATCGAAATAAGCTCGGTGCGAGTGGCAAGTCTGGTTCGCTTATCGAAGATTCACATGAGAACCATCAGGGACGGCTCAGCGTGCCGATAGGTTGAAAGTGATGATCAGCAGATGGCGCAAGTCGGGAATGGCTCAGGCGACAGCGTGGTTGCGAACGGGGATATCTCCGCAGCGGCTGGCGCTAACCCTGGCATTGGGATTTGCGATTGGATGCCTTCCAGTGATCGGAATTCCTACGGCGCTTTGCCTGATGATTGCCCTGACGCTCAAGCTCAATGTGCCGGTGATCCAGGCAGCAAACTACGCTGCGATGCCGCTGCAGATTGCCTTGATGATTCCGTTTGTTCGGCTGGGTGGGTGGATGCTGTCGCCGGGTCACCAGGGGACCCTGGCGGCGCAGATTATGCATGGAACGGCAAGTCAGATGTTTCGGGCCTCAGGGGGCCTGGCCTGGCAGGCGCTGGCGGCATGGCTCGTCATTGCCGGGCCGGCGGTCCTGGTGATGACGCTGGGGCTGACGCCGGTGCTGAAACGGGTTCGGGTGGTTGCGGGAGAAAGCCGCGACTAATGTGGAATGCCTTTGGGGAACGGTGGGCCGTAGCAGTTGGCGTGGAAGTCTGGGTGGAATCAAGGGTTTAGATAAATTAGACATATAGCTTAGAGCGGGTCCTGCCTTCGGCGCAACGTGGCGGCGCCGAAGGTGGGGCGCCATCCTGTCCGGCGCACGAGGCGGCTTCTGATTCGAGGCAATCTCGAAGTTTCAGCCGGCTTCGACCAGACCGTAGCGTCGCTGCCATGCTTCTTTGAGACGAGCCCAGACACGCGCGCGTTCTGTCTCATTTCCCTCCATTTCGGCGCTCTTTTCGATTCCAGCGTTTGCATAGCGAGCGGCTTCCTGTTTTGCGAGTTCGAGCACTTGCCGGTCGCGCAGCAGATTGGCAACGCGAAAGTCGGGCAATCCGGCCTGACGCGTTCCGAAAAACTCCCCGGGGCCGCGCATGGATAGATCCAGGTCTGCCAACTCAAACCCGTCCTGGGTGCGGACCATGGCATCGAGGCGTTCTTCCGCGAGGGGTGATACGCGCGGGCCGGTGACGAGGATACAGTAACTCTTCGCAGTTCCTCGTCCGACTCGGCCGCGGAGCTGATGGAGTTGTGCGAGGCCGAAGCGCTCAGCGTGCTCGACAACGATTACGGTGGCGTTGGGCACGTCGACACCAACTTCAACCACGGTAGTGGCCACGAGCACATCAATCTCGCCGCGCTGGAAACGGCGCATGATGATTTCCTTTTCGTCGGCATCAAGGCGGCCGTGCAACAAGCCAACGCGAAGTCCGGCGAGCGGGCCGGCGCGCAGTTTTTCATGCATTTCGACGGCGGACTTGAGACCCGATTTGGCTCTGGAATTCGCTTCCTTCACCTCTTTTGGAAACAGAGCCGCCGTTTTCCCCTTTCGCGTCGGCCTCGGGCTATGGGCGACATGGGACCCAGAATCACCACCCATCTGTTTCTCCTCGTGCGAGAAGTCCAGTTCCGGCTGGTCATCGCTCGTGCCTTCAATCACGGGATAGACGATATATGACTGGCGGCCCTGTGCCACTTGTTTGCGAACGAAATCCCAGACTTCGTCGGCGCGCTCGCCGGGAACGCGACGCGTAACGATGGGAGTGCGGCCAGGCGGCAACTCGTCCAGGACGCTCACGTCGAGGTCGCCGTAAAGCGATAGAGCCAGGGTTCTCGGAATCGGCGTCGCCGTCATAACGAGCACATCGGGCTCGGGCTGATGGGGTTTCTTCATCAACTTGAAGCGCTGCAGCACGCCGAAGCGGTGTTGCTCGTCGACGACAACAAGACCAAGACGGTCGAATTCGACTTTTTCCTCGATCAGGGCGTGAGTCCCGATGACGAGTTGGGCTTCGCCGCGATTGATGAGGCCGCGCGTCCTGCGCTTGCTTTCGTCATCGAGCGAGCCGGTGAGAAGCACGATGCGATAGCGACGCGAAGAACGCTCAAGCAGCTTGCGCGCAGCCAGAAAATGCTGCGTGGCAAGGATCTCGGTGGGCGCCATGAGCGCAGCCTGATAACCATTTTCCATGGCGACGAGCATCGCCTGGAGGGCAACGATGGTCTTGCCAGAGCCGACGTCGCCTTGCAGCAGGCGCCGCATGGGGCTAGGGCCGCGCATGTCGACAACGATTTCGCCGAGCGTACGCTTTTGCGCTGAGGTGGGATGAAACGGGAGCACCTCGCGGATGGCTTCACGGACCTTGTCTGAGGTTGCAAAGCTGATCCCGCTGCGCTCGCGCATCCGGCGGCGCTTGAGCTCAAGTCCAAGTTCGAGGAAAAAAAGTTCCTCGAAGATGAGGCGTCGGTGAGCCGGCGTGGCGGCGGCCTGCAACTGGGAGAGGGATGTCTCTTCAGGGGGGTAATGCACTTCCCGGAGAGCGGTTTCGCGGCTGGGTAGATCGAGGCGCCTCAACATAGCCTGCGGCAGGCATTCCGGCACCGCTCCGCGCATGCTTTCAAGCAGGTTGAAGATAACCTTGCGCTGCCAGCGCGAAGCCAGCCGGCTGCCGCCGAGCGACTCGTAGACTGGGGTGATGCGCCCCACTTCGAGCAGCCGTGTTTCGGCGTCGTCACTGGCGTCGGGAAGTACTTCAAACTGCGGCTGAATCATCTTCAGATTGCTTGAGGAGCGGGACGGCTCAATTTTTCCGTAGAGAGCTACGGTTTGGCCGGCGTGGAACTTGCCGTCGAGATACGCGGCGTGAAACCAAATGCATTTGAGGGCCAGGCGTCCCTGCCCCACAGTGAGTTCGTAGATGGGCATGCGTCGCGTACGCATCAGGGCGGCGCCGCGAACTTCGGCGATCACGCTGGCGGTTTCGCCGGGCTTCAACTCATCGAGGCTGCGGGGATTCTGCCGATCTTCGTACCGGAACGGCAAGTGATAAAGAAGGTCCTCGGCGGTCTGGATGCCCTTTGAGGCAAGCATTTCTGCCAGGCGCGGACCGACTCCACGTACGTACATGACTGGAGTATCGAGGCCGGGCACATTCTGGATGCTAATTCATCTGCTTGCCGCAGCGGCAACACGCATTGAGTGGTTTTCCAGAGGTAAGCCAGTGAACCATTTGTGCACGCAAAACAGAATCCGTGGGCGCTGTCGGTAGGGCAGCATACATCCATTTGCTCGATGGGCCCGGCAGTCGTTCAGAGGTCCGAAATCGCGTAACGCGCCGTGCGCACCTCGGCCGCGAGCACTCGCAGCACGCACATGGACAAGGTCGGTTCATTGAGCATCATGAGCGAAAATTCCTCGCGGGAGACGAAGGCAAGCTCAGCGCCTTTGCAGGCCGACGCAGAGAGGGAGTATGGCTGGTTCCCTACAAGCGCAGGCAAACCCATCACCGCGCCTTTGGTTACCGGCATCGACATGAGCACGTCCCCTCGCGGCGAAATCATGGAAAGCCGCGCATCGCCGGCCCGGAGAACGTAGACGCCAGCGGGCGGATCGCCCTGTTTGAAAAGTACCTGATCTTCTTCGCACTGGATCGGCGTGGATCGCGCTTCCAAGGCTCGGATGAGTTCCGGATCGGCGACAAAGGCTGAGGAATCGAGTTTCACGCACGTGCTCCAAAGGAGAGATAAGCGCGGCAAACCGACCCTTGATGAAAGGTTCGGCGCGTAGACCTATGGTTTCATTAGTAGCGCACAGATTTTGTGATGCACATCACCAGCTTTAGGTCATCCCATGCACCCAGTCGTTTCTTATTGTTCCATCGAACTTGCGAACCTTGGTGTCGCGTGGGAAGCGATTGCTGTGCCGAGCGGAGGAAATGAACATCCTCCCTTATCGCTTAGACTAGGGACTGGTTTGGAGATTTGACCCTACCCCCTGCCTTCGGTCCTCGTTGCTAAGTGCAAATGCCGCGCTATGCGTGGCCTTTGGTAAAGCCGTAAACATCGTGGAAACCATCCCAACCGTGTTCGAGGAAGGAAGTCTCATGCCAGTCTCCTGAGTGCGCTGCCATCTCTTCGATCACTTTTTTTGATGTTAGGGATATTCCATAGGCCTGGCCATCGTAGTCCACGTAGCCAAATCCTGTCCTCCTGTATCCATCAAGGGCGGTCCACCTAGCGGCTTCAGATAGGCCGCATGTTTGAGTCCCATCCTGCATCCATGTCGCGGCTTGCTCGCCGTGTGCCGAAAAGACGCAGGTAGCACCAGTAGATAAATGCTCAGAAAAGAAACGCAATAGCGCCGCAACACGCGGACGGTTTAGATGAGTGACAAGCGAGCCACACCAGATCAGATCAAAGTCGTTCGGTAGATCAATCGTAAGTTCAACATTGGAGGGCACGCCATTCACACCAAAGGTTTGGCAGAACTTGACGGCCTCAGGGTCTATATCGCAGGCTGTGATCTTGGATTCTGGGAACCGTATTTTTAGGAATCGCAATACACGACCGTACCCGCAAGGGAAGTCAAGAATTCGACCGGGACGCTTACCGTTGAGGGCAGCCTCGATGCAGCGCATAGCAGAAAGCCCGGCCGTCAGATATTGTTGGCCTGCATAACGAACATACATGGTGTCATTCAGGTGAGTGTCTAAGTTGACGCGCTCTAGAAGTGACAGTTCATTGGCTGCGAGATCGCCGGAACGAATCAGACGTCTTCTGGCAAGCGCAAAATCACAGCTCCTGCCAAGAGTGCGTAATTTAGGAAGCATGAAATGAATGTAGATGGGAATCGACGCCTCGTGCAATGCTGCCAATCTTCTCGGCGGATTAACCGCTGCTGTTCCGTGAGAAGGAATTCAATCAATGATTCTCCGTTCCGACCCAAAACCAGCCCACGTCCAACGTACGACGCCCCAAAGGGAGTCGCATGGGGGAAAGGGGATGGAAGGATGGTCGTCGTTTGTCTTTGTCGTGACAGCGGTCAGACAGCCCCACTTTTTTTCAACAACTTACAGCATGCTAGAGCGTTTCTAATTTAAGTATATACATTTCATGCGATAATCATCCTGTCCTTCGAAGGGAGGGCCTGGATGCAATCGTATTCGCAGGATTTGCGTGATCGCGTGCTTCGCGCGCTGGCTCGCGGGGATGGTCCTTCCG
>DATKPJ010000031.1:0-32217 GCA_035524195.1 Occallatibacter sp.
TAGCGCCCGCCGTAGAAGTGAAGGTCCTCGGCTTCGTTGCCCACCTGCGTAAGCGCGGCCAGTCCGGAGCCGATGCGGAAGTTCATGTGCGTAAGAAACGCGTGCTGCGCCACGTGGAAGCGGATAGCTACGGCAGCGGGATTTCCCTCACCAATTTCGAAATCGATATTGCTCATCGCCGAATAGAAGGTGCTGGAGTTTGCGTCGGCGATGCGGCCGTTCGGCGGAACACTGCCCGGCGGCGGAAACGGGATGCGGCCGTGAGCGACAGTGGGATCCTTGGGGTTGACCCCCGTAAAGATGACCATGTCACCGATGCCGGTCTCGAACCCGGGAGTGTTAGCAGGCAGCACAAACACAGGGCGCGTGGCGCCGTATCCAAAAACGCGCACGCCGGGCCAAATATAAAGCGTGTGCGTAAGACGATAGCGGCCGGAGGGAACAAAGACAATGCCCTCGCGTCCGGTACCCGCGGCCCTGTCAATCGCAGCCTGCAAAGCGGCAGTGCTGTCGGCCTGGTTCTGAGCCGGTGCGGCGGCGTATACGGCGCGGGAATCGTCGAGGCGACTGGTAAAGACCGACTGCGCACTGAGTTGCACACTTATCGCAGCAACCAAAGGTGAGAGGGAGAGGGCGAACATCAGAGTTTTCTGCATTGGAAAGTCCTGCAAAGGTCGGCGAATCGATCTTATCGGATGCCGCAGATGCACTCCGGCTCATTTCCAGCCACTTTGGCCCAGGTCAGTTCAACTCAATCGGCGCTAAGTCGTAGAATTTTGAGTCTTTCCGCCCCGCTTGAAATCAAAGCCATTGCAGGGTACACTAAGAATAAATATAGGACCGAAATAGTCCTATATGGTGAGATCAGAGTTCGGCGCCATCAGCGTTCCGGCTTTATCTCACAGGCTTCCCGCAGTGCAATCGACGCCTGCCAGCCCTTCCTTTTCCGGAGAGTGCAATGAGCACCAGTATTGATACAATTCGCGATCTTGCCCAACAGGATTACAAGTGGGGATTTGTCACAACGATCGATGAAGACCGCGTCCCCAAGGGCTTGAATGAAGAGATTGTTCGCACAATTTCTACCAGGAAGAAAGAGCCGGAGTTCATGCTCGAGTGGAGGCTCAAGTCACTGCGCCATTGGATGTCTCTTGAGCAATCAAAGGGTGAGCCGACATGGGCCAACATCAAGTATGACCCCATCGACTATCAGGACATCGTCTACTACTCGGCCCCCAAACGGAAGGCCACGATTGAGAGCCTTGACAGCATCGATCCCGAGATCCTCCGGACCTACGAGAAGCTCGGCATCCCGCTGCTGGAACAGAAGCGCCTGGCCAATGTCGCCGTCGACGCCGTATTTGACAGCGTCTCCGTTGCCACCACCTTTAAGGATAAGCTCGCAGAGCTTGGCGTGATCTTCTGCTCGTTTTCTGAGGCAGTCCAGAAGCATCCCGAGCTGGTAAAGAAATACCTTGGCTCGGTCGTTCCTTACACCGACAATTTCTTTGCCGCCTTAAACGCTGCCGTCTTCACTGACGGATCGTTCGTCTATGTGCCCAAAGGGGTCCGCTGCCCGCTGGAGCTTTCAACCTACTTCCGCATCAACGCGGCAGAGACCGGCCAGTTCGAACGCACGCTCATCATTGCCGATGAGGGTTCTTACGTCAGTTATCTCGAGGGTTGCACTGCGCCGATCCGTGATCAGAACCAGTTGCATGCCGCCGTGGTGGAACTGGTCGCCCTCGACAATGCGCAAATCAAGTATTCGACAGTCCAGAACTGGTACCCCGGCGATAAGGAAGGCCGCGGCGGAATTTTCAACTTCGTGACCAAGCGCGGCAAGTGCCAGGGCGTCAACTCGCGTATCTCCTGGACCCAGGTGGAAACCGGGTCTGCGATCACATGGAAGTACCCCGGCTGCATCCTGCAGGGCGATAACTCCATAGGCGAGTTCTATTCGGTCGCTCTGACCAACAATCGCCAGCAGGCCGACACCGGAACAAAGATGATTCACATTGGGAAAAACACGCGCAGCACCATCGTTTCCAAGGGCATCTCTGCCGGATACGGCCAGAACACCTATCGTGGTTTGGTCAAAATCATGAAGGGCGCCACCGGCGCGCGTAATTACACGCAGTGCGATTCCATGTTGATCGGCGACAAGTGCGGCGCGCACACATTCCCCTATATCGATGTCAGGAACTCGACGGCTCAAATGGAGCATGAGGCATCCACATCGAAGATCGGCGAGAACCAGCTCTTTTATTTGCAGCAGCGGGGGCTGAAGCCTGAAGATGCGGTTTCCATGATCGTCAATGGCTTCTGCAAGCGCGTTTTCCGCGAGTTGCCCATGGAGTTCGCTGTGGAGGCGCAGAAGCTGCTGGGCGTCAGTCTCGAAGGAAGCGTGGGCTGAGCATGGCAAAAAATATCTCCCACGGAGGAACGCAGGAATGAGTCTGCTCGAAATCAGAAACTTGCATGCGTCGGTTGACGGCAAAGAGATCCTCAAGGGTCTCAACCTGACGATCAATGCTGGAGAGGTCCACTCGATCATGGGCCCCAACGGTTCTGGCAAAAGCACGCTGGCCCAGGTGCTTGCGCGCCGCGACATGTACCACGTGACAGCCGGCGAAGTTGTATACGACGGCAAGGACTTGCTTGAGATGAAGCCTGAGCAGGCGGCCTGCGAAGGCATCTTCATGGCCTTCCAGTATCCGGTCGAGATTCCCGGAATCGGCAACGCCTATTTTCTTCGCTCCGCGATGAATGCCATCCGCAAATATCGCGGCATGGAGGAGTTGGACGCGCTTGATTTTCTCCCCCTCTTCCGCGAGCGACTCAAGCTGCTTGAAATGGACGATTCGCTCATGAGCCGCTCGGTCAACGAGGGATTCTCAGGCGGTGAAAAGAAGCGCAACGAAATCCTGCAGATGGCGATGCTTGAGCCAAAGCTTGCCATCCTCGACGAAACCGACTCCGGCCTCGATATCGACGCGCTGCGGATTGTCGCCAACGGCATTAACGCCCTGCGCAGTAAAGAGCGGGCCATGCTCGTCGTTACGCATTACCAGCGCCTGCTCAATTACATCGTTCCCGATTTTGTTCATGTGCTGGTTGACGGTGAGATTGTCCGCTCCGGCGGACCGGAACTGGCGCTCGAACTGGAAGAAAAGGGGTACGGTTCAGCTGAAGAGGAGCAACGGCAGGCGCTGCCTGCCTGATCGGAAGAAGATGGCAACCGCATCAGAGTTAACGGCTAGATACATCGAGGTCTTCGACGAATCGCAGAAGCACGCGAGCGGGCGCGAGCCCGCGTGGCTCCAGCGCCTGCGCCAGAACGCGCAAACGCGCTTCAGCGAAGTCGGGTTCCCTACCATGCGCGATGAAGATTGGCGGTTCACCAATGTCGCGCCCATCGCCCGTGCGACGTTTCGTATGGCGCAAGGCATTCGTGCCGTAATTCCCTCGCATAGCCTCGAACCCTATGCCGGGGCAAAGTCGGCCTGTCTGCTCGTGTTTATCAACGGCTTCTTTTCTCCGGATCATTCACGGATCGAGGGCACTCCGGCGGGCTTGGAAGTGCATCACCTTTCCGAATTGCTTGCGCGCGATCCTCAACGCGTTGAGCGCCATCTGGGTTCCTATGCGGACATGCGCCGCGATCCGTTCACTGCGCTCAACACCGCGCTTTGGAAAGACGGCGCCTACATTCACATCCGCCGCCGGGCCATCATCGATGAACCCATTCACCTGCTTTACGTTTCCACCGATAGCGATGAGCCTTTGATGGTTCATCCTCGTACTCTCATCGTTGCTGAGCCGGAAAGTCAGGCAGCGGTGATGGAGACGTACATCTCAACAGGCGAGAGCGCGGCTTTCTGCAACTCCGTCACCGAGCTGGTCGCCGCAGAAGGCGCAAACATCGCGCACTGCATGGTTGAGCAGGAAAACCGCCAATCCTACAACGTTTCCACCTTGCGCATGCAGCAGGGCCGCGACACCCATGTGGCCTCCCATTCCCTGCTCCTCGGCGGAGCACTCGTGCGCAACAACGTTCATCCGGTGCTTGCCGGAGAAGGCGCGGAATGCCTCATCAACGGCCTCTTTATCGGAGGTAGCCGCCAGCACCTCGACAATTTCATGCTGGTGGAGCACGCCAGCCCCAATGGCAGCAGCCGCCAGTTCTACAACGGTATTCTCGATGATCAGTCGCGCGGCGTTTTTCACGGCCGCATCATCGTCCACAAAGATGCGCAAAAGACCGATGCCAAGCAGACGAATCGCAACCTCCTTCTCTCAGACGATGCGCGCATCGACACCAAACCGCAGCTTGAAATCTACGCCGACGACGTGAAGTGCACGCATGGCGCCACCATCGGACAGCTTGACGCCAACTCGCTCTTCTATCTTCGTTCCCGCGGATTTGATGAAGGCACAGCGCGGCGCATGCTGCTTCACGCGTTCGCCGGCGAATGCCTCGACCGCGTTGCACAACCAGCCGTTCGCACCTTCCTTGAGCATCTTATCCAGCACCGTCTTCTCAACGTTGCTCAGCAGCTTCCTGCGCTTTCCCAGCGCAAACTCGACCGGCAAGTCAATCACACAGAGGAGCTGTAATGTCGACCGTTGCTCATCAGCTTCCGGCATCATTCGCCTCGACGATCCCGGCCCACGGCACGTCCGGTCTGGATCTGGAAAGAATCCGCTACGACTTTCCCATCCTCGCAAGCGAAGTGAATGGAAAGCCGCTCGTCTATCTTGACAATGCAGCCACGTCGCAGAAACCGCGCGCTGTCATCCAGGCCATCCTGCGCTACTACGAAGAGCAGAATGCGAACATCCATCGCGGTGTGCACGCGCTTTCAATGATCGCAACCGAGGCCCACGATCACGCCCGCGAAACCGTTCGCCAGTTTCTCAACGCCGCTGAGACCCGCGAAATCATCTTCGTGCGCGGCGCGACAGAAGCCATCAATCTCGTTGCGGGCACCTATGGCAGGGCTCACGTCGGCCGCGGCGACGAAGTTTTGATCACGGCCATGGAGCACCACTCCAATATTGTTCCCTGGCAGATTCTCTGCGAGGAGAAAGGCGCACACCTGCGGATTGCGCCAATCAATGACCGGGGCGAGTTGCTGCTCGACGAGTTCGAAAAGCTGCTGACACCCCGCACCCGCATCGTCGCCATCACGCATGTATCCAATGCGCTGGGCACCATCAATCCCGTTCGCCGCATGATCGAAAGCGCGCACGCGCTGGATATTCCGGTGCTCGTCGATGGGGCGCAGGCCGTTCCTCATCTGGCGGTCGATGTCCAGGCGCTGGGCTGCGACTTCTACGCTTTCTCGGGCCACAAGGTCTATGGACCTACCGGTATCGGCGTGCTCTATGGCAAGGCCGCTCTGCTTGAAGGGATGCCTCCCTACCAGAGCGGCGGCGAAATGATCAGTTCCGTCACCTTCGCGAAGACCACCTATAACAAGCTTCCGTTCAAGTTTGAAGCGGGCACGCCCGATATTGCCGGCGCCATCGGTCTTGAAGCAGCGCTCAAATACCTCAGCGATCTTGATCTCAACAAAGTCGCGGCATACGAGCATGATCTGCTCGGTTACGCCACGCAACAGGTCGCCGCGATCCCCGGGGTCCAGCTCATCGGCACAGCCGTAGAGAAGGCAGGCGTTCTTTCGTTCGTGATGGAAGGCGTCCACCCCCACGATATCGGCACCATTCTCGACCAGGAGGGCGTGGCTGTGCGCACCGGCCATCATTGCGCTCAGCCTGTCATGGAGCGCTTCGGCATTCCGGCGACCGCGCGGGCTTCATTTGCCGTGTACAACACGCGACAGGACATCGATGCCCTGGTCGCCGCCATCCACAAAGTGCGCGAGGTGTTTGCCTAATGGCCGATCTACGCGACTTGTATCAGGAACTCATCCTCGAGCACAGCAAGGCGCCGCGCAATTTTCATGAACTTCCGGCGGCCAATCGCCGTGCCGAAGGCTACAATCCCCTCTGCGGCGATCACTACACCGTGACGCTTGAGGTGGAAGACGGAAAGATTCGCGATATCGGTTTTCAGGGCGCGGGTTGCGCCATTTCAAAGGCCTCCGCTTCGCTGATGACGCAGATCGTAAAAGGAAAGAGTGTAGGTGAAGCGAGCAAACTATTCGAAGACTTTCACGATCTCGTGACGGGAAAGGCTCCGCCTAATGGAAATCAACCCGACGTTGGAAAACTGAAGGTGTTCGCCGGCGTCTCCGAGTTCCCGGCGCGCGTGAAATGCGCAACCCTCGCGTGGCATACGCTGGAATCCGCATTGGAAGGAAAGCAGGACGTGACGACAACTGAATAAGGTTGCGCCACGAAAGCATCGCACACAAATGACCATCTCCGAACCAATCCCGCTCTCTCGCGATTGCGACGTCATCCAGATTCCCAGTGGCGCACCGGCTCATCTTCCCAAGGGGACCCGCGTCCGCGTCATGCAATCGCTTGGCGGCAGCTACACGATCGCGGACGAATACGGCGGAATGCACCGGCTTGATGCCCGCGATGCAGATGCGGCTGGGCTCGAGGCGGCTGCCGCTCAGGACACAGCGCAATCCGGCCCCCTTCAGGAGAAGATGATCTGGGATCAGCTCAAGACCATCTTCGATCCCGAGATTCCCGTAAACATCGTCGACCTGGGCCTGGTCTATTCGGCCGCTGTTGAGCCCGCAAAAGATGGCAAGAAAATCAAAATTGAAATGTCGATGACCGCTCCCGGTTGCGGCATGGCGAACGTGCTCAAGGCCGATGTCGAAAGCAAGCTCGCCCGCCTGCCCGAAGTGAAGGAAGTTCTCGTCGATGTCGTCTTCGATCCGCCTTGGAGCCCCTCGCGCATGTCCGAAGCCGCCAAACTGCAACTCGGCTTTGATGCCGACTATGGCGCCCCTTCGCCGGGCGGCTCGGGATTTCCTATCCTCCGCTGAAGCGCAGCGCGATTTCCCGCCTCACTCCTGGATAATAATCAAGACCATGCCTCTCGATTGGAGCCAGGGAGAACTCGCTGAAGGCCTGCGCTGCTATCGCGCCGAGCAGTTCTTTCTTGCTCACGAGCATTGGGAGGCTGTCTGGCTACAATGCTGCGATCCCGAAAAGGCGTTCCTGCAGGGCCTGATCCAGATCGCGGCGGCTTTCCACCACCTGCAGCGGAACAACGCACTCGGCGCCTCGTCACTCCTTCAGGGCGCACTCAGGCGACTCGATCCGCTTCCCCCTCATTTTGGAGGCATTGCCCTCGGGCCGCTCCGCGAGAACGTCCGGCATTGGTTGCAGGCGCTCAGTGCGCGCGATTCACAGCATCCGCCCTTTCCAGAGATTTGCTGTGAGTCGTAGGCTTTTAAGAGAGGAGATGCCGCATGCGCGCAGCCGTCTTCCATTCTGATTCATCCGAGCCGGGCAAATGGCTCTCCATCGAAGATCTCCCCGCGCCGACCCCTCAGGCCGGCGAAGTGCTGCTCAAGGTTCTTGCCTGCGGCGTCTGCCGCACCGATCTCCATATTGTCGAGCGCGACTTGCCGCCCCTTCATGCGCGCATCATTCCCGGCCATCAGATCGTAGGCGAAATCGTAGCAGGCGCAACGGCACAGCTTCCCATCGGCACGCGCGTGGGCGTTTCGTGGATGGGCGGCGTCGACGGCGATTGCTGGTTTTGTCGGCATCACATGGAAAACCTCTGCGATCACCCGGTGTTTACCGGCTACTCGATCAACGGCGGTTATGCGGAATTGGTGACGGCACGCTCCGATTTCGTGCATCCGCTCCCAGAAGAGATGGAGCCCGCGCACGTCGCTCCACTGCTCTGCGCGGGAATCATCGGATTTCGCAGTCTTCGCGTCGCGGGAATAGAGCGCGGCGAACGCGTTGGCCTGTTTGGCTTCGGCAGTTCGGCATCGCTGGCGATTCGCGTCCTTCAGTTCTGGGAGTGCGAGGTCTACGTGGTCACGCGAGGCGAATCGCATCGCCAGGCTGCCCGGGCGCTCGGCGCAACCTGGGTCGGCGACGAAGATGCGAAGCCTCCCGTGGAACTCGATCGCGCCGTGACCTTCGCTCCAAGCGGAAAAGTGGTCGTCAGCGCGCTCTCGGCATTGCGCAAAGGCGGTGTCGTCGCTATCAACGCAATTCATCTCGACCAGATGCCGGCTTTCGACTACGACAAATTGTTGTGGGGCGAACGCCAGATCCGCAGCGTCGCGAATATGACCCGCAAGGACGCACGCGATTTTCTTTCCCTTGCACGCAAGATCAACCTCAGTCCTCGCATTGCAGCGTTTTCTCTTGAAGATGCCAACCAGGCCGTCGAAGCCGTCAAACATGAAACGGAAGACGGGCCTGCGGTGATCGTTATCCAGGAACGCTGATCGCATATGAACCGGGTCCGACAACCTCACCCCGTACTCGTCCGCGCCGGACCGCCTTACGACCACACCACGACATCACTCACCGCGCGGTCGATGCGCTCAAGCGCGTCTGCCGGAAGCGTTACACCGATCGCCTTTATGTTCTCCGCGATCTGCTCCGGGCGCGTGGCTCCGATGATGGCCGATGACACCTCCGGTCGCCGCAACACCCATGCCAGCGCCATCTGCGCCATCGAAAGATTCAAGTCGGCCGCAATCGGCTTCAGCTTTGCCACAGCCTCAAGCAAAACATCCGAGCGGTAATGGCGGCCGGCCGTCTCCATAAACGCATTCATCTGCGCACTCGCCGCGCGGCTTCCCGCAGGCGGCGGCTGACCCGGCGCGTATTTCCCTGTCAACACGCCGTGCGCCAACGGAGAAAATGCAAGGTTTCCGATTCCATTGCGTGCACAGGCTGCGAAGACCTTCGCCTCCGGCTTGCGCCACAAGATCGAGTATTGCGGCTGGCTCGAAGAAAACGGCGTATACAAGCAGTCGCCTGCAATCTTCGCCGCTTCGTCTATCTGGTCCGCTGTCCACTCGCTGAACCCAATGGCGCGGACCTTGCCCGACGTCACTGCTTTGTCCAGGGCCAGCATCGTTTCGTGCAACGGCGCTTCTTTGTCGTAGCGGTGACATTGATACAGATCGATGTAATCCACGCCCAGACGCTCAAGCGAGCGATTCAGCTGCTTGTCGATTTGTTCGCCTGAAAGACCGCTACCCGGCTCGTCGCCCACCGGAAAATACAGCTTGCTCGCAATCATGTAGCGGTCGCGCGGATACGGCCGCAACGCTTCACCCAGCACGCGCTCCGCCTCACCCGCGCCATATTGATTGGCTGTATCAAAAAGCGTAATCCCGTGGTCCAGCGCGGCATGAATGCAGCGAATCGCCTGTTCGCGCCCAATGCCGCCCGCCGCTGTGAGCCAGGTGCCGAAGCTCAGTTCGCTCACCTTAAGCGGGCCGAGCCGCCGATATTGCATGCGCCGCCTCCTAGCTCAGAGCCTGAACGCTTCCCTTGCCCACCAGCTCTTCGACGCGTTCCACCCATCCACGATCGGCAGCCACGCTCATCTCGTCCGGCTCGAGGATCACCTCGTACTCGCCCTTCTTCTGCAGGTGGACCATCACTTTGCCGGGGCCCGGCGCGGCTGCGGCAGCGCTACGCAACTCGGCAAACATCTCTTCCGTTGCGCAATCGAGATTAATGCGGATTCGCACCCCGGTGGGCAGTTTCACCTGCACCTCCTCCAACGCCTGCAGCGCATTGATCGAGATCTTGGGCGCAGAATCCTCATCGCCCGAGAGCGTGCCGCGAATCAAGACCGGCACTTCAATCTTCAGTTGCGCCGCCAGCCGCTCATAGTCCCGCGGAAAGGCAATCAGCTCGATCTTTCCCGTTGCGTCTTCGAGCGCGGCCTGTGCATAAAGCTTCCCATCCCGTCGCGTCTTCTGCACGCGCAGCCCATGGATGATTCCCGCAACCTGGATTTCATCAGCCGGATCCGAATCCCTGCCCCAGCGCCGCTCAGGAGGCTTGCGCTCCAGCGCCTCCGCTACCGTAATCACGCCCGTCAGGTTGCGCAGCTTTTCCGCGTACTTGTCCAGCGGGTGGCCGGACACAAAGAAGCCCAGGACTTCTTTCTCATTCGCCAGGCGCTCGGTCTCTTCCCAATCAGCCACATGTGGCAGATCGTCGCCGCCATGTCCGTGCGCCGGCGCTTCATTGAACAGACCGAACAGCCCCGCCTGCCCGTGTTCCTCATCGCGCTGTGCTTTCTGCGCACGCTCCATTGCCTTGTCCACCGCGGACATCAGCTGCCCGCGTTTGCCCAGTGAATCCAGCGCGCCTGCCTTGATGAGGGACTCGATCACTCGCTTGTTCATCACGCGCAGATCGACCTTCTCGCAGAATTCCCAGAAACTCTTGAATCGCCCTCCGACTTCGGTCCGCGCCTTGGTAATCGATTCAATCGCGTTGCCACCTACATTTTTCACGGCCGCCAGGCCGAATCGGATCGCCTCGCCATGCGGCGTGAACTGCGCTCCCGAGACCTGCACATCCGGCGGTTCAACAGCGATTCCCATCTCCTTGCATTCCTGGATGTATTTCACGACGTTCTCCGGCTTCGACGTTTCCGAAGTCAGCAGCGCCGCCATGAATTCGACAGGGTAATGCGTCTTAAGATAGGCCGTCTGGTAAGCGACCAGCGCATACGCAGCCGAGTGCGACTTATTGAATCCGTATCCCGAAAACTTCTCCATCTGATCGAAGATTTCGCCCACCGGGCCCTTGGGATGCCCCAGCGCCGCCGCGCCGCTCATAAAGCGGTCGCGCTGCTCTGCCATGGCCTGGGCATTCTTCTTTCCCATCGCGCGGCGCAGCAGATCGGCCTCGCCCAGGCTGTAACTCGCCAGCACGTTGGCAATCCGCATCACCTGTTCCTGGTAAACGATCACGCCCAGCGAATCTTTCAGGATGCCTTCAAGCTCCGGCAGCATGAATTCCACTTTGCGCCGTCCCCACTTGCGCTCGATAAAGTCGTCGATCATGTCCATCGGGCCGGGGCGATAGAGCGCGTTCAACGCAGTCAGCTCCTCCACCGTATCGGGCTTGTAGCGCCGCAAAATGTCGCGCATGCCCGACGACTCAAACTGGAACACGCCCGACGTGAGAGCGGTGTGAAATACCTTCCTGAACGTTTCAGGATCGTCCAGCGGCAGCAATTCGATATCAAGCTTTTCGCCCCGTGTCTGCTCGATCAGCTTGACGCAATCATTGATAACCGTGAGCGTCGCCAGTCCGAGAAAATCCATTTTCAGAAGGCCCATCTTTTCCACGGCCTTCATGTCGTAGGCGGTCACGATTTCGTCGTTCTTGGTACGATTCAACGGCACCAGCTCGGTGAGCGGACGCGGCGCAATCACCACTGCCGATGCGTGCACACCGGCGCCGCGCACCAGTCCTTCGAGCTTCATGGCCGTATCGATCAGTTCGCGCACCTGCTT
The DNA here is from genome assembly GCA_035524195.1 of Occallatibacter sp. Lineage (GTDB taxonomy): Bacteria > Acidobacteriota > Terriglobia > Terriglobales > Acidobacteriaceae > Telmatobacter. Next base: position 11,457 of record DATKPJ010000031.1, read on the forward strand.
GTCGCCCTCGTACGCCTTGTGCAGATCGGGCGACTCTTCGAGCGCCTTCTCCAGGGTCATGCCCACCGTGGCGGGAACGAGCTTGGCGATGCGGTCCACGTCCCCGTAAGGCATATCCATCGCGCGGCCGCAGTCCTTGATCGACGCCTTCGCCGCCATGGTATTGAAGGTGATGATCTGCGCCACCTGCTCGCGCCCATACTTGCGGGTTACGTAGTCGATTACCTCGCCGCGCCGATTCTGGCAAAAATCCACGTCGATATCGGGCATGGTGACACGCTCAGGGTTCAGGAACCGCTCGAACAGCAGCGTGTTCTGCATCGGATCGATGTTCGTAATCTCCATCGCGTACGCCACCAGCGATCCAGTCGCCGATCCGCGCCCCGGGCCCACAGGAATGTCATGATCGCGCGCGTATTTAATGAAGTCCCACACGATCAGGAAATAGCCCGAGTAGCTCATCTGCTTGATGATGCCGATCTCGTAGTTCAGGCGCTTCTCGTACTCCTCGACCGTGGAACGCCGCACGCCCCGCAGCTCCAGTTGGCGCACGGCCGTATCGAGCCGCTTGCGCAGCCCTTCGCGGCATACCTGCTCAAAGTAGCTGTCGATGGTGTGACCCGGCGGCACAGCAAACTCCGGGAACGGGTTGTCGACGGCATGCAATTTCAGGTTGCACCGCTCCGCAATCTCCATCGTGCGCTGCGCCACGCCGGGCGAATCAGGAAACAGCCTTGCCATCTCGTCGGCGGACTTGACGAAGAATTGATCCGAATCGAAGCGCAGGCGGTCTGCGTCGTGAATCTTCGCGCCGGTCTGCACACAGAGCATCACGTCGTGAGCGTGCGAGTCCTCGCCGCACAAGTAGTGCGAATCGTTGGTCAGCACCAGCGGAATCTCGAGTTCCTTCTCCAGGCGAAACAGGTCAGCCTGAATCTTGCGCTCCTGTTCCAGCCCCTGATCCTGAATCTCAAGATAGAAGTTGCCGCGACCGAAGATGTCCTGGTATTCCTGCGCGACCGTCTTGGCCTTGTCGTAGTGGCCCGCGGTCAGTTCTTCGCACAACTCGCCCGAAAGGCAGCCGGAAAAACCGACCAGGCCTTTCGCGTTTTCCGCCAGATACTTCTTGCTCACGCGCGGCTTGCGATAAAAGCCGTGCAGGCTCGCCTCGCTCGTCAGCCGGATCAGGTTGCGATAGCCCTCTTCGTTTTCGGCCAGAACCAGCAGGTGGTTGTACTGGTCGTTGGGCGTCTCGGCGCGATGGTCCTCCGCCTTGCACACGTAAAGCTCGCAGCCGAGGATGGGCTTGATTCCCTTCTCTTTGGCCGCATTGAAAAAGTGGACGGCTCCATAGATGTTGCCGTGGTCGGTCATGGCCACGGACTTCTGGCCGACCGCCGCCACGCGGTCAACGAGCTTGTAAACGTCGCATGCGCCGTCGAGCAGAGAGTATTCGGTGTGCAGATGCAGGTGGGTGAATTCGGACATGTCTTACTACTATTTTACGGGGAAGCTGCCTGGCCAGCTCCAGTTGAAAACGAGGCCGTTATTGAGGGTAAGACTCGAGTTCCAACGGTGCTAAACTGCACGGCTTGCCGGTTGAACCACACTGAAATGTGCAAGAACAATGCGCGCCTCTTGTGTCCGGGCCTTGCGGTCCGCGCGTTGAACGGGCCACCTTCGTCCGCGCCGAAACCGACACAGGCCCGGCCGACACAGTCCCACTCAAACTCTACAGGTTCTGTAACAAGGGCACGGCTTCAGCCGGGCCAAAAAAGCAAAAAAAAAGATCGCGGGCTTTAGCCCTTGCTCAGCCGAAACTTCCCAATCGCCCACAATTCTCTCCGAGAGCGGCGATTTACACTGGCTGGGTCGTTGCGAAGACGTTTTCCGTAATAGGCAGTTGAGGTGAGCAATGCGACTCTCAAGGATCTTCTTTGGTCTGCTTCTTCTTGGTTTTTGTCTTGTGGCTGAGGCACAGGACGATACGCTCCCGAATTCCTCGACGAATCCGAAGGTCTTCGAAATCGTCTCAATCAAGCCAAACCAATCGGGATCATCTGGTGGCGCACAGGTCCTGCCCAACGGTGAGCACTTCATCGACACCACTCTCGACCTTCTCATCCGCGGTGCGTATGGCATATACAACGAAAGTCAAGTCGTCGGGATGCCCTCATGGGCCAAGGAGGATCGGTACGACGTTGAAGCTAGGGTTGATGCGGCGACTGCGGACAGCTGGAGGAGTCTGCCCGGCAAAGAGCGTTGGAAGCAGGAACAGCCTATGTTGCAGGCTATGCTGGCTGACCGGTGCAAACTCAGAGTGCATTTTGAGACGAAGGAATTGCCAGCATACGATCTTGTCATCGCCAAAGGCGGTCTGAGGATGAAGGAGTCTTCTCCGGGCGAGGAACCTTCAGAAGCGGTCCGTAATGGGAGGGTGAAAGGTCAAGCCATATCAATTACGAACCTAATCCACGCTATACCCTCGGACGGACGATTGATTCTGGACAAGACCAACCTTGGAGATAAGAGTTTCGACTTCGATTTGAAGTGGACGTCCGAGGATCGTCGCTCGGACTCGGATTCAGGTCCATCGCTTTTCACAGCTCTTGAGGAACAGCTCGGACTGAAACTGGTCTCCTCCAAGGCTCCGGGGAAAGTACTTGTGATCGATCACATGGAGAAACCATCGCCAAACTAGCTTCGGAATCTGATGATTGTCGAATCACCGCCTATCCAGACATCCGGGGTCGGTTAGCACCCCGCACCTGCTAGTTTCGGTGCGCCATCCTCCGCAGTTTCATCGCGGAAGGGTAGGAAAGCACGAACCCCAAATCCCGACCGGATACCCGCCGCAAAGCTCGACCAAACCTTGCCGATTATTTCCCCGACTCCTTCATACTGGAATTGACACTCCTGCAGGGATGCACTTTCGCAACCGTAGATCTGACCTAACCGTATTGTTTAGAATAATTTGCCCGTAAGCTGTTTATTTGCAATAATTTGCCTCTGCCCTTTGCGGCTAACTTAATTAACCAGAGTAATTTACGGAAAAGACCCGGGGAGGGGGTGTCCGCTTCACTCATCGTCTCTCACCCGCATGTTACCTCCGAGAGACGGACCTCGATTCTCTGATCTTGGATACCTGCGAGAGCACGTACACTTTAGAAAATTACCTATTCTGAGCAACTACCTATTTAGATGGAGGGGCGGATGCAAAGAAACGCCTGGGCAGCCCTGGGTATGGTTGTCATCTATTCCGCTTTCTGTGTTCCACCTGTCTCCGCGCAACGGCTCGAAGCGACTGTGCTCTACCGCCAGAGCAGCGAGACCGTCTACCGCGCTCTGGTTCCGGGCTACTCCGACACCGGCGCCGTGGATTGCGCTGCCGACGTAACCAATCAGGCCTGCACCGGTCCATCCACCTCCCTGCAAGCCAACTCTGACGCCCGCGAACTCCGTTTGAACGTCGCCGGCACAACGGTATCGTTGATGTTGCCCGACGGTCGAATAGCCGTGCTCAACTGCGCAGACAAATTCTCTTCGAGAAGCACCTACAGCGACCGCAGAAGCTGTGCCATGCCGCTCGTCGAGCATGTCGAAGCCTACTTCGACGGCCAGCGCGCGAAGCTTAAGTGGCCGGTCGGGCCCGATGGCAAGAAAACGGAATCCGAGACCTACAAGATCGTCGCCCTGCTCGCCAGGCGATAGAACCTGCGGGCCCTAACCGAGGCGGCACATCCTCCCGCAGCCGCGCCTCATCGTCCACTGCCGGCTCCGATGAACGGCGTTCTTTCCGTAGAATCATCTTTCCCACAGATAAAGATCTGCATTGATCTGGTACATTGTCTGCCGGAGGTCTTTCCAAATGAAAACTCGAAACCTGATGTTGAGTAGTGCCATCTGCATCGTCCTCGTCAGCGGTGGCGTAACCATGGCGCAGGAACGGCATCCTAACATTGCCGCAGCCCAACATCTCATCGACGATGCCATCGGCAAAATCGATGCTGCGCAGGCTGCCAACCATGACCATCTGGGCGATCACGCACAGAAAGCCAAGCAACTGCTCATGGAGGCAAAAGGAGAACTGCGAGCTGCCGCTGAGTTTGCAGATCACCACTAGACGAGATCGGTCCATTCGGACTTTGTCTTTCTTTTTCGCCCGCCCCAGATGACGAATCGTCGGGGCGGCCTTCCCCGGATATCAAGCCGCATCGCAAAGGAACATGGCTGATCCCATGGCGAGATACCGCGTGCCGGAAAGGGCGCGCCGGTGGCCGAGCATTGCCCTAGTGCGGCTTGAAAGTCTTGCCTGTTTCGATGAGCGTCTTGAGCCGCGATAGGATGCGCGGCCAGCCGTCCAGGCAGAAATCGTAGTTGGGATCGTCTTCGCCCCATTCGTCGTGCATGACCACCACCTTGGTGGCTTCGGTTTCAGGCGTGAGTTCAATGGTGACGCGCGAGAACTTGTCCTGGTGGCCCAGCGCAAAGGTGTAGTGCAATGCCTTGGGTGGATCCGAGCGCAGCACCTTGCCGAAGACGTAGTCGATGATCTTGCCGTCTTTATCCGGGCCGGCCCAGGCAATCCGGCCGCCGGGCTGCAAATCCACTTCGAAATCCGCTCCCATGAAGATCACCCGGTTTGATTCCTTCGACGTGAAGCCCTCCCAGACCTTATCTGGTGTGGCGGCGATGTAAATCGTATAGGACTGCGGCGGTCGGCTGGCCATAGCTCCTCCTGAACGCAAGTCTACCTGCGCCGGACGTGGGACGATCGGGAGCTTACGCTTGCAGTCGATTCCCAACGGGGCCATGCAAAAGGGCGGCCGCATCGGGCGCGACGGTGCGAACGTGGAGGTCCCGCTGCGGGAACGGGATTTCAATCTTGAGCTTGCGAAACTCTTCAAATATTGCGAAGTACAGGTCACTCTTGAGGATGGCTGGATGATTCACCTTTGTTTCAGTCCAGGCGCGCAACTGGAAATCGAGACTGCTGTCTCCAAAATCCTGAAAAACTACATCCGGAGCAGGATCGGCGAGAACGTCGGGGTTCGCGCCCGCCACGCGCAGCAGGGCCTCGCGGACCTGGACCGGGTCGCTGTTGTAGGAAACGCCCAGAGGGAGAGTAATGCGCACCAGGCGATCATTCGCAGTCCAGTTGGTCACGCTCTTTTCGATAAAGTCGGAGTTAGGAACAATGATGACGACGTTGTCGTTGGTGCGCACCCAGGTGCTCCGGCCACGCATGGCCACCACGTCGCCATAGGTCTCTCCCACCTCGATCCGGTCTCCCACGCGAATGGGCTGCTCCACGAGCAGAATGAGGCCAGCCACAAAATTGCTGACGACCGTCTGCAGACCGAGGCCGACGCCGAGGCCAAGAGCTCCGCCGACTACGACGAGACTGCTCAGATCAAGACCCATCGACTCGAGACCGATGATCAGGCCGAGGGCAAACACCACGTACGAGACCACCCGGGCAATGGCGTAGCGCTGACCCGACTCGAGGCGCGTATGCGTGAGCAGTTTCTGTTGCAGGATGCTTGAGGAAAATCGCGCAAACAGAATGAGTGCGCCCAGGAACAAGACGATCTTGATGAGTGCGAGAGCCGTAAGCGGCTGTTTGCCGACGTCGAACAAGGGTGCGTTCAGCAAGTGCTGTCCCTGCGCCCAGGCCACCCCAAGAAACTCGCCAAAATTGGCAACGGCGAGAGCCACCGCCAACAGGCCGGCAAGAACAATGCCCATTGCGAAAAACGCCCATTTCCGATTGACAGCCATCGCGTCCAACCGCCCCTGATCCAATGGTTTTGGAGCCCGCTGACAAATTGGATGCGTTCGAGTCAGAACCGTAAGAGAATTCAAGGAAGGATCCGGAGAATGGGCTGAAACTGGGCAAAGAGCCCGGCAGATGGCTCCCAGGAACTGCTTCTTGGTCCGGATCGGTGTGCTCGCGCGAAACGAGAGCGACAACCAACTCAATCCACCCATTCTGCAACCAACAGATCAAGCAGTACGCACAGACTGCAGAATCAAAGGAGCTTGGCATGTATGAAGTTGGTCAGGAAGTAATGGTCATCTCAGACAAGGGCGTCGCCTACGACGGCAAAATCATGGCTCGCGCGACCAGCGAAGACGGGCGGAAAGCCTACAAGATCGCAGTCGACGGAGGCGGCCTTTCGCAGTTGGGCCAATGGCATCGGGCCAGCGATATTTTCCTGGTCGATGCTGCGGAGACATCGATGAAGGTGATTCCCTGGACCGCAAAAGCCTTCAGGACAAATTGACGCGCGATCTGATGGCTGGCTCGAAGTCGAGCGCGTTCCCGCTTCCTTGAGCGGTCTGGGATGATATTTCCTTCGGTAAACTGTTCGGAAATGGAGTAGGCTTGCAGCAAGAAATGCCAAAGGAGGGGGCCCTGAGATGTTCAAGGTAGGACAGGAAGTTACCGTAATCTCAGAAAAAGGGGTCGCTTACAGCGGCTATGTTCTTGCCAGCGCAACTGGCGACGAGGGCCAGAAGGCATACAAGATTGCGATTGACGGCGGCGGGATGGGCCAACTCGGCCAATGGCACAAGGCGGCCGATGTCTACGTCATGGATCCTCGGCAGGAGCCGGCGATGGAAGAGCCCGTTTCGATCGAAGATATCCGGCGGCGATAGCGCTTCAATCGGAATACCCCGCGTGCGGTGCTCTGAGAATCATCCCTGATTCCCGCTCCATCGCGATATACACTCATCCCAAGCCTATGCGAGTTCACGCCCTGGTTCTTTCCCTCTTGATTGCTGTTCCTGCGCTCATCTACGCACAAAACCCAAAGCATCCGAAACCAGCTTCCCAGAAAATGACAAAAAAGCTGACCCCTGAAGAAGTGCAGCGTTCCGCGATCGTGATTGATACGCACGCCGATACACCACAGCGATTCGTTGACGAAGGCTTTGACCTGGGGGATCCGCTCAATGGCGGCAACTTCAACCTCGAATCGGCCCGCAAGGGCAACCTGGGAGCCGAGTTTTTCTCCATCTGGGTCGATCCGGTACCCAACGCCGGGCATTTTGCGCGGCGCACGCTCATCCTGATCGATTCAGTCAAGCAGCAGGTCGCCAAACACCCTGACCGGATGATGCTGGCCACTTCGCCCGGCGACATCCTGAAAGCGCACCGGGAGCACAAGCTGGCTGCGCTGATGGGGATCGAGGGCGGCCATTCCATCGAAGACTCCCTCGCGCTGTTGCGCCAGTATTACGATCTTGGCGTGCGCTATATGACGCTGACCTGGTCGAATTCGAATGGTTGGGCCGATAGTTCCGGCGACATCAACGACACCACCGTTCCCCACACCCGGGAGGGCCTGAGCGAGTTCGGCAAGGACGTGGTCTACGAGATGAACCGGCTCGGCATGATGGTCGACATTTCGCATGTGTCTGACCGGACATTCTTCCGCACGCTGATCATTACCCGCGCGCCGGTGATTGCCTCGCACTCCGGAGCGCGCGCTCTCTGCGATGCTCCGCGCAATATGACCGACGACATGCTGCGCGCAGTGGCCAATTCCGGCGGACCAGGATCGAAAGGCGGCGTGGTGCAGGTGAACTTCTATTCTGCATTCGTCTCCCAGGCTTATCGCAACGCACAGAAGGCGCAGCAGCCCGACGTGGACAAGGCTGTTCAGGATTTAAAGGACAAATATAAGGCGGAGGGAAAAGAAGCTCCCCAGGCGGAGATCGAAAAGCTTCAGCGCCAGTTCGCCGATCGCATCCCGCGGCCTCCACTGTCTGATCTCATTGACCAGATCGACCACATCGCCAAGGTTGCCGGCGTGGACCATGTGGGACTGGGATCTGACTTCGACGGCGTGGACGGCCAGTTGCCACAAGGTTTCGACTCGCCCGCCGATCTGCCCAAAATCACCGCGGCGCTCATGGAGCGAGGCTACACAGCCCAGGACTGCCGGAAGATACTGGGCGGCAACCTGCTGCGCGTTTTCCGCGAAGTGGAGGCAGTCTCAAAGCAACTCCAAGCGGAAAACCGGCCGCGAATCACGGTGAAGCAGCCCTTTTCGAAGAAGCAGTGATGCCGCACGCTGAAATCCGACGACCTGCTGATCAATGGCACTATACTCTTTGACACTGGCTTATCTCTCTCCCCGGAGATCCTGAATGCATTCGAAGACAAAGATCCTTGCGACCGCTTCATTGATTGCGGCCATGATCATGCTGCCCTGGTCGGCGCGCGCCGATAATGAAAAATCCGCCACAAAGCCTGCTTCGACAGAGAAGACCAGCGACGTGGCTCCGCAGGCCGACTCGACATCGCAAGGTTCGGTCGAAGTTGGCGGTCAGCAGATTTCGTACACCGCGGTTGCGGGAATCATCACGGTGGGCGGCACCGACGAACAGGACGCGCAACTGGGACTGGATGGTAAGCCCCTGCCCGGTAGCCAGCTCGCTCTTTCCGAGCCAAAGGATCCCGCGGATGCGCCTCCCGTAGCGCGGATGTTTTATGTCGCCTACTTCAAAAAAGATGCCAGGGCAGAGGAACGGCCGGTCACTTTCTTTTACAACGGCGGGCCGGGCAGTTCGACGGTATGGCTGCACATGGGCTCACTCGGACCCAAGCGCGTGGTCACTTCAGGCGATGAGCATCAGCCGCCGGCGCCCTACAAGATGATCGATAATCCCGACTCCCTGCTCGATGTGAGCGACCTCGTCTTCGTCGACGCTCCCGGCACCGGCTTCGGACGCCTGGTCGGCAAGGACGCGGGCAAGGCGTTCTGGGGCGTGGATCAGGATGGCGGCGCTTTCGCCCGCTTCATTGCCCGCTTTATCACCAGATACAATCGCTGGAACTCACCCAAGTTTGTGTTCGGCGAGAGCTACGGAACCACCCGCTCAGCGGTGCTTGCCAAGATGCTCGATGAGAGAAAATCGATTGACCTGAATGGCGTCATCCTGCTTTCGCAGATCTTTAACTTCAGCATCGATATCGATGGAGCAAAAGACAATCCCGGCATCGACCTGCCCTACATACTCGCATTGCCGACGTACGCGGCCACGGCCTGGTATCACAAGAAGCTGGCCCAGCAGCCGCCGGATCTGGAGCCCTTTCTGAAAGAAGTCGAGGATTATGCTCTCGGCGAATACGCACACGCCCTCGCACAGGGAACGGACCTGAGTGCCACAGAGAAGCAGTCGGTTGCCGAGAAGCTTCACGATTACACAGGTATGCCTGCGGCATATTGGATCAAGGCAAACCTGCGAGTGAACGGGGGCGAGTTCGAAAAGACGTTTGAGGATAACGAAGACCTCACCACGGGACGGTATGACACCCGCTTCACGGGCCCGACGCTGAACCCTCTCAGCGAAGGCGCGGAATACGATCCGCAGAGCGAGGCGATCTCGTCGGCCTACGTTTCGCTGCTGAATGACTACGTGCGAAACGTGCTGAAGTATGGCGAGTCACAGACCTACCTGCCCGAGATCAACGTCTTTGAGGGTGGTGAGCAGTGGGACTTCAAGCACAAAGGCAATCCCGGGACCCTGAATGTTTCAAGCGACCTGGCCGACGCCATGAAGGAGAATCCGCGGCTCAAAGTTATGCTGAACGGCGGCTACTATGACCTGGCTACTCCATTCTTTGGAGCGGAGTATGAAGAGAAGCACCTCCCGATTCCAGACTCGCTGGCGAAAAACATTCAGTATGACTGGTACCAATCGGGGCACATGGTCTACGTGCGTGATGAATGCGTGAAGCAGCTGCATGACCGCGTGGCGGCGTTCATCAAGAGCGCAGCCGAGGGACATTGAGGCCTTCCGCCTGTTTCCGCAGAGACGGGCCATGCGCCGTGCATCATGAGGCGGCGCCGGAATTGGACAAAATCCAGCCGGATCGATAAGTCCAAAATCAAAAACGGGCTATTGAGAGGTGGGCAGGCAATCGACGCAACACCCGACTCAAGCAGCGGAGAGTTACACTCGCCCGCAAACTTGAACCACCAATGTCCAGTTATCCGTTGGGAGGAAAACGGCAACTGGCTATTGGACCACAGTGCCTTTCAAATTGGTCGGTGGACCAGGAGGCGAACTCCCTTGCGAAGCATTTTCCAAGGCCGACTGTAATGCGTAATATGCGGGTTTGGGCTCTTCGTTGACGTCAAATGGAAGCGGCGCACACCATCCAGCGTCCCAGCAGAATGCATATTTATCGGTGATGTTCCAGGAGAAGAATCCCTTGCAAGCGGTTGTGGAGAGACAAGCCTTCAACAAGGCTCCATATTCGTTGCCCTGGGTCGTAAGATCAGCGGGATTATCGGCGGTCGTTCCGTTAGAGCTTGCAACGGCAATCTCCACCTGGCTGAAGTAGACGGTGACGCCGAGAGAGCCAAGACGATTAATGTTGGCTGTGATCGCAGACGTGGAGGGTATGTTCGCGACTCCTCCCGCTGTTTCCCACTGGCCTTCAAGACCCACACAATCGATCAATCCTTTTGACTTCAACGAGGACACCAACCCATAAATCCAGTCCGCGGTGGTCCCGGAGCCCTCTCCGCCCCAGTCATCGTAGCAAAGCTTTGCACTTGGGTCAGCTGTCCGGGCGTATTGATATGCCATAGCGATGTAAGCTGGATACCCTGAGGAATCATTACCCAACGTGCTACAAAACACGCCGCACAAATGACTTGCTTCACTTACTACGGCCCAGCGATTCACAACACCTGGATAAGTGCTGTGATAATGCTGCATGAGCGTAGTTATATATGTCTGCAGAATGGTCTGTAATTGAGATGAACTGAAGCCGCCATTCATTAACCAGGTTGGATTGCCGGTTCCATAGTCCGTCGCCTTTCCATCCCAGATGGGAGCGGTTGCAGTCACGGTCTGCGAATGCGCCTGCGCAAATGCTGCTACGGCATCGCCGCCAGAGAAATCAAATGTTCCCTCTTCCGGCTCCAGCGCATACATCTTCATGGAATTTCCGGGCTCAATTGCGTTGTATTGACCGGAAACGAGAGACACGAAGGTCGAATCGCCGAGATACTGCGAATCTACTGCGCCCGAACCAATCATGAACCCTATCGGAGTGGCCAGGTCGCGCAATGTGGGCGTTGTTGTTTGCGCAAAAGCGAGGCTACAACTAAGAAGCAGAAAGACTATAAGTTGTTTCAACTGCTATGACTCCACTTGTTTACTGCTCAACCAAAAATCATGATGCGCGCCTCCCCGTCTATTACAGAGTGTCAAGCCGATATCAGGAGACGCCAAAGTTACCTTGATGCTAAACCGGCGCACTATGGATGTCAATCGTATTCACTTGGAATCTCAGCCCTTTCGTAATTCGTTGTAACTTGTTGGATCGACAGCACAAGGTCGAACGGGAGACCTTCCCCTTTGCATCACGAGATGAGCATTGCAAGTGCATACAGCGAATCTCTTTCGAAAGTTTTGTGAATGGCATTCATCAATGTGGAAAGGCCTCTGCACGCTTGCGCCATCTGATCGATTCACTGCAGGAAGCACCGCCAAGATCTCTTTTCCGTCCAGGTCACATTTTGTCCCGGGCTCCCCGCAGCATGTCAGGATTCTGTTTTGCCGCCCCAACTCTCCGGCTCGACATCGGCAATCGTCTCAGTGAAATTCCATCGATGACCGTAGAAATCCTCGGCGTCATACTGGCGCTCACCATAAGGGTGATCCGTCGGTTCCCTCAGGATCTTCGCGCCTGCCTCTCGTGCGCGCTTGCAATGACTGAAGGCGTCTTCGATACGCACCTGAACGGTAACCGAATAGTTCGGTGCGATGTCGCCCTCGGCGATAGTAAAACAGCCCTTACCGGCAAGCATCTGGATCCGGTGATTGGCAATACGTAGCCGGACGGTGAAACCGAAAGCCTTCCCAAGCCATTCGGCCGCCACGCTGGGGTCGGGGTAGCGGAGAACTGGAATCACGGGACAGGGTGGAACCGAACGGTTGGATCGCACAGATGGCCCTCCGAAAGAATGCGTCGCCAGATTAGCATCCTGGACTGACCCGGCGACGCCGATTCGACGCGCACATCGGGCGTCATTCCTTCACCACGTCACATCGAGTGTTGAGCAGGTGCGATCTAGTGCCCGTCTATCACCTCAGCCCTTCCAATCTTGTTCACGCTTGCAGCGGCCTCTGTGAACCACAGGGCCCCATCGGGCCCCAGCGTGATGCCTTGTGGTGCGCTGTTTGGACTTGGCAAATCAAACTCGGTGATCGCTCCCCCAAGGTCGATACGTCCAAGTTTTCCTTTGCCGCCCTCCACGAACCACATCGCCTTATCAGGCCCCAACGTGATCCCGTACGGCGGGCTCCCGCTTGGGATTGCGAAGTGTGTCATGGACCCGTCGGCTGCGATGCGTCCGATCGAGCATGCACCGTTTTCTGTAAACCACATCGCCCCATCAGGCCCCAGTGCAATCGCCACCGGTGCGCTTGGCGCTGGAATCGCGAATTCTGTGATCACCCCATTTGTGGTGATTCGCCCGATCTTGTTGCCTGATTCGACAAACCACAAGCTCTGCGTCCCCGCGGGACCACTCGCAATTGCCGCCGGCAGACTGCCGGGTGTCGGGAGTTGATACAAAGTGATCGCTCCCGCGGTGGTGATTCGCCCTATCTGACCCGGCCCTCCCGAGCCGATCGGGTCTGCGAAGCAGGTGAACCATAAACAGCCATCAGGACCGCTTGCGATGGATTGCGGCTCCAGGTTCGGTGCAGGAATTGCATACTCCGTTATCGCTCCCATCGTCGTAATTCGGCCGATCTTGCCCGCCAGGCTCTCGGTGAACCACAGCGCCCCGTCCGGTCCCGACGTGATGCCGAGGGGCTGCGTGTTGACCGACGCCGTTGCGTACTGCGTTGTCCAACCATCGGTCTTCATTTCGCCGATCAGATTGAGACCCAGAGTGAACCAGAGCGCATGCTTCGGTCCGCTCGTTATGAGCCTCAGCCCGGCACTTGGCGGCGCGAACTCGGTGAAAACTGGTTGTTTGCAGTCTTGATCTCCGGCTTGCATGCGGATTCCTCCATCAAACCCACCGAATATACCATTCGATACAGGATCAATCCACGACTGTTTTCTTGAATCGGCCCTCACAATGCGGTTGAAGTAAACACAACAATCGTATCGTCTTTTGAGCGCCCCGCTCGAATCGCTGGGAAGCGAAAACTTGATGGGCCCAAAAGAACTCCTTCCCATAGCCATTCGAGTGGTGTATGATCCCGTCCCATAGTCATTCGAGTGGAGGCAGCACTCATGGCATTCAATCGGCCACCCGACGCAGGAGAGATTCTCCAGGGCACGCTGGACATGCTCATCCTGCGCACTCTCGTGTTCGGTCCCGCGCATGGGCACACCATCGCCCAGGCCATCGAGCAAACCTCACAGAACGCCCTCGAAGTGGAACAGGGATCGCTCTACCCCGCCCTGCATCGGCTTGAAGACCGGGGATGGGTTTCATCCGAGTGGGGGCTGAGCGAAAACAACCGCAAGGCGAAGTTCTACCGGCTTACCAGAAAAGGCAGAAAAGAACTGAGCGACGCAGCGGGTCGGTGGCGAAGGATGACACACGCCATCGGCCTCATCCTGGGTGAATCCTTCAAATAGTTGGAGTGGGGAGGTGAGCATGAGTTTTCAGCGCTTTGTCGGCCGGTCAAGAAAAGATCAAGAGTTGAATGAAGAGATCGAATCTCATCTTGCTCATGAACGCGATGCCAATTTGGCCCGCGGTCTCACTGCTGAGGAAGCGAGGCGGAGTGCCAACCTTCGCTTCGGTAATCCGCGTACAACCCGTGAGCGCGTGTGGCGCTATCGCTCAATTCCCTTCATCGAAAATACTTGGCGCGACTTGCGCTTCGCTCGACGAGCACTGGCGAAGACGCCGGGGTTCACGATTGTAGCCATTCTCCTCATCGCCGTGGCAATCGGCGTGAACACTGCCGTCTTTTCGGTCATCGACGCTGTTCTTCTCAAACCCCTCACCTATCCGGACCCTCAGGCATTGGTCGAACTCAGAAACACCAGTCCGCAAGGGTCGTTTCCCGGCGCAAACATTCCCAAGTTCAACCTCTGGCACCAGCAGACCTCCATTTTTCAAACGGTTGCAGCATACGACTTTGGAGGATCGGGGCTCAATATCACCGGCGGAGACCACCCTCAACAGGTGCAGGGCATTCATGTCTCCGCGGACTATTTCTCACTGTTCGGCGCTCCCGTAGTCGCAGGCAGAACCTTCACCGCCGCAGAAGACAGTCCAAACGCCGGTCATTTCACGGTGCTGAGCTATGGCCTCTGGAAGAATCGCTTCGGCGCCAATCCGAACGTCGTAGGATCGACCATCCAGCTCGATGGGCAGCCGTATCTGATCGTTGGCGTCATTGGCCGCGGCTTTGTGACGGACACGCCTGCCGATCTCTGGGTTCCATTCCAGTTCGACATGAATTCGCGTGATATGGCGCATTTCTTCACCGTGGCTGCACGCCTCAAATCCGGCATCAGCATCACACAGGCGAACGCGCAATTGCGGCTTGCCGCAGATCAGTACCGACGGCTCTACGGAGCGGACTCTCTTCCTTCCGGCGCGGGTTTCAGTGTTGTATCCCTTCAGGAATCGATGATTGGAGACATGCGCTCTTCCCTGCTGGTGCTCCTTGGGGCGGTTGGTCTGGTCCTCTTGATTGCATGCGCCAACGTGGCAAATCTGCTTCTTGCGCGAGCTGCAGCCAGAAAGCGGGAGTTCGCCACGCGGGGCGCACTCGGTGCCGGTCGCGGGCAGATTATCCGCCAGCTTCTCATCGAGAGCCTCACGCTCTCGCTCTCCGGCGGGATCATCGGCCTGATCCTCGGCTTTGCCGGTGTGCGCCTCCTGCTCAGAATCAATCCAGGAAACATTCCCCGCATCGGCGAAGATGGTTCGGCGATCACGCTCGATCTGAATATTCTTCTTTTCACTCTGGGAATCTCCCTGTTAACAGGCATCATCTTCGGCATGCTTCCAGCTTTCTCGGCTTCGCGGCCCGATCTCGCCGCCGCATTGAATGAGAACGGCAGCCGCTCCGGAATGGGTGTCCGCAATGGCAAGCTCCGCGGCACGCTGGTGATTGGAGAGATGGCGCTCACCGTAGCCCTCGTCATCGGGGCAGGACTCCTCATCCGCACCTACATGAATCTTCAGGCCGTCAATCCGGGATTTACCATGCATAACGTCATCAGCATGGCGATGTCGGTCAGTGGTTATCGGTTTCAGACAACGGCGCCGGTCGCCCAGCTGGTGCGCGAAGGCACCGATCGATTAATGACAATTCCCGGCGTCGTCGACGTCGGAGTCTCCAATTGTCTGCCCATGGCCGGCGGGTTTGGGATGACCTTTGACATTGTCGGGCGACCCAAAGGCAATTCCCCCTTCACAGGCGGCGCTGGTTTCTATTCCACTTCGTGGAGCTACTTCAATGCGCTCAAAATCCCATTGATACGGGGACGCAGTTTCACAAAGCTGGATGATGCCGCGGAACCGGGAGTTGTCATCATCAACGAGTCCATGGCCAAGCGATATTGGCCCTCGAGCGATCCCCTCAAAGATAAGATACAGATTGGTCCCGGCGCTGGCCCGGCTTTTGCCGAAGGGCCCCGCCAGGTGATCGGAATTGTAGGCGACACCCACGACGGCGGCCCCGACAGCCCGCCATTTCCGATGATGTTCATCCCCCTCGCGCAGATGCCGGACCTCGAAACCGCGCTCAACTCGCGCGTGGCGCCGCTGTACTGGATCATTCGCAGCAAGGTGAACCCGCGCACCCTTGTCGTACCCATTACTTCAGCTCTTCGCGAGGCCAGCGGAGGCCTCCCCGTCGCCCACATACGCACCATGGACGAAATCGAAGCACGCAACATCGCACGTCAGCGCTTCAATATGCTTCTGCTTACCATTTTTGGGTCGGCAGGAATGCTCATGGCGGCGATCGGCATTTACGGAGTCATGTCCTATTCCGTTCAGCAGCGCACACAGGAACTCGGCGTGCGCATGGCGCTTGGAGCTCCTGTATCTAGCCTTCGCAATATGGTGATTCGTCAGGGCATGCTGCTGACAGTGATTGGTGTCGTGATCGGGACCGCGGGAGCGGTCTGGCTCACCCGCTTCCTGGCCAGTTTTCTCTTCGCCGTCAAGCCTCACGATCCAATTGTCTTTATTGCAACGCCATTGCTGTTGAGCCTGGTGGCCCTGATCTCGGTCTGGGTGCCCGCCGAGCGGGCCACCCGCGTTGACCCCATGGCTGCACTTCGTGTTGAATAGCGCCGCAAAGCCGTCGCCCAACGACCGTCGGCGTTTGAGCCTGGGGCCTCGGTTGCGGTCCTCCTTTCGCCCCTTCTTTCTCTCAAGACAAGACGAGCCCTCGCGTTGGCGAACTTGCTGCCGCGGCGAAGGCTCGCTCCCGGAGGAGCTCGAAAGAACGCTGAAGGCGGTCTCTCCACGGTCACGTTGATTCGCAGATCGTCTCCTCAATGCGGGATGTAATCCGGCCAACTCATAAGGGCCCGCTGCCTGCACGGGCGCCGGCATTGCTTCTCCGGCCCGTTCTAGCAGCCCTTCTGCGATCAAGCGGCGAAACCGAAGTTCCGCCGCCAGCATCGCAGTCTTGGTGACCCGCGCCGCGAATCTCGCTACAGCAGATCGCCGAACGGCGTCCCCAGCGTCACGCGCTTCGCTGAAATCGTACCCGTGAAAGTCGGGCCGGCGTTTCCGTTTTGGTCGTAGGGCACGAATGTGTAGGTTCCCACATAGGAATTCCCATCCGGGCTCAAGGTCACTCGTTCAATAAGCTGTGCGCCATCCTGAGGTTGACCCGTGGGGTCGTTTCCTTTCCAGGGCAGGTGGTTAAGAACGTATTTGCGTTCTCCGGTTCGCTTCCACACGCCCATGCAGAAATTTCCATCCTGGGCCGGCCGCGAAGAATTCATGATCTCCGTACCGTCGTCGTGCCACTGCACAAGCGAGTCGTCGAACGCCGAACCGTCGCTGGCAGTGAACTTGACGTGCCACATGCCGACAATCGAAGGCGAGTCTCGATCATCGTCATCTCCCATGGCGAGCGATGCCCGCAGCAAATGGGCGCCGCTCATCTGCGGGTTCCAGCCCATCGGTTTCATCACTTTGCCCGGCAGGCCGCACTGCGCCACCGCGCTCGGAATGGTTGCCACTGCCAACACCAGCGCGCCGAGCGCCGGTGCCAACCTCCAGTTTCCTGAACTCATTTTGATCTCCTCCTCGGCCGGGGAATCCGCCGACCGTAGCTGCAATACACCTTGCCCCGAGGTCCTATGGCAATGGCGGGTTGGTAAAGCGGGAGGTAAAGTTCTGGTGAACCGCCAACCTCTTTCAATCTGTGCGTTTTCCATGACATACTTGAGCATCCTCCCCACCCAGGAGGGGGTCCTTGCCCGGCGTCCTGCCCAGTTCGATACTGCGATTTGGCGACTTCGAGCTCGACAGCGGCAGCTTTGAGCTGCGCCGCAAGGGCCAATCACTGCGCGTCGAGCGCAAGCCGATGGAGTTGCTCATCCTGCTGGCCTCGCGGGAAGGACAGCTCGTGACCCGGCACGAGATTGCGGAGCGCCTCTGGTCGAGCGAAGTCTTCGTCGACACCGAACACGGCATCAACACGGCCATCCGCAAGCTTCGCTATCTCCTGCGCGACGATCCCGACCATCCGCAATTCATCCAGACCGTCACCGGCATGGGATACCGGTTCGTTGCGCCCATTGCGGCGATTGCTCCGGCTCCTCCCGCTGCGGTCCCGCCCGAGCCGCTTCCCGCTTCTGCTCCGCCCGCGAGCCCCAGAGCTCTGGCCTGGTATCTCGCAGCGGCAGCCTGCATGGTCCTGGTCATCGGTGCCGTGGGGCTTTATCGATTGCGTCATCGTCCTCTGCAGGTGAGATACACCCAGATCACGGATTTCACCGATTCAGCCGTGGCGCCGGCGTTGTCCCCGGATGGACGCATGGTGGCATTTATCCGGGGCAGCGATGACTTTCTCACATCCGACAAGATTTACGTCAAGATGCTGCCCAACGGAGAAGCCCGGCGCGTTACCGACGACGCCCGGCAAAAGTATGGGCTGGCCTTCTCACCCGATGGGTCGGAGATCGCCTATACGGTGCTGGAGAATTCCGGTTTCTCCACCTACGAAGTGTCAGCGCTGGGAGGCGAGCCGCGCCTCCTGCTCAAGAACGCAGCCGGGCTGGAGTGGCTCGACCCGCAGCATGTGCTCTTCTCAGAGATTCGGCCCGGAGACGGCATCCACTTAGGCGTGGTTACCGCAACAACGACCGGCGCAGGCTTGCGCGAGATTTATTTCCCAGCCCACGAGCGCGGCATGGCCCATTACTCGTACCCATCTCCTGATCGCCGCTGGGCATTGGTGGTTGAAATGAACGGAAGCGGCGCCTGGGCGCCCTGCCGGTTGGTTGCGCTGGAGAGCCAGAGTCAATCCAGATTGGTTGGCCCCGCGGGTGCGTGTACTTCTGCGGGGTGGTCGCCGGATGGCAGTTGGATGTATTTCTGTGCCTCGGTCGCAGGACAAAGCCACCTCTGGCGCCAGCATTTTCCCGACGGCCAGCCGGAGCAAATCACCTTTGGACCAACAGAAGAGGATGGAATTGCGGTTGATCCGCAAGGCCACGCGCTGATCACCTCCGTGGGTGTGCGGGAAAGCGCCATCTGGATTCACGATGGAAGCCGCGAGCGGCCGCTTTCTTCAGAAGGTGAAGTGGCAAGTTGGCCCCTGCCGGTTTTCAGTCCGGACGGAACCGCGATCTATTACCTGCTGCGGCGAGAACAAAATGCAGGCTCGGAACTGTGGCGGACAATCGTTGACTCGGGGCAGAGCGACGTGGTGTTCCCCGGAATTTCAATGACTGCTTTCGATCTGTCGCCGGATGGCAGACTGGTGGTGTATACAACCGCCGCCTCAGACGGAACCACGCAGTTGTGGCTGGCGCCGGTGGACAGAAGCGTGCGGGCAAGCAAACTGGACATCTCCGGTGCACAGTCGCCTCATTTTGGTGAGCATGGACAGATACTCTTCCTGCACACGGAGGGGAACACGAACTATCTGGAACAGATTGATTCCGATGGGTCGCACCGTTCGAAGGTGTTTCCATATCCCGTCCTGGAGTTCCAGGGGATTTCGCCCAGCCGGCGCTGGATCGCGGCCGCGATTCCCAGGACCACGGAAAAGAGTCTGCCCGCGATCATGGCACTTCCGCTCGATGGTGGAACCCCGCGGCGCATCTGCCTGAGCTATTGCTTCGTAAGGTGGTCGTCGGACGGGAAGTTCCTCTTTGTTCCAGTGGAGGATCCATCGCGCACTGGCGCGGGGCGCACTTTGGCGCTTCCCCTCGGTTCAGGAGGAAGCCTCCCCGATCTTCCGGCGGAAGGAATTCCCCCGCTTGCCGAAGCAAGCGTCGTACGAGGAGCCAGATCGGTGGGGCGCGCTGGCCTGGTCCCGGGCAAGGACCCTGACCACTACGCCTGGGTGAATACGACGATGCACCGGAATCTCTACCGCGTTTCCCTTCCCTGAGCCCTCCATCTCGCAGACCGCAGCACTGAAAAACAGCAGATAGAGTCAGGAGCCGCAGCGATTGACGGGCAGTTGAGCCTGGCTGCCATCGGTTGCTCGATCCATTTGGGAACTCATGCAGTATCGGTGGCCATCATACTGCCAGATGCTGACAACGGTGTGCACGCCCTGATAGTTCGTCAACACCAGATCGCGATAACCATGGTGGCGTGTGTTTTTGAGGTCCCAATCTCCCGCCACGTCGTTGAGGATCGGAACGTCTTTCTTGCCCTGTTGGCGAAACACAAGAAATTCACAGTTCGGACTGACTCCGCAGCCCACGTCCACAGAAATTGCGATAATTGCTGGAGGTTCCGTGTCTGAAAGCGGTGCTTCGTACACCGTAAATGAGCGGAGGATGTTCGTCGCGTGATCTCCGGTTGCATCTCGAAGCGCAGGCACCAGGACAGCTTTTTGCGCAGACGACAGCTTTGACACCTGCGGATGGCCACCATTCCCCACGGTGAGAATCTGCGCCGAGGAAAGCAGTGAGATCAGAATGGCAATTCGTGTGAAGTACATGGTCATCACCAATGCAGCCAAAACTTAGCATATTCTGCTTGTGTTGATTCCGGTAAAAACCGCCCACCCGCACGTTATCGTTTCGTTACTGACGAGTACGCGACCATACTCCAGCCGGTCCCGCAGGTGCTACTCTGGCGCTGCCTCTCAGGAGCCATGGGTCCTAATTGAAACCACGATCTCAGCATGCGATCCGTTGGATATTCGTGTTTGCCGCAGTGAGTGTAACGGCTTGGATGCTCATCGACAATCGATGGAATCTGCACGACAACCCGATCGCTAGTCGAATTGCTCTCGGTTATTTCTTTATTATGTCGGCTGGCCCTTATTGGATGCTTTACGATTCTTGGCATCACGAACGGAAGTTGACGCGCAAGATGTGGCTCTTCTTTGTTCCTGGAGGGTTTCTGTGGTATTACTTCGAGGTCTATCGGCCTCGCTTAGAGGCTCGTAAGAACAGGGCTGAACACAATCCGCTGTGATTTCTTCTGTATTTCCCAGAGCTGTTACCGAGTTCAGAGCCAGCCACCGGCGATTCGGAAACTACAAAGAAACGGTACTGAAGCTGCCCGGGTGGGAGAATGGACGATCTTCC
>DATKPJ010000032.1:0-48106 GCA_035524195.1 Occallatibacter sp.
GATACCTGCCTCTTCCAGCCACGGATGAAACCACGACCGTGTGTCGTAGCTCTTGCCTTGACGCGGGAAAACTGGATCGCCAGGTCGAAGATTTGGGCTGCACAGAGACGCACACTTACCCGCTGCCAGCGGCCGGAACTCTGCGCGTGGCTTCATTACCGCAAAACCGCAACGAACCGTCCGACCGGCCCGGTCAAGGAGTGGCCTCGGTCAGCTCGAGGGAAAAGTTGTCGCCGAGCGCAAGAGAGTCGCCGGAATTTCCGGTCGCTTTGGCTTGAAATGTGTAAACGATCTTTCGCGTGCCCCTGGGGACGGAGCCCGACTTCTCGCACAGCGTCAGGCCTGTGGAACCGCTCTGCGCTTTGGGCAATGCCGAGCTGTCAAACGGGTCGGTGGCAAGCGTACCCAGCTCCCTGCCGGATGCGTCGTGGAAGGAAGCTTCAACCGCAGCGGTCGTGTCAGATTTGAGGAACCCGCCAAGCCACGCGGAAAGATGCGCGGTCACCTTCCCGGCGTCGATTTGGGTAGTCGCCGGGGTCGCGTCAATTGTCTGGAAAGCAGAACCTTCCTGTGTGCTGCCTTCGAAGGCGAGGCGCAGATAGCGCTGCTGACAAGTGGCGCAGCCGGTGAGTCCCCAGTCCCATTCGCCCGCTTCGGTCCCATACAAAGCCTCGCTGAGGGCGGGGGACGCACTCCAGTCGGGCACCTTTTTGTTGTCAGACGTTATCGTCTCAATTCCTCCGTTCTTCAGCAGATTGCGTCCGAAAAACGAGTTGTAAGTCCCGGCTGGCGCCGCGGGTTTGTGGGACTGCGCAAGGCACCAACCGGCAAGCGGGAGGGCGGCTGCCAACGTGAGGACAAACGAGCGACGGGGCATTAGGCTGATCTTTCTTTTCCGAATGTTGGGGGGCAGGGAAAGCGCGACTCGAATTTTAGCGCGAGCATGAATACCACGGCAAGTTGGAGAAGACTTACGGCCGGGGGCCCGACAGGATAGAAAGCGGAGTGGCTGGTGATTGGGCAAGGACCCAAGAAAATCAGAAAAACTCACACAGAAAGTCACACACGTTTCGCCCGCGGGAAACGTCCGAGGGCAGCCTGGATAGATTTTAGGTTTGCAGCGGCTGGATTACGCATTGGTTTGTCGCCTGTGCGCCAACCCATACAGGGCAACCAGCAAAACCGAGAGGGCGGGTAAGACGCCGACGGCGAGGCGTGCATAGCGAAAGAGCAGTCCGGTCGCCATGGCTGAGAAGAGATAAGCGCACAAGATCGCACCCTGCATCATCATGCGCTCTTCGTGCTCGATCTTCTGTCCCGCCGGTCTGCGCTTCTCTCTGGAGAAAAAGCGCGTCAGACCAGTCATCAGGTTCGTCCAGGTGCCTGTGATATAGGTCGTTACAACGCCGGGAATCCTGAGTTGAAGCATCGCGCCGCTCTGGATGCCGATTGCGAGTGCGACACATCCAAGCAGCACGTCGAGGGCTGGCGTGGAGCCGGGCAGCGTGGCAGTGCGACCGGCAAGCGCCCATCCAATCGCCGCCGCTATCAGAGGAGCAGACTCCAGGACCAGCGTATAAGAAACAGCGCGCGGCCAAACGCCTCCCTGGCGGACGTTGCGCGTGAGAAACGCCGCGAGGGCCGCACCTGCTGCATAGCAGACCAGCGAAATGCCCGGATGCAGCAAGTCGCCTTGAAGAAACACGGCGATGCCTAAGAGCACTGTGTTGCCCGTCATGTTTGCAACAAAGGCATGGCCCAGCCCGAAGTAGCTCCAGCCATCGGCAGAACCCGCGGCGACGGCGAGCAAGAGCAGCAGTACGTCTCGTTCGGATTGGCGCATCGACGCCCCTGAAGGGTTTAGATGCATGCACTTCACGCGGATGATTCGCCTGGTTTGGGCGAGAATTAGCCATTGGCGACCTCTGAGCCTCTCGCGCAGCTCCTGGCGAAATTGTGCATCTGCGCAAACAGCGTAGGCGTGGAAGCCGCATCTCCCAACTTTGAGGGAGCTCCCTTTCTCAAGACGTGCGACCAGAGCATGCGCTTCTGCCTTCGAATCAAGATTCGTTGTGAATGAAAACCAAACACTGACATCGCACTACCCAAAGTTCGCATCTCTCCCTTGAAAGGAGGGTTGAAGGATGCCGGAACAACAAACCGCCAGACGTGCTGAACGAGACCTTAAGGAAGGAAAATCCGCTTCGACCGCTGCAGGAGAATTCGTTCACGAGGAGATCGAGCATGTTCGTGAAGGGAGGCATGGAGCGCGATCCCCGCAACAGGCCATCGCGATCGGCCTGAGCAAGGCGCGTCGTGCAGGCGTACCGTTGCCGCCGCCCAAAAAAGGCAAAACGAAGGAGAGCACGAGGAAAAATGCCGAGCGAGAGTATAAGGCGGGCCAATCGGGAAGCAAAGCTTCGCCATCTCCCCGAGCGTCGCGCGCCCGCGAGCAGGTGCTAGAGCAGGAGCCGCATACGAGCGCGTCGCACAGATCACTGTCGCGGCAGACGCGCAGGTCCTCCCGTGAGCGCAGCGCGGAGGATCGGCACAGGGCCGCAACGAAGGCGGTAAAGACCAAAGGGAAAGCAGGATTGCGGCAGGCGGCGAAGAAGGCAGCGAAGACTCGTGCTTCACACCGAGTTGCATAGGTCAATTTCGCGACTGCAATTCTCCGCATCCAACTGGATTGGAATGAACAAGAGCATGGAACAACCAATTACAGTCGTCGTTACCGGAGCATCCGCAGGACTCGGACGGGCCATCGCCCGGGAATTTGGCAAAGCTCAAGCGCGCGTGGGGCTTATTTCTCGCGATCAAGGGGCTTTGGATGCCACCGCAGCAGAAGTCGAACAACTCGGCGGAACGGCCGCTGCCTATGCAGCCGATGTGAGCGACGATGGGGCGGTCGAAGCCGCGGCAGCCTATTTTGAGGAGCATCTGGGGACGATCGACGTATGGGTGAACAACGCCATGGTGTCGGTATTCGCCCCGATCAAGGAAATGGAGGCTGCGGAGTTCAGGCGAGTCACAGAGGTGAATTATCTCGGCTATGTTCACGGTACCCTGGCTGCTCTCAGGCGGATGCTACCGCGAGATCATGGGCGAATTATCCAAATTGGTTCGGCACTCGCGGTCCGGAGCATACCGCTGCAGTCGGCCTACTGTGCGACCAAACACGCCATCGTTGGATTCACGGATTCGTTGCGGTGCGAACTTGTTCATGACAAGAGCCGGGTAAAGGTCGTTGTTGTCCACATGCCCGCGATGAACACCCCGCAGTTCACGTGGGTAAAGAGCCGGTTGCCGAATCTTCCGCAGCCGGTTCCTCCGATCTATGACCCTGAGGTCGGAGCCCGGATGGTATTGCACGCGGCTTTTACCGACTTTCCCCGGCGGGAGTACTGGGTTGGCGGATCGACGGTGAAGGCAATCCTGGGACAGAGGCTGATTCCCGGACTGCTCGATGATTACCTCGGCAAGACCGGTTATAAGGCGCAGCAGCGCGAGATTCCGGACTCCCCCAATCGCCCGAATAATGTGTACCAGCCCGTTTCAACTTCGCTTGGCGCCCATGGCCCATTCGAGACAAAGTCCCGTTCGTTCAGCCTGGAGGCGGAAGTCTCGAAACATCGGGGCTGGTTGGTACTCGGGTGCGGCCTTGTGGGCGCCGCTCTATGGGCCAGGAGAATGCTGGGCCACTAGGCGACTCGCGGATTGCCTTTGAATCGGGTATAGGGCGGGCTGAGATCATAGCGAATTCCCGGTTCGGAGAGATCGCGGTGGTTTGAAAAGAAAATCGCATCGCCCTGCTTGATCAAATAATCTGCGGTGCGCGCCGCGATTGCCTGGATGGTCAGCCCGGGATTTGCGGAGCCTTGTGTCGGCAGAATACTCCCGTCGCAAATGAACAGATTGGGAATGTCATGGGCGCGGCCAAATTTGTCCACAACAGACGATGAGGGATCTTTTCCCATCCGCGCGGCCCCGACTAAGTGAGCAAAGCGGGATTCCTGAACGATCTGTTTCGCGCCGGCTGCACTCATGATCTCCATGACCTTCTTTTTCCCAAAGTCAATCAGCTTCAGGTCGTTGTCATGGAGATTGAAGGTTACCTTTGCGACGGGCAGGCCGTACTGATCCTTCTCTTCGGCCAGTTCGACGCGGTTGTCCTCCCAGGGAAGAATCTCGCCGAGCACTCCGATGGTTGCCCAGTGGTTATAGTCCATCATCACCTGCCGCATGCCCCATCCCCATGCGCCCATAGCCGAAATCATCTGCTTTGCAAAGGCCACCGGCAGCGGGCCCACCGTCTGCACGGCAAATCCGCGGGCGAAGTCGCGCCGCTTGTCTGTTTCGTAGAACTCTTCAGAGAGGGCGTGCGCGGGCGGAGCTTTATAGAGGCGAATCAGCTCGTCGAAGCGTCCCGCCACGACGTTGCCAGCCTGCGCCATAAGATATTTGCCGAGGGTTCCGCTGGAGTTCGCCAGTCCATGCCGGTGGCCAGAGCAAGCGGAGTTGAGGAGCAATCTCGGAGTCTCAATGGAATACCCGGACACGATAACGGCCCGGCTTTTTTGAAAATGCTCGGCTCCGTTGCGGTCAATGTACGCAACACCTTCAACCCGGCCGTCGTTGCGCAAGGTGATATGGGAAGCCATTGAATGAGGGCGGATCTCCGCACCATGGGTAATGGCATCGGGCACATGCGTAATTAAAGTGCTGGCTTTGGCGCCGACTTTGCATCCCTGCAGACAGAACCCGCGATAGATGCAATGCGGGCGGTCTCCGTGGGAGGCCGAGAGGATCGCGACAGGTCCGCCGGCGACCGTGCGGATCCCGAGTTGAGTGCACCCGCGCACCAGCACGTCGCCAACACCACCTAAGGGATGGGGCCCGTATGGGTGGCCATGGGGATCGCCCCACGGAAACCATGCGGGACCGGCGATGGGAATTTCGCGTTCCAGGAGTTCGTAGTACGGCTTCAGGTCCCAGTATGAGATGGGCCAATCAACGCCGACTCCATCTTCGGTGTAGATACGAAAGTCAGATGGATGAAAGCGGGGAGCAAAGGCAGCCCAATGGACTGAGCCTCCGCCGACACCCTTGCCGCAGTTGTTCGCGCCCAATGCGAGCGGGTGCGTCCCGCCTGTAATTCGCAGGTCATTCCAATAGAGCTCATGCGAACCCTTTTCGTCGCTCACCCAGTCCCGTTCCGTGTCCCAGAAAGGGCCGGCTTCAAGGGCGACGACGCGAAATCCAGCTCGCGCGAGGCGCTGCACCAGCACGCCTCCGGCGGACCCCACACCGACGATGCAGTAGTCGACAGTTTCATTTTCTGCAAATCGCCGCGTGGGCGAGGGAAGTGTCTGCATCGGACCGAGACGATGCGGCATCAGTGGCTGCCCCCATGACCATGGAGTGATTTGTGCTGGGGTGGAGCATCGGCATCACCGAGTTGTGAGAGTGAATCCACAGGCGCGCTCCACTGGTAACGCTGCTCGCTCTTCTCCCACGGTTCGGGCAGGCCATTCTCAAGACGCATGTATCCCCGTGGATACGCGGGACCTCCGAACCCGATCTCGTCCCATGCCCAGGGATGGGAGTAATACGCTGTGACGCAGTCCTCCATGACAAGCGCCCAAAACCGATGTACCGGCATCAGCCGCCAGGTTGCATGTTCGGGGTCGGGCTTTCCATCATGGAGTGACTTCAGAATGAGTTCCTGTCGATGCACGGTGAGTTCCACAAATGATTGCTGGAATCGAGACTGCGCCATCTCGTCAATCGCTCTGATGCCGAGCCGGTAGGCCTCCCGGTCGGGGGGCATATCTTCATAGCGAAAGCCATTCAGGGAATTCTTGTGCAGACGCTCGTCAATGATAGGAAGAATCGGGATCGTGCGCGCCTCAGAGCGATCATCCTGCGGCACCATGCGGTCGATCACGGCGCCAAGCACCGAAGCTTCCTCGGACGAAAAGAAACGAATAGGAGGCGTTTCTGCAACGCGCTTGCCGATGAGGTTCCGTGTCGCCTGATCCCAACTGCCTTTCTGGGCCATGGTTCTGTAGCCGGCGTAATAACCGGGTTGACCAAGATTGCGGAGGTCACCGCCGGTCGAACGAAATGGAAAGGACTTCCGGCTCATTTGTGCTCCCGGCGAAGCAGGCTTGCCATAAGGCCAAGGAATCCGCAGGCGGCGAAGAGCAGAGGCGCAAAAACCGGCGGTCCATAGAGGGTGTTGTAGAGCGGCTTCTTCATGCCACCGGGACGCCGCACAATTCCGCGTGCGTGATAGTAGAAGCCGATGGCTCCATCGGCGAGTGCGAGCGCCGATGCGATTGGAAGGGCCGTGTTCGCGATACGTAGGCTTTTGATCGCTGCTGCCGCCGAAGCCATCAGTAGCGGCGTCAGCAAAACCGGTGTCCATTGCGCCTTATAGCGAAAATTGGATTTGTAGTGGGAATAAAGCGCTTCGAACCCGCTGAAGAAGGCCCATGCCATGGTGAGCGCCGAGAGATGTTTCTGAAATCTTCCGTTACTCAGATTTGTTCGCCAATCAGAACCTGTTGGCTCGAGCTCTCCAGCAAGCTCCTGAATTCGCCCGCCTGCCTTATGCAGGTCTTCTTCGCGACGGAGATAGGAAGCCATCAGACCGAGATAGGCGCTGGTTCCGAACAGCAACGGCGCAAAGATCGGGGGACCCATAACGATGTTTGTAACCGGCAGGCTCCAACCACCCGGCTTACGGGCCACGCCGCGGACATGAAAGAAAAATCCGATCATGCCATCGGCCAGTGTTGCAACACTGACCCAGCGCAGAACGCTGCGCGCGCAACGGCGGCTGAACGCGCCTAGAAGGCCCGAGCTTGCAAGGGCACCGCTCAAAACGACGGGCGTGTACATCACTGGATTGCTGTAGCTGCCTTTGTAATGCTCATAGCCGACTTCGAGCCCGCTGGCGACACTCGTGCCCGCAACCACAAGACAAAGGCTGCGTTGAAAACAACCCTTCCGCAGATGCTCAAGGGCGGAGGTAATGACCCCGGCTAAGGGCGGAGGCAGATTCGACTTCGCGCTGCGTTCGAGCTCGGCTGTCAGAACAATGCTCACGCCATTCCTCCCTTATCCGACCCGACCGGCTTTGTCCGCGCTTCGCCGGCTTTCTCAATCCAGAGAGGAAACGCTGCGAAGGAACAAAACCGGTCATCTTGCGGACGCATTGATCTCATCGGAGGCGGCCAATGCCTCCCATCATTGATGACTGGTTGGAGCAGGTCACAAATCATCGGTCTCTCTTTACTGCAAATTGCTCTGCATCCTTTCGCTTGAATGCCAGGCCAAGCCCCAGGCGCGACCTGTCCGGCGTCAAGCTGCCATCGATCGGCGCGATAAAACCATCGAAGAGCATCTGCTCGATGCGGGCGTGATCATGAAAGTACTCGACGTGACGAAATCCCGCGACGGCACAGCCGACGTGCATGTGGAGGGAAGGAGCGCAATGGGCTGAAATCGGACATCCGAAGCTTGATGCGATCGCGGCGCCCTGCAGAAACCCGGTGAAGCCCTTGCAGCGGGTCGCATCCAGCTGCAAGACGTCGACGGCCTCATCGTCAAGCATGTGCCGGAAATAGAAGGAGTCGTAGCCATATTCACCGGCGGCGATGTCCATACCGGATGGTGCGCAATCGCGAATGCTTCGCAGATCGGCGAGATGGTCGGAACTGACCGGTTCCTCAAACCAGGACACGTCGTCCTCAATAAGATGCCGGGCAAACCATTTCGCCTGCCGCGCGTTGTAGGCGCCATTGGCGTCGACGAAAAGCCCTGCTTTTGTTCCGATTGCATTGCGAGCCACGTGCACTCGATCGAGGTCGGCGTCAGGCTGAGCACCAATTTTCATCTTGACGAACCGGAGGCCTTCGGCGGCCCAACCGGATAGTTGCTTTGTAAGTTGATCGTTACTATACGTTGTGAAACCACCGCTTCCGTAGGCGGCAACGCTCGACTTTGCAGCGCCCAATAAATCCGCAACCGAGCAATTCAATAACTTCGCTTTCAGGTCCCAGAGCGCTATATCCAGCGCCGAGATTGCCATCGAAGCGATCCCGCGGCTTCCATCGTTACGCACCTGTCCGATCATGGACTCATGCAAGGCGGGAATATCGATAAACGGACGGTTCAGCAGACATTTTTGCCCGAGCTCATCGGCCACCGTTGCCGTGGCTTTGTTGCCATAGGTATACCCGATGCCGATCTCCCGGCCCGCGTGAATTTCGCAGAGTACGAGCGTCGTCGAGTTCCATCTGAACGTGCCATCGCCTTCGGGAGCATCTGTGGGGATAGTGTAGGCAGACACCTCCACTTGCCTAATCGGACTCTCAGGCAGCCTCATGTAACTCGATTCGCGGCTCTCTGTTTTATACAAGTTCGCGGACCTTATCGTGCGCATTGGTGAGCGTAATCTCCATACGATTGGGTTCACCGCGAACCAGCGCTTCAGCAAGTTTGAGAGCCTGAGAGGTCTTGATCTTTGCCGGCATCGGCGGCGTGAATTGATCGACAACGGCCTCGATCAATATCGGTCCCGGGCGCCCAAGGACACTGTCCAATTGAGCGGCGCAGGTGGCTGGATCCTCAATTTGAATCGCGTCAAGTCCGGCTCCTCGCGCTATGGTTACGAAATCCGCAGGATGAAGATCACAGGCGTACTCCGGATTTCCAAGAAAGACCATCTGCTCCCATTTAATCTGGCCGAGCGTGTTGTTCTTGATGACCACAATCTTGATATTGAGCTTGTAAGCAGCCACTGTGATGAGCTCACCGAGGAGCATACTCAAACCGCCATCGCCGATGATGCAATAGACGGGCCGGTCAGGGTATGCGACCGCAGCCGCAATGGCATAAGGCAGCCCGCAGGCCATGGTCGCGAGATTTCCCGAGCAACTGTGTTTCTGGCCGCGTAGCGCGGGAATGAAGCGCGCCCACCAGGTGGTGATGGTTCCGGAGTCGGACGTAACGATGGCGTTGGCGGGAATGCGCTTGCCCAACTCCCAACCGACCACTTGCGGCTTCATCGGTTTATCAGGAAAACTTCCTCGTTGCTCCATGAGCTTCTGCCAATCGGCTTTGGCTTTCTGCGCTTTTTCAAGGAAGCTTTTCTTGTGCTTTTCGACGAGGGGAAGGAGCGCGCGAAGTGTAGTCCTGGCGTCACCGACGAGACCCACATCTGCGGGGTGGCGCAGGCTGATTCTTTGCGGATCGATATCGATCTGCACGCACTTGACCGTGCCCGGTTCGGGCAGAAATTCGATGTAAGGGAATGATGTTCCAACCATGAGAAGCGTGTCACAATCTTCAAGGGCATCCTGCGAAGGCTCGGTTCCAAGCAGTCCGATCCCCCCGGTCGTGTATGGACTGTCATCCGGTACGGCAGCTTTTCCAAGCAAGGCCTTGATGATGGGCGCCCCGAGCGTCTCGGCCAACTCTTCCAATTCCTGCGTAGCATGCAAGGCTCCTTGCCCTGCCAGGATTGCGATCTTCTTTCCCCGGTTCAGGATGTCAGCCGCGTGGTCCAATTCCACGCGCGCCGGAACCTGGTCGAAGTAAGCTGGAACAGCCGAGGTATGATGAACCGGGTTTCTATCAGAGCGGCCCTTCTTCATCTCCTGCACCTGAACATCCACCGGAATGGTAATGTGAGCTACCCCGCGCAGGGTGAGCGCGCTTCGAATCCCCAGGTCAGTCACGCTCTCAATGTGCGCACCGCTCATTACACGCTCGTTATAGACGGCAACATCGACATAGAGTTTGTCCAGAGCCACGTCCTGCTGCGTGAAGGTGCCGATCAGGTCGCTATGCTGCAAGCCGGTGATGGCGAGGACCGGAGCATGATCCATCTTGGCGTCATAGAGACCATTCAAAAGATGAATGCCGCCTGGGCCGGATGTTGCAATGCAGACTCCCAATCTGCCCGTAAACTTCGCGTAGGCACAGGCCATAAAGGCCGCAGCCTCTTCATGACGCACGTGAATGAACCGAATTCGGTCCTTTTGCTTTCGCAGGGCCTCAAAGACGCCGTTGATACCGTCTCCCGGAAGGCCAAAGATCGTATCCACTCCCCACGCGAGCAGGCGTTCGACAAGCACATCAGATGCATTCATCATGCAGATCTCTCCAGACTCAGAACACATGCTTTGACGCCCATTACCCTCACAGGGGTTTCTTGACGCGTCTCGGGAACACGGCAATTGAACAGAAGAATGCCGCTTGTTGTCTTCTGTCCGCAATTCTGCATCGCAATGAGCTAACGGACGAGTGCACCCAAGCATCAAACCGAATCTGAGGGATTTTGTCTGATTTGGAGTCAACGCCTGACCGGGGCTGATTCGATTCCGAGTACGAGCGCTCTCAAAAAAAGGCCCTGCGTTCGGCGTTCCTAGAGCCGGTACGCTTCCTTCACAAGGCCATAAGCGAGGTCGTGCGCAACTTCGACCGCTTCGGATTCGTCCAGCCGATGTTCGCCGACCAGCCGAGCGAGGAACGAGCAGTCAATGCGGCGGGCGACATCGTGGCGCGCAGGAATCGACAGGAAGGCGCGCGTATCGTCGTTAAACCCGACCGTGTTATAGAACCCCGCGGTTTCGGTGGCCAACTCCCTGAAACGCATCAGACCTTCGGGGCTATCGAGAAACCACCACGGTGGTCCCAGGCGCAGGCAGGGATAATGACCGGCAAGCGGGGCCAGTTCACGGCTGAATGTCGACTCGTCCAATGTGAAAAGAATGATTGTAAGGTTGCTTTCGTTGCCAAAACGACTGAGTAACGGATGGAGCGCGTCAACATAATTCGTTGGGTGAGGTATATCAGCGCCTACGTCCCGACCATACTTCTCGAAGAGTTGGCGATTATGATTGCGAAAGCTGCCGGGATGAATCTGCATCACGAGTCCATCCTCCAGACTCATGCGCGCCATTTCAGTCAGCATCTGGGCGCGGAAGAGCTCATTTCGTTTCGGATCGCTCGTGTCGTGCAGCACGGAGTGGAAGAGCTTCTCTGCGTCGATGAGAGAAAGATCGGCGGTCTGCGCGGTGGGATGTCCGTGGTCGGTCGCGGTGCAGCCGAGTTGGATGAATCGTTCGCGGCTTTCGCGCAGAGCGCCGAGATAGCCTTGCCAGCCTGAAGTGTCGGCGCCCGTATTTTCGCCAAGTTTCGCAATTGATTTGGCGAAATCGGGAAATTCGGGATCAACGACGGCGTCGGGGCGAAAGGTCGGCAGGATGCGAGCCTTCCATCCTGAATCGCGAATCGCCTTGTGGTGTTCGAGCGTGTCGAGAGGCGAGTCGGTTGTGGAAAGCACTTCAAGATTGAAGCGCTCATAAAGGGCACGGGGAAGAAACTGAGGTGTCTGCAACTTTTCTGAGATCGTGTCGAAATAGAGGGGAGCGGTTTTTTCCGACAGGCGCTCCTTGAGCCCAAACAGCTCCTGGAAAGCGTAGTCGAGCCAGATCCGGGTCGGAGTCCCGCGAAAGAGATAGTAATAGCTCGCAAAGATCTCCCATACTTTGCGTGGATTCTTGATCTCAGTGTGACCGATTTCGAGGTCCTGCATGGAGACGCCCTGGCTGTAGAGCATGCGAAAGACATAGTGATCCGGCTGAACGAAGAGCGTGGCCGGGTCAGGGAACGGCTGGTTGCGGGCGAACCACGCGGCCTGCGTATGTCCGTGGGGGCTCACGATGGGTAGTCGTCTGACTCGTTCATATAGATCTTTGGCGATTCGGCGGGTGGAAGGGTCGACCGGGAAGAGCCGGTCTTCATGGAGCAAGGTCATCTGAGCTTACCTCATCACGGATGCGAAAGCCGCGGATCTCCGAATAGTGGCTCTGGTTGCAGCACGAAAGGGAACTGACGATGGTCCAGGCACGGTTTTCAAGCTCTCTCTTTATAGCCCATGCCGGTGAGTACCCCACGCATATACGCAAAACTTTCGATGACGCCTGGCATTGGATCGTCTGGATGGATTTCGTATTCCAGATCGACGAATCCCTGATAGTTTGTGGCGATCAACGCATGAAAGATCTCGCGAATGGGCATCAAGCCTTCGCCGACGGCGACCTGGCTTTCCTTGCTGGTGAAATCGCTGAGATCTTTCATGTGCATATTGAAGAGGCGAGGGCCGGCTGCGTGAATCGCCTCGACCACGTCGGTACCGGCGCGCACGGTGTGGCCTACGTCGATGCAGCAGCCGATGCGCGGGTCCATGTTCTTGACATCCTTCAGCACATCTAATGGCGAGGGCCAGACCTTGTCTTCAGGTCCGTGATTGTGGATTGCGATGCGGATGTCGTACTCCTTGACGAACTTTTCGATGCGCGGAAGAGTTTCAGGCGTGGGATCGCCGGCGACGATGACGCGAATGCCGGCGCGCTTGCAGTACTCGAATTTGCTGCGAATGTCGGCATCCTGGTCCTGCCGGAAATAGATGGCTCCTGCGGCGTGAAGCCTGATTCCGGCGGTCTTATAGTCGGCCAGGGCTTGAGCCTCCTGCTGGGGGTCCATGGGAAGGTGATCCTTTACGTCCTTCGCATTCAGCTCGTCGACACGAAGCTGTTTCATGAACGAGATTAATTGTGCGCGGCTGAAATTTCGGAAGGTATAGCTGGCAAGTCCAAGATGGACCGGTGAGGGCTTTCCAGTTTCAACCGACGGCTCAGCGAAGGCCGGGAGGATATTTGTGGTGGCGCAGGCAGCGGCAAGAAAAGCTCCTGACCGGACAAATCTGCGACGGGAAAATGTATCCTTCATAGCTCAGTGATCCTCGAATTTTCCAGGAACCTGCACAATTCCAATCGGCGCAATGCGGTGAGCGTACGTGGAAGTTGGTGGGTGCACATGACACTGGGTGCACCGCGTGTGGCAAAGAAGCGGCCGGCGCCGTTCCAGACTCAGATGCGCGGCGCCCAACCGGGCTCGTAATCGCGTCCCCACATCTTCATGGCTTCCGGGTCGTTGCGCACCTTGCCATCTGAAGGATCAAGATTCAGGTTCCGGTTCAATTCCCATGCGACGTTTGAAAGCTGAAGCATGGTGACGGCAACATTGCCGACGGCGACGGGCGCATGCAATTTCTCTCCGGTGCGGATGCCGGCGATGAAATTGGCAAAATGGGCGTCGGTCATTGAGTCGCGGCCGGTCAGATCGGAAGATGACGTTTCGCTTCCTGTCCTGAACTCATCTGTCTTTTTCCCTTTGAGGTCGTAAATTTCGTACCCGTCCCGATCGACGAGCACGGTGCCGGTGGTGCCCATGATGGTTGACCCGCGGTCACGGCCGTAAAACTTCATGCCCTGGCAGCATTTTCCCTCCCAGGAGAGCATCTTGTCATCGTAGTTGAAGCTGGTGATGAGTGTGTCATAGAACTGCCAATCGTCTTTGAACTGATATCTGCCTCCCGATGAGGAAACCGTATTGGGATAATCGACGTCCAACGCCCAGCGGCAGACGTCAACCTCGTGGGTGCCGTTGTTGAGGGTTTCGCCGGTGCCCCAGATTCTGAACCAGTGCCAGTTGTATGGCTGGACATTGTCCTTGTAGGGCTGGCGCGGCGCGGGCCCCTGCCAGAGATCCCAATCGAGCTGCGGAGGCACGGGAGCTTCTTTGCCGATCCCAATCGATTTTCGTGTGTTGCTGTACCAGGCCTTGGCGTAATAGGGACGACCAATGAGTCCGTTGTGAATTTTGTCGACGATCTCGATGGTGTGGGGCGAGGATCGCTGCTGGGTGCCCATCTGTACCAGCTTTCCATACTTGCGTTGGGCCTCAACCAGCAGAGCTCCCTCGGCAGGATTGTGACTGCAGGGCTTTTCGACGTACACGTGCTTCCCGGCCTGCAGGCCAAGGATCGCCATGGGCGCGTGCCAGTGATCAGGCGTCGCGATGGTGATAGCGTCTATGTCCTTCTTCTGCAGAATGTGGCGAAAATCCTGATCCGTGCCCGGAGCTTCCCCCATCTCGCGCTCAGTCTCGCCGGCGAATTTCTTCATCGTGTTGGTGTCCACATCGCAGACATAGGCGATGCGGGCTTTGTCCTTGTTTGTTTTGAGCGCCGAAAGATGAGCGTAGGCTCGCGAATGGAGTCCGATGACTGCAAAGTTGAGGCGATCGTTGGAACCAAGGATCTGGCCGTAGCTCTTTGCCGTGGATGCAATCGCCATGCCTGCGGTTCCCACCGCAAGTGTGTCAATGAATTCTCTACGTGTGATCATTTGACCTCCGCAACGTCAGATGTGGATTTTTCAACTGGAGCGTGTTTCCTGGATGGCATAGGGCTTGTTCCAGCGACTGGAACGGTTTCGAGAATCGGGCCAAGGGGTTTTGCATCCGGGAATGATTGTTGCATGCCGACCGAAGGGAAGTGGAGGGGTACAGATATTGGGCGGAACCCACGCGTCCCGAGCCTTATATTATTCGAAGAGCGACCCTGGGCGTCCAATCGTAGTTTGGGAGTATCTTTTCGTCATGCTTCCCCGGCGAGTTGTGTTCCGTCGATCACGACTTCTCGTGCTTTTTTGCGCGGCTCTTCTCTGCCACGCAGAACAGCATTCGGAGCTGCAGGCGCAGCCAGCGCAAACGCTCGTACTGGATGGGATGGGCAAGGGCAGCGCGACTCTGGATGGGATGTGGAAATTCAAGACCGGCGACGATCCGGGGTGGGCAAGCCCATCGTTTGATGACAGAAATTGGGAATCCATCCTAGCCGATTCTCCCTGGGGGATGCAGGGTCATCCTTCATATTCCGGGATTGCGTGGTATCGGCGCCATATCGACATTGTTCCCGCTCCCGGGACGAGCAGCCAGTACGAGATCCTGATTCCACGTGCCGAAGATGCCTATGAGGTGTACTGGAACGGGAAACTGATGGGCAGTTACGGCAAGCTGCCGCCGCATCCGTGGTGGTATTACAGCGTATTTCCGCGATCATTTCCCCTCACCGGCACGACGTTAGGAGTCTTGGCTATTCGTGTATGGAGAGCGCCGCTGGAGATTTTTTCGGGATCGGATGCGGGGGGATTGTATGCGCCGCCGGTCGTGGGCGATCCGGACACGATCGCCCTTTATGAGAACGAGATCAATTGGAACACGATCCAGCTCGAATTATTCGAGTATGCGCTTCTCCTGTTGCGCGCCTTTATTGCTGTCCTTTGCATCGTCCTCTGGAGCCGAAATCGACGGGAACAGCTCTTTATCTGGGTGGGAGTCTACACGGCCGCGCCCGTGGCGATGGAGATTCTTCAGGGGCTCTTTTTTATTCCTTTCTCATATGCGGTCGCGCGCTTCATTAATCAGCCTCTGTACGTGCTTTCGAATGTATCTCTCTGGTTCCTTCTTGTCTGGCTGCTGCAGTTGAATGAGAATCGTCGCGTGCTGTCCTGGACGAAGACGCTGGCCTGGCTGACGATTGCGGCTGGGATGGCGGACGGGGTCCTGGCGCTCTTCTGGGGCTCGGCCACGGTATGGATGCAGTGGGCAAATGGATTGCTGACAGCGTTCATTTTGCTTGCAGAGGTTTATCCGCTGGCGCTGGTGGCGATTGGATTAAGAAAGAAGCTGGACGCTTCGCGCTGGGCCGTTGCACTGACTGCGTTTCTTTTGCAGATGCTGCACACCATTGCCGATATCAGCGCTTTTGGACAACGCTTTACCCATTTGTCTTTGTTTACTGCGCTGGTCGACACGCCCTTGTTCACGATCCAGGGAATCGATTTCCAGTTCGAGAAAGTCACGTCTCTCGCCTTGTTTGCCTCGATCATTTTTGCCGTGTACCGGTACATTCTTGAGCAGCAGGCGCGGAAGGCGGCGCTTGAGCAGGAGATGCAGAGCGCACGAGAGATTCAACAGGTTCTGATTCCCGAAACGCTGCCGTCGCTGGAAGGATATGCAATTACAAGCGCGTATACACCGGCGCAGGAGGTTGGCGGCGATTTCTTTCAGATTCTCGCCGCACCCGACGATTCGACTATCGTGGCGCTTGGGGACGTGAGTGGCAAGGGGCTCAAAGCCGCAATGAATGTGGCCATGATCGTGGGAGTCATGCGCGCCCAGGCTGCCAATACCGCGAGCCCGGCGAATATATTGAATGCTCTGAACCACTGTCTGGCAGGCCGTATGCAGGGAGGATTCGCTACCGGTCTCGTGTTGCGCCTTGATCGGAACGGAACCGTGACAATCGCAAATGCCGGACACCTGCCTCCGTACCTTAACGGCCAGGAATTTCAAGTTGAGCCTTCGTTGCCGCTGGGGCTCATGCCGCAGACGCATTACGGCGAGTTGACACTGCACCTGAACGCAGGAGATCAATTGAGCTTTTACACCGACGGTTTGCTGGAGGCCCGGAACGTAGCCGGAGAGCTGTACGGATTTGATCGCCTGCATGCGCTTTTTGCCACCCGGCCGACGGCTCAGGAGGCGAGCGAAGCGGCGGTGGCCTTCGGTCAGGACGATGACATTACCGTGCTGACGCTGACGCGTCTTGCAGCAGGCGAGGAGTCGAGTACGTTACTGGTGGCGCCCATCCTTGAGAATCTCTCCGCGAGGTAATGAACTGATCAGGCGGCTTCTGCTGGGTGACGGAACAAGCAAGGGCCCACGAAAACCGTGGACCCCTGTTTGCCTGTGTGCGCGCCCGATGCATCAAGCAGGCTTTGAATTGCGTTGAACTCAGTGGTGAGCCAGTTGCACCGTGATGTTCGTACTGCCGGTGGCGTAATTTGTTCCGCCACTGTAGGTCGCGGTCAAGACGTCGTTGCCATTGGGAAGAGACGTGGCCGGGATCATTGGGCTGACTGCCACTCCCGATGTGTTGACGGGCACAACCGCGAGAACAGTACTGCCGCGTGAGAATGTGACCGAACCTGTGCTGTTGGGAGGTCCGGCGCTCCAGGACTGGACTGAAGCTGTGAGCGTCAGATTGCCTCCGGTAAGATACCACGACGAAGGAGTGAACTGAACGATCACCGGCGCAGGCGTTACAGAGAAGTTCTCGGTCTTCGGTCCAGAGGCAGCGTAATTGGTTTGGGCCGGGAAGGAGATCACGAGGCTGTGACTGCCTACCGGCGGCTTGGTGATTGTGAGATTGGCTTTGCCCGAGGCAAGAACGATAGGAGTCGGCGCACCGCCGTCGTAGGCATAGAAGATGGAACCAAGAGGAGCCCCGGCATTTGAACTCGCCGTGATGACGCATTGGAAGTTGGCGCCGTATGGATAGGGCGTGTTCCAGCAGGATACAGACAGAGTCACCGGCACGGGCTGCACATTCAACGCGACTGATGCCGAGGTTCCGGCCGTGTTGTACTTGTCACCCGAGTAGACGGCGTTGAGAGAATGCATGCCGGCGGGCAATCCTTTGAGATAGTAGTACGCGGCCCCGCTGCTCAGGGAGAGACTTGCCACCAGGGTCCCGTTGTCGAGGATCTGTACGGTTCCTGTGGGCACATGGCCATGGATGTTTGCCACCTTCACAGTGAGATTTGTGCCCAGGGGATAAGTGATGGTGCCGGGGGAGTCGGTGAGGGTGATCTGGCTGTCGACATTCACAACGAAGGGCGCCTGTGCGGGAAGCGACTGGTTCCCGGCAGCATCCGTTGCGATGACGGAAAATGTGCCGCTGGCCGAAGTATTTACCGGCAAAGTAATCGTGCCGGTATCGGTTGTTCCAACCGGAAACGATTGGCCGCCGCAATTGATCACGCCCGAGTTGACGGCTTCAGAGTTGTCAGTGCAACTGAAGGTTGCGGTGACCGGCTGGCCCTGGAAGTACGGCCCCGCTGGCGAAAGCATGGGCCCGGTGGCTACCGCCGGCGCAACGGTATCGATGTTGATCGGGAAGGTATAGAAGTTGGTCGACCAGCTTCCAGTTCCATCCGGCTTGGTGTTCAGGAACAGCAACTCCTGGGTTCCGGCGCAGTCGGTGGCGTAATAGTGAATCAGATAGTTTCCGTCGCCGGGATCGCTCAACTGCTCGACGGTTGAGGGAGCGAATGCCGGCTGCGTTGCGGGTCCGCTGATTCCGGGTGCAGGGCATCCGGCTGGATTTGTCAGGGTCGTATCGGTTGCGGTGGTCGTCCCCACTGCTGGAGGAGTGGTGCCGTTGGAAATTCCCCAGGTGATCGTTTTGACCGGCGCAGGCACAAAGTTGCCCGCGTTTGGTACCGACGCCCCCGCCAGGTTTGGCGGCTGACTTGAAAGCGTGAAGTACGGACTCGGATTGTTCGTCCAGTTTTCCGGCCGCAGCGTGACGGGTTTCCCACTGCTGTCTGTCATCGTAATGGTCGTCAGGTCCTCTGGAACACCGGCTATCGTGACGAAGGTCGAGTTTGGATGCGTGGTCTGTCCGTTGCTGGAGAATGCCCCCGGCCCTGTGAAGCTAGTTAACAGGTTTTGTGGACACATCTCGGCTGCCAGGATCGGTTCGGTCGAATCGAAGACGCATTGTCCGCCCGCCCATCCGTCTGTCGCCATCAGGAAGCCCATGCCTTGATGAAAGGTTGGACCGTCTGTGGGAATGTCGGACAGAGTGAAGGAAGGCCCGTCGAAGACGTCTTTTACCACCTCATTCGGCGCGCTTGATACGGGGCAATTTACTCCGCTTGCATTCGGATCGGTTCCATTTGTGCACTTCAGCGTGAACAGTTTGCAGGCAGGGAGACCGTTCAACAGTTCGCCGTCGTGCACCAGGCAACTTGCTGTTGCAAACGAGGTTCCGTTCACCAGGCTCTGAAATCCCGCTGATGGATCAAGTCCAAGGTCGAAAACCTGGGGATTGGCGCCATTCAAATCGGTTGTCAGCGTTCCTGTTCCCTGTTGCTGCGCACTGTAAGCACCGGTCAAGTCGTACTCGAACCCAATCATCTGCTTGGTTGTCGGATCGAAGGTAAAGTCCTGATCCAGTTGCGTCGTCGTCGGGTTGGAAGCAGGGATCGTGTTGCCCGAGATCTGCGCTTGCCCGTTCACACCGTTCGACGTGCAATTGGTGACGAGATACAGGCTGGAACTGGCGAAATAGCCCCCATCATCCTGCAAATCGATCTTGATTTGTTGCGTCTGGTTTGAAGTCAGGAAACCGCTGATATCGATCGGTGGAACGCCGGCGGTGCTGAGATTGACGAGGTACCCGTCGGTCGTATTGTTGTAGGTATCAAGATCTGCACCGGTCAAAAACCCAGCGCCGGCAGGCGTCTGGTAATTCATGGTGAAGCAGTCAGGATATTGGATGTCATTGTTTGTATCCACCTGTCCCTTTTGGCAAACATTGCTCGGGCCTTGGGGAAAGGTGAGGTTGCTGACGTAGATGTTATTGTCGACCAGAACGTTGGCGGTACCCGCGGCCGATCCGGAGAGAACGGCAGTTGGAGACTCTCCGCAGGACAGATTCAGCGTGTTTGAATTGAAGGTTACCGGGGTCGTGTAGCCTGCTGCCGTTTGAGATTGCGATACGTTCACAGGGCCAAAGAGTTGAATAGAGTTTGTCTGGGCTAGCAGACTTGAGGAAAATGGCGCAAAACAACCTGCCAGAAGCAGGGAGAAAGCGAGAGCACGAGATTTCATTTTCTTGACGACCTCCGTGTCGTCAGCCGCATGAGCGACCGCATAGCAAAGCTTTGGAAACTGCCGTGTACGATGCGGACCTTCCCGCATCCAGGGGCGTTTTCAGGGAGGGAGGGGGTACCTGGCCAAGAAAACAGAATCTTGAGCGACTGCTCCCGGTGAGTCTCGTGGTTTCGGCTCCACAGTGTCAACAGAAAAGTGAACTGGGACGACGCAGGTGTCGCTGTATTCAGTGACTTGGGACGCGCGAATGTCGCGCCAGGTCGCTAAAGGAGTGTGAATGAAAGCGAAGAATGCACGATCGGTGCCATACGCGGTTGTGAGCCTTGCGATGGTGGCTGCGCTTTGCGCGACATCCTTGCCGAAGCTCGAAGCGCAAAACGAAGCGAAGGTCGCTGTCGATTGGCAGAAGATGGTGGTGATCTCAAGATCGACACCGACGCTGCAGGTGGTGGTCAATCCGCCGCTGCGTCCGGGGCACCCGCTGGGAGAAGCCGCCTACAAAGCTGTGAGAGCCCTGGGCGCCGACTATGTTCGCTACGTGCCATGGCTGCCGTATCCGAAGCTGGCTGTGGCCGAATTGGAGCCGCCGACGGCACAGAAGACGAGTTGGGATTTCAGCCTGATCGACCCCATGATGAAGGATTTTCTGCACGCGACAGAAGGGCATCCGACCATCGTCAATTTCAGCACCATTCCGGTATGGCTCTTCAAGACGGAGAAGCCGGTGACGTATCCGGCCGATCCCGACAAGGTGGACTGGGATTACACCCAGGGCACAGAGTTGCGCGATCCGACTGGAAAGGATCTGGGCGACTATTATGCGCGGCTGGTGAGCTGGTATGTGGACGGCGGATTCACCGATGAGAACGGCGTACGGCACGAGTCGGGATACCATGACGAGCTTCCGGTGTGGGAAGTGCTAAACGAAGTCGATTCAGAACACTCAATGACGCCGCAGCAATACACGGAGCGGTACGACGCGATTGTGAGCGCCATTCATCGGGTCTCGCCGGATACGAAGTTTGTGGGACTGGCTCTGGCCGCGCCGGGACAGAATCCCGATCAGTTCGAGTATTTCCTGAATCACAAAAATCATCGGCCGGGCGTTCCACTGGACATGATTTCGTATCACTTCTATGCCTCTCCAGCGAAGGAACAGACGGTCGATAGCTGGCAATACTCGTTTTTTGATCAAGCAGCGGGCTTTTTGAATACGGTTCGTTATATCGAGAACATTCGCAAGAGGCTCTCTCCGGAAACCAAAACGGACACAGACGAATTGGGGTCGATCCTGCCGACGGATAATCAGCCGGGCGACAGCGTTCCGCCTCCAGCAGTCTATTGGAATTTGTCCGGGTCCCTGTATGCGTATCTCTACATCGAGCTCACGAGGCTGCAGATTGACGTGATCGGAGAATCGCAACTGATCGGCTATCCGACGCAGTATCCCAGTGTGAGCATGATGAATTGGGAGGATAACAAGCCGAATGCGCGATTCTGGGTACTGAAGCTCATCAAGGACAACTTTCATCCCGGCGACAAACTGGTGGAGACAAGACTCGAGGGCGCCCACGCTGACGATCTTGCGGCGCAGGCATTCGTCACCTCGGCGGGACAGAAGCTGCTGGTCGTAAACAAACGAAACCGGGCGGTCGACGTGGGGATTGCGAATGCGGATAAAGCCACGGCGCATGCGGTGGATGGCCAGTCAGGCGAAGGACCGGCACGCGCACTTCCAGTCGAAGGCGCCAAGATTCATCTGGAGCCATTCGCTGTCGCCGTCGTGAGTTGGTGACACGCCGGAAAGCTGCGCCAGGCAATCATGAATGTGCGTGGCGCGGTTGAGCGACCTTCTGCGCCAGGTAGCGATTGACGGACGCCGCCGCCTTTCGGCCTTCGGAAATTGCCCACACCACAAGGGATTGGCCGCGGCGCATGTCACCAGCCGCAAAGATGCCATCAACCGAGGACATGTAATCGGTTGTCGCGACGTTGCCACGCTGATCGAGAGCAACCCCGAGCTGTTCGATCATTCCGTTTCGCACAGGACCGAGAAAGCCCATGGCGAGAAGAACGAGATCGACATCGAGCGTGAACTCGCTGCCGGCGATTGGTTCGAACTTCGGAGGAGGTCCGACGCGGACGGCGTGCAGTTGTTTGACATTGCCGTTTTCGTCGCCGGTAAAGCGGATGCTGTTGATGCTCCAGTCGCGGATTCCACCTTCTTCGTGGGCTCCTTCGGTCCGCAGTTGCAAGGGCCAAAGCGGCCACGGCGTCGAACCCGCGCGCTCCGCCGGCGGCTTGGGCATGATTTCAAACTGGTGGACGCTTCTGGGTCCCTGTCGATGGCTGGTGCCGAGGCAGTCGGCGCCGGTGTCGCCACCGCCGATGATGAGTACACGTTTACCTTCGGCCGTGATCGCACTTGCCGGATCGACCTGGTCGCCTTCGCAGCGGCGATTCTGCTGGGGCAGGAACTCCATGGCAAAATGAATTCCCTTCAGCTCGCGGCCTGGAATGCTGAGATCGCGAGGCTGCTCGGAACCACCGCAGAGCAGAATGGCATCGTAATGACCCGTAAGAGAATCGACAGGGACATTGACGCCCACATGGGCATTGGTCAGAAACGTAACCCCTTCGGCACGTAATTGCTGGATGCGGCGATCGACAACGTGCTTTTCCAATTTGAAATTGGGAATCCCATAGCGCAGCAGACCACCGATGCGATCGGCTTTCTCGTAGACGGTGACTGAATGGCCGGCGCGCCTTAACTGTTGTGCCGCGGCAAGGCCGGCGGGTCCGCTGCCGACGACGGCTACGCGCTTGCCCGTGTTGTGATCAGGCGGCTCGGGATGAATCCACCCCTCGTCCCACGCGCGTTCCACGATGCTACGCTCGATCAGCTTGATCGACACGGCAGGCTGATTGATGCCAAGCACGCAGGCAGCTTCGCAGGGCGCGGGGCAAATGCGGCCGGTAAACTCGGGAAAATTGTTGGTCGCGTGAAGGCGGCGAATCGCACTTTCCCAGCGGCCGGCGTAAACAAAATCGTTCCAGTCGGGAATGAGATTGCTTACGGGGCAACCGGTGTGGCAGAAGGGGACACCGCAATCCATGCAGCGAGCGCCCTGCTCCCGCTGTTTCTCCTCGGGAAATGGCTGATAGATCTCGAACCAGTCGCGTACACGCTCATCTGCCTTGCGGCGAACTGGCTGCTCGCGTTCAATCTCAAGGAACCCGGTGACCTTACCCATGCTGCACCTCCGTGGCGGCCGCCACCAGGGGCGCCGAAGCTGTAGGCGGGACGTAAACCGACTCGGAACGCGCAACGCCCAATACGCGCTTGTATTCGTGCGGGAACACCTTGATGAATCGCTGCTGCGCGTCGGCGAAATGCTCCAGAATCCACGCGGCTCGCGGGCTGCCGGTCAGATCGCGGTGCCTTTCGAGAAGACTGCGAACCTCTGCAAGGTCATCGTCGTTGACGAGCGGTTCGAGATCGACGCTTGCCTTGTTGCAATATCGATTGGAGAAGTCGCCGCGGTCGTCATAGACATAAGCGATTCCGCCGCTCATGCCGGCAGCGAAGTTGCGACCTGTCGCTCCAATGACGACAACCTTTCCATTCGTCATGTATTCGCACCCGTGATCGCCCACTCCCTCAACGACGGCGGTGGCGCCAGAGTTTCTGACCGCAAATCGCTCGCCGGCGATTCCGTTCAGGAACGCTTCGCCGGAAGTGGCGCCATAGAGCACCACGTTTCCGACGAGAATGCTCTCCTCGGGCAGGAAGCTCGAGGTCTTTGGCGGATACGCGACGATGCGTCCGCCGGAAAGACCTTTGCCGAGGTAATCGTTGGCTTCTCCTTCAAGTTCAAGGGTGACGCCATTGGGAACAAAGGCGCCGAAACTCTGTCCGGCCGAGCCTTCAAATTTGAAGTGGATGGTTTCATCGGGCAATCCCGCGGAGCCGTAACGGCGGGCAATCTCGCC
Organism: Occallatibacter sp.; assembly: GCA_035524195.1. Classification (GTDB taxonomy): domain Bacteria; phylum Acidobacteriota; class Terriglobia; order Terriglobales; family Acidobacteriaceae; genus Telmatobacter. The sequence continues at coordinate 23,602 of DATKPJ010000032.1, forward strand.
GCCCAGCATCCCGCCCACTGTGCGATGCACATTGCGGATGGCGAAGCTGCCGGAGACCGGAGTCTTCGATTCCAACGCCGGCGCTGCCTCCTTGATCAGGACGTGATCGAGCGCCTGGTCGAGGCCGTGATCCTGCGGCTGGATCTTGCGGCGTGCCACCCGGGAGGGAACGGTTGGAACGTAGAGAATCTCAGAGAGATCGATCCCCTTGGCTTTCCAGTGCGCGTCGGCGATGGACGCATCAATCTTGTCGACACGGCCAATCATTTCGTCGAAGGTGCGGAAGCCCAGTTTTGCCATATGCTGGCGAATCTGTTCGGCGAGGAAGAAGAAGAAGTTAATGACGTCCTCCGGCTGGCCCCTGAAACGGGCGCGAAGGACCGGGTCCTGGGTGGCAATGCCAACCGAGCAAGTATTCAAGTGACACTTGCGCATCATGACGCAACCCATAGCAATCAGAGGAGTTGTAGCAAAGCCAAACTCCTCGGCGCCAAGGAGGGCTGCGATGACAACGTCACGGCCGGTCTGGAGCTTTCCGTCGGTCTGGACCTTGATGCGACTGCGCAGATCGTTGAGCAGGAGAACCTGCTGCGTTTCGGCTAGACCGAGTTCCCATGGCAGCCCGGCATGCTTGATGGAGCTGAGAGGAGAAGCGCCTGTACCGCCGCTATCGCCGGAGATGAGAACGACGTCGGCGTGAGCTTTTGAAACGCCTGCGGCAACGGTTCCAACTCCAACTTCGGAGACCAGCTTGACGGCGATTCGCGCCTTCGGATTGACGTTCTTGAGGTCATAGATGAGCTGCGCCAGATCTTCGATCGAATAGATGTCGTGATGCGGAGGCGGCGAGATGAGGCCGACACCGGGGATCGAGTGGCGCGTCCTGGCAATCACCTCGTCGACCTTATGGCCGGGTAGTTGTCCGCCTTCTCCGGGTTTGGCGCCCTGTGCCATCTTGATCTGTAGCTCGTCGGCGTTGACGAGGTAGTTTGTGGTCACCCCGAAGCGGCCGCTGGCCACTTGCTTCACAGCGCTCCGGCGCGAATCGCCGTTCTCATCGGGCTTGAAACGGGCTTCATCTTCGCCACCCTCGCCCGTATTCGACATGCCGCCAAGGCGATTCATGGCGATGGCAAGAGTCTCGTGGGCTTCCTTACTGATCGAGCCGTAGCTCATAGCGCCGGTAGTGAACCGCTTGACGATCTCTTTGGCCGGTTCAACTTCGTCGAGAGAAATCGGCTGATCAGCGTACTTGAGCTTGAACAGACCACGCAGCGTGCAGAGATTGCGATTCTGATCGTCGAGAAGATCGGTATATTCCTGGAAGGTCTTGGGGTTGTTTTGAGTGACCGCGTGCTGCAATTTGCTGATGGTGAGCGGATTGAGCAGGTGGTATTCGCCGCCCTCCCGGTATTGATAGTGGCCGCCGACGACCAACTCGGTTTCCGATTCCGTGAGCGGGCGCGAGGCGTAGGCATGCTTGAGCTGGGCTTCGCGAGCGAGGACATCGAGCCCGACACCTTCAATGCGCGATGCGGTGCCCGGGAAGTACTTTTCGACGAGCGAATGGTTGAGACCGACAGCCTCAAAGACCTGCGCGCCACGATAGCTTTGCAGGGTGCTGATGCCCATTTTTGAGAATGTTTTGAGCAGGCCTTTGTTGATCGCCTTGATGAAGTTCTTTTCCGCGTGATTGGCCGTGACGTTGTGGGGCAACAGCCCGCGGCGCTTGAGATCGTGGAGGGTTTCGATGGCCAGATACGGATTGATGGCGCTGGCGCCGTATCCGATAAGAAGGGCAAAGTGCATCACTTCGCGGGGCTCACCGCTTTCGATAATCAGGGCTACCTGGGTGCGGGTCTTGTCGCGGACGAGGCGGTTGTGAACCGCGGCCAGGGCAAGCAGGCTGGGAATGGGAGCGTAGGTTGCGTCGACTCCGCGATCTGAAAGGATAAGGAGCGTGTAGCCGGAGTTGACGGCAAGCGCGGCGCGGGAGCTGAGATCTTCAAGAGCGTGTTTTAGCCCGCCTTCGCCGTCTTCTGCTCGGAAGAGCGCTGGAAGCGTGGTGGCAAGGAGGTCGCCGGATGAGACGCGGCGGAGCTTTTCGAGGTCGCGATTGGTGAGGATCGGGTGCGGCAGCCTCAGGGTGTGGCAATTCTCAGGAGCTTCGTTGAGGATGTTGCGCTCGGTGCCGATGTAGCTGATGAGCGACATCACCAACTCCTCACGGATCGGGTCAATGGGTGGGTTTGTGACCTGAGCGAAGAGTTGCTTGAAGTAGTTGAAAAGCGATTGCGGACGGTCAGACAGGCAGGCAAGCGGCACGTCAGTGCCCATGGAACCCACTGGTTCCTCGCCTTTGGCGCCCATGGGCGCGAGCAGGATGCGAAGGTCTTCTTCGCTGTAGCCGTAGGCGCGCTGACGACGAAGCAGCGTTTCAGGATCGGAGGCGATCACACGCGATGGCTCGGGAAGCTGGTCCAGGTTGACCTGCTGTTCCTGAAGCCATTTTGAATAGGTCTGCCGGGCGGCAAGGCCCTTCTTGATTTCTGCATCGGAAACGATGCGCTTCTCGACTGTATCGACGAGGAACATGCGTCCAGGCTGCAGGCGGCCTTTCTTGCGAACGTCTTCGGCGGGAACTTCGAGAACTCCGGCTTCAGAAGCGAGCACGACCAAGTCGTCTTTGGTGACGATATAGCGACCGGGACGCAGACCGTTGCGGTCGAGAGTGGCGCCAATTACCCGGCCATCGGTGAAAGCGATGGCGGCTGGTCCATCCCAGGGCTCCATCAGGGAGGCGTGATACTCGTAAAAGGCGCGCTTTTCCTCGTCCATGTCGGGGTTCCCGGCCCAGGCCTCGGGAATGAGCATGGCCATGACATGGGGCAGGGAACGGCCGGACTGATAAAGGAATTCGACCGCATTATCGAGCGAGGCGGAATCGCTGCCCTCGGGCATAATGACGGGGTAAAGCTTGTCGATCTGATCGCCATGCAGCGGGCTCTCGAGGATAGACTGGCGGGCATTCATCCAGCTGACGTTGCCGCGAATCGTATTGATCTCGCCGTTGTGCGCGACGTAGCGATAAGGGTGGGCCAGTTTCCAACTCGGAAAGGTATTGGTGGAAAAGCGCTGGTGGACAAGGCACAGAGCGCTGGTGACAAGGGGATTGGCCAGTTCGAAATAGAACTTCTCAATCTGAGGAGCGAGCATCAGTCCCTTGTAGATGATGGTCCGGCAGGAAAACGAAGGGATGTAAAAATCGTCCTTGCCTTCGATATCGGAGGAGGCAATCTCGTTTTCGGTGCGCCGTCGCACTCGATAGAGCAGACGCTCAAAGGCTTCCTCATCGAGATTGCCGGGACGGACCGCGAACAACTGCTCTATATAAGGTTGAGAAGCTCGCGCTTCGCGGCCGATGGCGTCGCCATTGACGGGCGTATCGCGCCAGCCGAGGACGGTGAGTCCCTCCTCTTGTGCGATGCGTTCAAACACTCCCTCGCATTGCAGGCGGCTGTGCTTGTCTACGGGCAGAAACACCATGGCAACGCCGTACGCGCCCGGGTCGGGCAATTGCATGCCGAGTTCTCCGCACTCGCGCGCAAAAAACACATGGGGGATCTGAATCAGGATGCCCGCGCCATCGCCGGTCTCAGGATCGCAGCCCGCCGCCCCGCGATGGGTGAGGTTGATGAGAACCTCAAGCCCCTTGCGTATAATGTCGTGGCTTTTTTCTCCGCGAATGCTGGCAACGAAGCCCATGCCACAGGCGTCGTGCTCATTGCGAGGATGGTAAAGGCCTTGCGGGCTGGGAATGCGGCGACGATCCGATGTAGTCATGAGCTCCTTCTCCACGGCTGATTATTCTGAGCGCTGTGTCGAGCTGAAACCTTGAATACACAACTGCCTTGGCGAATCGCACTGGAGTCGCCAAGGGCTTTATGATCGGGTCCTTGCTCCAGGACCTCAGTTTTCGTGGGGCTTCGCTGAACTCTCTATCATAAATGAAATTTCGCATCGAGCGAGAAGCCGTTTCGAATCAGTCGAAATTCCGCCCCTCAGAGCCGGCAGATCAGCAGTTCCCGCTCGTAGATCATCTCGGGTGGCAGGTGGTCGTGGAGATTGATGAACAGCTCCTCGTGCGAGATGACTTCCTTGCGCCAGGCGTCGCGATCCACCAACATGAGTTGGTCGAAGGTTTCCCGCGGAAACTGCAGACCGGCCCAATCAATGTCCTCGTAGCGAGGAACCCACCCGATGGGAGTCTCGCGTCCTTGTGTCCTGCCGTGGACACGTTCCACAATCCAGCGCAGGACGCGCATGTTCTCGCTGAATCCCGGCCACAGGAACTTGCCCTGAGAGTCTTTGCGAAACCAGTTCACGTGAAAGATGCGAGGCGTGACTTCGAGTTGGCGCTGCATGCGGATCCAGTGGCGGAAATAGTCGCCCATGTGATATCCGCAGAAGGGAAGCATGGCCATCGGGTCGCGGCGCACGTGCCCCACAGCTCCGGTCGCGGCAGCCGTGGTTTCAGAGCCCATGGTGGCTCCGGCATACACTCCGCTGCTCCAATTAAACGATTGGTAAACCAGCGGCAAGGTAACAGAACGTCTGCCGCCAAAGATGAATGCGCTGATGGGCACGCCTTCGGGCGACTCCCACGCCGGATCGATGCAAGGACACTGCGAAGCGGGCGCGGTGAATCGGCCATTGGGATGGGCGGCGGTGCAGCCGGTCTCCCTGCCGATCTGCGGCGTCCAGCGTTCTCCGCGCCAGTCGAGGCACTCCGCCGGGGGCTTGTCCGTCATGCCTTCCCACCACACGCCGCCGTCGGGCGTGAGTGCGACATTGGTAAAAATCGAGTTCTTCGCCAGCGTGGCCATCGCCATCGGGTTGGTTTTCACGCCGGTACCGGGAGCGACGCCGAAGAATCCGGCTTCGGGATTGATGGCGCGAAGGTGACCGTCGGCGTCGGGGCGAATCCACGCAATGTCGTCGCCCACCGTCCAGACCTTCCATCCATTCATCGCCTTGGGCGGAATCAACATGGCGAAGTTGGTTTTTCCGCAAGCGGATGGAAATGCCGCGGCGACATAGGTCTTTTCACCCTCGGGGCTTTCCACGCCAAGGATGAGCATGTGCTCGGCCATCCATCCTTCGTCGCGCGCAATGTTGCTGGCAATGCGAAGGGCGTAGCACTTCTTGCTCAGCAGTGCATTGCCGCCGTAGCCGGAGCCATAGGACCAGATTTCGCGGCTTTCAGGAAAGTGAACAATGTACTTTGTTTCGTTGCAGGGCCACGGAACGTCCTTTTCGCCGGGTCGAAGCGGCATGCCGACCGAATGCATGCAGGGAACGACGCGTTTCTCATCCTTGTCGATTTCAGCGAAAACCGGTGCGCCGATGCGCGCCATGGTGCGCATCTGGGCGACGACGTAGGGCGAATCAGTGAGCTCTACGCCGATGCCCGACATGGGTGAGCCGACGGGACCCATGCTGAAAGGCAGCACATACATCGTGCGGCCCTGCATACATCCCCGAAAGAGCTGCTTAAGGCGCTTCCGCATGATGTAGGGGTCTTCCCAGTTGTTGGTGGGACCGGCGGCGGCGCGCGAAAACGAGCAGATGAAGGTGCGATCCTCGACGCGGGCAACGTCGCCGGGTACCGAGCGGGCGTAATAGCAGCCGGGCCATCGTTTCTGGTTCAGGCGGACAAAGGTGCCCGAGGCTATCAGGCCCCGGCAGAGCGCATCATATTCGGCCTTTGAGCCATCGACCCAATGAATGGAGTCCGGGCGGCACAGGTCTGCCATCTTGTCGACCCAGCGGATGAGATGTTTATTCGTGGTAAGTGGTGCGCTGCTGGAGGGACTCTCCGCTGCGATCGTCGAGGACTTCATCTTGAGACGGCTTCTCCTGGCTTTCCGCCGCTAGCACGCTAGAGGACGCTGAAATCGTCCTGTTTGTCTGCGAATTCATCCTAATTCATTGGAGAAGTCTCTGCTTGAGGGCGAAGACTCGAGAATCCGCGCTGAGCGTGAGAATCCTGTGAAGCGAGTGCAACTGGCCGGAATGGAAGGGCACGAGGAGGAGCATCGCAGCTTCGATCGGCGCGGGTGAAAGCCTAAAATGGAGGAACCTGGATGGCGCGGATGCGGTCTTTTAAGTGCGGATTCGGAGTCATGTTTATTGTGTTTCTCGCCGGCTGCGCCATCAGGGCGACGGGCCAGAACGCGCCAGGTCCGGAAACGATTTCATTGACCGTTGTGGATGACACCGGCCTTGCCGTTGAGGATGCGCAGGTCGTGGTTGAGGTGCCGGGCCAGCCCGTAATCCGTCTTTCCACAAATTATGCCGGGCACGGCTCTTTCTCGGTTCGGACCGAGAAGCCTTACCAGCTTCGCGCCGAGAAGCCCGGGTTCTATCAATCGATCAACGAAGAGACGGATCCTCAGCTGCGCGACATTCGAATTGTCATGAGGCGTGAGCAGATGGTGCTCGAGCAGGTGCAGGTGAGCGCCTCAGTCCCAGGAATCGATCCCAGTCAAACCTCAGACGTCCGGGTGATGAACCTGCCGGAGATCATCAATATTCCCTATCCGACGTCACGCGACATTCGCAATCTGCTCCCTTTCTACCCTGGAGTTGTCGCCGATGAAACGGGGCAGGTGCACGTAGCCGGGTCAGAGACGTGGGCCACGCTGGATACCCTGGATGGATTCGATATCCGCTCGCCGGTCAGCGGCATTCTTGCCATGCGCGTCAGCGCAGATGCGGTGCGGTCGATTGATGAGGAAACGACGCGCTATCCGGTTCGATACGGCAGGGCCACCGGTGGAGTGATCGCGCTTTCGACGGGGATGGGAGATAACAAGTTCCGTTTCAATGCCACCGATTTTCTTCCTTCGTTTCAAGACATGAACGGGATCCGCTTCGACAAGTTTGTGCCAAGGTTCACGTTTTCTGGCCCTCTGGCGCAGAACAAGGCCTGGTTCTTCGACGGGCTTGAAGTGGAGTATGACGATATCTACATTAAAGAGCTGCCATCGAACGCCGATACAGATCATCTGATTCGGGGCAGCAACCTGCTCAAGTTCCAGGTGAATCCGAAGCCATCCAACATCGTGACCGCGGGCTTGCTGGTGAACGAATATCACTCACCCTACGACGGCATCTCTTCGCTGGTTCCTCAGGAGAGCACAACCAAGCGCGATACGATTGCGTGGCTTCCATACGCGCGCGATCAGATCAGTTTTCACAATGGAGCCTTGCTGGATGTCGGGCTTGGCGTCGTGCGGTTTCGCGATGGATACGAGCCGCATGGAAACAGTCCTTTTGAAATCAACCCGGAACAATTTGTCGGAAGCTATTTTGAGAACCTGACCAGCCACTCACAACGGGTTGAAGCGAATTCCGTGCTGTACTGGCCGATGCAGCACTGGCTGGGAACACACACGATGCAGGCCGGCGTCGATCTCGATCGCATCGGCTACGGGGAGGCGGTCAATAGGGCTCCGGTGAGTTACCTGCGTGAAGATGGAACTCTGCTGCGCCGCAGCGCTTTCCCGGTGACAGCGTCCCCAACGCGGCACAACTTGGAGGCGGGTTCGTTTCTTCAGGACCGGTGGACTCTTTATCCCGGCTTGCTGGTCGAACCCGGCTTGCGCTTTGACTGGGACGAGATCATCCGGCGTCCGCTTATTTCACCCCGGCTGGCAGCGGTTTACTCGCCAACGTGGGCCGAAAACAAGACAAAGCTGTCCGCAGGCGTCGGGCTTTATTACGAGCATACGCAGCTGGAGTACCTGGAGCGGGCGCTGGCAGGGGTTCGAAACGACACATACTTTGCGTCAGACGGCGTGACTCCAACCGGGCCGCCTCTTACGACGAATTTTATTGCGGACGACAGTTCGTTGCAGGAAGCGCGGGCTCTCAACTGGAGCGTCGGTTTAGAACAGAAATTGCCCGGCGCCATTTATCTATCAGCAAATCTGATTCGCAAGCGGGTTTCAGATGAATTCACCTATGTGAATCAGAGCGGGCCGTCGGCGTTGGCCGGAGAGTACCTGCTGACAAATGACAGAGAGGATCACGACTCGCTGGAGGAGATTGACGCGCGGCACACGTTTTCAGGCAACTACACTCTGTTTGGCGCCTACACTCACTCGTCGGCTCACACCAATTCGGCGATCGATTATGTACCAACGCTCTCCTGGCTTGGTCCGCAGCAGAGCGGGCCGCTCGCGTGGGACACGCCGAATCGAGTTTTGTCGTGGGGCTGGCTGCCGTTTCTTGTGCCGGGTTTCAAGAAGAGCTGGGACTACGTCTACACGCTGGACTGGCATACGGGATTCCCGTACACCTCGGTCAACGCGAATTACCAGGTGGTGGGGCCGGCAGGGTCGAATCGTTTCCCGAACTATCTCTCCTTCAGTCCGGGACTGGAGTGGCGCTTTCATTTTCGCGGATCGTACTTTGGACTGCGCGGCATGGTCGAGAACATCACCGGAAGCGGGAATTACCTGGTGGTGAACAACGTTGTCGATTCGTCGCAATACGGGATGTTTACCGAGCCGCTTGGAAGAGCGTTTACCGCCCGCCTGCGGTTGATCGGGTCAAGATAGCGAGATTCTCCACCCCTGCGTACGAGTCTATTCTGAATCGTAACGAGGGTCTGAACGAAGTGGATTCGACCAAAAGCAAAGAGCCGGGTCAACTTCCCCGGCTCTCGCTTTGCCAAATAGGTCTAATTCTAGGGTCTATGTAATGCCGTTGGGGAGCAAGCGGGCACTTGAGAATTTCTGCGCAACGTTGGCAAAAATCTGTTTCAACGTATAGCTGTTCGCGGAATCGCATTGTCCCTTGTTTTGCGAAGCAGTGGCGTCGGAGTAGAAATCCGCCGAACTGCTGGCCATGTCCTGCATTGCAGTGCAGGGAGAGAGGTTTTTCAGCGTGCCCGATGTATCCGTAGAGCACCCCGACGATGCTGCGCCGTAGGCGATTGTGACCACCTGGGTACCCTGGCCGGTCGCGAAGTTGGCTGCCGCGATTCCCTGCTGGCACTGATTGTTGGCGGCGCCGTACACAACCGTATTGCCCGAACTGTTCTTAGCATATGAGTCGCACTTGGTGGGAGTCTTAGTGTCCCAGGTCGCGCAAATATCGGAACTGCTCGCGTCGCCGTCGCTGAGAATGATCATCACGTTCTGGGAGCCTGGATTTGCTGCCTGCGCGGCCATCAGAGACGACTGGGCGGCGTAGATTGCGCCGGCATAATACGTGCCATCACCACCCGGGGTACCCATTCCACTGCATTTCGACACTCCCGAAGCGCCGTTGGCAATGGCCAGTCCCGAAGAACTGTTCAGCGAGCCGCCTTGCTGGTTCGTAGAACTGTAGTCGTCACTGTAATTGGCGATTTGATAGGTGCCCGAGCTGCCCGTCGGCGCTGTCCAACTCGCTCCGGCCGTCGGCGTCGTGTAGGGGACGATCGTTGGGTTGCCCGATGGGCATGAGGTGTCTTTTGAGGCCGTACTCGCTTCGACGTTCGGAAAAGTGAACAGGCTCACTTGATCGTAAGGCGCATTGCATTTCGATGAGGTGCTGCCCGTAGTGCAGGGTTGCAGGTTTTGCAGCAACGTCTGCGCACCTTGCTCCGCGCAATAGATGCGGGTGTTATTGCAGTTCGAATCTGAGTCCTGGTCGCCCATTGAAGCCGTTGTGTCCATGACCAGGGCCACGTTGACCTGAGTTGATTTGCCGGCCTGAAGGGTTGCGTCCGCTTCCGTTCCAAGGTTCAGCGAAGTGGCCGCCTTAATCCCGAACGCTGAAAGCGCGCTCATGAAGATGGTCGGGATCGACACAGTCTGCACGACCCGGATCACGTTTTTGCCAGTTGCCGATGCGGTACACGGCGCCGGCACAAGGCTGGAATCTGTGACGCAGGTCAAGGTAACCGTCGGCGTGGGAACATTGGGCAGGTTGGGTGTTGCATTTGCGCCGCCGGTTGTCGAACTGAACGCATTCACTTCTGCCTGTACCGTTGCCTGCGTGGCGCCCGAGAGTGTCATTGCATAGGCCCCAGCCAGGGCCGCGGCGTCTGTCGACGCCTGCAGTTCGCGATAGCAGACGTATGCGTGCCCAAGGTCCAGGGTCAACCCCGCCATGCCGAGGAACATAACGATCATCAGCACCATCCAGGGAAGCACCTGGCCTCTTTCATCTTTGTATGCCCGAAGCAGGAAGGACCCGCCATTGTCGTTCATTGGACGACCTCCGTGATTTGGGTTTGAAGACTGCAGCCCGAAGAGAAATTCATGCCGTATACGGAAAGACTGCACGGGTACGTCGCCTGGATTTCAGCCGTACCCCCAGAAGTCATATTCGACGCGCCGGTGCTTCCCGAACAGGTCGGCCCCGTGGATGCGCCTCCATTGATCGTGAAGGTGAGCGACAGCGAGTTCTGGTTCAAGCCGGGAGCCGCGGAGTAGATGGCATTCGCTACGGTCAGGCACGGATCGGTATCGCCACGATCCACGGCAAGATAGTGCCCTCCGTTGCTGACCGCTTCGGCAAGTTGCAACTTCTGGTAAATGGCAATCGAAAACGAGAAGATGCCCGTCATGATCAACATGATCAAAGGCAGCGTTACAGCCATTTCAACCAGCGCTCCACCCTCTTCGCCGTCCTGGCCGCAAAGGGCGCGGAAGTGCAGGATTGGTGAGCGCTTGTGCGCTTGGATCGTGTGTAAGCCAGTCAAGTAAATCCCTTACTACCTTTTCGGGGGTAACCCGCCGATCCGGATTTGATTGCGTTGAACTGGCTCTAGTTAACTTTGGATTGAGGTCAAAATCAATGCACTACAAGTGGCATTACGAGGACTTAGGTCACGTTACAAAAGGGGGGGGACCAAAGGATGTGCAAACCATTTCGAGCGCATTCGCCTGCATGGAGTGAAGCAATCGATGAGGGAAGTTTGAGGCCAAGTTTCTGGATCCATAGGTCATGGTTGACTCAGGGAGAGCAGCTCTGGATCGTCGCCGTCCCTGGGCGGCGTCCTTTATCTGAGACGCGCCGGATCGTGGAGTTGAAGTTTCGACCGGGTGCAAGCGTTGACCAGATAGCGCAAGTGAATGGGTTGACCGCAAACCAGGTATTGAAGTGGCGCCGAGCGTTCGAACGAGGAGAGCTGACGGAGCCTTCTTGCTCCGGAACCAGAGCGTTGCTTCCGGTCACGGTGCCTGCGCTATGTGAGGCAGTGACGCGGGAGGCTTTGGCCAGCACACCGGCGACGTCCGTTTCTATCCACTTCGAGCGTGATTCCCCTGTATTCATGCGGGTTATGTGGATGATTTCTTTTCGGTTTCATGGCATACTGCGTCCTTGAGCCGGAATTCTATCTTCGCGCCGGCCTGGCACGAATTCTGAGCATCCGACCAATCGGATCGAGGAACTCCTGCCCTGGAGCATCGCCACCGCACTTCACGCCGACTCTTCCCAAGCCGCTTAGACCGAGGTGAACATGAAGCGCTCACTATTCCTCTGCGTAGTTCTGACCGTTTTGTGCCAATGGCTTTTGCTTGCGCTCCCAGCCTTTGCGCATCCGGCCTCGGGTATCGTTGTCGACGATCAGGGCCGCATCTATTTTCTGTTTGACAGCCTCTATCGAATCGATCCTTCGGGGAAGCTCTCCGTTGTGCAGGAGAACACGGGCGGGCATTGGCTCGCGCTCGATGCCAAAGGCGCTTTCGCCCATGCCACACTCAAGATCTACAAGCGGGCGACCGCCGACGGTGCGATACCGGCGTTGATTTATGGCGACGGTGCTCCACTGGTCATTGGTCTCGATGGCAACCTCTACTATGGGAGCAACGGATCGCAGGAGGACTCGTTCCCAGCGGGCGCGATGACGGTTGCGCGGATGTCGCCCCATGGCGAGCAGGGCTTGTTTTCTCCATCGCTCAAGCAGACACTCAGCAGATTTAACGACGGCATCACAGGATTGGCCTCCGGGCCGGATGGCTCCATCTACGCAGCCACCTGGAAGGGAATCATCAAGTTGAGTAAGGATGGATCAATCGCGCAGATCATGCATCCAGTTGCGGTGAAGGATTGCGATTCCGATCCCGCCGACCACAATCCCGCTAACGCGTCCTCCCCGCTCTTTCGCGGCTTGGGCGTGGATGCCGATGGGAATGTGTACGTGGCTGCGACCAGCTGCCATCGCGTCGTCAGAATCACTCCCCGGGGTGAAGTCACATCGATTCTGATTTCAGAGCGCCCGTGGTCGGCGACAGGGGTAGCGGTGAGCGGGAAGGACGTATACGTCCTTGAATACACCAATGCCAACGGGTCCAAAACAGAAGGCTGGAGGGCTCGGGTGCGAAAAATCGCAGCGAATCATGCGGTAACGACGCTGGCAACATTTTCTACGCCACTGCCTTCACCGCCGGCGAGACACTGAACCAGATGAGAGCTTCACCCGGCCGGAAACGCTCGATCGAGCCGATACCCGCATTCGAGCGATCTGCATCATCCGCCTTGATTGGGCTGGAACAGCTCTACGCGCACGTGCCACTCCACGGATTGTCCGGGCTTCAGCGTAACCATGCCGGTGTTCATCCCATGCCATTCCTTGCCAAATGGGTCGGCGAAGTTGAACTGCTCCTCAATGGCCGCGAATTTTGCGGAGGGAGGCGAGTACACCTGAACTGTCCGAATGTCCGGCGATAGCCCCAGGAGGCGCACACCGTAGTTGCTGGCCGGATCCGTCAATGTCACCTCTACTGCTCCATCGGTGCGTTGCAGCCTTGACCAGTTGTCGTCGAGGTAGACATCATCGAGAGGCTTCCCCTCAGGTGCAAGGAAGTCCCACTTGGTACCTTTTACGGGAATCAGCTTGCCGGTAGGGAAGACGTCATTGTAGTTGTTCACCACTGCCAGTTGTTCACCGGGAACGTGGAGCAATGCCTGCGTTCGATTGCCGCTTGGGATAGAGAAATAGGGGTGCCATCCGATGCCCATCGGCTCGTCTTCCGTTCCAACGTTCCTGGCGACGATCGCTGCGTCCACCGCTTTGCCGGTAAGAGAAATCGTGAAGTTCAGATCGGTCTTCGAGAGCCAGTGGCCACCGAAGTCGCCGGCGTGAATCACGCCCGTCACACTTTGCCCATCGGGAATGTCGTGCGTCTGCACATCCTGCGTCTGCGAGTCGAGGATCAGTCCGTGCATGGCGTGCTTGTCTTTCTCAGGATTGTTGGCAGCGTGCCAGTTTGCCGGTAGCACGAGCGTCTTTCCATGCCACTCCGTGGTGATCGTTTTTCCGTCAGGTGAAACGTTGCCAAGAATGCGGTTGGCGTAGGGCACCAGGAATGCTCCACAGCAGCTGAAGCTGGCATCGCCGTCGAGATCGTCAGGAGGCTGGCCGGTCATTTTAGCTGCCAGCTGATCGAGTGTTGGCGTCCAGAGAACCGGAATCTTACCCTTGCCGGGTACATCGGCTTCAATCTGAAAGACATTCATGCCGCGCCCGGGCAGCAGGGTCATCGACACGAATTCCGGTTGTTTTCCCTGGGCTGTCTGGTGGCGCGTCAAAGTTACGACCGGCATGCCGCCGATTTGAGGTGTCGCCGCGCGGGTTTCCGGCGAAGCGGATGAAGTCTTGTTGTTGTGGCAGCCAATCATCGATCCAAAGACGGATGCAGCCAGGGCTGCAACCAACATCATTTTGAGTTTCAACATCGGTTCCCCCTGCGAACGGCGGTCGGCGCGGTCTCATCATCGCCGGCTTGTCGATTGAGCGGCAGTTGAAACGCCCTCGTTTGTATTGCTCGATCCGGGTTGGTTCTCTTTCCTCACCGCCTCAAGAAGCTTTACCGTTTGACGGCTCTTGTCCTTTTCACCCATTGCCGCATAGGCCCTGGCGAGCAGGAAGTAGGCTTTCTCGGAGCGCGGGTTATACTGAACCGCCGCGAGTAGATGGTTCAGCGCGTCGGCCGGACGATGGTCTTCAAGCAGGATCCGGCCTAGTTCGCAATGTGCGGGTCCATAGCGGCTGTCGGCTGCCAGCGCCTGTTCCAGGGCGCGCTGTTCGCCGGCGTCGTCTTGCTTCGAGCGAAGCACGAGGGCGAGCTGATAGTAGGTTCGAGGTTGTTCCGGAGCTAAGTCGATTGCAAGGCGGTACTCAGCGATCGCGCCATCTGCGGCATTGATCTTTGCCAGCACGTTGCCGAGTAGATAGTGAGCCTGATACAGCTTGGGATTCAAAGCGATGGCGCGTTGCAGATCCTGTCGCGCCGCGACGTAGGTCGATGCATCAAATTCGCTTTCAGCCAGGGTAATGAAAAAGTCGGGCGAATTAGCGTATAACGCTCTCTTGCCTGCCAGAAGGCGAATCACATCCGGATAACGTCCCTGCATTTGCAAAGTATTGGCCACCAGCAACTGAGAATGCAGAGAAGGATAGAGCTTGTTGTCCTCCTCAGCCAGTTTTTGCGCCGACAAAAGACGGTGGGCCGCGAGGTAGACAACCACGGCCATTTCGATCTCTTGCTCGGGTGTCTTCGCGGTCACATGAAATTGCGCCAGAGCCTTTAGTGCCTTGTCTGGCTCTCCGGCAGACAGATATTCGCGTGCGAGAGAAGCGGCGATGCTATCGTTCGACGGCCAGACGGAGTGAGCCTGGTTCAACACGGATGCTGCTTTGGGTATGTCTTTCTCGCCTTCGTATCCCGCCGCCAGCAATAGACTGACTCTGGCGTCGCAGTGCTTATCGGCAAGAGGCTGCAGCAACTCGGCGGCATCCTGAAACCGCGATTGCTGCAGCAATGCACTTGCCTGTCCAAGCGCATTGTCCAGGCCGCTTTCATTCGGACAAGCCCCGGCCGCTTGAGATTGAACTTGAGGTTCCGGAACGGTACTCCCTTCCTGTGCCGCCCGTGCCGCAGGACCGCTCATCAAGCAGCCGGCAGCGACGGCGGCGATCAGGGTAAGTTGTCCCTTCCAAAGCAACTGCACATTGATCATGCGATTAGAAACGGAGCCGCATACTAAGCTGAATCTCACGCGCCGGATAAGCACTGGAAACATCGCCGAAATTGGGGGCAAGGTCGTAAGTGCTTATCGATTGAAAGTTAACTCGGTTGAAGGCGTTGAAGAAGTCGGAACGGAAGCTCAAGTTTGTCTGTTCATGGAGCCTCCAGGTCTTGTACACCGAAAGGTCGTAATCCTGATAGCCTGGGTTCTCGACATTGTGCGTGCCCGAATCTCCCTGGACTCCCACGGCGCTGATATTCACAACGTTCTGCGTGTTGATGTAGGGTCCAAGTCGGGAATGTCTTCCTAAGCCTCCGTGGAGCGAACTGTTGTTGATGGGACCGATGACATTCGGCAATGCGCCATCAAAGAACCCGATGTCCTGTTGGCTTCCTAATGTCGTCCACGGGCCGGTACGCAGTGTTACGATGCCGGCGAATTTCCAGCCTCCGACAAGCTCGTCGGCAAGAGTGCTGCTGTTGAGGAACATTTTTCCGCGACCAAACGGGAGCTCGTAAATGCCGTTCGCCGTGAAGATATCATTGATATCTTCGGTGCAGTGGCTGTAATCAAGGTGCATGTCGACGTGCCAGGCAAACTCATCCTGATACGGAGTACCGAGGCACTTGGAAAATGTGTAGTTGACTGACGTCGAGAAACCGGAACTGAATCGCTTCTCGGCGCGTGCCACGAGGGCGTCGTAGTTCGAAGTACCGGTCAGTTGGTTTTCCTGGACGCCGCTGTAACATCCCACGGGGTGTGCCGGTGTTCCGCAGGTGGCATAGAGAGACGCAACGCCATTCGTATTGAGCGGGTCGATCTCATTGCGCTCCTCATAATGGCGCTCCGAGGTCCCAAGGTAGGCAACTTCAAAGAGCCAGTTCCTGATGGTGTGATCAAGGGTCAGGTTCCACTCGTAGGCATACGGGGTGGGTGCATTCGGCTGGATGAATGATACCGTCGGACCGCCTGCGGAGAAGTTTCCGCTGGTCATCGCGTCTGAATACATTCCCGGCAACCCGTGCGTGCCATCCAGGTTGAAGGCAAGAGGATCGCCGACGGCGGGGTTATTGAATTGGTCCACCTCATAAAGCTGAGTCGTATCCACTTCCACTTCGTACTGGTTGATGTTCGGCTGCAAGAAATACATGCCGAATCCACCTTTGATGTCGACATTGAGGTTGGCGGCCGGGACGAGGTTGAAGCCGAACCGGGGCGCCAGGTTGCTCCAGACTGGCTTGACCATGTTCCTTCCCAGGCCCAGGACACTGGTGGCTGGATAAGTAAGATCCTGTCCGGTAGCGATATCAAAGCTGCCAACGCGATTATTGGCTTCGATCGGAGGCGAGCGATGACTCCAGCGCAATCCGTAAGTGAGCGTCAGCTTGTGATTAACTTTGTAGTTATCCTGGACATAGTATGCCTGGTACCAGCTGTGCAAGTTCATTGTGGGGCCGCCGAATGAGGTGCGCGTCGTGTTGGGAACGCCCATCAGCAGGTCGGCAACCGGGTCCCCGCTGTAGACTCCGCTGAAACCAATTGAAGTTGCTGACCAGTCCTCATAGAGATACATCGGTTCGTAGCGGATGTCCACGCCACCCGTCAATTGGTGGTTTCCCTTCACGAACATCAGGGAATCCGTCCACATATTGAGGCCTTCGCGCACCAGATCGGTCCCGCTCACGTTTCCGGGGTTACCGTATCCATTGACGCCAATCGAAGGTGGACCGTCGGACCCCGGCTGATCTTCTTCGTTGATCAGTCCCAGGGGGTTGGCAGCTGTGGTATCGTAGCCATCTCCGCGCTCAACCCCGACCGCTGTGTGACTCCAGCCGTAGCGAAAATTATTGACCATGCGCGAAGAGAAGATGTGAGTCCATCCAATGGCGAGGTTCTTGGGACTGGATGGAAAGAGCTGCAGATTGTATGAGGTGAGACCGGGCGTCGTTTCAGTCTGGTAGTTGCCGGTGTATCGGCCAAAAACCGTGTCCTTGGCCGAAATCCTGTAGTCGACTCGGCCGCTGAATTGATTCCAGTTATTGACCGTGGTTGCGACGTTGAAATAATTGGCGGTGCCGTTCAGATAGGAACCATTAGGTGTGGGATACAGTGCCAGGATCTTTTGTCCGACGGCGCTGAAATAGGAACTTGGTACCTGGTTATGCGAAAGTGCGGCATAGCCTGTTGGTGTGGATGGATCGAGCACGTAGGGGTTATAGAGTTGGAACGGATCGGCGCTGAAGTCACCGGCTATCTGGCTGGCATTCGGAACGAGATTGTAAAGGTCTGTCGGCACATCTTGCCGGAATCCCTCATAATTGCCGAAGAAAAACAGCTTGTTCTTTTTGATAGGTCCACCGAGGCTGGCTCCAAACTGGTTCTGGTGAAAAGCAGGTGCGGCTCCCACATCGAAATAGTTGCGCGCATCGAGGTCATTATTGCGAAGGAACTCGTAGGCAGTTCCGTGAAATGCGTTCGAACCGGACTTGGTCACCACGTTGATAAATGCGCCGCCTGCTCCGTACTGCGCAGGTGCGTCGGAATTGATCAGAACAAACTCCTGAATCATATCCGGGTCCGGCAGAATGCCCGCGGCGCCATACCAGGCATTGCGAGTCTCGACCCCATCGTAAAGATAGCTGTTGTCGTCTTCTCTCAAACCGCTCACGTCGACGGCAACCGTGCCCGCCGCAGTCCATGATGAAGCTGGAGATGAGATACCGGAGACGTTATTGACGGGAACGACGCCGGCATCGAGCTGGGTGAGTTGCAGATAATCGCGGCCATTCAGAGGCATACTCTCAATCTGCTGGCCTTCGATGAGCTGCTGGTCGTGGGAGGACTCGGTATTGAGTAGCAGGGCGCCGGCATTGACAGAAACTGTTTGTTCTGCGTGCCCGAGCGCCAATGTGACGTTTTGCTGGAATAATTGCCCGACAATCAGCGTAAAAGGCAGGATGTGCTGCGTTGCAAAGCCGCTTTTCGTGACCTCCATCGTGTATGTGCCAGGGGGAAGGTCGGCCACGTGGTAGGCTCCGAGATGGTCCGTTGTCGTGCGATACAAAACGCCAGTTGCGGTATTTGTGACAGCAACGTTTGCATTGGGCACAACCGCTCCACTGGGATCAGTGATTGTGCCGTTGACCTGACTTGATGTGATGCTTTGTGCGTGACCGCAGAGTGAGCTTGAAAAGAAGATGATGAGCATCGCGACGAGAGTCCACCGCAGCTGCGGCTTCGAGAATCTCTCTTTCATGTGTCCTCCTGAATGCAAACGGATGAAGTTGATCGTTTCGGCTATGCGTCGGGATGCACGCCCATTGTTTGTAAACATTTACAAGCTCTTCGCCCCACATAGCACAGGCCGCGAAATTCCTGCATGATCAGGACACGCGCTAACGCGCGAGGTCTAATTCGAAATGGAACAATCGATCTGTTTCTGTGGTGTGTGTCGTTCGGCTTGTGCAGGCCAGTGCCGTATTTTCCCCATAGGCACAGTCTTCGATACTGTCAGGAGTTCGTCCATATTCGGCTCGCGGCGGGTCTGTCGCCGAAATGAAACCCTCAAGTGCCTCGACAGCAGGGTGCGATAGACAACGGTTGAAACTGGAGGTCGAGTGAAGCGTGGCCTTCGGGCACATCGAAAAATGAAATCTGCCGGACCGAACGATCGAAATCATTGTCGCCCCCAGGGAACATATCGTCGAACAGCCCTTACACGATCCTTTCCAGGAACAAAATCGAACGAGCCCGATCTTCGCCAAGATGCTGCGATAACTTAGGGAAAGTTTGGGAACTGGATCAATCGTTCTTCTGAATCGATGATCTGCATCGATCTAACGCAAACAAGTGATTTTGGATGCCTGTGCTGCTTTTGCGGTTGCCTCTAAACTCTTCCGTTAAATCCTGCTGCTCGGTTGAACGTCGATGTCGAGCCGCGCTGGTTGGCTACTCTCGCTCCCTCGACATCTCACCGAATCTTCTCGTTCTTCTTTTCTATATCGATTTACCGCACCGTATGTTCCCGCTGAGGCGCGTGGCGCAGCGAATAGCGCGTCCCGTAGCGGATGTGCAGTCACTTGATCGGCAGGTTTGAAAGGGAGGCAACTCGCTAAGAGCCGTCCGAAGCAATCTTCAAGCCGCAGCTTCGAATCGAACTCAAGGATTCTCGAAATCAGGGATTGCTCTCCTTATTCCCGGAGCGTCCGCCAGCCTCTTCAGTCAATGTTCGGATAAGATCCACTTCGTGTTGCCGGTAGGGGCGTCCGTCCTGATAGAAGATGTCGTGGAACCAGACTGGTGGTGGTTCCAGAACGTAGGGATGCTGCCAGGAATCCCAGGGGAGCCATGTTTGTGTCTTGCCCCGCACAAAGCCCCAGTTGATCGCGCCTACGTGATATTTCTTCGCGATGGGCAAATCGAGGTCAAAGAGGCTTCCTACACCGCGTGCCATATATTCGGTGCAGATGATCGGCCGGTGATATTGTTCCAGCGACACGATGCGCTGCTCAAATTCCTCTGGCCACCCGTAATTATGGAAAGTGAGGATATCGGAATTTTCAATCTGTATGCGGACCATCGGATCAAATTGTGCGGGCGAGGACCAGTCTCCCTTCCACACCCCGCTGGTGAGCGGCTGGATGGGGTGTTCGTTGCGTGCCCATGCGAAGACCTGTGGTAACAAGGCGAGAACCAATTGCACTTTGTCCTTCGGCTCCTCCTTGTAATACGAGCCGCCATTTGTATTGTCCGGCTCATTCCAAAGATCCCAGGCAAGAATGCGGGGATCCTTGGCAAAGGCCCCGATCACTCCTTCGACATAGTCTTTCAGTTGCGGATAATCTCTGGCGTTCTCCAACATCGCGCGGCCGGGGCTCTGGACCCATCCCGAGTTGTGCACTCCAGGGATCGGAGGATGTTGCGGGCCAAGCCGGGGATCGGGATCCCAGCAGGAATCGAATAGGACGAAGATGGGACGTATGTGATGGCGTGCGGCAATTGTCAGGAAGACATTGATGCGTTGCTTGAAGCCGGCCGGGTCCTGCTGCCAGAGCAGATTGTGCAGAAACACGCGCATCGTATTCATGCCGATGTTCTGTGCCCAGCCGAGTTCCCGATCGATCTCTTTAGGATCGAAGGTGGCAGCCTGCCACATCTCCAGTTGATTGATGGCATCATCCGGAATGAAATTGCTGCCCACGAGCCATGGCTGCCGCGCATACCACTCATTCGCTTTTTGTTCTGACCATCGTTGCGGAACCGGCTGAGCTGCAGCCACAGAAAGGAGAAGGGGCAGAAGAACGAGAGAGAACCGCTTCAAAGCAAAAACTCCTGACGAGAATTTAAGACTCGAGCTGAATCGCAATGCCGAAACCTATCATGACCAGAAGGATGCAAGGAATGGACAAAAGGATTTGAGCGCATACCGACAAATCCTCAACGCCAGCTGCTGCCCAGCGTGCCGCCGCCTGTGCTGGCTTAGTTTTACGAAGGTTCAGTGGGAGTCACTCTAGTGCGACGGCTGGCGGGCAGGGTCGAGGCCGTCCGCGCAAAGACCGGCGCTGTCCAAAGACAGGGAGCGCGGAGAGGGACTGCTCGTGATTTCAATCCCGACCTGGAGTTGGCGCGCGGCCAGCATGAACTCATCGCGTTTGCGGCCTCTCCGGGCAAGGCTTTTTTGGACACGCGCTTAAAATGACATGATGCACGCAGTGGTGGTGTATTCGCGCCAGGGATGTCATCTCTGTGACCTCGTCAAAGAAACGCTCAGGCAGACCCAAGGTGAAGCCGACTTTGAATGGCAGGAGGTGGACATCGATGGCGACCCACAGTTGCATCAGATGTACAACGATCAGGTGCCCGTGGTCTTTATCGATGGACGCAAGGCATTCAAGTACCACATGGACAGACATCAGTTTCTGAGGGCCTTGGCAGGGAGAGCGTAGCGCAAACGAACCGCGGAATTCTATGACAGCCATCAGCGACCAATTCGCGCTCAATTTCGATGGTGCACCAGGTGCAGGCGCCGCGGGTGTGCTCGAGGCTTGCGCTGGGTTCCTGTAATTGACTAACCCCTTTGCTTATTGGAGATTAGGAAAATTATTCCATTCAAAACCCGCCCTCGCCGAGTCTATACTGGTGAGCCTAGGGAGTCGGCAAAGACTTGCTCGTCACGAACGCACGCTCCGCTTCGTTGCATGAGAACGCCCGTGGCGCAATGCTGCCAACGCGCAAGCGACTCTCCATTTCACTCTTCCTGTTGCCGTACCGACCTTGTCTCCTGTGTTTATGGGCGCTTTCGCTGGCGGTGTTCCTGTGGGGATTCGGGTACAAGATCTCACTCTACCAAGCGGGGCCCGTGCAGCATGCGCGCACGTCGGTGGCTAAGCTCTGGGTCGAGCACCGCAGCGCGTCCGCCGTCATGGCGGCAACTCAGACCATTCATCCGCATCGTATCCCGGCTTCGCAGCTTTTCCTGACGCCGCTGCGCCGGACCAGCTTCCTGCCTCATCTGTCATCAGCGGACACCTGTAGCAAGGTTGTCCGACTGGCCGCATTCAAAACTCGCGCTCCGCTTCGTGCTCCTCCATCGGTCAACTTCCGCCTCGCTTGATTCACCCGGCGTCCTGCACGCCGTATCCCTTGAGGCTGCTGTTCAACCGAGGAGCTCACCATGGATTCCCGTTGGTCGCTCGCCGATAAACTGGCGAGTCGCTTCCTCCTGTTCCGGGAAGCACGACAGACCCGGCCGAAGTTCTATCACAGCATTCCCTTCGACATCGAAGCGCCGGCGGCTCGCTGCAACTTGCCTGAGCCGCCCGCGCTGCCCGTGCGCCCTTTGATCCGGATCGGCGTAGCGGAACTGGCCGACCTGCTCACCACCGCTCACGGCCTGGTGGTGATGGATTTGAGGGCCGGCGCGCAATGGCGTCCGTTCCCGATATCCAATGTCTTTGTTCTTCCCATCGCGCCTTACGAACTCGCCGACGTCCTCGATCGCCTGCCGTCGGACCGCAGCCTGGTCCTGTTTGGCGCCGCCGCACACCTCGATGCTCTGGGTGCTGCGAGCGCCGGCATGCAGGGAAGGGCGCCGCTCTATTTAGTCAACGACAGCTTCGACCATCAGGAGCAGTCATGATCTGGCAGATCGCCAAACCCTTTGTTGCATCGCCAACCCTGAAAGGAGCGGGGGCAAGCTTATGTTCGTAACCCAAACAGAGGTTGAGTCAGAAACATCGATGGGCGACGGCATGCTCGGACAGTTTCTCGAAACTGTCCAGCAGCGCCGGCCCCAGCTTTTGCGCACGGCGCGCCGCATGACAATGCATCCAGAAGATGCCGAAGACGTGCTGCAGGAGGCCTTGATGAAGGCCTACCGCGCACTGCCCCGGTTCCGCGGCGATTCCAAGATGTCCACCTGGCTCAGCGCAATTGTGCAGAACACGGCAATGGAGCACCTGCGCAGCCGCCGCAGCCGGCTCTTTGTGTCGATCGACTCTTTCAATCGGTCCGAGAGCGGCGCTGTCGAGTTTGATCTGCCCGATCACGGGCTCACCCCTGAAGAAAGTTGTGCGCAAGGCGAGCTGCACCGGATGCTCTATGTCGAAGTAGGCCGGCTCAGCTTCTCCAGCAGGCGCGCGATCGAGTTGTGTGCGCTCAACGAAACATCGCAGGCGGAAGCCGCGCGGATGCTCAATACGAGCATCTCCTCGGTAAAAGCCGGCGTCTTTCGCGGCAAGCGCATCCTCACTTGCCTCATCGAAGAACGAATGAATCCGCCTCGCAGACAGAGTTTGCCGCGTGCCGACAAAGGCACGGCTCATGGGCCCGCGAGTCCGCCAACGAGTTGCCGTCGCAAGGAGCGAATCGGGTGCGCGGGCGCGAGAGAAACGAACATGTGAATCCTCTCCCATGAGCACAAACCCGATCGCGTTCGACCGAAAGGCGCCTTGAGGTGGCGTGGCCCCTGAATCTGAAAGTGAAAAAGCCCCGACCGTAATCTATCGGAGGGTTGGGCAAAGTTATTGCTACACCGTATTCCAGCTGCCAAACCTGCGCGACCGCCTGAAAGGGAGGAAAAATCGCATGTCAGCATCGAATACAACGTCTTCACGATTTTTGTCATGAAGGCAGGTACACCTTGCGCACTGTGGACGGTATTGCCCTAGCCGTCGGCAATCGGGTCATCCAAGAACATTCGGGAATTCGGAGGGCAGATTCTCTTGGCCTGTCAGCCGGCAGGCCCTTTTTCATGCCAACCTGCTGATACAGCGATCTTTTCGCCCCCTCTGACGTGCGAGTTAAGTCGTCAGCCAAGTGTCCGGTGCAACGCGATATAAATTAGAGCGAGGGTAACGAGTTGTTGCTCCGGAAAATACTTCATTTCTGATGTGGCCCCGTAGCTCAGGTGGACACAGCAGCAGTTTCCTAAAACTCCTATTTGTCAATCATTTAAAGGAGATGCCGGGAATCGAGGGGAATCGAAAACCCAGCCGTTGCCATCCGGGTCACTGAAGGTCGCATAAGAGGATAGTTCGCGCGATCCGGTGCCGGCCATGCTTTGGTACTGCCGGGCTCGACCGAAGCAGTTCAAGGTCATACCTGAGCGACTTCTCGAGATCTGGAATGGCCAGGCTATCCCGGTCAAACAGCGTCGAGATATCAGCGTGATAGTTGTCGCGGAATCTCTTAAAGACGTTCTCAGGCATGTACGAAAAAGTGCCGCAAAACGAGTGGCGAACTACTACGACGTTTTGAACATGGAACAAGTAATCCATCTCCGCTACCGTCATCAGAGCGGAAGGGGCGCGACCACCGCCGATCGTCACAGTAAAGATGGTGCCAGTCGGGATTTTCCACTTGCATACAACCCATGCTTCGCAATTTGCGTCTGGTCAGCGGGAGTCGAACAGCGATGAGTGGCCCAGCCTCGCTCGTTAGTCGCGAAGACTCGATCCAATGGAGGATGGGCCAGCCACCTTACACAGTCACTGTCTTCTTCGCTTCGAGTGCCGGTAGAAGAAGCTTCAGAAGCGCTTCGTCAGAGAACGGGTTCTGACCCGAGATCAACTCGCGATCCTGAAGGACATAGCTCTGCCACGGAGCGACCACACTTACGTCACCGCCGGCCGTGCGCAAGGCAAAGTCCGGGTAGAAGAGAACCTTACCGCCAATCTCAAGCGGTTCCCGCTGCTGCTCTTCCCCTGTCGAAAAAATCGTCATCTTATATCCGGCATAGATCCAATCTTTGGCATTGGCCCGCGCTCCAGTGGTATCACCGGCCGACAAAGCGGCGACAAACTCCTTCGATTTCGGAAGCGCGGAGAGCAGTGAAATCGGGCCATGGCAGAGCACCGCAGTGGGCTTGGATGTTTCATGGAAGTGTCTCAACACGATGCCCGCGTTGGGATCATCGAGGAGATCGATCATCGGGCCATGGCCGCCGGGGACGAAAACAGCGTCGTACTGA
>DATKPJ010000033.1:0-78959 GCA_035524195.1 Occallatibacter sp.
TGACGCGAAAGCGCGCGATATTCGACCTTGCCATTCTCTTCATACTTGATGTACACGCCGAAGTCGGGAATGAAGGCGCGGTGTTCTGGATGCAGATAACGCCGGTAAACAACATCCTGCTGCGTAATACGCACCAGCATGTTCTCAAGCGGAATCAGCTTTTCTGCCTGCTCCGGTTTGATCTTCTTCAAGTGGTTGCGGAAGCGCGCTTCGGTCGTGCACCAATGGGCCACGGTGTAGCGCATGGATTCGCCCGTCGACTTGATCTTGGTCTCATACCAGTCAAGATCAATGGAGGGATTGCCCTTGACGTCCAGCGCTTCCTGGTAGCTCTCGCCCTTGCGCGGATCGAAGACGAACTCCGGCACGCCGCGCGAATCCCGCACACGCTGTGCCTGGAACAATGCCATGTCGTCGGGAACTCCATGCTCCGGCTGGCAAGTCGTAAACGCCTGCAGGAACATGGTGCCGCGATACTCGAGCCCGTCAAGAATCGCCCGGTACAGCTTCGGAGCGTTGGCCATCGAGACCTGCGCAACGAAGGGCGAACCATGTCCG
Organism: Occallatibacter sp.; assembly: GCA_035524195.1. Taxonomy (GTDB): domain Bacteria; phylum Acidobacteriota; class Terriglobia; order Terriglobales; family Acidobacteriaceae; genus Telmatobacter. The sequence goes on from DATKPJ010000033.1 coordinate 559, forward strand.
GCGAGGAAGGTCTCCGCAACCGTCTTCTTCTCGGTATTCTTGCCCTGTGTGGCCACGCCAAACACGTTCATGTCATTGCCGCCAAGCATCGGCGTCGAGTCGCTGTTCTGTCCGCCGGTATTGGAATACACCTGCGTGTCGAGCATGAGGGCCTTCACGTTCGGCCGGTTCTGCAAAATCACCTTCGACATGTTCTGGTAGCCGATGTCGCCCATTCCGCCGTCGCCGCCTACCACCCAGACCTTCGGCAGTTCAACGATTTCCTGGTCTGTCATCAGCGCGTCGGTAAAGTGCGAGAGCTCGTAGTACTCACGATCTGTGATGCCATTTTCGCGAGTCAAGAGGACATCCGCCAGGCGCTCGGGAATGACCGAGCGACGGGCATGGTCGACGATGAAGCTCTCGCCCATCAGCCAGCCAACCGTGATGCCGTCCTGGAACAGAGAGTTCATCCACGGATACGGATGCGGGTTGTTGGGCGAAGTCGATCCATACACCGTGTTGCAGCCGGTGTGCGCGGCCATCGCCATCACGCTCATGCCGTTCGCGAGCCTGCCATCGATTGGTTGCAGGCTCTTATGGTTGAACGCCTCGGTAAGCAATACCGCCGCGATCGCTTCAACCAACTGGCCATCCGTGATCTCGCCGTTTTGCGCCTCATGGGCTGCGATGCGCGCCTTGGTGTCGTGCACGTCTTCGCCGCCCAGTCCGAGGACGAGGTGCGAAATAGCCTGCCGCAGCAGTGCGTATGCCGCGGGATCCTTCTGCTTCAGCGCTGCGAGCTTCGCCTCGCCGGTCTTTTCCAGTTCGCCGGCCTTGGCCACAAAGCGGTCGCTCTTAGCGTGGAATACCGGGCGCATGTATGCCTCAGTCACCGCGGCAATCGAGCGAAGGACGCTCTTTTCGCCGCAACCCGCGCAGGCGCCATCGCCAGCTACGAGGGCATCGTAATTGGTCCGCACCATGAGCATGTTGCGTAGCGTTGCCGTCTTCGAGTCGGCCGGATTCGCCGCACTAAACAGTCCCAGGTACTTCTGCGACGTGTCGGGGAGCAACCCGAGGAACGCAGTGCCGGTCTCGTGCTCGGCATTGATGTCTTCGGTCTCCTGGACCATCCTGAGCGCGTTATGGTCGCCGCACGCCGTCACGCACGCCGCACAGCCCTTGCACAGATCGCTGACAAAAATCGAGAACACGCCACCCGACCCGGGCGTCTTGCGTTCCGGCGACGAGAAGATGGCGTTCACCTTCTGGTAAGCCATCGGCACCTTGTCGAGGATGCTGAAGAATTGCGCCTTGGCCGCGGAAGAGAATCCATCTACCGACTCAGTCACCTCGCGCAGGATCGATTGTAGCGGCGTGCCGGACTTCATCTCCGCCACCATGCGTTCGCGCGTCTTCTTTTCGATTTCGGGCAACGCGTGCATCAGCCTGGTACGCTCTGACGGATCGGCCACGTAGTGTGAAACCGCCGTTGAGAGCAGCGTGCTCAAATCCTGCGAGCAGTTGGGAAGCGCTGTATCCGGGCAAACCGAAATACATTCCATACACTGCGTGCAATTCTCTGGAATATAGAGCGGCGTCTCGCGGCGCGCTACGTACTTCGATGCGGTATCTCCCGTTGCCGCGGCAATAACGCCCATGGCTGAGAGCGGAGTGGCCGGCTGGTTGTAACCAAAGTGCGAGCGGAACTCCGCATCAAATGCCGAGATTGAGCTAACAGGCGGGCGTGGACCCTGGCCCTCCGGCACAGCGTGTGAACGGCATCCACCTGAACCGCACGATTCCGCCTCAGCGTATGCTGGAACGGTCTCCAGGATCGGCAGCAGAGCCTGTCCGCGCAGGCTGGAGTGATCCGCCGCGGTGATCTCGCCGATGGCAATCTCTTTTACGCGCTCGAAGCCCTGCAGCATCACTTCCATATTTGACTGCACAACCGCGTCGCCCAACTTGCCGAACTTCTTCACGTACTGCTTATGCACCACTTCGCGGTACTGATCCTGCGTGATCCCGAACTCCTGCAGTAGATTGCTCACCGCAAAAAACGCGCCCAGGAACGCATTGCCTTGCATGCGCAGCTGCAGATCACCGCGGTCGGTCGCCTTTTTGGCAATGTCAAATCCCGGAAGTGTAAACACGCGAATCTTCTTTTCAATAATCTGCTTGCGTGCCCAGAGCGGCAGGTTCTCCCATGCACGCTCGCCTTCGGCATCGGACTCCCACACCAGGCTGCCGCCTTCCTGGATGCCATCCAGCGGATTGGTATGCGTGAAGGCCTTCGGGTCGCAGCACAGCACGACGGTCACGTGGCGCAGGTCGCAGTTCACGCGAATGCGATCTTTGGCTGCAACCATAAAGTAGCTGGTGGGCGCACCCTTTTTCTCCGATCCGTATTTTGGATTTGCGCTGACGTGAATCACTTCCTTGGGATTGCCCTTCTCGTCCTTCAGACCATCGCGCTCATACAGCAGGTCGTTCAGATCGCCGAGAATGGCGCCCAGGTTCTTGCCGGTTGTGATCGCGCCCCACCCGCCAATCGAGTGGAACCGGACTGCAACCGCGCCTTCGGGCAGCAGGGACGGTGTTTCATCTGCGACAACACTGTAAGGATGGTCGATGCCCAGCACGATGAAGTTTGCGCCATCTTTCAGCGACTTGCCATCCTTGCGCGCGCGGCCTGCAGTCGCATACTCGAATGCGCCAATGATGTGTTCGGGACGAAAGTCGCGAGAACCCAAGCCGTAGCTGCCGTTAACGATCGTCGGCAGTTCGCTCGGCGAAATGGCAGGCAATCCTTCGGCTGCCGGATGCCCCTCATATTGCACTGCTTTCGAAAGGGCTGTGCGTATATCGCGGCCCAGCGGATTGTCGCCCGCGAGCGCTTCGTCAGTCCTTTCCAGGATGATGACGTTCTTCTTCCCCTTAAGCGCGGCAACAATCGCGGCCTCAGGGAACGGGCGGATGACATTCACGTGGATCGAGCCCACCTTCACGCCACGCGTCTCGCGCAGATAATCGACCGCGGCTTCGATGTTCTCAGCCGCTGAACCGAGCGAAACAAAAACCGTATCTGTGTCGTCGGTCTTGTACTGGCTAATCAAACCGTAGTAACGCTCTGTGAGCTTTCCAAAATCTTCATAAGCTTCTTCAAGGAATCGCAGGATCGGCTCGGCAAAGTTGTTCCGGCGTGCCACCACGCCCTGCATGTAATGTTCCTGGTTCTGGACCGGTCCCAGCAGGATCGGGTTGGTCAGGTCGATCATCTTCGGCACACGCCGCCGAGTCGGCCCAAACAGCACCCGCTGCGCTTCCGTCGGGCAATCGATGACGTCGTCGGGAGCGCCCAGATATTCGCGAATCAGTTCGGATTCGTGCTTGTAAAAGGTGCGTTCCAGGTGACTGGTCAAAAAGCCGTCCATGATGTTCATGCCCGGAGTCAGACTCAGTTCGGTTACACGGCGCAGAATCAGCGCCTGGTCTGCGGCCTGCTGCGCATCTTTGCCGAAGAGCATGATCCAGCCCGTATCGAGGGCCCCATAAATATCGTCGTGACCGCAGTGGACGTTCAGTGCATGCTTGGTCAACGCACGCGCGCCCACTTCGAGCACCATGGTCGAACCCTTGCCTGGCGCGTGATAATCCTGCTCCACGCCGTACACTACGCCCTGACCGGAGGTGAAGTTCACCACGCGCTTGCCGCACACAGAGTGCGCGATTGCGCCGCCCTGGGCTGCGTGCTCACCCTCTGTCTCAATGGCAATAGTGTTGTTACCGAAGACGTTCAGGTGTCCCTCGGCATATGCCTGCTGGAACAGCTCGCCTCCCTCAGTGGAGGGCGTGATCGGATAAAAAACACCGGCATCGGCGACACGTGTCTCGGTATGGTACGAGACCAGCTGGTTGCCGTTGGCCGTAATCCGGATTCCCGGATAACGAGCTGCTTGCTTCATAATTCCCCCTCTATCTCCCTTGCCTTTATCGTTGTGCACTACTGGCGATGCGCTGGCGATTATTGCCTCGCTGTGCCCGCCGAACCTTCTCTTTCTGCATCACTCGGCTCCGCAAGTCTCTTGAAGATCGTCATCGCTCTCTGATGGAGCGGCCGATTGAATCTGACTTATCCCCCGGCCTGCAGTGGGCTCATTTACGCAGTTGAATCGATTTGCCAACGTAGTTGCGTTTTCAATTGCCCCTGCAAGTCTAAATTGGCACCGCGGACTTCGGGAACTTGAAGGGGGAAGATTCCCTGTTATGGAGCCATCTACAAGTATGCGCCATTCCGCGCAAGAAAGGAGACGCAATACCACATCGCGGCACGCGCACCGGAGCCGCATCAAGCATCGCCTTTCCCCTCATTCTGCACCGTTTACGCCGGGGCTTTATACTCGTACCGTCCTGCGAGAAGGTATGACAGTTCACCCTGAGCACGCGTTGTCTCCGCCCGATGCCGAATATGCGGTCTACCCCAGCCTCCGCAACCGTGCGGTGCTCGTCACCGGCGGTGCCACGGGTATAGGCGAATCCATCGTTTCTCATTTCGCCCGACAGGGTTCTCGTGTCGCCTTCCTCGACATTCAGGACGGACCAGCATACGAGCTTGTAGAAACCCTTGCTGCTGAAAGCTGCGCTTCGCCCCTTTATATCCACTGCGACCTCACGAACATCGCAGCCCTCAAATCCGCTGTTAAGCAGGTCCTTGACGCATTCGGCAGGGTCGACGTCCTTGTGAACAACGCCGCGAACGACCAGCGCCACAAGATTGAAGACGTCACACCGGAGTTTTGGGATCACTCAATTGCCGTGAATCTGCGGCCGCAATTTTTCACCATTCAGGCTGTCCTTCCCGCTATGCGTGCTGCTGGCAGCGGCTGCATCATCAACATGAGCTCCATTTCGTGGATGATTCCCTCCACTGGAGTTCCCGTCTACATCGCCGCAAAGGCTGCCATTGTCGGTCTCACGCGGACTTTCGCGCACGAGCTCGGGCCGTTAAACATTCGTGTGAACGCTGTACTACCGGGCGCGATCGTGACAGAGAAGCAGAAACGAATGGTCTACACGCCGGAATACAAGGCCGAGATTATGGCGAGCCAGGCTCTTAGGCGCGATATTCTCCCCGGCGATGTCGCGCGCCTCGTGCTTTTTCTCGCTTCCGACGATTCAAGTGCCATCACCAATCAGAGCTACGTCATTGATGCCGGCTGGGTGTAAGGCGGCGCCCGTGGTCAGCGATCCGAAAATCAGCGAGGTCAAGATGCGTCTCTCGAAGCGGCTCAGGGCGGTCCACATTGCAGTTCCTGCCATGTTGCGGGTCGCGTTTTCTGCTCTCGGTCAGAACGCGGCAGCTCCACGGCAGGCCAACTCGCGCCTTGGGCCCGGGATCAACACCAATCCGTCCGAATCTCCTGAAGATCATGCGGTCCGGCAACGCCTGGCGGATCTGGGGACCCTGAATTACCTCGTCTATCTCGGACTCCTCAACTACGACGCCGCAACGTCCACGAGAACTATAACGCCATCACCGGAAGCGGCGACGATGTTTCCTCGAGTGACCGCTTCTATCATTGGGACGCGCTGCTGGGTTACGTCGAGTACCTCGAAGGGAGCGACACGGGAAAATGATGTCCGCCGAGTTCATCCCGTCAGCAGATCTCCGGTCCGTTTCCAAGATTTGTGCGCGCTGCCATTGCGCCATGCCTTAGTATTTCCGAGTCGGCAATTGCAATATCTTCATGGCGCTGGGATTTGAGTGGAGCCTTGTCCCTTGGGGTACGGCAATCGCAGCTTTTGCAAACAGGAAGCAACCGGCGCTCGGATCGTACATCTGATTCAGGCACAGCAAGGCGTTACTGCAGCACGGGCTAAAGCTGCACGAATGAGGAGATTCATGAAAAGCAGGACTTTGGGAAGACTCGCCATTTTCGCTATCGTTTCAATGATGATTTCGCCGCTGGTCCGGGCGCAATCGCAAATCGTCGGGGACTGGGTCGGCACACTGGCCGTCGACGGACAGCATCTCCGCCTGGCCCTGCACGTAGTTCAAGAAAAGGACGGCAGTTTCTCGTCGACGACCGACAGTCTCGACCAGGGTCAATATGCCATTCCTTCCAGCTCCACTGCGTTCAGCGGTTCCAAGCTCGTCTTCACCATCGATCGCCTTCACGTAAGGTATGAGGGCACATTGAACAGCGATGGCTCAGAAATTGACGGCGCTCTCACCCAGGGACAGTCGATTGATCTCAATTTCAAGCGCAGTTCCACACAATCCGGAGCGATCTCTGCGGTGTTCGGCAAGCTCTCGAAGCTGGGTGAATTGCCCGACGGCGCCTGGCGCATGCATTCCGGTGATCTGGCTCACGGCGAAGCCGTTAACCTCGATGACTCTTCATGGGAAGTGATCAAGCCGCAGAGCAAAGCGCCCAACGATGCTGTCTGGTTCCGACAAACTGTCCAGGTGCCCGAAACACTCTATGGCTACGATCTCACCGGCTCGCGAATCTGGTTTCAGATCCACGCTGAAGCCAACGGGCCCATGCCTGAGATTGTCTATTTCAACGGACGCCGGGTAGCCCTGGGCGACGATCTTGAACCCATTGTTCTCTTCGATGACGCCAAACCGGGCGAGAAGGTCGTTGTTGCTGTCAAGCTCCTGCACACAGTCGATACCAAGAGTTTTGGGGGTGCAAGCTATCGCATCGATGTTCCTGAGAGTCGCCCCAACCCCGAAGACCTGGTTGAGGAGTTCATCTCCGCTCAATCCCTGATTCCGTCGCTTGCTGCGAACGACACCAGCCAGATGACAACCCTCGATGACGCAATCAAGGAGGTTGATCTCTCTGCCCTTGACGCGCATGACCAGGGCAAGTTCGACGCCAGTCTCAGGGCCTCAAAGGAGAAACTCGAGGCGTTGAGGCCATTGCTGCAGTCGGTTTCTTTCCACGAAACCGGCAATAGCCACATTGATGCGGCGTGGCTCTGGCCGTGGACTGAAGCCGTCGACGTGGTCAAACGTACGTTCGGGACGGCGCTCCAGCTGATGTACGAGTACCCGCAGTACACCTACACCCAGTCCGCTGCGGCCTATAACGAGTGGATGGCCGACAAATATCCCGATCTGAACGCCGAAATCAAGCAGCGGATCAAGGAGGGCCGCTGGGAAGTGGTTGGCGGAATGTGGGTTGAGCCGGACCTGAATCTGCCTGACGGCGAATCGCTTGTTCGCCAGTTGCTGGTCGGCAAGCGCTGGTATCAGCAACATTATGGCGTCGATGTCCGCATCGGATGGAACCCTGATTCATTTGGCTACACATGGCAGCTTCCTCAGATCTACAAGAAGAGCGGAGTGGATTACTTCGTAACACAGAAAATGACCTGGAACGACACTAACCAACTCCCCTTCAAGCTCTTCTGGTGGGAATCGCCGGATGGCTCCAAGGTCCTAAGCTACTTCCCCCAGGATTACGCCAACCGCGATCTCGGACCTGAGCGCCTGTCGCACGATATGTCGGTTGCACGCGAGCGTGCTCCTGGCCTGACCGAAATGATGGACCTCTATGGCGTGGGCGACCACGGAGGCGGACCTACGCGCGCCATGCTCGACCAGGGATTCCACTGGGCCGCGCCAGGGAACGTAACCGCGAAGTATCAATTTGGCATCGCGCAGCCATTCTTCTCCGACGTTGAAAAGGACATTGCACCCGAAAGCCCCACATGGAACTATCAGTCCATTGCCAAGGGCTACACGCCGCCGCCTGCGGTGGCTGGAAAAGTCTCCATTCCCACCTGGGACACCGAGCTTTACCTCGAATATCATCGCGGCGTCTATACCACGCAATCGAACCACAAACGTAACATGCGGGACAGCTCAGAGGAGACGCTCAATGCTGAAAAATGGGCATCGCTGGCATGGCTCGATGGCAAGAAATACCCCACCGACGAGTTCACCGAAGATTGGAAGAAGGTCCTGTTCAACCAATTCCACGATCTCGCCGCCGGTTCCGGCATCGGAGTGATCTACAAAGACGCACAGAAGGATTACGATGTAGTCCGCTGGTCCACAAACGAGATCAAATCCGGCGCCCTGCAAACGATCGCCGAACACATCGACACGGCGGCCGGCAAATCAGAAGCCGAGTGCCAGTCCGTCGTCGTCTTCAACCCCCTTGGCTGGACTCGTTCCGGGGAAGTCACAGTCAAGATCCAGCTGCCTAACGCAGTGGGCGCGCGTTTTGTCGACGGCGTTCGCGGCGCCACTCTGCCTTCTGAAATCATCTCTGCCAACAAGCAGACCGGCGAGATCAAAGCTCGCGTCCATGTCGACGCGGTTCCCGCGCTCGGTTATAAGGTGCTCAAAGTTTATCCCGAGACCACCGCTCGCGAGGGTATTGCCACAACCCACGCCCGGTCAGATGTCGACAAGCTGATCCTCGAAAATCCGAAGCTGCGTGTCACTATCGACAAAAGCACCGGATGCATCACCAGCCTTTACGACATCCCTGCTCACTATGAATCCATCGCGTCTGGAGCCTGCGGCAATCAATTCCAATTCTTCAAAGACAACCCCAAGGACTACGACGCATGGAACATTGATCCCGGGACATACGACGTGGCGCCAAAGACCGTTGACCATGCCGATTCCGTCGAACTCGTCGACGAAAACTCCGGCCGACCGGCCATCCGTGTCAGGCTTCATTTCCAGAACTCGAAGTTCGTCCAGACCATCTCTCTTGCCACGGATTACGTCGATGTCGAAAACGACATCGACTGGCACGAGTCGCACATTCTGCTCAAGGCTGCCATTCCGCTTGCGGCAACCGACAAATTCGCAACGTACGAAATTCCGTACGGAACGATTGAACGCCCAACTACACGCAACAACTCGTGGGAGAAAGCACAGTTTGAGGTGCCTGCGCAACGCTGGGCAGATCTTGGCGACGGCCAGCATGGCTTGAGCCTCATCAACTCGTCGAAGTTTGGCTACGACGCAGTTGGTAACCTGCTTCGTCTTACCCTGCTTCGCTCGCCCAAATGGCCCGATCCCGACGCCGACATGGGACATCATCACTTTCACTACGCACTCTATCCTCACGCAGGAACGTGGAAAGACGCACTTACCATCCGCCATGGCTGGGAATATAACTACCCGCTCACGGCCCTTGTGACTACGTCGCACCCCGGTTCACTGCCGGCCGAGCACTCCTTTGCCTCGGTCACGCCAGACAACGTGGTGTTGACCGCAGTCAAGAAGGCTGAAGACGCCAAGGGTCTTATCTTTCGCGTCTACGAGTGGGCAGGTAAAGATACGACAGCCGAGTTTCACGTCCCACCGGGAGCAACCGGCGCAACGGTTACCAACATGATGGAGACACCCGAAGGCAATCCGCTCGAACTCACAGGCGATGTGGTCAAGGTTCCGGTGCATCCCTACGAGATCCAGACCATTAGAGTTGATTATCCCAACGGAGGCCCCAAGGAGTAGATGCAAGGACTTCCGTCCCGAATGCCCGGGCTTCCGTCGAGGCCTGGGCATTTCGGCAAGTGAACCTATTCTTCGCGAAGCACCTGGATCGGTTCGACACGCGCGGCTCGCAACGACGGGATCAGGGAGGCAAGCGCAGCGACGAGCAGGATCAGAATGACGACGCTTGCATAGGTTACGGGATCCAGTTTCGTTATGCCGTAGAGCATTCCGCCGAGAAACCGGCTCAACACCAGGCCTAGCGCCAGACCGGCCGCGCATCCCACTGCGGTCACACGCAGCCCCTGGAACAGAAACCGGGAAACGATCTGGTTGCGCATAGCGCCCAGTGCAAGACGTACACCCACTTCGCGTTGCCGCTGGCGACCCATATAGCTCAACGTTCCATACAGACCGATACAGGCCAGCAAAACAGCCGTAGCTGCGAACAGTACCAACAGCATGGTCCGCAGCCGATTTTCGAGAGAAGCTTGATTGAGATGATCCTGGAGCGGCTCCATGGCATAAACCGAGCGGCCCGGTTCGATCTCGTGGATGCGCCGTCGAATGGTCTGGGCCATCGCCATTGGGTTGCCTGTCGAACGGACAACGCAATTTGGAAACGGATCCGGAGCACTGAAGCATGAATAGACGGTCGGAACCGGTTGAGTATTCAGGCCCTCTTCGCGCGCATCGCCCACGACTCCGCGAATTGTGCCCTGCACTCCGAAGGCGCTTTGCTCGGCCTGCGCTAGCTGATGTCCGATCGCCGATGCACCGTCGAAGTAGCGGTTCACAAAGCTGCGATTGACCAGCACGTCGTTGGTATTCGATGCCTCCTTGCAGGGCTCTCCGACCAGCACCGGAATCCGAACGGTCTTGAAGTATCCCGCCGATACAAAGCGGCCATCGGCAAGGATCGGATGACCGGGGGCCGCCATACCGTCAATTCTGAACTCAATCTGGTAGAGCGAGGAGGCACCGGGTAGCATGGCGGATGTGGCCGCCGCCTCCACTCCGGGTACGCTGCGCAGGCTCTCGAGAGTACGGTCGATGCGCTGCACCACGTTCTTCATGTCGGCCGTTTCTCCCCACGAACCACTGACCTGGAAGGTGAGCACGTGACTGGGATCGAAGCCGGGATCGACACTGGCCAGTGCCTGCAGGCTTCGAAGCAACAATCCTGCTCCGATGAGGAGGGTAACAGCCAGCATGACCTGGACCATCACCAACGTCCACTGCAGAGGATTGCGCGTGGAAACCTGGGTTCGGCTTCCCTGTGCCAGCGCCTTTGCCAGGCCGCGCCGAGTGCCCCGCAGAGCCGGAAAAAGCCCGCAAAGCAGGGTGCTCACCATGGAGGCAACAAACGCATAGACCACGATTCGCCAGTTCAGCGCGATCTCTTCGGTACGCGGCAGAGTGTTTGCGAGCAGGTGAAAACCGCGAGCCGCAGCGGCCGCAATCACAAGTCCCGCGACCGACCCGAGCAGTGCAAGAGCAAATACTTCTGTCAGAAGCTGTGTGATGATAGCCGGACGCGAGGCACCAAGGGAAAATCGGATCGATATCTCGTGCTCGCGCTCAGTTGTGCGTGCCAGCAGCAGCGCCGCAATGTTTGAGCACGCGATGAGCAGGAGAAGGGAGACGGCTCCGTAGAGAAGCCAAAGCGAGCTGCGCACTCCGCCCACCACAACGTCCTTCAGCGATTCGGTTTCGACGGTCAGTTCGCTATCGGGTCTTGCGAACTGTTTGCCCAGTCGGCTTTGCACCGTGGATAGGTCCGCAGCGGCCTGGTGCACCGACACGCCAGGCTTGATACGGCCGATTACGTGGAACCACGTTTCACTGCGGCTCTGAGCGAATGGAGCATCGGGCGCGCTGGGCGTCCAAAGATCCACATCGCTGTTCGGGAACTCGAACGATGCCGGCATCACCCCGATGATGGTGTAAGAGTACCCGCTGATGTGCAGTTTTCTACCGAGTACCGACGAATCCCCATGAAAACGCCGCTGCCAGAATGCGTAGCTGATCAGCGCCGCGTCGGGTCCGCCCCAATGTTCTTCCCTTGGCGTAAACTCGCGTCCCAAAGCGGGGGACTCACCCATGACTTGAAGAAAACGTGGAGCGACCAGGGCTTCCGTTACCCGCTCGGCAAGCGCGCCGGAGGTTTCAGACAGATCGTCGGTGTAATAACCGCTAATCGCCTGGAAGGTGGAGTTCATGCGGTTCCAGTCTTCCAGACGGACCGGGGCAACGAGCCGATTCGCATCCCGTGATTTGAAGTCTTGCTGGTAAACAGCGACCAGTTCGTCGCCGTTGGGAAATGCCAGCGGCCGCAGGATGACTGCGTCGATCGCTGAAAATACCGCGCTGTTCGCACCAATGCCCAGTGCCAGGGTAAGAACGACAGCAACCGAGAACGAAGGCGATTTGCGAAGGAAGCGAGCCGCGGCTTTCAAATTGAACATGATGTTCTCGACGAGGGCCGAAACGTGTACCTCGCGCATTTGCTGCTTCACCTGCTCTCGCCCGCCAAACTCCGTCAGCGCTCGTCGCCGCGCCTCCTCAGGATTCAGTCCATGCGCAACATAGGTATCTGTCAGCTCCGCGATGTGGAAGGCAATCTCCTGTTCCATCGCATCGTCCGGGCGGAGATTTTTGCGATGATGTCTCAGCCATTTCATGCGTTTACCTCGCAGGTTCCGTTTGAAGAATGAGGCCCACAGCCTTTGAAAGCCGGTTCCACGTTTCCTCCTCGGCTGCGAGTTGCCTGCGTCCCTTCGCCGAGAGCCGGTAAAAGCGCGCCTGGCGGCCGTTATCTGATTCGCCCCAGTCGGCGGCGATCCAACCCCGCTTTTCAAGCCGGTGCAGCGCCGGATAAAGAGATCCCTGCTGGACCTGCAACACGTCGTCAGAGATCTGCCGGATGCGTTGCGAGATGCCATAGCCGTGCACCGGGCCAAGAGCAACCACTTTAAGGATGAGCAGGTCAAGCGTTCCCTGCAACAGGTCAGCCTTTTCAAGAGGGGCCATTCGCGCTTTCTCCTAGACAATCTACCTATCTATACGGCGGGATATGTAGATTGTCAAGGAGAGACATCTGACGAAGGAATTTAGTTGTCAAAATGCCTGTGCCTGTGGACGACGTAGTGCCCGATCATCCATCCAACCGCGCTCCCCACGAGCACGTCCGAGGGGAAATGCTCGCGGCCCAGAACCCGCGTCACACTGACGCCCGTGGCGAGCCCATAAGCGGTGAGCTTCGTCAGTGGCCCACCGTATTCCGAAGTGATCACAGCTGCCGAGGACCAGCAAATCATGGTGTGCGTGGAAGGAAACGAGGAATTCAGCCCAACACTGGTCTGAAAAAACCTGCCTTTAGCGTTATCGAGTGCGGGCCGTTCTCGCAGTGAAATTGCCTTCATCACCTCGTCGACCACGAGAGCATCAACCATGGCTTCCCCGCCGAGGATTCCCGTCTCGGTGGCGTGATCGTCATCATGGATGCGGCCCATTCCGTAGATCAAGACCGGTGCCGCGACAAAACCTCCCAAAAGGCCGTTGGATGCCGTCACCGCTTCGCTATTGAGAGAGGGATTCTGAAGCTTCGACGACGACATTACCTGATGGTCTGTCGTGATCGTGGCGGTGGTAGCTAAGACCAGGGCGATGGGAATGACACCATTGGATTCTCGAATCCGCGCGGGGCTCGTCCAGATTGCTTCCTGGTCCTTCAGAATGTTGCGAGCTGTGTCGCGAACCCGTACCATGTCCTTCGCATCGGTCGCCGGTTTCGGCGCGTCAGGCAGATTAGTATCCGAACTCTGCGAGTAAGACAGAGAACAGGGGCCAATCGCTAGGACCAAGAGCAGAAACGTTTTCCAGACGCAATAATGCGTCTCTCTTATTGAGCAGCTCACTCTCGCATAGGATGCAGCCCTTCGGGATGCCGTTTCGATGAACCCCATGTTAATTGGTTTTCATGTTATCTGCTGTTCAACTGCGCAGCCTCGGCGAGGTAAATCTCGGTGTAATCCAAGTAGTTCTGCGCATATTCCAGAATGAGTACCCGGTCCTTGTCTGTGAGTTCGCGACGCAGTTTCGCGGGCACGCCGGCCCACAGGGTGCGCGGTGGCACTACGGTATGTTCGGGAACGACGGAACCGGCTGCGATGATCGACCCGGTCCCGATGCGGCAGTTGTTCAGCACCCGCGCGCCGATGCCAACCAGGCATTCGTCTTCAACCACGCAGCCGTGCACCGTTGCGTTGTGTCCGATGGTGACCCAGTCGCCAACGATTACCGGATAAAGGTTGCGCTGGCCGTGGAGCACGGAACAATCCTGAACGTTCGATTTGGCTCCAACCCGAATGGAATTCACGTCGCCGCGCAGCACGGCGTTCATCCAGACCGAGGAGTGTTCGCCAATTGCGACATCGCCGATCAGCTGGGCGGAGGCATCGATGTAGCAATCGGGGGATATCTGGGGCCAATGGCCCTGGTAACCACGAATCATAAATTCTCTCAGGGGAAAGTTTACGTGAGAGGTTTGAGTTGAGGAAACCTAGCCGTTTTTCGTCTCGAAGCACTGATCGGAGGGGTATCCACTGCTTTCCGATTCCTCAGCCGGCAGGGCAATCGTTGAAGTGGCGCAACCTCTTGGTTTCCAGTATCATAAAAGAGCCCAGTTGGCAGGTTTGGAGGTGGGTACTTTTGGCGGAGGTTCGCATTCAGGAAGGCGAGCCGCTCGAAAATGCGCTGCGCCGCTTCAAACGGAAGGTTCAACAGGAGGATATTATCAAAGAAGTAAAGCGTCACTCCTACTATTTGAAGCCAGGCGAAAAGCGTCGCGTCAAGGCAGCTCTTGCACGCAAGCGGAATCGTAAGAAGGCTCGCAAGGAGCAGGATTAGCATCAACAACCGGATCGCAACGAGCCGCCCGGCGCGGCCCGCGGAAGACCGGCGGGAAACGTCAGCAAGATCAGACAAGACTGGATGGCCCGTTGCGATTCACACTGTTAACTTTCCCACCGATGCTCGGGGTGAAGTGGGAATCAACTCAGTCTCCCGATGGGTAGACATTTAGAAACAGCCGCTGCGCTTTATTGCGGCCCGGGCCCTTGTTGCTGAAAGACATACAAAGACAGGGAAACGGGACCGGCGAGTTGTTGAGGTCATGGCCGATTTCACCTCGTTTTCCCTCTTTGGGGAAGCCGGTCATGGAGTTTACCGATCGAGTACTCAAGTGCGTTGATTGCGGCGCGGAGTTTGTGTTCACAGCCGGTGAACAACTTTTCTTCCACGATAAGCAGTTCACCAACGATCCCAAGCGCTGCAAACAGTGCAAGGCGAAGCGTGCCACGGGTGGATCGCGCGTGCGCGCAGAAACCCGGACCACGTGCTCGGCATGCGGGGAATCCACAACTGTGCCCTTCAAGCCGACCCAGGGCAGGCCGGTGCTCTGCCGTTCCTGCTTCCAGAAGCAGATAAAGCCCGGCGCAACGACGACGCCTACCGCAGGCCAGGACTGAAAAGCAGGTCCCCGCGAAACCCAGAGGGATATCCGGCGGCACGGACAAGTGTGGCCAATTGAGCCCAATGACGCTGGCCGTGGAAGAGTGCGTGAGCGAAAACTTTGCGTCGAGACGCCGTCCGGAATTCCGCCGGAAGCCAAGTCGCGCTCAACGTGTAGCCGGCGTCCCAGTCCTGCGATGGATCGATCAGGAGTTGATGAAATATTTGCACTGCCTGCTGATGAAGGTCAAACAGCGCGTCGAGCGGCCCGTTCGGAATCAGTTCGCGTGGTGTCTCCGACAGGCCAGCCAGACGCTGCGCCCAGCGTAGATCGACGCCCCAAATGTGACGCACGAACTCTCCCACAGATTTGGTACCACCGATATCGCATGGCAATTCGAGCAGGCCCGGGTTGGCGGCGAGATGTGCATGCCAGAAGTTCGAGGATTCCTCGTTCCAGCCAAGCAGTTCCTGAAGACTGATTGCGACCGTCATGATTTCCTCGCTAGTGCGCGATGCCCGATATCGCGCCGGTAATACATCCCCTCAAATTGGACCTCTGCGAGCGCCTGGTACGCACGGGAAAGCGCCTGCTCCATCGAGTCGCCCACCGCCGTTACCCCCAGCACGCGGCCTCCACTAGTCACCAATTGCCCTCCCAATCGTGTTGTGCCGGAGTGGAAGATCTGAACCTGCGGCACCTGCGCAGCCGCTCCCAAACCGAAAATGGGAAAACCGGTCTCGTAGCCGCCGGGATAGCCCGACGAACTGGCCACAACACAGGCTGAAGCGCCTCCGCTCCAGCTTAACTGCACCTCGTTGAGACGGCCGTCGATACATGCTTCGAGCAACTCCACGAAGTCGCTTTCCAGGCGCATCAAGATGGCCTGCGTCTCGGGATCGCCAAAGCGCGCGTTGTATTCAAGCACTTGGGGGCCACGTGCCGTCATCATCAGCCCACAATACAGTACGCCTTGGAACGGCATGCCTTCCTCGGCCATTCCCCGCACCGTAGGCCGAGCAATGTGTTGCAGAATCCACTCTGTCATGCCGGGATCCAGCATGGCATCAGTCGAGTATGCGCCCATGCCACCCGTATTGGGCCCGGCGTCACCATCACCGATGCGCTTGTGATCCTGCGCGGGCACGAGCGGAATCACGTTTCGACCGTCGCTCACGCACAGAAAGCTGATTTCATCGCCTTCCAGGTACTCCTCGATCACGACCTGCTCTTCCGCTTCGCCCAGCAGCGTACCGTTGAACAGACCGTGAGCTGCCTCAAGGGCGATCGTCCTCGAGGGGCAGATCAACACCCCTTTGCCCGCGGCCAGCCCATCCGCTTTCACCACAATTGGAGGATGAAAGAATTCGATGGCTTTCTCAAACTCCGCCGCGTTGGCGCACACCGCGTAATTGGCGGTAGGAATGTGATTTCGCTTCATGAACTGCTTTGCGAAGCCCTTGCTTGACTCAAGCTGCGCCGCTTCCTCTGTTGGGCCAAACACGCGAAAACCGCGCTCCTGCAATTGATCCACGATTCCCAAGGAGAGGGGGAGTTCAGGGCCAACGATGATGAGCCCCGGGACCTCAGCTTGGGCAAGGTGAACCATTGAGTCAATCGACTTGAGATCGACTGGTACGCATCGCGCTATTTGAGCAATTCCGCCATTGCCCGGGGCGCAAACCACCTCATCGACACGCGCACTGCGCTTGACTGCCCATGCCAGAGCATGTTCCCGGCCACCTGAACCCAGGATCAAGACTTTCATGAGTTTCCAATTCCCCCGAAACGTAATGGTCAGCAATCGGGCCGGGGAAAGTCAAACCGCAGTTCGAAACCTGAAAACGACCTTCCCCTATACTGATGCGTGAACCGGCAGTGCTTGGTTTGCACGCGCCTGGTTCTGAGAGAGTAGTGCCATGGTCGAAACCCGCATCAAGCCGCATCGCGAGCAGGTGGCCGCAGAGGAACGCCGAGAGGAGCAACGAGGCGCGACCCGGCGTAACCAGATCCTTGGCATGCTGATCCTGGGCGCTGTGATTCTCACCTGGTGGCTCTTCCACACCAATCCCAGGTGGATCTTTCCAGCCGGCTGGTGGCACCCATGACGAATGCGCGGACGGGGACCGGCTCCTCCGGAGCGAATGGTTCTTTAGCCATCCTGCTGCTTGGCCCCACCGGCAGCGGCAAAACGGCCCTGTCGCTGGCGTTGGCCGAACGCTTCGAGGGCGAAATCGTCAGTTGCGACTCGGTGGCCGTGTATCGCGGCATGGACGTCGGCACCGCCAAGCCATCGAGGAAAGAACGCGCGCTGGTGCCGCACCACCTGGTCGATGTGGCTGATCCGGACCAACCGTTTACAGCCGGCGAATACAGCCGGCAAGCCCGAGCGGCTCTCAAGGACATCAGCGCGCGCGCCAAGCTACCCATCGTCACGGGCGGCACCGGACTTTACCTGCGCGCTCTCACCGATGGGCTGTTTGCGGGACCTGAGCGACGGGAGGGGCTGCGCAAGCGGTTAAGGCTTGCAGGTGAGAAGCATGGCAGCGTGTGGCTGCATCGCATGCTCATGCGTCTCGATCCGGCGTCGGCAGCGCGCATCCATGCCAATGACACGCCCAAGCTCATTCGTGCCATTGAAGTGTGCGTGGCGGCGCGCCGGCCGCTTTCAGAGGTGATGGCGCGCGACCCGCTTACGGGATTTCGCCTGCTTCGGATCGGGCTCAATCCGCCGCGGCAGGCGCTCTATGACCGGCTCAACCAGCGCTGCGCCGGCATGTTTGCCGCGGGACTGGTGAGCGAGACCCGGAATCTGCTGGCGCACTACGGTCCCGTGAAAGCACTCGACTCACTCGGTTATCGGCAGGCGCTGCACGTGCTGCGCGACTCGTGGAGTATCGAAGACGCGCTCAAGGCGGCGCAGCAGGGGCATCGCAACTTCGCCAAGCGGCAGTTGACCTGGTTCCGACGCGAGCCCGACGTACATTGGATCGAGGGCTTCGGCGAGGACGGGGAAACCCGGATCGCGGCCTTTGAACTGCTGCAGAACAGAGGAGTCGGCGGCCCGGTTCACGGCGTTCCAGCGCCGCTTGCCTGACGTGGTGTGCGTCCCCGCGAGAGGCGGCACATCCATTAGACTGAACGGTGGCTTGGGGTGATTTGGACGCATTGGAAATCGCCCCGGAACGGAGTTCCCTTGGCAGACACACTCTATGACGTGGCGATCATCGGCAGCGGTCCCGCGGGATACACGGCGGCGATTCGCGGAGGACAACTTGGGTTGAAAGTGGCATTGATCGAATCGGCCAAGGTGCTTGGCGGGACCTGCCTGCACGTCGGCTGCATTCCCACCAAGACGCTGCTCTTCAACGCCGAAATCTGGGACTACCTGAAGCACGCTGCTGACTACGGAATCGACAACGTGAGCGCACCGTCGCTGAACTGGCCCAATGTACTCAAGCGCAAGACAGCCATCGTGAACAAGCACACCAAGGGCCTCGAATTCCTGATGAAGAAGAACAAGGTGACGGTGATCCAGGGCTATGGACGCTTGACCGGACCAGCAAAAGACGGCGTTCACACCGTGGCGCTGACAGTCGCAGACGGCCAGACGAGCGAGGTGAAAGCAAAGAACGTGATCGTCGCTACAGGATCGGACGCGAAGATGGTCTTCGGCCTTGCGGCTGACGACCGCATCCTGACGAACATCGAGATCCTCGACATTCCGCAGCCGCCCAAGTCTCTGATCGTGATCGGCGCGGGCGCGGTTGGTGTGGAATTCGCATCGATCTTTCGCAGCTACGGCGCGGAAGTGACAGTCCTCGAGTTTCTGCCGCGCATCATGCCGCCCGAGGACGAAGACATTTCAAAGGAGCTGACGCGCGTCTTTAAAAAACGCGGCATTGACGTGAACACCAATGCCAAGGTCGAGAAGATCGAGAAGACCGAGGCCGGCGTGCGCGTCTCCTGGACCGACTCCAATGGCAAAGCACAGCAGCGGGACGCCGAAAAGGTACTGGTGGCCGTGGGCCGCAGCCCGCGCACGGGCGATGTTGGGATTGAAAAGACGAAGATCGAGATCGATCGCGGGTTCATCAAGGTCAACGAGGCGCAGCAGACGGCAGAGCCGGGCATCTACGCCATTGGCGACATCGTGGCGGGGATGCCGCAGCTTGCCCATGTCGGCGGCATGGGTGGCATTGTGGCCGTGACTAAAATCGCCGGACGCACGTTTCGCCCAGTCCGCCGCGATCGCATTCCCGCGTGCACCTTTACTGAGCCGCAGATCGGCTCTGCGGGACTGACCGAAGCCCAGGCCAAAGAAAAGGGCTATGCGGTGAAAGTCGGCAAGTTTCCGTTCGCCGGCAATTCAAAGGCCACCATCGTCGATAGCCACGACGGCTTTGTGAAGATCGTCGCCGACTCCAAGTACGGCGAGATTCTCGGCGTGCACATCATCGGACCGCAGGCGACCGAGCTGATTGCCGAAGCCGTTGCGGTGATGGACCTGGAAGGCACCGTCGACGAACTGATGTTCACCATCCACGCACATCCCACGCTGGCGGAGGCCATGCTGGACGCCTACGCGGCTGTGGAAGGGATGGCGATCAACGCATAAACGTGCGGCAGGAGAGACCGCGTCAACGAGAGGCGATGGTTCCCGGAATGGAAACTGATCCTGCCCGATTGGCTTTGCAATGCTTTTCCGACATCAATATGTCAGAGTCGCGGTAATTGTGTCGGCATAACTACCAGGACGAACGAGTTCCCCGGCCGGTATTTGACCATAGACCGTAATGGTTTGAACGGCACCGTTTCCGGTCCCGGCTTTTGTATCGGTTCCCACCGTGTTTCCCCAGTTGGTGGTGCGCCCCGCATCACTAAAGAGTTTGTAGCCCAAGAGTGCGGAGGCGGGCCCGGTCATGCTGCGATTGGTTACAGTTGCTCCGGTCGCGGTTCCGGCATCCAGGCCGACGTTATACGGGGTGGTATTGGTGCAATCGACGGAGATGGTCGATGTTGCATTAAGGACCGCGCCGGAATAGTTGCCGAAGGATAACGCGCTTGCGCCCAACGTGCACGAAGCTGGAAGAACCGCCGTAACCTGGAAGGAAGTCGTTGCTGTGTGAATGGTGTCTGTGTATGTGCCCGGACCGACCGTCTGACCAGCCGGAATCTCTCCGTAGACGGTGATATTGGCATTGCCGGTTCCGGTTAATTCCGTGCTGGTTGTATTGCCCCAGTTCTGGGTGCGAGCAGCATCGCGGAACAGCTCGTAATTCAAGGTCGCGCTGTTTGGCCCAGTCATCTTTCGAAGTGTTTCAGTAGCTCCGACGCCGGTACCGGCATCCATTGGAATATCCCAACCACCGGCGCAAGTAACCTTTCCAGTAGCAGTGCCATTCAGCAGCGTGCCGGAATAGGTTCCGAAGCTCAAGGTTGTAATCGTCAACGTACAGGTCTGTGCTGCCAGTTCGCGGCCGACGCAGAACAACAAGCACAGGGTCGCCAAAGCGATTCGCCGCATCATGGCGTCTCCTCCTTGCAGGTCAATGGCCCGATCAATGGGAGATCTCCGGGTTTTGGCCGGTATTCGAAGGCAACCGCGCAAGAACGTCCATCCTCAAGCTGGATCGAGAGCTGGTTGTGCGTGCTGAGGCCCTCAAGGTATGCGTTGCCGTCATAGCCGACCGGCACTGTAACGCCGGTTGCCTTGAGTGTGGCGGTGCTGCCGAGCGGAATTGGCTTCCCGGTTTGATCGACGATCCGGAGCAGAGCGCTGTTGCTGAGCTTGATGGGGAACTTGACGACTACCCCAGAGCGATCCTGAGGACGCAGTTCGCGGGCGGCATAGCCGAGTGTGACATCCGGCGGAATATCTGTGGGTTCGATGCTGATGTGGTTCAGATCAAATGAGCGCATGTCTGGAACGAGAAGACGTCCTGATGAGTTGGTTTTACCCACGTCGCGATTCTCCTGATATACATGAACGTGCGGCATGGGCCCAGTGTCCACAACCGCGAAGCTGTCGTAGATCTGGTTGGATGGGAAAACTCCATGATCCACGAGCGAGAAAGCGCCCTGAGATTCCAGTCGCGCGGTGGTCAGGCCTGCGCTCTGGTCCACTCCCGCAGTAAACAGGCCGTAGGGAGACTTGTATTGCGCCTGGCCGAATACGTGATTGGAGTTCCCGGCTGAAACGTACGCATCGTATCCCCAATCACCAATCATTGCCGCCGAGGTCTGCGCCTGCAGCTGAGCGCTCCCATCGGACGTGCCGCTGACATTCACGGAACTGCGCCTGCCCAGAGGAACGATGACTCCAACCTGCAACCCGCTTCCACCATTTGTTGCAGCGAAGTCCTTGAAGGCGGTGGCAAAGACCGACATGCGCCGAAACTGCAAAGAGTAGTTGGCGGACGCGACTTGTGAGTGTTCGGCTGACGCGACACTCATCTTGAGCGGATTCGGGGAAACATCCTGATCCATCCCGGCATACGATGCGCCCATTGAACCGAAGCGCCTGGAATACAGGCTGATGAAGGCGCTTAGCTGCTTGCGTTGAACGCCATCGCCATTCATCGAGGCGACATCCCAGTAATTGGAATTGGCGAGGATGGCCGATGCGCCAACGCTGAAAACCCTGCCGATGCGCTGGGCTCCCGCTGACAACTGCGCGCCCATGTTGCCCCGACTACTGCTGAGTGCGGCCGCAAAGTTGACAACCCCAAGATTGCCAATCTGCGCTACAGCGCCCGCGCCTGCCAAGCCCGTTCCTGGGGTTCCCTCTGCACTTCCCTCGATGGTGAGCCTCGATGTCAGGCCCCGGCGATACATCGCAGTACCAGCAACCTTGCCGTATTGGTTGCTGACCGTGCCCCAGTTGCGCCTGACCAATCCGCTTTGAACGGCGAAGGTTTGCAGATGAGGAGCCAGCAGAGAGGTGCTGGCGTAAAATGGCTGTGTTAACGTCACCTGCTGCCCTAGCGCATTGGTCACCGTCATTGAAATGGTGCCTGCACCCGACACCACGGGGAGTTGAGGAACCTCAAACGGACCTGCGCCAACCTGGCCTGCCGCAATCAGATTCCCGTCGGCAAGAATGTTCACCGTTGAGGGCACTGCCGCCGAGCCGGCGACTGAGGGCATCGGAAACGTTACGAGATCGGGGCGCATACTGAAATCTGATCGGACCTGTATGCCCTCGAGATGAACTGGACGTGTCCAGGACAGAGAGTCGTTGATGAAGTCTCCGAGACTGTAGCGGCGAAGCGAATTAATGTCGGCAAAGGTATAAGCCGAATCAAGACGAATGGCAACGTTGGAACCCGACCCGTCCGGTGAAGCTCCCGCGTAGGCGAGCCAGCCGGAACTTGCAATACCCCATGGAGAGAAGGCTCGAAGGTCTATCGAGCCCGAGCCGGTGGTGTTGCCGCGGGTAAACGTGCCGACGGTGTCGTAGTTAAGCGTGATACCGGTGCCGCTTTCAATCACGCGGTGGTCGGCAGGCAATTCTCTTTCCACCGGATGCAAGACCGTCGGAAGAAGACCATTTTCCGTGGCGGCAACAGCCAATACCAGGTTCTTGATGTCGACGCTGAAGGTCAATCCCGATAAGGCATTCAAAGCGACCAGACCGTCCGGAGAGATGGCGAGAGCATCGGGAACTCGGAACCCGAGAGCACGGAGTTCAGCAGGCCTGGCCATCAATTTGCCGCGTCGCAGCGTGAATTCGCCGATCTTGCCCGTTGGTTGACCGTTGATGCGAACTTCAAGCAGAAGGGTCTCGTCGACGGCGGGGTCCGCAGCTTCGTCAGTCAACGAGTCCCGGGCGGGCGCCGCAGGGACATCTCTGTCTGACTTCGACGGCAGATCTTTGCCGGATTCTCGGCCCGCAGCGAGACGCGGCATCATGGCTAGCAGGAGGGAAACGAATCCCACAAAGCCAATCCATCGCATTCGTTTGACACTATCTTGCTTGCAACGATGCAACGCGGACCTGCCGTTCAACGGCGCCTTCGTCCCCCTGGGCTGTCAATTTCCAGTCTTGCTTTGGCAGCGGCAGTGGACCTTTGGCGGCAATGCTCCAACGCCGAGTGGCTCCGGCGAGAATATAGGGAGATGAACCGGGTACCGGCTTTAGCTTGCGGCCATCACTTGTTGAGAGCTCGATATCGCGAAGCACGTCATGACGCAGGCCATTGTTGATGCCGACAAGATAGAGTTCCCCATCGTTCACCTCGAGATGAAACTGAACGTTCGGAGCTGCGCGTTTCGTCGGCTCCGCGAAGATTGGAATTGAAAGACGCAAGACAATGTGAACTATCCCTGGCTCAGCGGGAGGCGGAATCTGGTCAACGATAATCCGGTATGAGAATTCCTGGTCTCCCTCCAGGGGAGGCAAACGAAGAATGAGCCGAACAACCTGGTTGCCGCCCGGAGGGATCGTGGCAATGGGCGGACTGATTACTACTTGATCAGATGCCGTGAGTTGGTCGTCGCCGTTCTGCTGCTTCCAGGAATAGGCGCGAATCTGAACGGCAGTTTTGCTGGTTCCCTGGTTGCTGACGGTGACGGTAGTAGCTCTCTGGCCGGGCGCGAGAAAGACATTGACAGGCTGGACTGAGAGCGCTTGCGCCTCTGCCGCCGACCCCGTCAGAACAAAGACAAGAGTGGCGGCAAAAGCGCAGATGACTGCATTGATGCGACGATCGAACATGGAGTCCCGAACTGGTACCTTGCTGAAGTTTAGTAAGTGACCGTCGCGGTTATGGTGTCGGTGTAGGTATTCGGAGCTACATACTGCCCGGCCGGCACGCTGCCATAAACAGTGATGGGCTGAGTATTGCCGTTTCCAGTAATACTGGCTGTCGTAACGAAGTTTGTCTGATAGGTGGCATCGGAGTACAGGCCGTAGTTCAAGTAGACACCTGCAGCTCCGGTCATCTTTCTTGCTGTGACGGTTGACCCACTTGATGTTCCAGCATTGAGTGAAACCGTGTAAGGGGTGGAGTTTGTGCACTGAACAGTAACCGTTGACGTGGCAGTAGCGACCACGCCGGTGTAGTTTCCGAATCCCATATTCGTTGCGGAAATGGCGCAGGTCGCCACAACGGTTGCAGAGACAGCGATCGGGGCCGTTGCCGTCACCGCAAAGCTGGGTACCGGAGCGCCTAACAAGAGGACTCCGAGTACAGCGGCCGGCACTGCGGCTCGAAGAACAATTCCAACTTTCATACCATGCTCCAGAAGCAGGTTAGAGGTTGCGGTTTACGGCTGTTCAGCGGAATGCAGAACAGGATCAGCGAATCGCTGAATCAGGCACACCTGAACATGATTGTTGGGCAATCTCGCATAACGCGATGTTCATGTGCCGCCGAATGACAAAGCCTTCCTAACGCGTTCGTTGTCTGACGACGCGGTAATTACAAAGAACCCCGGGTGGGCCACCTTTGGCTCACACCTGGCAATTCCCTTCAGAGATTTGTGTTGTGGCTATTATTCAGAACAACTCGGACAAAAGCACCCTTTCGGGCGGGGAATGTATCCGGTTAGTTATCCGACTATTGGTGCGAGTTATAGGTTACCAATGAGTCTCCGGTTCAAGCTACGAGACTGCGAGAGGTGGCCAAGTGAGTTGGCTGATTTGAAAGTGCTTGGGATTTCCTTATTTCGACAGCGAAAAGATCGGTCAATAGGTAACAACAACGGTAACCTCGTCGGGATAGATACGGGCAGTCGAATACCTTGCTGCAAATCTACGGGCGAGAAACGAGTTCTGAGCGGGAGAGTTCAGATCAACGGCAAAGGGGGAATCGGAGGTTCGCAAATTTGTGATTGAGATCACATTCGGGTTGAAAATGAACCCATTGCCCGGAGGATACCCGCTTTGTCCGGTCGTCACGGTGTTTGATTCAACAAGCTTCAAGTTCGTTGTTGCCCCGCCGGGGGACCCGATGTTGACGTTGTATGGTGTGGGATGACTACAGGTAACCGTCACTTTTGAAATGGCCTTCAACGGCGTGACCGCGAATGCCTCGATCGGCATTGCAGATGCTGAAGCAAGGCACGAAGACTGAACCGTAATCGATACGCCGAATGAAGCGCTCGCAGTTACGGCAATATCAGCTTGAGGGGCCGAACTCAGGACAAGAACGCCCAACACGAATTTAAACAGCGCCGGTTTCACTGGGTCCTCTTCAAGCACCAGAAAGGTCTTTCAGTGATTCCATCGGCACATCTGCCCAAAAACTCCAGTCAAAAGAACGAATCGTAATCCGGGTCGCGGGCTGCTGGCCTGCAGGTTCAAGGCGGCTGTTCAGGGTTTGCCAAGGAATACCGAACGGGCAGGTTTACCGGAGGTCTGCCATGTTTTGATGACTTCATACACGATGGTGGTCCCATAGGTCACGGCAATCCACACCATCACCGCTTCAATTGGCAGTCCCGCCCACGCCCCGATGAAAATGCCGATCATTTGTTTCTCCTGGTAGCCCCACCATTGATACGGCACAGCAAGTGTGGCTTCCCAGAAAAGGCTGACGAGAAGAATCATGAAAATCGTCAAGCTAAATGCGCGCCAGTTGATAAATCGTCGGGCAGAATGAAAGAGGCTTGCCGAGGGGACCATGCCGCCAATGACCAGCACGGTGAAGTAGCCCGGAAATCCTTGAGGAAAGTGCGAATACAGCTTCTTATAGAGAATCGCGACTGCAATCAGCGCCAGTCCGACAAACAACGACGCAGGATGAAACTTGAGCAGCCTGTCAATTCGACCTCGCTCACTCCGATAATCCGGCACACTATAAGCCGTCAGCCAGAACTCATCGAGCCAGACGTAAATGAGCAGCACAGCGACGAAGCCGGTGAAATAGAACGCATATTCCTCCACGGGGACACTGCCCCCGATGGCCGGTGCGCCGATTCCGAGCGTAGCGGAGGAATTCTTGAATTCAAAAAAGTGATGTGCAAAGAAGAAATCGAGCGCAAAGCCGATTGGCACCAGGACCCAGACGGTTCTCCAGAAAGCGAGCTTCGGAATCCGCACACGCTCGCTGGGGAGAAACCACCCTCCGATAACTAGAATCGGAATCAGGAATAACGACAGGCTCCATGTGTAGCCAAGAGGCGTGGGATTTGAACTGGAGATAACGATGGACGCGGGAGCATGTACGGTGTGCAATGTAATTCCAACCGGAACCGCGATGATCGCAAGCATGGCCGCAACGATCCAGGCGCTAAGCTTCGGGTTAGGAGTGTTTGCATCCATCTGTTTGAGCGGCGGGTCAAAGGCACCCAGTTCAGTTCACGCCATTTCTCTTCCCTCGTTGCAGAACGCCATATGCGAATCCCGCGGAAGCGAAGTGCGACTTGGCGCCTGGTGCTGGCGACCGGATGAAAACGGCAATGAATCTTTACGCAGAAAGCGTCGAAGTGCTGCCGGTGTCGAAGAGCATCGCCTCGGCTTCCCGGCGCCGCAGAAGCCCCGCCACAACCGCTCCGCCCGCATGATCCCAAAGGTCGAACTGAGCTGCGGCATTTGCATATTCGCCCGCGTTCAGGAGGCGAAGCATTGTGGACCCCTCAAACGCTGCTGCGCCAAGATTGAAGACAAAGTCGACGAGCGCGTCAAACTCGTCCTGGGTTAGCTGGACGGCAACCGCCTGGTTCACGCAAGCAGCCGCGCTGCCTACATCCTGCGCCAGCAAAGTCTGGGCCTGTTCACTGGTAATGGTGAGTCCCTGGGAAACATCCGGGCCGGTATGGCCGTAGCCTATTGTCCAAACGCCAACCTGATCCTGATACGCGGTGAGGCGGCAGCCTTCAAACTGTTCAGTCAAAGACAAGCCATTCGCACTGAATGTGAGGTTATTCACGCCCATCCTGAACGTCCCTCCGTAAGAGATTTGGCAGAGATTCCCTCAATTTCGACATTGTTTGGTGACCGGGGTTTTCCGCTTTTCAAAACGCAATAAGTGCGACAACCCTAAAACGCCATCTGATTCCCAGATAAAGATGGCGCTGATCCATCCTGAGTTCCCCGTGTCCAGTCGAAATTTGAGATGAGCTCCCTTTCCGGGTGAAAAGAAGTGAATGGAAGTCTAATTGAAATTACAAGCACAGCCAAGCGAAATTGTTGCATTTGCGAGGGAGGATGTAACCGATGAGTGAAAATGATTGGCTGACCAATTGGTTCGAAGCGAGCCGAGCGCATTTGCGGGCATCGGCTCGCGCTGCGTGCGGGGGTGTCGGGGCGCTTCTTGCGGTCTTGGATTGTGACGCGGTGCGGCGGGCCGACTGGGTTGCGGTGCCTCCGGGCGCAGCCAGAGAGTTACCAGGTGCGGCGGTAGTAGTGAGTGAGGCGCTAACGTACACTCAGGTTGCCCGCATCGCACATCCCTGTTCGTCGATGGGGGCAAGAGCAGGAAGCAATCCCGCTTGCTCGGCGACTCATTCATTGTGGCGACTTTTCTCTCCTCGACTGTGCAACGGATCGCAATTCTGAACCGAGCGAAATGCCTGCGAGCCGAGGTCATTTTCGACTTTCGCTTTGGCGGTGCGTCCACAGTTCTCTTCGCAGAAACCACGTGTCCTGGAGGCTCGTTCAAATCGTCGATTCAAGAGCAATAGCGTAATGCGCTCCATCGGAATCATTAAGTAAGCCACAATAGGATTCATCAGGACTGCCAGCCTCCGCCCAACGCGCCGTAAAGCTGTACGAGAGCTAAGGCTTCACCCTCCTGCGCATTCACCAGGTTCAGTTGAGCCGCGAAGAGATTTGAATCCGTGGTGAGCACTTCGAGATAGCTTGTCGATCCTCCCTGGTATCGAATACGAGCCAGTCGTGTCGCATCCTTCGCAGCCTCAACCAGCTTTTCCTGCTGTTCACGATAAGCACGTTCTTTGTTCAGAGCGATCAGGGCGTCGGACACATCGCGAAATGCGCCGGCGATTGTCTTCTGGTAATTCAGCACCATCTCCTCTTTGGTCTGCTCGGAGAGTTGGAGTTGACCGCGAAGCTTGCCGCCCTCAAAGAGAGGCTGAGTGAGCGTCCCGAGGCCGTAGATGGTTTTTCCCGAGGTGTCGAAGATGCTCGAAAGTGTGTCGCCGCCTACTCCGCCCGAGCCGCTTATCGCAAGGTTGGGAAAAAACTGCGCGCGTGCGACGCCGATTTGCGCGTTGGCCGCAATGAGAGTTGCTTCCGCCTGCTCAATATCCGGCCGTCGCTCAAGAAGCCGCGAAGGTATGCCTGTGGGTAGATTCTGGGGCGGCGGAGCCAATGCATTCGGGTCGGTATGCACAATCGGGCCCGGGTTCTCTCCAAGTAACAGCGCGATCGCGTTCTCCTGTTGCTGGATCTGTTCTTCGAGCTGGGGCACCTCCGACGTTGCCGTGTAGAGCAGCTGCTCTGCCTGACGCACATCGGATAAAGGAACCGAGCCTCCGCTCTCCAACGTTCTGGTGAGTGCAACAGAGTTCTGCCGAACCTTGATCGTTTGCCTTGTAATTTCCAGTTGGGAATCGAGGGCGCGGAGCTGCAAATACGCAGTCGCCACCTGTTCAACCACCGTGAGGCGAACGGCGCGCTGGGCCCAAACCTGCGCTAGCAGCTGCGCACGAGCGGCTTCTGTCTGCCTGCGATAGAGGCCCCAGAAATCGGGCGTCCATGCGGCCGAGACATTAAAAGATCCTTCGACCAGCGGATTGGGAATCTGCGATCCGAGGGAAGAGGGCAGGGAGGCGCCGATGGCGGTTCCGCCGACGGTAACGGAAGGGAACTCCTGCGAGCGGGTGATCCTGACCTGTGCCTGCTGCTCGAGAATGCGCCGCGCAGCGATCCGAACATCATAGTTGTTGGCGAGCGCCTTGCGGATCAGCGCCTGGAGTTCCGGTTCGCGATAAACGGCGGCCCATTCTTCATCGCCGAGCGAGTCCTTGGCATCGCTTGAAACTGCCGTATTATCTGCCCCGCGGAAGACCGGCGGCGCCGTATAGTTCGGCCGCACATATTTTGGTCCCACAGTGCACCCGGCAAAGAAGCTCGCCGCAACAGCAAAAACAGCCAAACGCGAAAAACGCCAAATGCGCATCATGCGTGGCCCCCTTCAGTGCGGGCGTGCGCTACGAGTGCGCCGTCTTGCTCTTCGGATGGGGCTCCGGGGCCGCAGATCGAGTCCATGGTCGTGCCTTTGCCTCCGCGCACAAAGCGGTGCGAAAGGAACTCGACCACCGCGAATGTGACGGGAATAAAGATCAATCCAAGAATGGTAGATAGTGTCATGCCGCCGACCACAACAGTGCCGAGGATGCGACGGGAGGCGGCACCTGATCCGGTCGCGGCCCAAAGCGGAATACACCCCACAATGAATGCCAAGGCCGTCATTACGATGGGACGGAAACGGAGTCGAGCCGCATCCAGGGCGGCATCGCAGATGCTTTCTCCCCGTTCGTAGTTTGACTTCGCGAACTCGACGATGAGGATGGCGTTCTTGGCGGAGAGGCCGATCAGCATGACGAGACCAATGGTTGCGAAAATGTCGTTCTCAAAATGACGTGCATGCAGCGCAAGATATGCGCCCAAAATGGCGACAGGAGTGCTGAGCAGAACGCTGAATGGCAACGTCCAGCTCTCATACAACGCAGAAAGAATGAGAAATACGAAGACGAGCGAAAGACCAAACACCGCCCAGGATGGGACGCCTTTTTCGGCCTGCTGCTCCTGGAACGACATGCCTGAATAATCAAAGCCGGCTCCGGGGGGCATCGTCTCTTTGAAGACCTCTTCAAGCGCCTTGCGCACTTGGCCTGAGCTGTATCCGGGCGCGCCGGTGATATTCAGCTGCGCCGCATTGTATTCATTGAATCGGTAGATGAACTCCGGGCCGGTGATCCGTTTGACAGTGACCAACGAACTGAGTGGTACCTGGCTGCCGTTGGCGCTGCGAACGTAGAACTGGTCGATGTTTGCGATGTTGGTGCGCGACGTGCCTTCCGCCTCGACGTAAGTCTGCCATTGCCTGCCGAACCGATTGAAATAGTTGACGAGATAGCCTCCCATAAAGGTTTGCATGGTCGTGTAAATGCTGGAGAGACTCACCTGCTGTTCGAGCGCCTTTTCCTTGTCTACGTCGACGTAGAGTTGCGGAACAGCCGGCTGGTAGGACGGTATGGCGGCTGCGATTTCAGGACGCTTCGAGATCGCTCCAAGAAAGGTGAAGACGTTCTTGGTCAAGGTTGTCGGATCGTCGGAGCCGGAGCGGTCCTCGAGAATCATGGTGACACCGCCGGAGGTTCCGATGCCAGGAATAGAAGGCGGCGGAAATGCAAAGGCGATTCCGTCTGGATCGGCGGCAAGTTGCCTCTGCAAATGGCTCTGAATGTACGCGAGCTGTTGGTCTTTGCTCTTGCGGACATCCCATGGCTTGAGATTTACGAAGAAGAAGCCCGAGTTTGTGCTTTGCACCTGGGTGAGGAGAGAAAAGTCATTCACAGCGATGACGCCCTCGACCCCGGGAGTTTTCAGCAGAGCATCGGTGATTTTTTGTTCAGCGGCGTCTGTGCGCTGCGCCGACGCACTGTCAGGAAGTTGCAGGGCAAGAAACATATAGCCCTGGTCTTCGGTGGGAATGAATCCCCCGGGAAGGCTGCTACCCAGATATACGGCCGCAGCGCCAACGAGCAACAAGCCGAGCATGGCGAAAGCGGACTTGTGAATGAGGATGCCGGACGTGTGAACGAAATTGTCGGTAGTACGCCGGAAGAGCTTATTGAAGAGGCCAAACCCCTTTTCGAGCAGACTTTGTTTGCGGCCCTCCTGTCGAGGTTTGAGAAGCATTGCAGAAAGCGCGGGAGACAGGGTCAATGCGTTGAAGGCCGAGATCAGCACAGAAATCGCAATCGTGACGGCGAATTGCTGATACATGCGTCCAGTGATGCCGGGAATCGCTGCTGTCGGAATGAATACGGCAGCCAGGATCAGCGCGATCGCGACCACGGGGCCACCCACCTCTTCCATCGCCTTCTCGCTTGCCGACCTGGGGTCCATACCTTCTTCGATATGGTGCTCGACGGCCTCGACGACAATAATCGCGTCATCGACGACAAGCCCGATCGCGAGAACGAGACCAAAAAGCGAAAGCGTATTGATGGAGAATCCAAGCGCCGGAAAGATGATAAAAGTTCCTATGAGCGAAACCGGAACGGCCAACAGTGGAATGAGAGTGGCGCGCCAGCCCTGCAGAAAAATGAAGACTACGATTACAACAAGGCCAAGCGCTTCAAAGAGCGTCAGCAGGATCTCGTGGATACCCGATGTAACCGCCTTCGTCGTATCGAGCGGTACGCTGTAAGTAATACTGGGCGGAAAAGTCGCAGACAGCTCCTTCATGCGCTGCCTGACGGCTCTTGCGGTCTCGACTGCGTTTGAGCCCGGCAATTGGTAAATCGCCATAACGCCCGCCGGGGCCTGGTTGTAGCGGGCTGAGACGCCATAGGACTGGGCTCCAAGCTCAATGCGAGCGACGTCGCTCAGGTGAAGCACGGATCCATCGGGATTGGCGCGCAGGATAATATTTCCGAACTGCGCCGGCGTGACCAGCCTTCCCTGCGTGCGGACTGTGTAAGTGAATTGCTGGCCGTTGGGGATCGGCTCGCCGCCAATCTGGCCCGATGGATGTACGTCATTCTGGGTCTGTATAGCAGAGATGACGTCAGTTGCAGTGACTCCGAGCTTGGCAAGCTTATCCGGATCGACCCAGACGCGGAGCGCATACTGGCCGCCGAAGACCTGCACGCGAGAGACACCTTTCACGCGCGCAAGCTGGTCCTGAAGGTTGATGACGGCGAAGTTGGTTAGAAAGTCATGGCTCAACTTGCCGCCAGGTGAGTTGACAGAGATCAGCATCAGGGGCGACGTGAGCGCCTTCTGCACTGTGAGGCCCGCTGTTGTTACTTCCGCCGGAAGTTGAGACTGCGCCTGATCAACGCGAAGCTGGGCGAGAACCTGGTCGATGTTGGGATCGGTCTTGACGTCGAAATCCACAAAGAGCTGCACCACTCCGTTGTTGGCGCTGACGGAGTTCATGTAGATCATGTTGTCTACGCCGTTCATCTGCTGCTCGATCGGCGTGGAAACCGCCTGGCTCACTGTTTTGGCGTCAGCACCCGGGTAGGTGGCAGTGACCAGAATCTCCGGCGGAACGATATCGGGATATTGCGAGATAGGCAGCGTGAACAGTGAAACGACGCCAACCACAACGGTGATGATGGCGATGACAATCGCTACGATGGGCCGACGGATAAAGAATTTCGACATGGTTTACCTTCCCGCCGGTTGATTTTGGCGTGAGGCGACGGCAACCTGAAAGTTCGAGAGCTGCGGATCGACCGGTGCGCCTTCGCGAAGCTTCTGAAGATTATCGGTAATTACCAGAGATCCACCGGCAAGGCCACTTGCAATCACACAGCCGGGACCGTACTGGGGGCCGAGCGTCACGTTATTGGTATGGACCGTGTTGTCTTTCCCAACCGTGTAAACCTGTTCCTGCCCCTGAAACTCAGTGATTGCATCTTGCGGTACAAGGACAGCATTGTGCAGAATTGCAGTCTCCGCTCTCACTCGGCCAAACTGTCCCGGACGAAGCACATTGCCTGGATTCGGAAAAGCTGCGGCGATTCGAATTGCTCCGGTCTGCGCATTTAGCTGCCGATCGACAAAGACCACGTGGCCTTTGTATGGAAAGACTTCGCCATTCGAAAGCGTCAGCGTGAGGGGAAGCTCCGAGGCTCCATTCAGCAGGTTACTTCCTTTCCCATTCACGCGCTTTGTCAAAGCCAGATATTCGCTGTCGCTGATTGAAAAATAGACCTTGATCGGATTGAGCTGCGAGACCGAAGTCAACACAGACTGAGTATTTACGAGATTGCCGACCTGGGTCGTCGCCTGGCCGGCAACGCCGGTGATCAAAGATCTCACCTTTGTGAAACCAAGGTTGAGATTGGCTGTTGCTACGGAAGCCTCCGCCGATTCAACCGAGGCTTTTGCCTGAGCTTCCTGCTGGATCTCGTTATCGAGCTGGCTTCTGGCAATCGCGTGAGCCTCGGCAAGCGGGGTGTCGCGTTTGACGTTGATCTGAGCGAGTGCAAGTTGCGCCTGTGCTTGTCCAAGCTGTCCTTGCGCTTGTTCAAGGGCCGCCTCGAAGGGACGTGGATCGATCTCAAACAGGACCTGTCCCTTTTCGACCTGCGACCCTTCGCGATAATCCTGGCGGATCAGGTAACCGTTCGCCTGTGGCTGTATTTGTGCGTTAACGTAGCCGTCGAGGGTGCCCACCCACTCACCCGTCAGCGGAACATTCGTCGACTCCGCCCTCACTACAGTCACTTTCATTGCCGGACGAGGGGCGGGAGAGGAAGCACTTACATTCTTGCCGCACCCTGCGAGCAGTCCGGTGCTGACGGTTAACAATCCCAAAGGAATAGCCACCATGGTCGTCTGAAGGAAAGTCGTCAAGGCCTTTGGCCTAAGGGGCACAGTCATACTCATTCTCCGATCAAGCGTGAAACTTTCTTTTAGTTAAGTTCTCTGCGTGGGATCGTTCGCGCCGCGAGGACAGGTACGCATGTGGACAGTTGGATGAAGCGATAGAGAAGATCGATTCACAAAGTCAGCATCGCAACGATCCCACATTGTTTCCGTCGTTTGTGCATTCATATTGCTGAAATAGAGATTTCGCGCCTGAACCAAAGCACCGGCTCTGTTTGGCGACATGGTTTCTCGCGAGAACGGCTCAGGACTGGCGCAGTGTTCAAAAGCCTCGCTTGGCAGTCTCTCCTCTTCTTTGGCAATGTCATTACGAATACGGCACTCGTCGAAATGGCGATGGCATATTCGCGCTGCCGCCTGCTCTGCGCGGCTTGACATTTCCGACGCGCTTGGTGACGAGGTGCGAAGCGCTAGCTTCCTAGCCGGGAAGTGTCCGGCGGATTCCGATGGGCTCTACCGCCTGCCTCGCGCTGTCGCAAGCATCGGCGTTACAGAGGGGACAACGCCCGAACGCTTCCTTTGGTGTGGATCTGCATGCCGACGACTGGTCCTTGCTCATCGCCTGCGTGCGCACTGGTGGGCCTGCCCGCGATGTCCGCGATCCGAAGATCCCTTCTCGATGGTCGCTGGATCCCGGTGCTGCTCTATTTTTCGCGCTGTCATGGGTAGGGAAGATTACGCCCCCACCGCTGAAGCGTGGGATTTTCCCACGCGAAGAGTCGTCTGTTCCAAACATGCCAGAGGATCAGTGATGGCAAGCCTCGGATGTGAGGTTCTCAAAAGGAATCTGAGAAACGCCGTAAGCTGTTGAATTCATCTGGTCCCGGGAGGAAGCTCGAACCTCAGCCAGGTATCGAAACACGTAAGTTATTGATTCAACATTCGACAGAATCGCTGAAATCGCCACAACCGACATCCTCCGGCACAAATTGGGCACATGGGTTGGGCTCTTCGATTGCGGGGATGACGTCTTGGAGGTCGTTCTGGAGCCCTACAGAATCTCCTGCCTGGAAACTGCCCGTCAATCAATCACTCTGGGTTTGTGATGGACTGGCCCCCTTATGAGGCCAGCATACGGGGCAGCTTCCTAAGAAGATTGAGGTCCCCTTCAGGCCAGCTCAATACGGGTGCACGAGAGCCCAAAAGCAGGCATTTGCTCTACCCAAACTCAGAGGGCTTTCGCTGCTTCATCGTTATCGGCCAATCTCGCTCGTGTTTCAGGACCGACGGGGCGCCACTTGCGCATCTCCATTCCAGGAAAGCCAGTCCGCTGCCTCTTTTCCGAGTCTGATTCAGTGGATTGAATTGGGAAATAGAATTTCCGGTCGTCGAGCATCTCGGCCCAGAGGGGATCGTACATGGTCTTGCCGATGTGCTCAATGAACATGCCGAACACTTACCTCGAGACAGGAGGTGCTGCGTGCGCCGTGTCGATATTCGCCACAATTCTTCTCGGGGTTGGAGCTTCGATGCTCTGAGCGGCTGCCGCACATCCAGCGCAAAGAGCCATGGTCAGGACTGCAACGGGTGTATTCACGAAGCTTGTTCGCCTCCGTGCTTCCACGTTTTCGGCGATGCCCGGGCAAAGCAGACATGCCATCTCAAGAGCTGCTGTGCTGCTCTGAAGTTCGAACCCGTGAGACCGGGCATTTCATGGCTAGTTTCTGGGCCCGCTTCGGGATTTCCAATACTACCGGGAGCACGGCGCCAGCGACAACAGACAAATCGCTTTATTACTCTACTCAGATGTGCCGCCTTCCGATTTCACAGATGCCCGCCGCGCAAAGCCATTGCCGATGGGGGTGCCCGGATTGCGAGCGAAGTGCCGTTAAAGTCCGGAATCTCCCGGTTCCCTTCCTGGTCGCGAACCCCTCCATCAAAGACGAATCCAGTGTGCGCCGCACCGGCGGTGACGCCTTGCAGATCCGCCCTGTGGCTCTGAGGGTTCTTGCACGCGACGCCATCGTCGAGGCGGGCGAAGGTGTCCACTCCAATGCTTTCCATGTTGCCTCGATGTGCACGCATGGCCGCCGCACGCGCTTCAGGCGAGGTGGCTTCCTCTGCAAGACGCTGGCGCCATTTCGCCGCCCACTCATCGTAAGCGCGCGGGACCACGAAGAGTTCACGTAGTCCCACGAACATTTTTCGCGCGCAGGGCACTCCCGCGATGTCTAAAAGCGACATGAGAATGTCCTCTGAGAACCTGTCCTGTCTTGTCTTCCAATTCTTATCATCGTCCGGTTATTGATCCCGATCCGAGATCGAAGATGGCCAAAAACACCCGTAAAATCATCATCAGCTGCGCTATTACCGGATCGGTTCACACTCCGTCCATGTCGGAGTACCTTCCCATCACCCCATCCCAGATTGTTGACAGCGCCGTTGAGGCTGCCGAGGCCGGCGCGGCGATTGTTCATCTGCATGCCAGAAACAGCGAAGACGGAAGGCCCTCGGGAGATCCGGCCCACTTTCGGGAGATTTGTCTTGCTCTGGCAGAACGTACAAGCGCGATCATCAATATCACGACCGGCGGCAGTTCCAATATGACGATCGAGGAACGCCTCGCTTATCCCCTGCTGGCTAAACCCGAGATGTGCTCGCTGAATATGGGATCAATGAACTTTTCCATTCACCCAGTAGCGGAGCGGATCACACACTGGCGCTATGACTGGGAGAAACCGAAGATCGAGGGCATGAAAAGCGGAGTCTTCAAGAATACCTTCGCTGACATCGAATATATTCTTAGCCATATTGGAGAAGGCGGCACTCGATTCGAACTCGAATGCTACGACGTAGGGCATCTTTACAATCTCGCCTACTTCACCGATCGCAGCATCATAAAGCCGCCGATCTTTATACAGGCAGTTTTTGGAATTCTCGGCGGGCTCGGAGCAGACCCGGAGAATATCTTCGCCATGCGATCGACGGCTGATCGCTTATTCGGGCGAGATGCTTATCATCTTTCGGTGCTGGGCGCAGGACGCCACCAGATGTCCCTTCTAACCGTAGGGGCCATCATGGGCGCGAATGTGCGCGTGGGGCTGGAAGATAATCTCTATCTCGGCCCTGGCATCAAGGCGACGAGCAACGCCGAGCAGGTGAGGAAGATCCGTCGCATTCTTGAAGAACTCTCCTTTGAAATCGCCACGCCCGCTGATGCCAGGGAGATGTTGCGTCTGAAAGGTTCGGAAAATGTTCGCTTCGCCTAATTACATCGGGCGGTAACTCCTAATCTGAACGAGGTCGAATGACAGCTGAGACACAAATGACCTTCCATGATCGACTCTATCCAGAACAGGGATTGCGGGTTCTTTTGACCGCAGGCGCCTCTGGAATTGGAGCCTCCATTGCAACGGCATTCGCCGAAACGGGTGCCGCAATCCACGTTTGCGATATCGACGACGCTGCCCTGGCCGCATTCCAGCAGCGCATCCCTTCCTGCCAGGCGACCCACGCCGATGTGGCCGATGAAACGCAGGTCGCAGCAATGTTCGACACGCAACGTGCCAGATTCGGCGGCCTTGATGTCTTGATTAATTGCGCAGGCATCGCGGGACCGACAGCGGGGGTCGATAAGGTCACAGAACAAGAATGGACGCGCACCATCGAAGTAAATCTCAATGGTCAGTACCGTTGTCTGCACCATGCCGTACCCATGCTGCGGGCGTCCAAGGCCGGCAACATCATCTGCATTTCATCCATTGCCGGGCGTATGGGGATTCCATGGCGCACGCCATACGTGGCCACAAAATGGGCGATCGTGGGGATCGCCAAATCGCTAGCCATCGAGCTTGGCCCAGACAACATTCGGGTGAACGCAGTGTTGCCCGGCATTGTTGAGGGACCAAGGATGGATGGGGTAATCAGTGCTCGCGCCAGACTGGAAGGTGTGGAAGAGAAGGCCATGCGGAAGGAATACCTGAAGAGTATTTCCCTGGGCCGCATGGTAACTGCGGACGATGTGGCTCTCATGTGTCTGTTCCTGTGCTCGCCGGCAGCGCGAAATGTTACGGGACAGGCGATCAGTGTGGATGGCAATTATTTCTAAATCATGACTCAAGCGAGGTCGAGTTGAAGCAGGCAGACTACGTCGCGCCAGAAACGAAAGGGGCAATGTCGCGGCCTGCGCAACTCGCCGCCCAACCTGGTCCTCGCGCATGGATTGCACTCAGTATGCTGTGCGTCGTGTATGTCCTGAACTTCCTCTCACGGCAGTTGCCAGGCATTCTTGCGAAGCCGATCCAGGACAGCCTGCATATCTCGGACGGTCAGCTTGGACGGATTGGCGGGCTCTATTTCGCGCTTTTTTATTGCTGTATCTCAATTCCTGTCGGGTGGCTCGCCGACAAGACGAACAGGTCGAAGATTCTTGCCATGACGTGCGCTATCTGGAGTGCCGCAACCATGTGCTGCGGCGGCGCAGCCACCTATCTGCAGTTTGCAATCGGATACATGACGGTCGGCTTCGGCGAAGCAGGCGGCGTTCCACCTTCGTACTCCATCATTTCCGACTATTTTCCGTCCGGCCGTCGCGGTAGAGCACTAGGCCTCTACAACATCGGACCACCGGTTGGGGCCGCACTGGGAATTGCCTTCGGCGCTTCCATTGCTGCTGCTTTCAGTTGGCGCTATGCATTCGTCTTCCTCGGCGCCGCCGGTCTTTTCGCCGTCATCGGCGTCCTCCTACTGGTGCCTGAGCCGAGTCGCGGCGGACTGGATCGCATTTCGGACAAGATGACAGTGACGAACACTGGATTCCGGCAGACGCTCGTGATGTTCGTTTCCCGGCCTTCACTCATGCTGGTCGCACTTGCCAGCGGCGCCAACCAATTCATCACCTACGGTCTCACCAACTTCGCGGCCCTCTTTCTCATGCGAGAGAAAGGGATGACGCTCAAGCAAATCGCCGTCTATTACGCGTTGGTGGTCGCAGTCGGAATGGGCGGGGGCATCCTTGCCTCTGGTCCAGTGATAGACCGGTTCACGCGGCGCTCGAAACAGGCCTATGCCCTGGTGCCCGTGGCCTCCCTCAGTCTTGCGCTTCCGTTTTATCTCATATTTGTCTGGTCTCCTTCCTGGAGTCTGGCGTTGCTCTTTCTCACGGCCGCCATGTTTCTGAATTATTTCTATCTGACATCGGCGGTAACGCTAGTTCAGGAGGAAGTGCGGCCAGACCAGCGCGTGATGTCGGGCGCACTGCTTTTGCTAATCATGAATCTGATCGGCCTCGGCCTTGGCCCGACCTTTGTGGGCGCGGCCAGCGACTTTTTCCACGCAAGCCATCCCCACCAGTCGTTGCAGGACGCCCTTTACATGCTCGCGCCGATGTATGTTGTAGCAGTGTTTCTGTTCCTGGCGTTGGCGCGCGTGCTTAGAAGTGAAAGCCGTACAGTTGGAGGAACAATCCGATGATTTTTCGTCGCCGTTCGCTTGTTTGGGCCGCAGTGGCCGCCTGTCTTACTCCGGTGCTCTTGTGCCGCGCGAAGGGGGTCTCCATGTCAGCTGCATCCGACGAGAAAAGCGGTCCGATCATAAAGGCTCCTGCCGGCGCGGTGGAGGGGCTGCTGCAAGGCGAGCTGCGCGTTTTCAAGGGCATCCCTTATTCCGTGCCTCCGGTGGGCCCGGCGCGCTGGAGACCGCCCAGCCCTATGCCGCAGTGGGCGGGCGTCAGAAAAGCAATCGAGTACGGAGCTGCATGCTGGCAGCCGAAGCCGACGCTCTCCACTATCTACACCCGCAATCCAATGCCGATGAGTGAGGATTGTCTGACGCTCAACATCTGGACTCCGATCCATGCAGACCACGCACCGGTCTTTTTCTGGATTTACGGAGGTGCGTTGGTTGGGGGTGCGAGCCGGGAAGAAACCTATGATGGCTCTCACCTCGCCGCCCGCGGCATTGTTGTTGTCACAATCAACTATCGGCTGGGTGTGCTGGGGTGGCTTGCGCATCCCGAACTTAGCAAGGAATCCCCGCTTGGAGTGTCGGGGAACTATGGCTTGCTGGATCAGATCGAAGCTCTCAAATGGGTCCGGAATAACATAAGCGCTTTCGGCGGAGATCCGTCCAACGTGACTATCGCGGGTGAATCCGCGGGCGCGCTGAGCGTGATGTATCTGATGGCGGCTCCCCCGGCGCGCGGCTTGTTCGCAAAGGCAATTGCGGAAAGCGCGTACATGATCTCAACGCCCGAGTTGAAAAAGGCGAGTTTCGGGTCGCCATCCGCTGAGGAGAACGGCATGAAGCTGGCTGCTGCGCTCCACGCACCGAATATCGCGGCAATGAGAGCGATGGATGCGGAGAAGCTGAGCCTCGCCGCGCCAAAGGCTGGTTATGCGCCCTGGGGCACGATTGACGGCCACGTGTTACTCCACCAGCTGGTCGATGTATTCGACAAGGGGGAACAGGCGCCTGTGCCCATACTTGCTGGATTCAACAGCGGCGAAATCCGATCTTTGAGAATTCTTGCGCCTCAGCCTCCCGCGAGTGCGGCCGCATACGAAGCTACCATTCGCGATCGGTATGGCGATCTCGCCAATGAATTCTTGAAGCTCTATCCAAGTTCGAATATGCCGGAGAGCGTATTGGCCACGACGCGCGATGCCCTGTACGGATGGACGGCGGAGCGACTTGTGAGAAAACAAACCGCCTTAGGCCAGCCGTCTTTCCTGTACTTTTGGGATCATGGGTACCCGGCCGCCGACTCTGCCGGTTTGCACGGATTTCACGCGAGCGAATTGCCCTACGTGTTCGGCACCTTCGATGGCACGCCGCCGCTCTGGCCGAAGATCCCGCCGACGGCAGAAGAGAAAAAGTTGTCGGACGCGATGATCGGTTACTGGACTTCCTTCGCTCGTACGGGCAAGCCCCAAGCTGCAAACGAGCCGGATTGGCCGTCGTTCGGAACGACTGGCGCCTACATGGCATTCGAGGCTGTTCCAACGCCCTCGAAAAACCTGCTGCCAGGGATGTACCAGTTCGTTGAAGAGACGGTATGCCGACGGCGAGCTAGCGGGGACATCCCGTGGAATTGGAATGTCGGCTTATACTCGCCCAAACTTCCGGCTCAGCAGCCGCAATGTAAACAGTGACGGTCAAATCCCGATGAGGTGCGACGGCTGCCGGTCGGCATGCCGGTGAGATTACTCGTCGCTGAACCTGCGACTCGCTCCAGGTCGATCCGCTTGTTTTAGATAGGATCCCCCAGCCAGGTCTTGAGGGCGCGGTGTCTGTAAATGACATGAGAATGTCTGCTAAGAACCTGTCGCGTTGTGCATTTGTTTTCCTACTATTCGCCAATCGCTTTCTCCAGCGAGATTTCGAAGAGGCCGGATTCGAAGAGGGAAAACAGATGCTTTATCCCCAGCAAGTGCAACCTGCTCACAAGCAAATTGCCTTCCCCAAATGCCGCGCACTCGCGGCGTTCCTTTCATGCGCACTAATTGCGGCGAGCGGGCTGCTCGGTGCGCAGACAGGTCGACTACGCCGGAGCACGCGATCTGCACGGAATCCTCGGCAGAACTATCAACCAGGCGCCTCTGGCCTCTACCGCCAGCCCCATCCGCGGCCAGACCACAAACACCGTTGCCAACATACCCCTGCGCGCCCCTTATCTCGGGTGGACAACGAACACGATGTACTACTTCACCACGGATGGCGAAGCCTGGTACAGCGCGCTGCAGGCATCGCTGACGCAGAAGCTCAAACATAACTTCCAGTACCTGGCCGCATACACATGGATGCGATTGCTGAGCCCCGTACCGGGTTTTACCACCGGATCCAACGAATTCGGACCCACCGGCGATCAGACCGCGCTGCGCGCTCACGACTCTGGATACGGACCGGACTACAACGTGCGACCACAGCGGTTTGTTCTCTCCGCATACTATGTTCTTCCCAGCCCAGCGAAATCTCGTACATTCTTGGCAAGCACGCTCGGTGGGTGGAGTGTTGCAACCGCTACGGTGATCCAGGATGGCCAGCAGAGCAGCATTACCTATAACAACATCAACAACGTTTACGGTATTCCCAACGATCGAGCAAGCTACGCTCCGGGTTGCACCGCGAAGAATGTATCGACTTCCGGATCGATCAGTCATCGCGTCAACAATTACATCAACAAAGCCTGTTTCCAGGCGCCGGCGGTGATTGGGGACGACGGTGTTGGCACGGGGTTCGGGAACACCCCTAACGGCATCCTCCGCGAGCCTGACCAGGCCGATGTCGATCTCTCCCTCAGCAAGACTTTCCCGGTCCGCTGGCCCAGAGAAGGCGCCGGCCTGCAGTTCCGAAGCGACTTCTTCAATGCTCTCAACCACCCCAATTTTGACGGCCCGAACAATGCCGCCTCTTCAACGACCTTCGGAAAGATCACTGCGATGAGCACCAATCCGAGAGTGATTCAACTCGCGTTGAAGTTTTCATTCTGAGAGCTGCAGCCAGTATCTTTAGTCAGGACCGGAAGTTGGCGGGTGTGCTTCCGGTCCATCTGTGGAACGCGTGAC
This sequence comes from Occallatibacter sp., assembly GCA_035524195.1. GTDB lineage: Bacteria > Acidobacteriota > Terriglobia > Terriglobales > Acidobacteriaceae > Telmatobacter. Next base: position 42,579 of record DATKPJ010000033.1, read on the forward strand.
GAAAGTTCGCCGCTTCACTGAATCCCACGAGTTCCGATATATCGTCAATGCTCAACTTGGTTGAACGGAGATACTCTTTCGCAAGATTGCAGCGAACATCATCGAGTATCTGCGTAAATGACACGCTTTCAGAATGTAACCTGCGGTGCAGCGTGCGAACGGTGGTTGCCAGCCGATTGGCCACCATCTCCATGGTCGGTGAATGTCCCGGCGTGGAGGCAATGATCTGGTACACTTCGCCGGCGAAGCCGATCGATGTTTTCACCTCGCCCAGAATTCGGTCGCATGTATCCCACATCAGTTTCGATGTAAGGCGGTGTGCCATGTGCGGTTTTTCAGAGAGAAGCGATTTCGAATAAGTGAGTTCGCAAACGGGTTGACCAAACTTGATATCGCATCCGATATAGCGCTTGTAGAGCTCCAGGTGACACGGTTGCGCGTAGGGGAGCGCGGCGCGGATAGGGTGGCAGCAACCAGGTTCGACGACAGTTCTCAAATGGGTGGCGAGCTGAGTCAGGTGTTGCTCCAGCAAGAATCGAACCAGGGAATCCGGGTAAGCTACGACCGGATTCTTTTCCAGCACCCATGACACGCTGTCTTTCTCCTCGCGCCATGACATGGCCAGGATGGGCGTGGCCAGTTTGTGATACTTGACGGCCACTTGGAAGTACTCGCGGATTGTCGGACTGCACACCAGCGCGAAACCGTACATGCCGTATGCCGAAAGCGGAATGCGGCTACCGACACTGAATGGAGTTTCAGGATTGTTCGACAGTTGCAAAGCATTGTGGCAGACCGTAATGTACTGGCGAATGGAGGTCAATGTGTCTGGCTGGGTAAGACTTTCCGGCGACAGGCCACTGCCCGACAGGCTCGCTTCGGGAGAAATTCCCTGCTCGTTTAAAACCTCAACCAGGGCTGCGACCTTGTAGGGTCTGTAGCGCTTTTCATTCCAAAGGGGAAGTACCATAAAGCGAATGCGTTGTCCGAATCAAACACAATTGTGTCCGCATTACACGGCGTCCACACATTGTGCTCCAACATGGATTCCTTTGGGAAGATTTTTCTTCGGGCTTGCGGAAACCATTGATTTGTCCGCGCTAGCTACTTTCTCTGGGACCATCTCACTACCTTCGCGGCTGTTAAATCGCGCCATAGATTTGTCCGGTTGGCACACAGCCGGGCGTTGTGCCTCTGGCTAAGATACGTAGGGCGTGTGCGCATGCCCGCATCATGCGAAGTGCGAGCCGCCTGAACAATGTCGCCCTGATCTCTGCTGAATTTGGTATGGTCGAGGTCGACAAATTCATCGGGCAGCTGAATCAAGACGACAGCATAACCCCGGTTATCTTTGGGGAAGGCCTTGTTGTGGGTGCTGAGTTTCAAAGACTAATCGAGCGGCCCTTCCCGCAGGAAGATGTGGAACCATGACCGTAGAGAGTTTTGTCCCTCCGGAAGCACTCTTCTCTCTGCGCGGGAAGACTGCCGTAATCACAGGCGGAGGACGCGGAATCGGAAGGGCCATCGTGCATTCGCTCGCGTCCGCCGGAGCGAATGTCCTCGCGACCGACCGGGATCACGATGCCCTGCAGGAAACGCAGTCCCTGGTCCGACAACCCAACCTGATTGCATCCATCAGTGGCGACTTGACGGACCCTATGTTTCCTGAGCGCATCGTCGACGCTGCACTCGAAAACTTCCAGTCCATTGACATCATTGTCAACTGCGCAGGATTCAGTTGGGATGGCGTGATTCAAAAGACGTCAGACGAACAGTTTCAGGCGATGATGGACATCCACGTGGTAGCTCCATTCCGGTTACTGCGAGCCGCTTCAACTTATCTTCGTGAAACCGCCAAACGGGAAATATCTGTGGGGCAACGCATGATGCGAAAGGTCGTCAATATCACTTCCATCTCCGGTACAGACGGAAACGCAGGCCAGGCTGGATACGGGGCCGGCAAGGCCGGAGTCATTGGCCTGACAAAAACTTTGGCCAAGGAGTGGGGCCGTTACAACATCAATGTGAATGCGGTTGGCTTTGGCCTCATCCAGACGCGCATGACGCAACCGCTAACATCAGAAGCGAAAATTAGCATGGGTGGAAAGCACATTCCGATCGGTGTGCGCCCGGCGTTGCTCGAATCGGCTGCGGCTTCATGTCCGCTGGGGCGTATGGGTACTCCTGAGGAGGCGGCAGGTGCTGTCTTCTTCTTCTGCTGCCCTTTATCGGATTATGTTACCGGTGAAGTACTCATCTGCAGCGGCGGCTTCCACTTCTGACCTATCGCTCAATAGACTCTTGCCTGTCTTCTGAGGCGCTTCGCCATGTCGACGTTTACGACGCTTATCGACGGTCTCTCGTTCACCGAGTGCCCACGCTGGCGCGACGGTTGCCTTTACTTCTCAGATCGCTACACCCGACGCATCCTTGCCGTTTCGATTGATGGTTGCGTGGAGACATATGCCCGCACGGAGGGACTGCCGTCTGGTATCGGCTTTCTTCGAGACGGCCGCCTTCTCATCTGTTCCATGCAGGATCGCAAGATCCTCCGCCGCGAACATGACGGAGCTATTGTGGAACACGCGGATCTGTCGGCGCTCGCGGCCGGTCACCTGAACGATATGCTCGTGGATGACGTGGGCTTCGCCTGGGTAGGCAACTTCGGATTCGATTTGTTCGGCGGCGAGCCGGCTCGCTCCACTGCGCTGATCCGCGTTGCGCCAGATGGCGCGCTCGCCATTGCCGCCTCTGATCTCGCCTTCCCCAATGGCACAGTGCTCACGCAAGACGGTCGCACCCTTGTTGTTGCCGAAACACTGGCTAATCGCCTGACTGCCTTTAATGTCTCCAATGGCGTGTTAAGCGGACGCCGCACTTGGGCCGCTTTCGGCGATCCTCCCACAACAACCGATGTTGGCAAGGTTCTTGAGCAGGCGGAGGTTGCACCCGACGGCATTTGCCTGGACGCGGAGGGAGCTGTCTGGGTCGCCGACGTTCTCAACCGGCGCGTTATCCGAGTCACTGAAGGCGGCACGATCGTCCAGGAGCTTAAGACCGGCGAGATGTGCGCATTTGCCTGCATGCTGGGTGGTAATGACGGTCGGACTCTCTTCGTCTGCGCAGCGCCTACTTATGATGACCACGACGCGGCTGCACATCACCGCTCCTCTATCCTCTTCACCAGTGTGAAAGTGCCACACGCCGGCCTTCCTTGAACAGATGCGCATCGAAGCGTAATCGCCATTGGAACTGGCGAAGTGAGTGAGTCAAGCGGCGCAGACCTAGGCGGCCATTGTTGCTCAGTATGGCGATTAAGCGAGTGACCGGGGTCGCTTTGAAGACAGATTCTTGCCAATGCTCCCATTGTCCACAAACCGCCCGGAACTCTTTAGGAGCCGGCATCGGCATTCAATCATTTCTGTCTTTTGAGAACGAGGCGACATACAACTGCGTGGCAGCCAGGGAAAGCGGGGCAGGTCAGTGATATTGCCGATGCAGCCACGAAGCTTGAAACGTATCAAGCAACTTGTACACAGATTGTTCACAATGAGGCAAAAATGGAAGGGACATCTTGTGAACCGATGGTGATTAACTAATTGATTTTAATGGTGCCGGGAGGGGGGCGAACCTCAGCCGGGTATTCGAAACACGTAAGTTACTGATTCCAAAATCGACAGAATCGCTCAAATCGCCACAACCGACATCTTCAGGCACAATTTGGGCACAATCGAGTCCCGCCACGCCCTCTACGCCAGCCCCGTGTCAGCCCCGCTTTCATTTGATCTGAATGTCCCCTTCCCCACCCTCACCCTTATTTGCCCAGCACGCGGTAGTGACGATAATCAATACACCGTGCATTTGTGACTGTACGGAGCATGCACCGTGACACGGGGAGTCGAACCCCAGATTCCGGCTCTTCGGAATCACCATGATGCCGGTTTTGCCCCCGGCTAGGCTTGTGCTCGCTGCAAAAAAGGGTTACCAACTACTCAGATCAGTTCAGTCTTCCAGTTCAGTTCCTGCAGCCGTGTATCGAGTTCGCGATACCGTTTCGCGAGCTGGTCTACTTCGGTCTGCAGTTTGCCAACAGACACAGTCGCAACAAATCGCACCTCCGACTTCGAGTAACGATCCTGCCGTGTGCTTCCTGCCTCTGCGATTCCTGCAAGGAAGTCGCGACGCTTGCCGACCACATCCCGTTCCGCAATCGCATCCGAAATCGCAAGCTTCGTGTCGAACGCGGTTTTCGAGTTGGTGCGGTTAATTGCGCTAACGAGTTCCAGAAGCCAGACGCATAGCCTCCAGATACTCCGCTGCGAGACCGCTATCGGTTGAAAGGACGCAAGGCTCCACGTCCATCCCATCGGAAGCGCCGGCGGCCTTCAAGAAGTGCGTAGCCGTCTTGTGACCCAATCCACGCGAGCCGAAGTGCACACCAATCCACACGCGATCCTCTTCGTCCGTGAACAGATCTACGTAATGATTGCCGCTGCCCACGATTCCGAGCTGGTTACGCGCCATCTCCTTGAGAGAAGAAATCGCCTTCAGTTTCCAGGCAACATCATCGAACAGACCGTGATCTACTTTTTCGTTGTTCCTGCGGCCAACGCCAAAGCTCATGATCGACCAAACGGCGTCCATGATCCTGCCAATCGCATGCGCAACCGAACCTCAGTAGGTAACTCGGCCTGTTGGCAACATTCAAGGCAGGACAACTTGTCCGGAAAGGCGGTTCTTACGTTCACGTGGAATGCGCCTCGCCGAAGAGTGCATTGGCGATTATGCGCTCATTGAAAGCAGATGCGCGGAACCCTTGAACGTCCAGAGTGAGAAGCAGTTCAGGGTTGTGGACAGGTTTCGCGTTCTCGATCACTCGGATCGTTTAGAGGATTCGGGCAGAATCAGGTAGAAGCTCGCGGCCGTCGTGGGATCAATCAACTGCTCGTCGTTGCCGTTGATGCCGATGCGAACCTCATGCTCCTGGAGCCCGACCGGCCTTATCATGCACGCTTCGCTGCAGGTAGGATGGAGCAGTTCAAACAGGTCAGGTGGAGGATCTGCAGGAGTTGGTGTTACAGGTTCGATTTGGGCAATGGCCAGGTAGCGGCTCCCCAACGAACGATGCAATACCGAACCCATGCTCTGCGGAGGCTGCTGTTGGCCGCTGAAGCGCCCCCCCGCATCGGCGCATTCAGAATGTGGCTCGTATGGGCAAAGAGCAGGACGTTCCCGCTCCGAGCGTGCGAGAGCGCTGAAAGTACATTCACCGCCATGGCCGAATCTCGCTGGCTCAGGGCGCGCCAGGCGTCTGCAGGAATTCCATGGCTGCCCGGCAGCGTCGGCAGCGCATCGAGAACCGCCGCGCTTTCGCTCACGTTGACAGCGCACTCGCGCACGGATTCAGGTGCATCATGGTCAATGGAAGCGGTGAGCTTTCTGCTGAGTTCATGAAAAGCAGCTTTCGCTCCATTGGAAACTTCTGCCTGCGTCAGTCCTGGGATGACTGCTTTCGAGAAATCGGCTCGCAGACTCTCTCGCAAAGCTGCGTCACGGACCCATCCAGCGCACAATTCACGGCCGCCATCGTCGGCGCACTTCCGAAGGGACCGCCGAGGCTCATATCGATGCCAACGATGCCGATTTGTTTGTTCGCAGGTTTGCGCGCATCAATCGCTCGCAGATCCTCCAGCAAAGCGACATTCCCACTGAGGTTTCCGAATCCCGAGGTGAAGCCCTTGGCAGCCACCTCCGATGCGATACCGGAGTCACCTCGAACGTAGCGGTCGAGCAGCAGCGCCTCGGCATAACCTGTTTCCAGCGCGACCATGGAAATGTGGCCCTGCTCCGCAAGTTCGTGAATCAGATGGTTGCGTGCGGCGAGCATTGCTTCGCCACCGTGCGACGCTTCGCCTACGGCGATGATGATGGGCTGGTGCGAAGTAGGAATCGAAGAAGCGGCAAACGGCAATGCGTTGCCAGACCCTGTGTCGGGCCCTCCGAATCCAACCCCGGCTGCGGCACCTGCCGCGGCAAATGCCAAAACACAGGGTGCCGCCATTCTCAACCATCTTCTAATCACTCTATAGCACCCCAACCTGGATGATCTATAACCATCATGCACTGCGAGCCGCGCAATTGGAAACCGCGGGACCTCAAAGCCGTTTACCCCGTCTGAATCTCAATGGCTGCATTCAGGCTTTACCACGTTTCCAGCGCCGGATCGGCTGGAAACGTGCCTCGGCGATTATGCGTAAATTGAAGAAAAGGCGGATTCTTCAGCAGTAGCCGACATGCGGCAACTGGCACGCTCTCTGGTTGTCGATCAAGTGTGCGCGATACGAGAATTGCCTGAGGTGTGAGCCGTCAGGAAATATCCTCGAGGATATATATAGTGACTAATATATAGTCATCCCCATGGAAAAGGATGAGGTCCCTAATGCCGAAGGTTTCATTCCCTTGAAACCGAATTGGTTTCACGTGATGCTCTCGTTGGCCAACGACGAGCAGCACGGATACGGGATTATGCAGGAAGTGCTGGAACGGACAAACGGAAAGATTCGCCTGTGGCCTGCGACGCTGTACGGGACGCTTGAGCGCCTGTTGGATGAGGGCTTTATCGCAGTGACGAACCGGCGGCCTCCAGCGGCCAAAGATGATGCGCGCCGCCGATATTATCGCCTCACTGCTCTGGGCCGGCGCGTACTGGCTGCCGAGAGTATCCGCCTTGAGGATTTGGTTCGTGTTATCCGCGCCAAGCGCCGGGCTGCCGAATCGGAGGCATGATTTATGGAAGGTGAGACACACTCTTCGGGATTAGCTGTTCGCCTCTATCGGATTCTGGTGCGATTCTTCCCGCATCGTTTCCGTTGTGCTTTCGAGAGCGAAATGCTTCAGACCACGGAGGAGGCCGCCGTCTGGATTGAGCGTCAAAACCCGCTCGGTCTCGTGCTTCTTTTCATGGATCTGGCAGTCCAACTCTCTGGAGCGTACTTGCGGGAATGCATTTGGGATCTTCGCTACGAGGCGCGACTGCTGATCCGAAAGCCTGTTTTCACCTTCGTCGCCGTAGCCTCGATGAGCCTGGCGATCTGTGCCGGCTCTTCCTTTTTCAGCGAACTGAACGGAACCATTTTGCGCGATGTGCCTGGTGTGGCAAAGGCTGATGACTTGGTCACGCTTCAGCAGCCCGTCTCCTATCCCGCATACAAGCTCTTTCGCGACCATAAGGACTTGTTCTCCTCGACCGCGGCTTACGTCGCTCCGGTGCCCTTCGGGGTCGGTTTTGGGGGACATACGGAGCGAATCTGGGGGCATATCGTCACGCCAGGCTACTTCTCGACGCTGGGAGTAACGGCAGAGGCCGGACGCGTTCTGGATGCACGGGACGAAGTCACGCAAGGAACTCCGCCGATCGTCGTTAGCGATCGCTTTTGGAAAAGCAATCTTGGCTCCGATCAAGATGTTATCGGCCGGGCAATCCACATCAATGGCAAGATCTGCACGATTGTCGGCGTGGCTCCGGATGGGTTTCAAGGTGCTTCACCGATGATGTTTGTTGCCGACCTCTGGCTTCCGGTCTCCGCGGGCGAAGCCGTAGCTCCAGAATTGGCAGACGACGCACTGGAGCGCCCGCAGCTCACGATGTTTCATTTCCTGGGCAGACGGCAGCGGGGCGTTGCCCCGTTGCAGATCGAAACAGCGTTAGACACGATACAGCGGCAGATGCTTCAGGATTACGGTCATCCGGCAACAGATAACGGGCACCTTCTCTCGGTTGCTTCTGGCGGCAAGCTGATCCCGATGCGTCAAAGAGAGCTTGGCTTATTTGCGTTTCTGCCGATGGTGGTCATCGCGCTCCTTCTGCTGATCGCTTGTTCAAATGTTGTGAACATGCTTCTCGCGCGAGCTTTGGACCGTCGCCGCGAAGTTGCCGTGCAGCTGGCTTTGGGCGCCAGCCGTGCGCGTCTTATACGCCAGCTAATCATGGAAGGTCTGTTGATCGCATTCGGCGCCGGAGCGCTCGGGTTTACGCTCACCTGCTGGCTGATGCACTTTCTTTCGCGGGTGCGCCTTCCGCATGCCATGCCGGTCCGGTTCAATGTGGAAGTGGATTGGCGCGTGCTACTCTTCACAATTGGGCTCACGGCCATCACCGGGCTTGCGATCGGCTTGCTCCCAGCGATCCAGGCGACAACCCCGGGACTTGTACCCGCCTTGAAGGAAGGCGCCAATCTCCAGTTGCGAAAGCGTCGAGCTTTCAGCCTCCGAAACCTGCTGGTCGTCTCACAGATGGCAGGTTCGCTCACGCTGCTCTTGGTCACCGGTTACATCGTCTTCGGAATGAAATACATGATGTCGGGCGCGACCGGATTCGATGCCGGGAACACCCAACTTATCTCTGTTGACCCAATTCGCGATGGGTACAGCGCCTCGCGGGCGGAAGAGTTTTACCCGAAGCTTCTGGATCGTGTGAAGGCGTTACCAGGTGTCGTCGCTGCCACCTGGACGGAGGCGATCCCCATGCAACCCAGCGGAAAGATGACCTTCACCACGGATATCGATGGTTCTAAGCGAGTCGATAAAGCAACAAAGTACATCGTGGGAAGCGACTATTTTCGGACAATGGGAATCCGCATCCTTCGTGGGCGCGGTTTGCTGAAGGATGATGGAGAAGGGAGCGCGCGCTCCATCGTGGTGAGTGAGACCCTTGCGCAAACAGTATGGAGGAACGATGATCCCGTCGGACGAAGGCTTTCTCTCGTCAACAGGAACGAACTAACGTTTGGCTTGATGGGAGGGTCGGCCTTTGACTACCGTACCGCTTCGCCAGACCAATCTTACGTTGTAGTTGGCGTGGTGGCCGACGTGCTGGAAACTCCCGTTGCACAACCTGACCCCGCAGTTTACCTGCCGATGACAGAGGGTGACTACACCAACCCGCCATTTCAAGGCATCACTCTTGCAACTCGCACCACTCCTGGTCTCGATGCCAGCTCGATCGTTCGCGCCCAAATCGCGGCAGTCGATCGAAACCTCACAATCTTCAACGCAGAGACAATGGGCGATTGGCTTGAGCAGGTCATGTTCGTTGTGAAGATCGGACTATGGAGCTACGGCCTTATGGCCGTCTTTGGGTTAGTACTGGCAAGCGTAGGATTAGCTGGCGTCACAGCCTATTCGGTTTCAAGCCGCGTCCACGAAATCGGCATCCGGCTCGCGCTGGGGGCTCGATCACAAGACATATTGAAGATGATTATGGCCGAGGGTATGACACTGATTGTCGTTGGTGCGTGCATTGGCATAACGCTTGCTGCGCTGGTTATGCGTGTGATGGCGGCAAGTATGGATCCGGTGGCGCAAACCATTCAGCGTAGCGAGTCAGACCTGCGAATCGCCGCCGGCGCCTTGGGCGTTCTACTGATTGTGGGATTGTCGGCCTGTTATCTCCCTGCTCGCCAATCCGCAAGGGTTGACCCTGTTATCGCACTGCGGCAGGAATAGCGCCGGACGGCGGTGCGTGAGATCGCTACATGTTGGGTCGCCAATCGAGGAGTCACCTCAGGACTCTGAGAACGACAAGAAATCCCGGAATGTTCGGCCTCAACTGACGACTTCAGGTAATGCGCTCATCCAGCTTCAGTTTGGAGCTTTCGAATGGATTCGTAACGGTAAACGCCGATCTGGGCCCTCGAAATCAACGTGATGAAATATCTGCCTCTGCCACTTGCGATGCAGAAGTTGGTGTCGCAAAGCGCCAATCAGAAGTCCAACCGCAGAGCGATTTGGCCCGTCCGATTACCGCCGAGGCCTTGTGGCAATACGGCAGTGAGCGCGCCGAACGTGGCCGTATTGCTGATGTTCGTCAGCGGAGGAGCGAAATTCGAATGGTTGAGCAGGTTGGTAAACGTTGCTTCGAAGCGAAGTTTATAGTGCTCGCGAATACTCACATTCTTCGCCAACCCGCCATTCACGTTTAGCATTCCGGGACCCTGGAGAATTCCCACACCGCAATTGCCGAATCGACCCGTGCCAGGCGGCGTTTCGGTGAAAGCGTCAGAATTGAAGTATGTACCTGGTCTTCCACTCCTGTACGGATCTCCCGCACCGCAATCGGGGCGAAGGATAGCTCCCCCGCCAGCGCGGACGGCCATGCCCGTGTTCGATTGATCAAACGCGGGGCTGGTGGTCGGCGTCAGCCAGTTTCCCGACTGCAACGTAGTGATCGTGCTGGCATCCCAGCCACCGAGCACCGCATTCATTGTGCGCGTGCCACTCCAGGCACGTCCCGAGCCGAAAGGAAGCTGGTAGGTTCCGCTGATCAGTAGGCGGTTCCGGGGAGTGGCAACGACATTGCCACGATCTGATTTTAGGTCGAAGCGGTTCGCAATCTCCACGGCATAAGCTTCTTCGCCTGCGAAAACCGTCGGCGCGTCGCTTCCCTGTGCATCGCTCAGATTCTTCGCCCACGTATAGTTTGCCTGGAAGGTAAGTCCGTGGTTTAGCTTCTGATCAACTTCGCCAACGCCTGCTTCATAGCTGGCCTGACCGTAGTTCTCCGAGGACATAAGGAGCGTCCAGTTCTGATAGGGTGCCCGGTTGTCGACAAACTGTCCTGCGGTGGCTCCCGTGTCCCACGGAATCGCGCTCGCTGGAATCTGATTCAGGTCAACAGTTACAGGAAGACGATAATTCGACATTCCCACATAGCTGGCGCGAACCACTGTCCCCGGGCCAATCTGCCGCTCCAAGGTGAGATTCCACTGTGCAGCTTGCGGATCACGGAAATGCGGATCGTTAGCTTGCTCAAGGCTACCCCCTCCGAGTGTGACGGACATGGCGGTCGGCGCTGTCGCCGGAAACTGGAATGCGGATGGCAGAACCGCGAGCTTGCCGTTTGCTCCGGATACCCCGTTGACATAGGTGAGCAGGTTCGATGTAGGATTGCCCGCGTTGTTGAAAGACATTGGACCGAGAGTCGTCTGCGTAAAAATGCCGAAACCGGCTCGGACTACCGTTTTGTCGTTGTTGAAAGGGCGCCAGGCCAGTCCGATCCGTGGGTCCAGATCGAGCTTGTACAGCTCTCTCAGGCCTTGCGTCACATGGTCCTCGCTGGCGGTTTCTACGTTTGAGCACGCCAGTGACTGGTCGTCGAGCGAACAGGCGTTGAACGTGTCGAGAAACCCGGTGTAGACAGACTGATAGGCAGTATTTCTTGACTGTGTCGGCGAAGACAGGAACTTGTCCGGGATCAAGACGCTGTTCGTCTTCGGATCAAAACTCCCGAGATCACCTTGGCTCTCGACGAAGGGAGGAAGCAGTTCCCACCTCAATCCGAAGCTCAATGTTAGATGAGGATTCAGCTGCCATTCGTCCTGACCATACGCTCCCCATTGCGTTGCTGTGGCATTGATCTGCGGACTGGTGATTGCAAAGAACGCTTCCTGCGGCAATCCCAATAGCAGATCGCCAAGTGCATAGTTGGTGAAAAGACCCGGATCAAAGGTGAAATCGCCATAGTCGTCGGAAGGCTGGAAGAACATCAGAGCGTTGTACCGCACATGCCTCGCATCCACGCCGAATTTGAGGGAATGCTTGCCAAGCATCCAGGTCATGTTATCGGTAAACTCCAGGGTGTCAGATATGGTCGTTCCGGTTCGATCCTGTCCAATGCTCGAGAAACTCCCGTCGCTAAAGTTGAACGTCGGAAAGGCATCACCGGTGGGATGCGAACTAATATTGATTCCCTGCAAGCCCAGAGCCGCGATTGCCGCGCTTCCCTGAATCGGAAAAGCGTCGTTCTCGGTAAAATCAGTGAGCCCGAATCTGAATTCGTTCACAAGGTTGTTCCGCAAGACATAATTGTGGCTCACCAGTAAACCCAAATTCTGGTTGTGAGCCATTACATTCGGCAGGAACTGATTTGCCGTCAGCCCGCTCGCACCTTGGCTTGTCAGCAAGTTCTTCCAGCTGACTCGAGCGAAGAGGCTCTGCTTCGATGTAATCGTGTTATCAACCCGGAGGTCCCAACCATTCGTACTGGAGGGAATTGGCACCAGCCCCTGGTAGTTATACCCATTGCCATCAGCATTGGGCAGCGGATACCACGCAAGGAGTGCCATTGCGACCGGATTAATACTTGGGATGGTATTGTTGGGAAAAGCTGTTCCCGTTAAAGGATTATTCAGCGGCGCTCCCTGCCCCGGCGAGTTGACGAGCTCGGTCAGGTCACCGTTTCGCTCGGCCGCGGTCGGCACGAGCAAATCCTCAGGATAGGATTGGGTCTTGCGATTTCCTTCGTAATCGAAGAAGAAGAACAAGCGATCCTTAAGTCCACGAAATCCCGGAAAGACGGCCGGACCGCCGATGGAGCCTCCGAAATCATTGAAATTCTTCGGCGCTTTGGAATTGAAATCGTAGACTTTCGCGTCGAAAGCATCGTTCTGAAGATATTCGAATGCACTCCCGTGCCAGTGATTCGTGCCGCTCTTGGTGGTGAAGGTCACGTCTCCAATTTGCGCAAATTCAGCGTTATTGTTGAACTCTGTAACTTTGGTCTCAGAAATCCCCTCTGAAGACGGATAGGCGTCGTGCAGTGCGCCATTGGACCTGACGCTTGCGGTAGAGATTCCATCCACCGAAAAACCAACCTGCGAGGAGGTGGCGCCACCAACCGCCATGTTCCCCTGGCTGTCTGTTACAACGCTGGGCGCGACCGCCAGTGACCCGAGCGGGCTGCTTGAAACTGCGCGAGTGTTCATCGGCAGATGTGTCACCTCTTGCTCGTCCAGAGTATTGCTAACGGTTCCGTTTTCGGTGTTCATCTGCCCAGAATCCGCTGTCACTTGAACTGTCGTTGCTTCTGCGGCAATACTGAGCATCACAGGAATGCGTAGGTCCTGGCGTGCATTGAGCGTTACACCTGTCATTATGGCCTTCGCAAACCCGGCATGTTCCACTGTCACGTTGTAGTGGCCGGGCTGCAGATTCTCCAGCACAAACGCTCCATCCTGCCTGGCTCGAACCTGACGATCGAAACCCTGATCAAGCGAGTGCACGGTGATCGTCGCACCCGGGACCATTGCACCAGAAGCGTCCGTGACTGTGCCGTCAATGCTTCCAAATATCGATTGCGCAGACCCGTTCGGCGAGCTGATCGACAGAAGCAGGGCAATGATTATCACCCACCGGCGAAGCGCGCGCGAGGATGGCTGCCCTGGCTTTCGCTGCGAATCATTGGAGCGAGCGCCCTTGGCGATGAAGACACCAAGCATGGGCTCAAAGCACATGATCGAAGAGGTATTCTTAGATGAGGCGATAACTGCCGAATTGGATCGCGCCATTGCTTCCTCCAGTCGCTTAGGACCTAGGATTTCCTGATTGAACCTCAGAACCCATAACTACCGAATAAGTGGAGGATGCATTTTTATGTTCTCTTTACAGCTTTCTGTCGCGATAGGACCGTTTCAAGGAGAATCGTGTGGATTAAGCTCCAAGCATCGCGAAAGGAGTGCTCGGCCATTAACTTAGAACGGACCGTTACAGCAAACCGTGGTGCATCAGGTCTTGTGCGTATCGCATTTCCACGTTTGGCGGTGCCGTTGAATGCGGTGGCTTCGAAATACACTACCCCTGGTTTTGCTTCACCCACTTAAGCACAAAGCCGAGAATGTGAATTGGATGCGCCCGGATCAAAACATGACCAGAACGGCTCCCGTCATTCTGTTCTCGCTCTTGCGTAGGTCTGGTCCCCATCCGGGCACGAGAGAGCCCGGTGCTCCCTGATCGCCGCCGGGAGGAGTAATTCCTCCTGGTCCGCTGAAGTACGGCACATCCGCCACTCGATGGTTGTATTCCATTCGCCAAGTGATGTATTGCCGGGGCATATAGTCGAAAGTGGCTGATCCATCCCAGGCTTTGAACTTGTCGCCGGGGTTCTCAGTAAAATAAGACGTACCCGAACTAGCCGTCGCACCGTTGATGGGAGGGAGAAGCACGAGATAACGTCCCGGGTTGTTAATGCGACCGCCACCCAGAGTCACTCCGAAGAGATTCCGGTCAAACCAAAGGCGGTTATAAAGCATGAATCCAAGGAAGCTCTGCTTGGGTCCTTTTGGAGAGCCGCCAGCGCAGCTGACCCCACCGCCATGCTCGCAACCAGCATCGCCCGTCAGGGAGAATGCCCCCTGACTCAAATGACGCCCAATTGGGTTTCCATAGTACTTGTACTGAACGCTGTCATCCGTGTGATAGCGGACGCGTCCAGGATTCCCAAGTGTGTCCTCTCCAAGCGCGTATTGGTTGCCAAGAACAGATACCTGTCCGTTGGGACGCCAGAGTATCTGCCCACCGATTCCGGGTCGATTGTTGTACCGCCCATACGACTGCCAGCCGTTCACAAACCACGGCTCAATCTTAAGTTTGTCCGTAAGGAAGATCTGAGTGCGGACGCCGGTAAAGAACCAAGGTGTGTTCGATGAGACATAGGATGGTTGATAAGCCCAATTATCGAAGTTGTAGTAGCTGAATAGGCCCACATAAGACATGAATATTCCTGCGTCCACATTGATCCCATGGAGGGCATCGAAATGATAACCACCGTATGCTTCAGATAGATACCGATACGCGTCAGCAAGATCCCAGTTTCCCCGAGAATAGCTCGCGTCATTTCGGGGCGTTGTCGTCGCATACATGCCGAACTGGGTCATCAACCGTGCACGGACATTCTCGTAATGAAAGTCTCCGCCGACACCCAACTGCGTGAGTTGAACTTCATTTGCCCGAAATACTTCACTCGATCCTCCGATTGTGTCATCCTGCGGATGACGAAAATCGTAGGTGTAATCGACGTCTGCGCGAACCTCCGGCGTGAAAAACTTTGTATCATAAGGAGCTTGCTCGATTCGCGGATTGCCATTGAGCCAGGTGAAATCAGCAAACGCAAACGGTTGCGCCTTTTCGCGATGCGAAGGCGTTGGTAATGCGGCGGATGTCTCAGCAGGCACTGTGGAGCGACGGGCATCTGCCAGCGTCGGATCCGGGTCGCGGGACGCGTGGTTGCCGGTCAAAAGAGCATTGCGCGCGGCCTGCAATCGCGCAGCGTCATCAGGCGCCGTTTCGTAGGAAGCTGATTGCGCCTTTCGCAATTGGTTTTCAAGTTCCGCAATCCGCCCTTTCATGACCTGCAGTTCCCTTAGAATGCTGGCCGTATCACTGGCAGAATTGATGACTGGGGTTTCAACGGAGGCATCCTGCGGCACCATATTCGACTGAGCAACGCCCCCGCGCGCACAGAATGAAATCCAGAAAAGGATTGCGATGTACCTGCAGATCGGCTGCTTGATCTTCGTTTGCATGACCTTCGCTCTTTGCATTGTTACCTCAATGTTTCGCTCAGACACCCGCGCTTTAAAGATCACTCGGAGCCCAACCAAACTTTACAGGCTACAACCGGGAAGGTAAGGGATTCGGATCGGAAAGATCAGCAATTCGTAAAGATAATGGACAGAAGATGAGGTGCCAGAATGCCCCATCTCTATCATCGTTGGATTTACAAATTACTTATATCTAAAGGCATATGCTTGCCGCCGGGGATACCACGTATCGCTTGTAAGTTGGCCTCAGTTCGAGCGCACAAGTTTAACTTGCTCGACACGACGGGATCCTCAGAACGGGATCGTATCGCGTTCACAGAGAACTCCTTGTTGGGAGGTTGTTCCTCGATGCCAGATCCCATGAGGAATCGAGCTTTGGACACTGAGCAAAGTGGATGCAAAGGAAGGGTGTTGGTAGTGGAGGACGACCCGCCGCTGCGGCGAACCTTGCGCATTAGTCTTGACGCGATGGGATTTGACGTCGGCGAGGCATCCAACGGAGAGGAGGCTCTCGCACGTCTTCGCATGATTGACTATGACGCGGTGCTCCTCGACATCAACATGCCTGGAATGGGTGGTATCGAGACTTGTCGACGAATCCGCCGCCTATACACACGATTGCCGATATTGATACTTACAGTCCGCGATCGAGAGGATGACAAGATAGAAACCCTGGATGCAGGCGCAGACGATTACATCACGAAACCCTTCCAGATTCGGGAATTGACAGCCCGGCTCCGAAGTGCCGTCAGAAGATTTCATGCGCCGGTCACTCCTAATGAGATACCAATCACGATTGGAGATATCACGCTTGATCCTGTACGTCATCGTGTTGAGCGCCGCGGCAGGGAGGTGCTTCTTACACCGAGCGAATTTGATGCACTGAGAGTTCTGATGGAGCGCGCAGGTTGCCCTATGACGCATGCTCAACTTCAGGCCGCTTTGCGCGGTTCAAGTTCTCCATTGGATCGCGAATACCTTCGCGTTTTGATAAGCCAAATCCGCAAGAAGATCGGTGACAAAGCGTCGAACCCACTCTACATATTGACCGACAGCCATATTGGCTACCGATTTCGCAAGGATTAGCCGCAGCCTCCAAAGGTCCTAGGCGGAGCAACTGAAACCTGAGGCTCCGGCCTACGAGTCTCAGATGAAGTAGGTTCTTGTGTCTCGGTTAGCTCTAGCTTATTCTGCTCGTTAACGTGGCAGTTGCGCGGCCATTGTAATCGGCAGCCGAAGTTCCTGTTTCGCGTCGAGCGAGACCGAACCTACGACGGCATCGGAGAAGCCGCTACGGTGAACGGTGAGCCCATACCTTCCTGCTTTGAGACCTTTCAGTTCGTATTGGCCTGAGGCGCCCGAAATAATCCGCAGGTCTTCTTTGTTCTCGTCGGAGTGTAAAGTGATCGAAGCTCCGGGTATAACGACGCCCGATCCGTCCTCCACATTCCCACGAATTGAGCTTAAGGCAGGCCGCCCTGGAAGCATGCACTGCAGAAGCAGTGCAATACAAGCAATGATCGGAGCAAGTTGTCCCACGAGAGAGGTAGGGATAGGTTCTCCAAGGCCCTCCTCGTGCTCTCTATTCCGCCGTTGGTCCTGCCGATCCTCTGCGACATACTCCGTCATCGAGCCGACGAACTGATTGCTTAAGTCAAGATTCATCTGTAGCATCCCTTTGTGACCTGCGCGAACCGCCGATTCAGCGTTTACGGTTCACCGAACATCGGCAGAAGCACCGATCGTGAGTCCAGAAAACACTAGTTCGTCTAGGATCTTCCTATGAAAAGCCTAAGACTTGCGTTATGAGCGGATAAGGGATTTATATCCGAAAACCCTCGTTTCTCTGAGGCTCAATTGGGTTTACGAAGTCTTGAGAAACTAATAGGATTGCTTCCGAGCAGTGCCTATCCTGGCCCGCGTGGCCGATCATATTCGGAATGTCTTTCAGATAGAATCTGTTTCCCAATCTATAGCTTGAAAAACATCGCATATCCCACCAGGCCTCAATAAGTAACTCGGTTGCGATGTGCTGGCCTCGGATTGCAAAGGCCTCACCGTCGATATCCATCGGGCAGGCGCGTGCGCAAGCTCCACAGCCATTGCATCTTCCGGGTATCGAGCCGATTTTCATCAGCGACAGTCGGCTGGTCAGCCGCAAAATGATTGCGCTCGGGCATAGGTACTTGCAATAGGCTCTTTGGTCCTGCAGCGCGAAGGCAATCACGATAGCGGTCGTGTAGTAAATAGCGATAGCGATAAGCAGAGCTAACAGACTGATTTGCGGCTCGGAACCGACCGCTGGTTTCGTGGAGACGAAGAAGAGGACGCCAGCACCAATTGAAGTGGCAATCAAGCCGGCGAAAGGTGTGAACCGCCAGACTCCTCCGCGTCGTCCCGGGCCGCGCGCGATCGGCAGAAGCTCAAGAATCATGGCCCTCCAGCATCCCCAGCTGCAGAGAAAGCGGCCGAAGAATAACGGGCCGATAAACAGTGTGACGAGAGTATGTCCAATCGCGGCGCCCATCACACTAGAGAACGGCTCAAGCAGAAAGCCTTCGAGGTCGATATCTGTGGCTCCGAGTACCGGGAAGACAAGGATACTTACACCCCCTGCGAAGAGCACAGCACGTCGCGCGGCCTGTTTCCGGGCTCTTGGCGCGAGAGCATAGGCAGCGAGGCAAGGACCGAAGGACCACCCGAGCACGAAAAGCGCCGCAGCCAGCGTCAGCGCGTGCAGATGGAGCTGAAGCCATATCGACCCGGGCCAGAGTGTGACTGTTGACGCTATCGCCAATCCGAGAAGA
This sequence comes from Occallatibacter sp., assembly GCA_035524195.1. Taxonomy (GTDB): domain Bacteria; phylum Acidobacteriota; class Terriglobia; order Terriglobales; family Acidobacteriaceae; genus Telmatobacter. Next base: position 60,760 of record DATKPJ010000033.1, read on the forward strand.
ACGTAATTTGGCTTGTAGGCACGAATGTGTCGTGGTGCCCTCTGTCCAATCAGGGCAAACGAATCGCTCACCAAATTCCGGGTATTAGCCGATAGCGCGTGACCAGCGAGTACTCGGCATAGCCGGACAGTTCGTTCCGGAGAGTCCGGTCTTCGAGAGCTGTGCGAACGATCACCGAGACCGCCATGAAGATCCCGACGATCAGTGCGGCCGTCGAACCCAACATCCATCCGGTTGCCGGGTACATCAAGATCATACCGACGTACATCGGGTGACGAACGAAGGCATATGGTCCAGAGTGAATTACGCTTTGGCCCATGTCAAACTGGATTCGCACTGTGCTTTCGGCGTACGGGTTTGTGGCCAGTGTCCAGGTCACAAGCGCCATTGACAGCAAAAAGAAACCAGCGGCCGGAAAAATCGTCCAAGACGGCATTGACGACCAATGGAACCGCACAACGTCAAGTCCGGCCACAGCTGGTTGAATTACGGTGAGAGGAAAGAATATCACCAGAAATATCTTGTCGTAGCCCTTGGTGTCCCTGTGCTGCCACTTGGCGCGCCTTTCCAGGAGATTGTGGTTGGCATGGTGCACAATCATCCCCGTGGCCGCTACGCTGATCAGGTAGATGCCAACGCAGACCCAGCCTCGTATCCAATCAGCGCGGCCCGCGCACAAAAAGAGCAGCGCGATCCACAACGCCATGAACACGAGCCCCTTCGCCTGCTGGCCAATGCGGCGAGCAACGACTTCCAATGAGATGCTTTTAGGCTGGACGGCTGACGAATGGGTCATTTTCTTCTCCTGACTCGTTGCTCACGCGGAATTTCTCAATCGAACTCGCGCTTGGGCGCAGCCTGGTCGGGGCCGACGCGACCGATCTCCACATCGGCGATGATCATAACTTCTCCCCGGACCGGCGACCCAGCCAGCCGTCGCAGCATGGCGAGTTGCCCGATATGAGTGAGAACATCGGAGATCGGCCCCTGAAACAGGATTTCGATCGTCATGGAGCTGGGCTGCGCTGTCGCAAAGAGCGCATCCAGGCGTTTCAGCGCGTCGAAAAACCGGGCAACATCGCTGTTCCAGTTGCCGGGTGCGACAGGCCGCCAAGCGGCACGCCACTGCTCGGTACCCTCAGCAAGGCGAAGCGCCCATTCGAGCAAGTCAGCCATGTGCGCCAGGATCTGTGCAGAGGTGCGCGCGGTCTCACCAGCGCGGAACGAGAGATAGGCTTCTGGGGCATCGCGCAGGATCTTGCCTCCACGGTATGCAATCGTGGCCAGAATGTGCCGAAAAAGTGCGCGAGTATGAAGCACTTCAAATTCAGCATTGATTGCAGTGTCCATGGGCCTCCTTGATTCATGCGGTTTGGAGAGGCGATTCGGGCAGATGCGAAACGCAGGTTGCTTCTCGGCGGCGTTTGAGCGCGGGCCGCATTCGCTCAAGAAGTCGCTCGACTTGTCCGGGAGAAGCGATCCGTTGCGCGACGCCGGCAAATGGTGGCGTAGAGCGCCTGACTCGCTGCCCCTGCCCAGCAAGGCGAGCACAGGCTTATTCACAAGGTCGATTTGCCCCGGTACGAGCGAGCCCACAAAGATTCGACAATATATTAACGCCGTTCCAGAATGAAATGTTCCGTAAGTATGAGACGGCCCTAATTCGTTCTCATCGCCGAAGGAGAGAGGTGAGGCAGCTCACAGTTATTCTCCCGATCAGAAAAAATTGCGCTGAGAATTGCTGACGGTTTATCAGAATTTGACTTGCGCAAGTGCTACTACAACGCGCGCAGACAGAATCCGAAGTCTTGCCTCTGCTCCTTGCCGTCGCTTCTTCTGCAGTGGCACCGGGTGGCACAGGCCTACTAAAGCAAGAAACCGCCGATCATCGATATCCACTGTGCACGCAATGGAGCAGGTCAGTCCACTGGCGTGATCAGTTCCTCGAATGGGGGGTATCCGCGCAGCGTCTCCAAATCCATCGAATGGCTGTAAAGGAACCCGTATCCATAAGCGTCCGGATCGTCCTCGGTTCCCGATCCCTGAGCAACTGCGTCACGCAACAGCGCGACGGCGCGTTCCTTGTTTCCTAGGACAGCAAAGATGCACGCGCTCCGGTACGTATTGACCCCATAGAGATAAGGCCTTTCGATCCGCCACAGCTTCTCGGCGCTTTGAAGCGCTCTGACGCGGTCGCCGCGCCGCGCTGCGAGTGTCCCCATGCGTCCCAGATAGAAGATGTTCTTAGCATGTTGAGCTGAGAGCGTGCGGAAGACAGCTTCCGCCTCGCTCCATCGCTCCTGCAGACGCTCAGGCGAGTCAATCCGGTATGCGGGTCGCTCGGATGTTCCGAATGTTTACCAACACACACTATCGGCAGGAACGCGGAGTGTCGTGTATCGCCGATGTGCGAATTATGTGCCGAAAAAATCGCGCGTCTCTGCTTTCCACCCTTTTGCCTTATTCGGGGGTTTCTCGATGGTTTCCAGACTTAATCAAACGGTAAACGCCGCATGGGATTGTTATCGATTTAGTGATGCCGGTAAGGGGAATCCTTGGCACATATTTGGCACACACGTTTTTCCAATTTCATAACTTATTGATTAAGCGAGAGTTTAGCTCTGGTGCCGGGAGGGGGGGTCGAACCCCCATGGCCGCAAGGGCCGGCGGATTTTGAGTCCGCTGCGTCTGCCAGTTCCGCCATCCCGGCTGGAGAGAGGTGGTGCATAAAAAGTATCGCATAGGCCTGAGCAGGGCGCCACGTAAGCCTCTCACCCTGCCAAGATTCGCCAGCGTGACCTTCTCACCCTTTCCGACTTCTCGCGAGGTGCCTGCTGGATGATTCCGAATGAATTCCGGACCCCACGACTTCAAAATGCAGGAATCTGCCTAAAGTACCCATCCTTTCAAACTAATGGGTGGCCAACTTTGTTGTGATACAAGGCTATACTTCGCCTAATCGTTTCCACCACGAATCTGGCCGGTCCTGAGGTGACTCGTGGCGCGCATCGCGTGTCTATTTTCGATTGAGTATTACGATACAGTCGAGTATCCACTGGATCGCTGGGACAAGATTCCTTTTGGCCTGAGCATTATTGCGGCGTGCCTTGAACGCGCCGGGCATGAAGTCCGCTGTTGGGTCGTCTGTCCCGACAGCGCGCTGGACCAAGTGGCGCACGAAATCGTGCACGATTTCGGCTGCGACATGGTTGCAGCCAGCTCGGTGACCACTCAATTCCCTCTCATTGCCCGTCTTTGCGGGGAGGTCAAGGCCCTAGAGCCATCGACTCCTGTCCTCCTGGGCGGTGTACATTCGACGATCCGGCCGCAGGAGTGCATAGCGCATCCAGCCATCGATGCCGTGTGCATTGGAGAGGGCGAAGACGCCGCTGTTTCCTGGGTCAACGCTCTCGCCGCTGGCACGCAGCCTAAAGGCATTCCTGGAACCTGGATCAAGATTCCCGGCCGAACCGAGATCGATCGCACACCTACCGCTCCATTTCGCGACGATCTCGATCGGCTTCCGTTGATGAACTATGGGCATTGGGAACGATGGATCAATCCGAAGGATCGGTCCTTCCGGGTCGTTGTTGGGCGCGGATGTCCGTATGCGTGCACATACTGCTCCAATCATGCGCTTCGTCGTGTACAGTCCGGTCGTTACGTACGCTTTCGTTCTCCCGAGAACATTTTGGCGGAAATCGAGACGATCCTCCGGCGGTTCCCTGAGACAACCTCAATCTATCTCGAAATTGAAACCATTGGCGCGTCGATTTCCTGGGCACTGCAGCTTGCCAACGCTCTCGCCGCGTTCAACGAGGCACGTGGAAGACCTATTGCTTTCCGCGCCAACCTTGCTGTGACCGGATCTTTATTTCAGCAGGAAGAGAATGTCGTCGCGTTGTTGACTGCTTTCCGTCGCGCCAATTTGCTCATCCTCAACGTTGGTCTCGAATCGGGCTCTCAGCGGGTCCGCAGGGAGATCTTGAATCGTCCACCGTACACGAACGACGAGCTGATCAAGTTTTGCGCCATTGCGCGTCAACAGGGAATCGCCGTAACTCTTTACATCCTTATCGGCGTGCCCACCGAAACTTCCGCTGAAGCAATTGAAACCAGCGCCGTTGCCCGCGCTTGTGATCCTTTGGATATCTCCCCGTCCATTTTTTATCCATATCCTGGAACGAAACTACACGAACGGTCAGCTGAGATGCGACTCATTGACGCTCGGGATATTGGGTCGACGGCTGAGCGTTCCCGCGTTTACCTCAAATCAAAGGATTTTCCGCGCTGGCGAGTCTTTCTTGAGTACGTCCTTATACAGTGGCGTGTCTTTCATGGCCGCCGGAAGACCATCAAAATCGTACGCACCAGCCTCTCGCGAGCTCTGGCAATGGCGCCCGGCCTGCTTATCGCAGCACTTCATGCGAAAGAGAACCTGCGTGTTCATTTGCGGCCACATTCGCCACCTGCGCCACCTGCTGCCTAGCCCAACCCGAGAGTGTGTGCCCATGAAATGCCTCCAGGCAAGGCGGAGACCGTCTGCCGGGGTGCCCCTCCGCCCTGCCGTCGCATTGGAAGTTTCCACATCATCGCCGCGAGCCCGGCAAGCCGATCCCATGCGACAATGGAGACAATCGTGATAACCAGTTCCTCCTCTGCAGTCGTTCCCGATCCGGTCAAGGTCACGCCGGAGCTCCTGGCACAGCATGGCATCACCGCGAACGAATACCAACGCATCCTTTCTGCGCTCGGTCGTGTCCCATCCCTCACTGAACTTGGAATTTACAGCGTGATGTGGAGCGAGCACTGCTCGTATAAATCGAGCAGGGTGCATTTGAAGCGCCTACCAACAAAGAGCGACCGGGTTGTCCAGGGACCGGGCGAGAATGCCGGCATTATCGACGTCGGCGACGGATGGGCCTGCGCGTTCAAGATCGAGAGCCACAACCATCCCAGCTATATTGAGCCGTATCAGGGAGCTGCAACTGGGGTTGGCGGTATTCTGCGCGACATTTTCACGATGGGCGCCCGGCCGCTGGCGGTGATGGATTCGTTGCGGTTCGGTCCGATCCGGCCGGAACCTGGCGTGGAGCCGGACCTCGTGACACGGAACCACTCGATCGTCGAAGGAGTGGTGAGCGGCATTGCGGGATACGGAAACTGCTTTGGAGTTCCCAACCTGGGCGGCGAAACCAAATTTGAAGCTTGTTATAGTGGAAATCCCCTGGTGAATGCCTTTGCGCTGGGTATGGTGCGCAAGAACGAGATCTTCTATGGAAAGGCTACGGGCACCGGCAATCCAGTCATTTATGTTGGGGCGAAGACGGGGCGTGATGGCATCCACGGCGCAACGATGGCCAGCGAAGAGTTCAAAGAAGGGTCGGAACAGAAGAGGCCGAATGTCCAGGTGGGCGATCCTTTCATGGAAAAGCTTCTGCTGGAGGCATGCCTCGAAGCCATGAAGACGGGCGCGATTGTCGGCATTCAAGACATGGGCGCTGCGGGTCTCACCTGTTCGACCTGCGAGATGGGCGCGCGCGGCGGGGTGGGTCTCGATGTTGAACTCGACCTTGTTCCGCAGCGCGAAACCGGCATGAGCGCTTACGAGATCATGCTCTCTGAGAGCCAGGAACGGATGCTGCTCGTGGCCGAAAAAGGCCGCGAAGACGAAGTGCTGCGAGTGTTTGCAAAGTGGGGACTGGATGCGGTGATTGTCGGGACCGTTGAGCCGGAACCGAGACTGCGAATCCGCCATCATGGCGTGCTGGTTGCCGATATTCCCAACCAGTCGCTGACGGATGATGCACCACTCTACCACCGCCCGGTGGGCGAGTGGCATGCGCCCGTGCCGTTGGACCCGACCGACCCGGCATTGGCCGAGATGGGCAAGGACCGCGATTTCACGGCTGACTTGAAGAAGCTGCTCGCCAGTTCAAATGTGTGCTCGAAGCGCTGGGTGCATGAGCAGTACGACACCATGGTGCAGACAAATACGTTGCAGGGTCCGGGCGGCGAAGCGGGTGTGATGCGTATCAAGGGAACCGGAAATCCGGGCCACGAGAAGGGTCTCGCCATGGCGCTCGATGGGAATGGACGCTGGTGCTATCTCGATCCCAAGCTGGGCGCGATGCATGCTGTTGCGGAGTGCGTGCGCAAAGTCGCATCGACCGGAGCAACTCCGGTTGCAGCGACGAATTGCCTCAACTTCGGCAATCCCGAGAAACCGGAAATCATGGCGCAACTTTCGGCTGCGATCGACGGCATTGCAGAAGCCTGCACGAAGCTCGGTACACCGATTACGGGCGGGAATGTCTCCCTTTATAACGAGACGCGCGGCGAAGGCATTTATCCCACGCCGGTGATTGGGATTGTAGGAATTCTCGACGATGTAACGAAGGCTGTGCCGGCTGAATTTCAGAAAGCCGGCGACGCAATCATTCTGGTGTGGCCCATTCCGCGCGGTCAGGATCCGGAGCCGAACCTTGATGTGCCCGTCATTCCTCCGCCGATTAGCCAGTACGTTCTTCCCGCCCTGGAACGCGAACCGAGAGTCAAGGAACAAGCCGATGCCACTGAATCAGAGGCGAGCGCAGCTTTGATTGCCTTTGGCTCTTCAGAATACGCAATGACGATTCTTGGCGAAGTGTGGGGCAAGCCGCCTCAACTCGATCTGGATGCGGAACATGATCTGCACCGTTTACTGACGGTATTGGGGGATCGCAAATTGATTCACTCGGCTCGCGATCTTTCCGATGGAGGCATTGCCGTGGCACTTGCGCAGGCTTCCTTCGCCAAGGGGATTGGCGCAAGGATGGAGCAGGACCAGTCGCTCCTTGCGTATCCTATGTTTGGCTTGTTCGCTGAACCTGCGTCGACGATGATTCTGACCGCCCCTCATGGGAGTCTGCCTGCAATCGAGGAACTTGCCGGCGAGTTCAACTGCCTCACCGCGCGCATCGGCACGGTCGGCGGAGACAGACTGGAGATCTCCGTTGACAAGCAGACATTTATCTCTGCTTCGCTTCAGGAACTCCGCACAATCTGGGCCAGTTCGCTCGAGGCCAGCCTTCACAGCGAGGTGTTCCAATAATGCGCATTCTTTTCCAGGGAGTGAAGGGAATCGTGGATGCAACCGCCGATCTCTCCTCGACACACCAGAAGAGTGCGGCTCGATCAACAAGATCGCGGCTCGACGATGACAAGCTCCGTGAAGAATGCGGCGTCGTTGCCATTCACGGTCATCCCGACGCTGCCCGCCAGGCGTATCTCGGGCTTTACGCACTGCAGCATCGAGGCCAGGAATCGGCGGGCATCGCCACAGCGGACGGACAGCATCTGGCCAATATCAAAGGCATGGGGCTGGTTTCAGAGATCTTTACGGACGAAGTTCTCTTAAAGCTCCCCGGACAGATGGCGATCGGTCACACGCGCTACTCTACGACGGGCGATTCGGCACTGCTGAATGCGCAACCGATTCGCGTTGACTCGACCAAGGGCCTCATTGCAATTGCGCACAACGGGAATTTGGTCAACCTGGGCAACCTTCGCTCGCGGCTGGAGCGCGCGGGTGCCTATTTTCAGACCACGTCTGACTCTGAGATCATCGTCCAGCTCATCGCGCATTCTAAGGCGGGCACGCTGGTGGACTGCATCGCCGATTCGCTGTCGCAGGTTGAGGGAGCATTTTCGATCGTGATGATGACCCGCGACCGGATCTTTGCGGCCCGCGACCCGCGCGGCTTCCGCCCGCTTTCGATGGGACGGATCAAGAATCCTGACGGCGCCGACACGATTGTCTTCGCTTCGGAATCCTGCGCTTTCGACCTGCTTCGCGCCGAGTTTGAACGAGATGTGCTGCCCGGCGAACTTGTCATGGTGACCGAAGACGGCGTCACAAGCCGCCAGTACTCGACCGGCGTACCCCAATCCAACTGCATCTTCGAGCATGTCTACTTTGCACGGCCTGACTCGCGCATCTTCGGACGCTGGGTGCAGGAAAGCCGCGACCAGATGGGGCGCCAGCTTGCGCGCGAATCCGGTGTAACCGCAGACGTGGTGGTCCCGGTGCCGGATTCGGGCGTCACGGCGGCGCTGGGCTATGCGGAGGAATCCGGAATCCCGTTTCGCTTCGGGCTCATTCGCAATCACTACGTGGGCCGCACCTTCATCGAGCCTGAGCAGCGCGTGCGCGACTTCGGCGTGCGGTTGAAACTTAACCCGGTGCACAATCTACTTGAAGGCAAGCGCGTCGTCCTCATCGATGACTCGATCATTCGCGGAACGACAAGCCGCAAAATCGTGCGCATGGTGCGAGGCGCGGGCGCAAAGGAAGTTCATCTGCGCATTAGCTGCCCGCCAACCATTTCGCCATGCTTTTATGGCGTCGATACGCCGAGCAAACGCGACCTGATCGCCGCGAATAAATCCGTCGAAGAAATCCGGCGTTTTATTGAAGCGGACTCACTCGCTTATCTTTCGCTTGAGGGCCTGCTTAAGAGCTGCGGCGGCGACCGCGGATTTTGCGTTGCGTGCTACACCGGCAAATACCCTACGCAATGGGTGGATGTGGATGAGATTCTGCCGGCTGAAGCGGCAATCTAGTGGTCGTTGGCTTCCTGATAATTCCCTGCTCAATCGAGATGAAACGCACGTCATAGACGTGAGCCTGGGCGAACAGACACAATGGAGATCTTGCACGACAAGTTGAGGTTGGCATGACCCATTCGAGATGGCTTTTTGGAGGCGCGGTGTTTCTCGCCTCTTTTCTGCTGTTTCTTGTGGAACCCATTGCTGCCAAGCAGTTGCTGCCGATCTTTGGTGGCTCATCCGCGGTCTGGATTACATGTCTTGTTTTCTTTCAAACGGCGCTTCTGATCGCGTATCTCTATGCGCATTGGCTGGCCCAGCGTTCGCACTGGGTGGTGCATTTCACCTTACTGTTGCTCGCCATCGCAGCCGCATACGCCTGGTCAGCGCATCCGATTTACCTCAACCCGGATCATCCATTCGCATCGATACTTGCGGGCCTCAGCATCTCCATTGGACTTCCCTTTCTGGCGCTTGGTGCGACCAGCCCCCTCTTGCAGGTGTGGATGGCGCGAATGGAGACGGGCAAGATCCCGTACCGCCTTTATGCCCTCTCGAACCTCGCTTCCCTGCTGGCGCTCGCGCTCTATCCGACTTTGTTTGAGCCGTTTTTGACGAACGAAGTGCAGAGGGTTGTGTGGTGCAGCGGCTTCTCAGTATTCGCTCTCCTATCGGGCATCCTCACCTGGAAGGCCCGGCGATCAACACTCCGCGGCGCGCGAATCAAGACTCAGGACGAAACTGGTGCGGCCCATGCAACCCTGGCGCACAAGATTCTTTGGCTGCTCTTGCCGATGGGTGCGGCCATGCAACTGGCTGCGGTGACGAGCTATATCACCGCAAATATCGCGGCCATTCCGCTGTTATGGATTCTGCCGCTGGCTGTTTACCTGCTCACGCTGATTCTTGCGTTCCAATTTCCCGGCTCATTTCCGCGGGCAATTGTGACGCGTTTCCTCGTCGTCATGCTCGCAGGGCTTGGCTACATGCTCTCGCATGTTGACGTCTCGCTGCCATTACGCATCGGAATCTCGTTTTTCCTCATCGAGGTCTTCATCTCCTGCCTGTTTTGCCACACGGAGGCATACGCGCTGCGCCCTGTGCGCAATTCTGAGTCGACACTCTTCTATCTGCTGTTCGCAGCCGGTGGCGCCATCGGTACATTCCTCATCGGAATTGCTTCCCCGCTCATTTTCTCGTTCAACTACGATCTGACAATCACTTTCCTTGTCACCGCGCTGCTGGCTCTTGCCGTCACATGGCACGGCCATTGGGGCCAGCGTCTGCTGTGGTCTGCGGCAAGCATCCTGATGATCGCGCTGATCGTGTTCCTGCATATTGCCTATCGGCGCGATACTCCTCTGGCAGAAAGGAACTTCTACGGGAGTTTGCGCGTGCGGCAAACACTATCGCATCCGGGGGCCATGGTACGCACTCTAACCAACGGCTCGATTCAGCATGGAACGCAGATTTTCTCGCCCGAACTGCGCCATGTTCCGACCACCTACTATGCCGAGGATTCAGGCGTGGGGCTCGCGCTACGCAAGTGTTGTTCCGGGCGACCACGGAACATTGGCGTAATCGGTCTTGGCGTGGGAACGATCGCAGCCTATGGAAAGCCAGGAGACACAATTAAGTTCTACGAGATCAATCCGGCCGTGATGCCGATCGCGCAAAACCTGTTCACGTATTTGCGCGATTCCCAAGCCCAGATCGGCGTCGTAGAAGGCGATGCGCGCACTTCGCTGGCGCGCGAGGCTCCGCAGAAGTTCGATGTGCTCGTCATCGATGCATTTACCGGCGACGCGATTCCGCTGCATCTGCTCACGGCGCAGGCGGTCGCGCTGTATAAGAGACACCTGACTCCGGGCGGCATCCTCGCATTTCACATCTCCAATCAGCATGTCGATCTTGAACCGGAGATTGCGCTGCTGGCAAGAGCGGCTGGGATGAATGCGATGCGGGTGACCAATCCACCCAACGACGCAAAGGGAGAGTTCTCGTCCACCTGGATGGTGCTGACCGATAACCCGGGATTTTTCCGGCTGCCGGATGTGGGAGTGCGGGTCCACAAGCCCAGAGAAGAACCGAACGTCCATCTATGGACCGACGATTATTCAAGCCTGCTGACTCTTCTTCGGTGAAGAGATTCGAACAAGACAAAGCTCATCCGGTGGATTGAGCTAATCCGCGGATTCGATGACCAGGTATCCATTCAGACGCTCCTGGCGCTTCAAACTTCGCGTCAAAAGGTACATCATTCCCGCCGCGGCAAGACTGGGAATGACGAGACCGCGTAATCCCTGCTGATAGGTTCCAGTAGCGTCTTTCATCACGCCCATCCAATAGGGACCTACGAATCCGCTGAACATGGTAATTGTGTTCATGGCCGCGACACCCGCAGCGCAGGCGCGACCAGCCAGAAACTGGGTAGGAACCGCCAGGGCCGGACAAAGTATGGCGGTAAATGCAGCGACGCTGACTCCAAGCGAGACGACGACTACCCAGGGTTGGCGGGCATAGCTTGACACCAGAAAAGCCGCTCCCATCAGCAGACAGGGCACGATGCAATGCAGGGAGCGCTCGCCGGTTCGGTCGGAATGCGCGCTGTTGGCGAGCATGCTGACCGCGCCGAACAGGCCAAAAATGGCTACGGTGTAGCCGACTTGCGCGACGCTCCAGCCAGTGGCGTTCTGCAGAATGGCAGGGGCCGAAAAATTGTAGGCGTAGGAACAGGTAAGAGCGAAGAAGAAGAACCCACCGATCATCCAGACCTTGAGCGAGAAGAGCGCTTTCATGACCCCGACGGTTTGCCCGAGATGAGCCCGTTGATTATCGGAATCCAAGCGCGATTGCAGCCACGATTTTTCTGCCGTCGTGAGCCACTGAGCCTGAGGGATGCCGTCCGGGAGCATTTTCAGGATGACGAAACTGAACAACGCTGCAGGCAGGCCTTCGAGCAGGAAAAGCCATTGCCAGCCGGAGAGACCCAATCGGCCATCGAGCCCCATCAGCCACCCCGCAACCGAGCCCATGACCGTGGAGCAAAGAGGAAAGGAGATATAAAAGCGGCTGACGGCCCGCGCTCGCACACTTGCCGGGAACCAGAGGGTGAGGTAGTAGATGACGCCGGGGAAAAAACCTGCCTCGGCAATACCGAGGAGCAACCGTACTGCGTAGAACTCGAGCGGAGTACGCACGAACATCATGGCCATGGCGAGAACGCCCCAGGTGAGCATGATGCGCGCCAACCAGCGGCGCGGACCGAAACGCAGCATGAGCAGATTCGACGGCACCTCACAGATTGCGTAGCCGATGAAGAACAGACCGGCCCCGAGCCCGTACACGGTGGCGCTGAAATGGAGGTCGCTGTTCATGCGCAAGGCAGCAAAGCTAATGTTGACGCGGTCCATAAAGGCCAGACCGTACCCGATGCCGATGATCGGAAGCAGGCGGCAAGCCGCCTTGCGCACGGCCGATTCGCCGATGCGCGGGTCCGGGGAGTCCAACGCTGGAGCCGTTTGTCCGGAAGTCTCGACGGGAGTGGACATCGGCGTCCTCATGAGAAGTGCGTCAAGAAGATTGTGAAGTTGCGCGGGGTCGTGGAAAACCGGGGATACGGCGAATTTAACACAAACCAGTGCAATCCATGGACTTGAAACGGAATATGGGAACACGTGCGTCGAGTCACAGGACGTTCATGCACTTCGTGTGATAGCATCCGTTTTCTTAAGGAAGACGCCCGGTGCATTCAATTTCACGGCACCTGCCGGGCGCCTGCCGGAGACCCTCTTGATGGACGAGGAAGACGGCAGACTGGGCCCTGGAGCCCGGCAATTCGGAACCTCTGACGTCGTGGCGGACGCCTCGGTGGGTTCTGTGTGCCTCGGGAATCCTCAGACAAATCAGACCTTATCGACTTTGCGCCTGAACGGGCGCGAGAACAGAACACCATGCTTGTGGGAGGCCGAGGGCGGCCAGTTCCACGGCGGGTGGCCAGGAGGAACCAAATGAAAACGTACCAGGGAAGTGAGATCCGCAACGTAGCTGTAGTGGGGCATGCGCACAGCGGCAAGACTACCTTGATTTCCGCTCTGCTGCATGCCGCTAAAGCAACCCCGAACCAAGGCCGTGTTGAAGACGGCTCGGCTGTGACCGCGTATGACGAAGAAGAAGTAGCGCGCGGCGGCACGATGCAGAACGCCGTAGCTTTTGCCGAGTGGCAAGGCGTCAAGATCAATTTCATCGATACTCCTGGCTTTCATATGTTCAGTCACGAGGCACGCGCAGCGCTGTTGCCGGTGGAGTCGGCCGTGGTGGTCGTTAACGCGCAAAGCGGTGTGGAACCAGTCACGGAGCGGGTGTGGCGATATGCCGAAGAAGCGAATGTGCCCCGCGTCGTGGTGGTCAATCAGATGGACCATCCAAAAGCAGGCGGGGGCGAAGGTTTGAGCGCCTTGATTGATGATCTGCATGACCGATGGGGACGCAGTTGCGTACCGGTACAGATGCCAATTTCCGACGCTCAGGGCTTCCACGGCGTCGTGGACCTGGTGACGATGGAGGCGTTCTACTACACGCCTGGGGGTGATGGCCGCGGCAAGATCACCGGCGAGATTCCTGCGGCTCTGGCGGCACAGGCCAAGGCGGCGCATGAGGCGCTGGTGGAACTGGTCGCCGAGGGCAAAGACGAGCTGATGGAGGAGTTCTTCGCCCAGGGCACCATTCCCGAGCAACACCTGATCACGGCTCTGCATGAAGCCATCCGGGAAGACCGCATCTTCCCTGTCCTCTTTACCAGCGGCCTGGCCAACATGGCTGCCGATCATCTTCTTGATTTCATCAAGGTCTATTCGCCTTCACCGGTTGAACGCGCTCCGATTCCGGTTAAGTCGCCGGAGATGCAGGCCGTCGCGGCAAGCGGCGGTGCTTCGAATGAGACCGGCGTTTCGTTCCGCAAAGTGGACGACAGCGAGCCGGCAGGGCTGGTGGTTTTCAAAACGATGACCGATCCGTTTGCGGGACGAATCAGCTTCTTCAAAGTGATTAGCGGCGTGGTGAAGAACGATGCGACGCTCGAGAACTATACCCGGCGCGGACAGGAACGGCTGAGCCACCTGAGCATCATGCAGGGGCGTAAGGCAGTTGAAGTTCCTGAACTGCACGCGGGCGATCTGGGAGCGGTGGCCAAGCTGCGCGACACGCTGACGGGCGACACGCTGGGCCAAAAGGGCGCTGACATTCAGGTGGAGCTGGCTGCGCTGCCTGAACCGGCAATGACTTACGCGATCGAGCCGAAGAGCCGCGCGGACGAAGACAAGCTGGCACCGGCCATCCACAAGCTGATGGAAGAGGATTTGCTCATCCGTTTCTATCGCGATCCGATGACGAACGAGTTTCTGCTTGCCGGAGCCGGACAGCCGCATATTGAGACGATTGTTTCGAGGTTGAAAAAGCGATATCACGCAGAAGTGACTCTGAAAGCGCCCAAGGTGCCGTATCGAGAGACGATCCGCGGCAAGGCCGATGCGCAGGGGCGGCACAAGAAGCAGACCGGCGGGCATGGCCAGTTCGGCGACTGCAGGATCAGGATGGAGCCGCTGACGCGTGGCGGCGGGTTCGAATTCGCGAACGAGGTGTTTGGCGGCGCCATTCCGCGAAACTTCATTCCGGCAGTCGAGAAAGGGATTGTTGAATCAGCCGCGCGCGGCTACCTCGCCGGCTATCCGGTAGTCGATTTCAAAGTCACGGTCTACGACGGCAGTTATCATGACGTCGACTCGAACGAAATGTCGTTCAAGATGGCCGGCAGGATTGCTTTCCGCAAGTGCATGGAGCAGGCGAAGCCGTGCCTGCTGGAACCGATCATGAAGGTGGAGATCGAGGCTCCGGATGAATTCGCCGGGACGCTGATGGGCGATTTGAACAGCCGGCGCGGGCGTGTGCAGGGCATGGAATCCAAGGGACGGACGACCGTGATCAACGCAGAAGTTCCTATGGCCGAGATGTTGACCTACGGCACGCTGCTCACTTCCATGACACAGGGCAAGGGCAGCTACCGCATGGAGATGCATCACTATGACATCGTGCCGCAACTGGTGGCGGAGAAGATTCTCGCTAACGCCAAGCGGCCGGTTGAAGAAGAAGAGGAGTAGCCGCGTTTCAGTTCAAAATGGCCACTCTCGATCCTTCAAAGGGTCAGGAGTGGCCATGTTCTCTTCAAGCTTATTTGTCTTTATGCATTACCCCGGCATTGCGGATGGCCGCATTGGCAGACAATTTCAGTTTTGTCGGCAACTCCCTCGCAGTGAGGGCTGCAATACTTTGAGTCTCTGGTAGCCGCGCAGCTGCAGGCCGCGTTCGCACATTTCTTTGTATCCGCCATGAATTCAATCCTCTCCAGTAGCTCTCCGGTCCGTACCGCGGCCGGCGTATATGCAGGAATAAGATGCCGGGATGAGCGGAAAGGGTGATGCAGAGACGCTGAGTGGAGTGAGGCACAGGTTCACGTATCGATCTGAAACCTTGACCGTACGGCATGGTAACGCGATGAAATGTGCCACACCTCAGATTCTGGATGATTACTTCACGTTTCCGCCGCAGTCGGCGTGCCCGCAAAGGCAGATGATTTCGGTTTTGGTTCCGATTCCTTCGCAGTGGGGGCTGCAGTACTTGGAATTCTTGGGCGGAACGCAGCTGCAGGCTGCGTTTGCGCATTTCTTTGCCGCTGCCATAGTGCCTCCTTCGTGCCTGCGGGATGCGGGTCGCACGGCAGGCATGTCAGGAACAATAGGATGCCGAAACGGCGGCAAAGGGTAGGCGCGGACTCATGATGAGGTCGTCCAGGCGGATGGAGTTGCGGCATGCCCCCGCCCGCGTCGCCAGCCTGTCCCAACATGTCAGCTATGTCCCCGGTCCGTACCCCCCTTCCTCCAATCCCCCCCCGGGGGGGGTCTTGACGTAAATTATTCATTACAATTGACTTATCGACTTTGCGTTGCGCTAAATATTTCTCAGCAAAGGACTTATCCGCAAATATTTCTCAACAAAGGAGTTAGAAGGCATCTTTTCGGCTTTTAGCTCCTATCGCTGGGCGTAAATATCCTACTTTCAATTATTTAGCATTTTTGCCCTCGCCTAAATATTTCTCAGCAAAGGACTTATCCGCAAATATCTCTCAGCAAAAGCTTTAAGTTGTCAGCTTTAAGCTCCCAGCTCCTAGCTTCCAGTGTGCTGTGATGCTTTGATTATGCGCGTTTGGGAGAATTAATCGGCAAATGAGGCAGGGTAGAAGCTTCCCGAGACGTCGCCCGTCGGGAGAAATTGGGCGAAAAGTTACTTGACTAACCCAATCCATTCCATTATTCGGAGCCTGTTGAGGCGGACTCTTCGCGGAACTTACGTTGCTGTCACCTACGCAGAATTGACGGGCAAAACCGCTGCGAGGCCATTCTAAGAAGCGGCAGGGTCGAGGAAAGCGCCGTGTATAGTCATATCGAATCCACGGGGAGGGTTCGCTATGACCCTAGATGAGCATCGATTGATAATCGAGATGTTCAAGCACCAGACGGTGATTTACGCCGGATTGGTCGAGGCTTTGAAGAGTCGAGGCGTGCTGGAGCAAGGCGATCTTCAAGCCTTTGACGCTCTAGTGACCTTTTCATCTCGCGAAGTTGTTGAACAGAATATCGAGGAGTTGTATCGATCAACCGCAGCAATTCTCGGCGTGACTGGTCTACCTTCTTCTTAAGTTTGGTTCGCAATTTATCTTGCATCCAAGGACACTCCATGCGAAGATTTTTTGGAGCGCTCCACGCGCAAGAGAGTTGTGATAAAAGCCTCGGCGGGAACCGGGGCTTTTATGTATGTGCGTGGATTATCACCGATCTTTTTTCCAAACATCTCTATAATCCCCATCCATGACAAACATCTGGAATTTGGTTGTTTCCGGCTCCGCTGGATTCGTGGGTGGTGTTGTGGGTGGTACGTTCAAGTGGTTTGTTCCAAGTTGGGAGGATTTAAAAGAAGGCCGCAAAGCAAAGCGTGAGGCAAAGATCGACAAGAAGGTTCTTGGGGAAATGAAGCTTCTCTGTGAAGGAAACAGCGGGATTTACGGGACCGAGGATATTGCAGAAAGGCTCAGAATGTCTGTTGACGAGACTGCCGATTCTTTGGAACGTCTAGAGATTATTGGCCGTGTGCAGAGATATGACATTGGCACACTTGATCATCCGGGGCCTGGATGGCGCTGCAAGTCTCGATAAGGCCCTCTTGCAAATCCATTCTAAGAACCGCCAGAATCACGGGAAAAGAAAGCTCCAGAAATAAGCATCTCCTTACGTTTTTCCGCACTTTTGGCTTTGTCGATGAGGAAGCGCAACTCTTTGCAAAGGTTGATTATCTTCTCGCTGTCACAGGTATTCAACTCTTCGCGGTAATCATGGATGCTTTGAGATTCAGGGAGCCGCGTAACCTCCTCGGGATGCTCTTGGAGAGCGCGGCCTAGGGTCTCTAAGTGTTCGCCGATGCCCGCGAGTCTGATTCTGCAAGTGCTTACGGCTCTGTCAGCAGAAAAAGCAGCGCGAAGAATCTCATTTTCAAAGTTGGCTTGCTGGGCTTCGGTCATCGCGAATCTGCTCCTAATCCCAATTTTCGGACCAGACGCTAAACCGCGCCACAAGAATCGAAGGTAGACTTGCAAATGTGGCTGCAGCCGCGCCAAAAGCCGACCTGCAGCAGGTAGGAGCCACATTACCTCCTAAATCACACGTAACCCCGAGTGCTGGACCACGGTCAAGCCCTCGGGGTTCCTCGTCCGCCCCCTTGCAAATCCTTTCTTTTCTGTCATGATGACGCAAGTATGTTGCTGCCTTTAGCGCCTTTACCCTCGCCTAAATATTTCTCAGCAAAGGACTTATCCGCAAATATCTCTCAGCAAAAGCTTTAAGCTGTCAGCTTTAAGCTCCCAGCTCCCTAGCTTCTAGTGTGCTGTGATGCTTTAATTGTGCGCGTTTGGAAGAATTAATCGGCAAATGAGGCAGGGTAGAAGCTCCCAAGACGTCGCCCGGCGGGAGAAATTGCAGATCGCGCCCCTCCTGTTTTTGCGTCGACGAGCCACCAAGCCGACACGCAATGCGGCGGCAACACTGGTGGGCCAGAACCTGGGTGCGAAGCGGGCGGATCGCGCTGCCCTGGCGCTGCGCACGCTGAGCTGCGGGAACGTGTATGCCTATGGCATGGTGATGCTGCAGGCGTTTAAGGGCGCGGGCGACACGCTGACGCCGACGATTGTGAACTTCTTCGGCTTCTGGGTGCTGGAACTGCCGCTGGCGCTTTAGAAAAACAATGTCCAGTTGGCGATGAAGTTGAGTGCGTTGGGGACGCGCGGCGTTATGGCCGGCCCGTAGTCATAACTCAAGCCGAGGCTCAGGTAGTTACCCGGAGAAGCTCGCAGGGAGTAACTTCCGGTAAGAGTCGATCCGGCGCGCCAGACGGGCTTGCCCTGGGAGACGTAGTTATCGGTGAGGATTTTGCTGTAGCCGGTTCGAGATGCAACGACGGAGAGGACATCGCCGGGGCGAGAACGGAAGGGCGCCTTGTGGTAGAGTCTT
>DATKPJ010000034.1:0-41986 GCA_035524195.1 Occallatibacter sp.
ACTTCAACGGCTTCAATGGCTGCACCCGGCAACACTGCCCCCGACTGATCCATGACGGTGCCGTTGATGCCCCCGCGAAATGTCTGGGCAAAACTGTTGACCGGCGCTGCAAGCAGCCCGGAGATCATCAGCAGGAACACGATGAATACACTTCGAGTACCTCGATACAGCATCTGCCTGTCCTCCAGAAAATGTGAGTAAAGTTGTCCGGTTGCGCGCCCTGAAAATTCTTGAGTGGGTGAAGAAAAGCGGGCGCGTAGGAACGCACAGCTGATTATTTTTTCTTTGGGTGGCGTGACGAATGGAAAGTGTGGGTGTGGTTTTCCATTCCCCAACATAGTTGGAAATCAAATAAAGATGCAATGAAGAAACCTATAAAAATGCCCGCGAAAGATGCCGGGAAGATAGGATTCAGCCCGAGTTCGGCTCGTCTAATCTTCCAGGCAGAGGGAGATGTCGCCGTTCCAGGCGCCTCCTCATGGTGATCCAGATCACTTCTTGGGGTGCCGCATGGCACATCTGCGCAATGAGTTCAATGGCAACCTTGCGGGTACGAGGTAAGAGCCATGCAGGAATCAGGCATGGAAAGCGGCACGCGGTTGCCCGTAATTCTGGTGGCCACCGATCTGAACGACCTGGATCGACTGATGCCATTTGTTCTCCGTGAAGCGACGGAAAGTACCGCCCGAATCATCCTTCTGCACGTGCTGCCGGCAGGCGGAGGTATGGCGATCGATCCCATCGGCATGCCGTATTACGACCCGACGAGCGCGATTGAATCAGCTACCGTGGCGCTGGAGCCGTGGCGCAGGCTGGCACGCAAAAGAAATATCCTGTGCGACATGCTGGTGCGCGAAGGCAGCGCGGCGCAGCAGATCGCCGCCTGCAGCCGGCAGTTTCAGGCCGATTGCGTTTTTCTTGGGACCCGGAGCCGGAGCAAGATCAGCAAGCTGCTCCTCGGCTCCGTGGCAGAACAAGTGCTGCGCTCGGTCAACCTCCCGGTCATGACCGTGGGACCCGAGGCTCATCTCCCGGTGGAGAGCAGCGATCCTCAGAGGGTCGTTTTGCACGCCACCACGCTGGGCGAGACCTCTCGCCCGAGCGCCGCGCTTGCCTGCCAGATCGCCGCCAGTCATCATGCCAAACTGGTCTTACTGCACGTTATGCCGCGGGGCTACGAGGCAGAGGCGGGCGCGCTCGGATCAGGCCAGGATTTGGCAATGCTGCGGGAGCTTCACATTCTGGCCTCGCAGATTGCGAATGACGCAAGAGGCTGCTCGGGGCAAGTCGAAGCACGGGTTGCGCACGGCCACCCCGCCATCGAAATCCTCGCAGCTTCAGCAGACCTGAACGCGAACCTGATTGTTCTCGGTTCCACACATCGCTCAACTCTGCAAAACCTGACCCGCGACCGGACAGTCTACCGCGTTCTGGCCCATGCGCGGTGCCCCGTGCTGACGCTGCGCGAACCCGTGCCCATCAGCCCAACAAAAGATGCGGAGCAGATCGCAGCGCACCTCTGAGCGCGATCGTCCCGGGCGCCAACGCGGCTTGCCGAGCGATACCTGGCGGCTCAGGCGGGTCTCCATTGAATCGCGTTCCTTGTTCTGAAGGGCTCGCAACGGCCCCACGCGTTGAAGCTCATCTTCGTCCATTGATTCTCTTCTGATCTGAAGAGGGGCGCGATCCTATACAAGCCTTCCGATCCGCACAAGTATGTCCACGAGTTCTTCCACAGCGGAGAAGAAAGGGGAGTGATCCGTATCGATTGTGAACGCCTGCCGGCATGGGGAATGCTTCTGCATCTCTTTCTGCGTCGGGAGGGTGAGAGCGCGGTCGCGATTGCATTCAATGTAGTAGCGCGGAATGGCGCCCCAGCGCGCGGGTGTCGTGACGACCGGCGTGTGAAAGGGTTGGGTGGACTGAGGCACGAGGCGAGATCGGGCAAACTCGGCGTCTTCGTCGGGACACATCGCGTAAAACGCTTCGTGAACGGCCTCGGGCTTCATCACAACGACTCCTTTGGCCAGACGAATCATGTTGGTGCTCACCACCAGGCTCTCCGAATCCTGACTTGCCCAGGTGGTCAGCGAGTCGCCGTTGCGCGGCAGAAAAGCGCACATGTACACGAGCGCTCGGACCATGCTGGGGCAATTCTCCGCGGCCTGTGTGATGGCGGAGCCGCCCATGCTATGGCCGACGAGAATGGCGGGCTCAGGCTGCGAACTGGCGATCCGGCGGATGCGATCGGCGTAGAGATTCAACGTCACCTGTGCCGTGGGGGTTTTGTCGTCTCCATGCCCAGGCAGGTCTGGAGCGAGGACGGTGTGCCCCTTTGCCTGGAGCAATGGAACAACTTTGCGCCAGCACCAGCCGCCATGCCAAGCGCCGTGGATCAAGAGAAATGTCGACATAGGCGGGGCAATTCTACGGCATTTTTAAGAGTCGTGAATGCGGGCAAAATTTCAGGAAGGCCGCGTTGGGCACGGAGCGCAGCGTGGGTCGGAGGCGCTGTGATAGGACCTCCCAATTAAGTGCTGGAATCATACTCCGTTGCGTCCATCGATGCGGCTCAATCCGGCGAAGTGAATCGGGGCGCAGAGCGAAGACCACGGGCATACAAAAAAGCCGCCCGGAAATGCTGGGAGTCGATGGGCCCTTGTGGAGGGCTCAGGCGGTGAGGCGTTCCAATTGATCGGGCTTTACGATGGTCATACTCGAGCCCTTGATCGTGATCCACTGGTCGCGGCGGAACTGGTTGAGCAGCCGCGTGACCGTTTCGCGCGAAGTGCCTGCCATGTTGGCGATTTCCTCGTGCGTGAGGGCCATGGTGAAGCGAATCTCCGGCCTGCCGTTTGAAGCGGAGCGGCCCCAGTCGAGGAGCAACCGCGCCAGGCGTCCTGCCGCCGATCCCGACAACGCCAGGCGCTTGGCATCATGGAATACCGTGAGATATTCGCCTGAAAGAGCCTGCGCAGCGTGCATGCTGGCGATACCGTGTCGGCCCAGGAAATCAATGAACTCCTGTTTGCGGACGGTTTTCACCTGGCAAGGCTCAATCGCTTCGGCGGTCACCTCATGTGGAACATTGGCAAGAACTGCGCTCAATCCCATCACATCCCCAGGACCCGCAATCTTGAGGATCATCGTCTTGCCGTCCCGGGAAGTGGAGGAGATTTTCACCTGTCCAAAACAGATAATGAAGACGTTGCGCGCTACGTCGCCCTCTGAAAATAGCTTGGCGCCGCGCGCATGGCTCATCATGATGCCAATCGAGTCGTATTCCCGCAGGGCTTCCGGCGTGAGATTGCAAAACATCCGCAGATGGCGATGCTCACAATTCAGGCAATCTTCCGGGGGGTGATGAGAATGCAAGCCAGCCATAGATATTCCGCGGGTTTAAGTGAAGTATATCTTATTTTGGCTGGAGCAAATTGAGTGATTTTCCCGAAAGCCGGAAAGCCGGGGGTTACGAAGGAAAGCCGATCAAGAATGCGGACGCCTGACTAATGCGCTGAAAGGCCACCCGAAGACCGCCTTGACCCCGTTAGACGCGTTGTTGCACAGGCAAAATAGGCTCTGGACACCTCTCGGGCGAGCTCCTCCAAAAGCCGCATCTGCAGCGGCGGATAGGCTTTGAACGCCTGATGAAGGGTTTCGATGGGCAGCATCATCACCGAAGACGGAATCTGGGCACTCAGCGTGTAGGTGTGGCGTACGTCTCCGAGCGCGGCTGCCAGCTCCACCAACTCGCCGGCACGCACATTGCCCAGAGTGAGGCGCGTGTCAAATCGTTCCGCCTTGCGCACCAACTGACCGGAAATCACCACAAAGAGTCCTTTACATGGGTCACCCTGGCGGAAAACCGCGTGACCGGCGATGCATTCGATGGATTCGGCGGAGGCATTGAGCAGATTTCCAACCGCGGGCGGGCATGCCAGCAACTCTGCCAGGGGATGTGCCGCGACCTCCGAATACCCGAATCGAGCCTCTGGTGGCATGGTTCCTCTCCCTTGCATCCGCCCGTGGCGGGTAGCTCTGGCGCTCCGCCTGCCGGCCGGTTCCGGGCGGCTGCATCTTTTACTGCGGACTTGCGGTGAACCAGGTTCCCTTCATGGCACAGTGAAAATCTGATTGAAGAATCGGGCCAGTGGTGCGAATTTCGATCCAATTACCTGGCCCCATCCCGTTACGGCCCAAATGGGCGGCGCCGGATGCGTTAGAGGGCTGCTGCCGACGCACAGGTCTCCTTTCCAATTGAGCCGGTAGAATCGTCGGGCGGAACACAGATCACCGGGACGCGTGAGCAGGTCAGCAGCAAAAAGGCCGTTCCATGCGGTCCCGCAGATTCGCTGGAACGCTTCGCTCCGACGACTAGAACGCTGGGGCGGTACTGTTCTATCGCGTTCGCAATGGCGTGCTCTGGAGGGCCGTCCTTCACGATGTACCGAATCGGAAAGGGACTCGACTCCTCAATGCCGAATTCTTTGAGGCTGGCCCCGCGCGGGTTCAAAAACGCAGCCGCTTCGGCCGATCGTCGCGCATGAAGAACCACGAGGGTTCTCTGGAAGACCGTTGCGAGGGAACTTGCCGTGGCCACGGCGGCCGGGGTTGATTCGTTCTTTTCGACAGCCAGCAGAATGGGCCCGCCGGGAGTGGGGCGAAATGAGCCGGCATTCCAGTCAGCAGCCACAGCCATGACCGCACATGGAGCCAGCCGAACAAGTTGCTCGGCCACTGTCCCGACAATCACAGGACCAGCTCCCTGCCGGCCCTCCGTCCCCAACACGATCAGGCCAGCCTCGTACTGACGCACTACGTCAGCCAACATCTGCGCTACGGCGCCTTGGCGAATCTCAGAGTGACTATGAATGCCTTCGCGGATCAGATCGGCCGTCATTTGATCCAGAACGGCGCGCGCTTCCTCGGGCAGCCCCTTTCGGATGCGGCCGGGAAGATTCTCGACAGCCGCGTAGTCCAGAGGGTCCAGACCGTACGCGAGCACGATTCGCGCCTGATAAGCGAGAGCCAATTTGCGCGCGTACTCCAGCGCTGCATCCGAGCGGCCATCCAGATCGGTTGCGACAATGATGGATTTCAAACCGTTTGCAAAACTCATGAGTCGCTCCGTACCTCTGCGGTCCGCGATTTTGGCCCTGTTGGATAACGAGTCTGCGCCTTGGTTTTTGGTGGGGCAGTGACACGATGCACCCCGTCATGTGACTAACGTCACAGGTGGTTGAATTTGCGGGTCTTGTGGAGTGAATGCTGTATTTGTGTCGCAAAATCGGACATGACACGATGGCGCGTGACAGCGTTGGTTTACAGTCGCGGCCCTGAGGCGATAGCCTTTTCCGCGTTATGAAAAACATTACGCACCGTGCTCAATCGATTTTGCGTTCTGCAAGCTTGGCTTTGGTCGCATTCGCTTGCATTGCGACCTCGTCATTGAATTCGGCGGCCCAAGCTCCCGTGCCGGATTCACCCGCCGTTGAAGCCAAGGCTCACGCCCTGCTCGACAAGCTCACAATCGAACAGAAGATTGAGTTGATCGGCGGCGTGGATAGCATGTTTACCCATGCTGAGCCGACGATCGGTCTGCCGCGCTTCAAAATGTCAGACGCCTCGGTGGGTGTGCGCACCTGGGGACCGACCACTGCTTACGCTGGCGGTGTAGCCCTTGCGGCCACGTGGGACCGGGATTTCGCCCGCGAACTTGGCGAGAGCCTGGGCAAGGATGCTCGTGCTCGCGGCGTTAATTTTCTGCTCGGTCCCGGAGTGAATATTGCGCGCTCGCCTGTTTCAGGCCGCAACTTCGAGTATCTCTCCGAGGATCCCTTTCTGAACGGAAGCATGGTCGTGCCGTATATCCAGGGAGTGCAATCACAGGGCGTGATCGCAACTGTGAAGCATTACGCGTTGAATGACGAGGAATACAACCGGCATAACGTGAATGTGGAGGTGGACGAGCGGACCATGCGCGAAATCTACCTGCCCTCCTTTGAGGCCGCTGTGACCAAAGGACACGTGGATGCAGTCATGGACTCCTACAACCTGATCAACGGCCAGCATGCCACGCAGAATGAGTTTCTCAACCTCAAAGTTCTCAAGGGGGACTGGGGATTCAAAGGCATTCTCATGTCGGACTGGGACGCAACCTATGACGGAGTGGCAGCAGCCAACAATGGCCTCGATCTGGAGATGCCTTCGCCGCGCTTCATGAACGCCGCGACCCTTCTGCCGGCCATCAACGACGGTCAGGTAAAGGAATCCACGATCGACGACAAGGTACTGCGCATCCTGCGGGATGAACTGCGTTATGGATTCACCGATCGTTCGCAGTGGTCGGCCCAATACCCCACGTACTCGGTTGCGGACCGGCCGGTCGCGCTGCGGGGAGCGCTTGAAAGCATCACCCTTCTCAAGAATGAAGATCATCTGCTGCCGCTCGATCCCTCGAAGGTGAAGACGATCGCCATCTTCGGACCCGATGCATGGCCTGCAGTGCCCGGCGGCGGCGGTTCCTCAGAAGCTACTGCTTTTGCCCCGGTGAGTCTCGTCACCGGCATCGGAAATCTGCTTGGGCCAAACACGCATGTGCTCTACTCGCGCGGATTGCCGGAGATGAACGAGGTCTTTTTCGGCACACACTGGGACGGCCCCGTCAAAGAGGAGACCTTCCCAAGCCACGACTTCACGGGCGCCCCGGAGACGGCCAATGTGAGGGGCATTGCCGAGTACAAGCAAGAATGGTGGGGACCTGCGGACAAGGCTCCGCGCAGCATCCGCTATACGGCCACCTACAAAGCCGGCAAAGCCGGAAAGTACCTGGTTCTTGCGGCCGCTTCAGGGAGCGATCACTACAAGGTTTCGACGGATGGTAAGCAGATAATCGACCAGACACAGGTGGAGGGCCAGCATCCGGAATCGGCAACGATTGATCTGAGCGCGGGACAGGCCGTGAACGTGGTCGCCGACTATCTTCCGGGCTTCGCAGGCAACCGCTTTGCCCTGGGCATTGTCAATGAGCAGGACATGATCTCGGAGGAAGTGAAGCAGTATGCTTCCGCCGCCGATGTTGCGGTTGTCGCCGTGGGGTTTGATCCCTCAACGGAGAGCGAAGGCCTGGATCGCACTTTCCATCTTCCCTGGGGACAGGATGCCCTCGTCGAAGCCGTGGCTGCAGCCAATCCGCACACCATCGTGACGCTCACCGGCGGCGGCGGTATGGATGTAACGCGCTGGCTCGACAAAGTGCCGGCGCTTCTTCACACCTGGTATCCGGGGCAGGAAGGCGGAACGGCCGTGGCGGATATTCTCTTCGGAAAACACGACCCGGAGGGCAGATTGCCAATCAGCTTTGACCGCGCATGGCAGGACAATCCCTCGTACAAGTACTACTACCCGATTCCCGGCGCCGACACCACTCTGCACGTGGATGAAGTGGGGCACCCTCCGGTCGATCTAACCATTCAGCAGGTGAAGTACGGCGACAAGCTGATGGTCGGCAATCGATACTGGACAACCACGGGCAAGCATCCGCTGTTCCCGTTCGGCTTCGGGCTGAGTTACACGACGTTCAGCTTCTCGCATCTCGAGGTGCCGGCGACTGCGGCGGCCGGAGCCACCGTTCCGGTCAGCTTCGACGTTACGAATACCGGCAAGGTGGCCGGCGCTGAAGTCGCTCAGGTTTATGTCTCCGATCCCTCGGCCAAGGTCGATCGCCCGGAGCGTGAGCTCAAAGGCTTTGACAAGGTAAGCCTTGCTCCTGGCGAAACCAGGCACCTGACCATCAACCTCGATGCGCGGTCCTTCAGCTATTGGGATGAAGCAACACATGGCTGGCACATCGATCCCGGCAAGTTCATCATCCGTCTCGGCGACTCCAGCGAAGATACTCCGCTTCAGGCAGGCCTGACGTTGAATTAGGAACCATCACATTCAGTACTGAAAGAGAAGAGGCCCCGCGATATGGGGCCTCTCGTGTTTGCACCCTCGCAGGTTTGCGAAGGGCAGACGATCCGGAGTGCGTGCTCAGTGCTGGCCCTGATCGTCGCCGGTGGACGGAGTTGGCAGCCACGGCGTGGTGGTCACGTTCGGTCCGCTCGCGGTCGAGCATCCGTGACCGCCCGGCCCTGAGGGACATCCCCAGAAGTTCTCCGTGCCGCTGGCGCCGCCGCTGCAGCTTGCTTTGTCATAGGCGCAAATGTTGCCGACTCCGGTCTTGCCGCCAAGCAAGTCGTTGAGGTGCACTTTCACGATAGCGGGAGTATTGACGGCAACATCAATGTCCTCGTCGCGGATGACATTCTGCGAAATGACGGTGCCGCGAACGGGCGACCCGCCTCCGCCGCTGTTAATGTTGATTCCCACACGCCCCGGAGTTGCCGTGTCATCTGTATCGGCGAGATTCCCGGCAATGTAGTTGCCGATGATCTGGTTGCCATCCATGTCGTCCGCAGGCAATCCGAAACTGGGTCCAACGTGCGAGTGCAAGGCCACGCCGCCGATTCCGTTTCCAACGAGCTTGTTGTGAATGATCACATGCTGCGACGAGCGACCCTGTCCGATGCCATCCGAGAAGATGCCGACGCCCGCGCCGCCGACGGTCACACCGTTGTTCTCTACGTCGTTGCCCTCAACAGTGATGTGATACACGCCATGATGCGGTGCTGTCCCCGGTGTTGCCCCCACGGGCGGGTGCGAGGCGAGAACGACGCCGCACTCTCCCGGATTGTTAATGACGCTGTTGCGGATGATGAGAACGTCGTGCGTCGGCGCAGTTTCATCGCTGGCCAGAATTCCGTCATCATTCTGCGTGATCGTGTTACCGAAGACTATCGAATCCCGGACGCCCATGAGATGCAGCCCGCCACCGCAGTCTCCGGTTTCATCCATTTCGAATGACGGCTGCCCATTGCATCCGTTTGGATCACCGGTGAACACCGCGGGCGCCTGGGTATTGTTGCTGATGGTGTTGTTGGTGATGGTGACATCTGAGACGCTCACGACGAGAACCCCTTCCCACTGTGCGTTCTTCACCGTGAAGCCGGAAATGGTGACATGGCTCAATCCTGGGTTGTCAAATCCGTCCACGAAGATCCCGTTAGCGAGGTTCGTTGCGTCGATTTTGGACTGATGCGGGCCTGCTCCGAGCAGCGAGAGGGGCATCCCGATCACGACGTCTTCCTTGTAGGTTCCCGGGCCGACATTGATCACGTCATAGGCCGAGGCATGACTGACGGCAAGGCTGATGGTCTTGTAACACCCACCGGATCCGGCCGGATTGACACAGAGCGTTGCGGCTGCCGCGTTCTGAGAGGAAATCAAACACAGAACAGCAGCGAAGGTGAGAAGCAGGGTACTGAAACGAGCAGATTGCATGGAACCTCCGATTTAGGGGAGCGGTTCATACTTCCGCTGCGAGCGGTGCAGAGTCAAGAGATTTGTCGTTATAGAGCCGCAAACCTTGCGGGGAATGCGGAGTCTCTGTCCCAGCTTTCAAGTGTCAGCTTGAAACGTCTGAATGAAACTGAACCACACACGATGCGCCAATTGCTGAAAAGTCCAGATGCAATCGGCGCATGCGTGATGGGTATAGCTATTTGTGCTCTAGGATTTGCGCCATGGTCTTCACCATGGTTCCATTTGCGTCATCGTCTTTCAGCGCCCACACATAGGCACCGCCCAGCCCGCCGGGAACCTTCGCTTCGATATAGAGCATTTTCAGGAAGGCTGTGTCGGGATTGTCATACGTATAGAAAGTCTCCGACGTCGGGTCGTAGAGCGACACAGCGACTCTCTGTGGGTCGAAGTAGGCCTTGTACCCATTCGTGGTCAAATTCGCAAGAGTCGAATATGTCGCTATGCCCGGAGTCAGGAGCGTGTCGCACCCGGCTGTGCCCCCGCTCAAGTCAGGACACGGGCCTGTTCCGTTGGCAAGAAGCACGGGCGAGGGTGCGGTTGAGCCTTGATACAAGCCATGGTTCACATTAGACACGCCCGTCCAGCCTGCGCCGTAAAGAGGCAGACCCATGGTGTACTTCTGCGGCGGGACTCCCGCTTTCAAATAAGCATCCACCGTGGCATCGATATCCAGGCCTTGGCCGTTCAAAGGGTCCTGCCTTGAATCGAACAGGGGAGACGCATCGTTTGTTTGTATGTCCCAGGATCCCGCATAGTTGTAGCCGTCCACGGTAATGAAGTCCACCTCTTGTGCTGCATGCTTCAGGTCGATGTTCACATAGTTCTGCGCACCCGCGGGACCATCGAACGACATGACATAGTGCTTGCCCGTCGCCTTTCCGAGAGCATCAAGCTGGCTGCGGAACTCCGTGAGGAGCGCGGTAAAGTTCTGCGTATCGGCCGCGGTGGGAAACTCCCAATCGATGTTGAATCCGTCGAAGAGACCCGGCGCCGTGATCCCCGGCGCGATGTTGCCCTTGACGAACATGTTGATGCAGGAAGAAGCGAGTGCCTGCCGGCCTGCCTGTGTGCTCGCTGCGCTCGCAAATGCCGCGGTGTTGGCAGCAGAGGCGCCCCCGATCGACATCAACACCTTGAGCTGCGGATGGAGCTGTTTGAGTTGTTGAATCGCCGCGAAATTCCCGTACAGGGGCCCCGGGTAGGGAGTGCCACTTACGCTCGGCAAATAGGGGGTCTGGTAGTCCGCCCAGCTGTCGGCAATCGCGCATGCCGGCGCCGGAGTCGTAGTCACATTGGCAAACGCGTACATCAGGTGCGTGAGCTTGTTCGCCACGCCATTCTGTTGGAGGTTGGCAATGTTGTATCCCGCGTAGTAGATACTCCATTCCTCAAAGTACCCGCCCAGGATCTTTCCCTGGCTGCCCTGTTGTGCGGATAAACCGAGGTTGGACGCAAGGAACAACGCGCTCATTAGGACGGCCTGGCCTGCTTTCAGGAAAGACTGTTTTGGCATTGGGGACGCTCCATTGTCCGGATTCCGGAACCGCCGAAGTATAGGGTCTAACCAACGGAGATGCAATGATTATTTTGCTTAAATATGATCAATATCTCCTGTTCAAGCGCGATCTCATGGCAATCTCATAGGTTATTTTGATCTGAATCGGCAAAAATGACGATTTTGGACAAAGCAAGGTCAGATTCCCATCGAGACCACTGGGCGATTGGACTAAAGGCAGCGTGCGACACCGCCCGGGCGTTCGCAGTCCCCTAAAATCCTCAATATGAAACGAGTTCTCTTGTCATGGAGTAGCGGCAAAGACAGCGCGTGGATGCTCCACCTGCTGAAGCGTGATCCGGACCTCGAACTGGTCGGCTTGTTGACCACGCTCAATGCGGAGTTTCAACGCGTGGCCATGCACGGGACCAGGTTTGCCGTTCTCCAAGCACAGGCCGAGGCCGCGGAATTGCCTTTGTGGACCGTGCCACTGCCGTGGCCCTGCACGAACGAGGTGTATGAGCGGCTCATGGCGGAGGCGTGCGCCCGCGCACGGCGGGAGCGGGTCGATGCGATTGCCTTCGGGGACCTCTTCCTTGAAGATGTGCGGGCGTATCGCGAACGGCAACTGCAACCCACCGGCCTGGAACCGATGTTTCCGCTGTGGCAGGTTCCGACCGATAAGCTTGCTCGGGAGATGATTGCCAGCGGTCTGCGCGCCAAAATCTCGTGCGTGGACACACGGCAACTGCAGGCGAATTTTGCCGGGCGCGAATTCGATGAGGCGCTCCTGAGCGAACTGCCCACTGAGACCGATCCATGCGGTGAGCGGGGCGAGTTCCACACCTGCGTCTACGACGGTCCGATGTTCACGGCGCCGATTGCGCTTAAATCCGGCGAGATCGTCGATCGCGACGGATTCGCTTTTGCTGATTTTGTACGAACCGGCGCGAGCATGGATGCAAGTGCGCACCCCGTTACTACGCCGGCTTGTTAAGCCTGCATGGCTACTTTGCCGGCTCGGCGGGCAAACCCACTTCAGATGCCGCCGGCAGCGTATGCGTCTGATACCACTTCTCGATCACCAGGCTCCACGCCATGGCCCGGCTCACCCACATTTGCGTGGCGCGGTCATAGCGGGCTTCGTTGTTGGCCAGCCAGTAGGGCCGGTCGTCGCGCAGCCACGCTTCGCGATAAAGGTTGCCGATCATTGAGTAGCCGTCGCGAATGTCTTCGAACCGGCCGTTGTTGGAACCGATGGTATACAGCTTTTCTGACACCTCATCCCACTGGCTCTGGTCAGGCACCAGCGCCTGTGCCTGGCTGTAGAGGTTGGCGCAATCGTTGGCGAACTCGAACTTCATTCCGATGAAGTCGATGCGGCGCGCCCCTAATTCCATGGCATCGAGCGCTTCCTGATTTTCCAGAGTGCGTCCCTGCTGTTTTGCCGCCTCGCGAGCCTGTGCCAGCAGCGTTATGGCCTGCTCGGCATCGAGGCGAATCTCTGTTGCCACCGGCATCAGCTTCTCCGCGACCTGCTGGCCCTCGGGAGAGAACGGATCGACCCAGAAGTACCGGTCCTCTGCTGCGCCAAGCCCTGCCTTTTTGAACGCAGTGTGCGCCGCCATCAACTGTTGCTGTGCCTGGTCAATCTTGCCGGTCGGGTCGTTGTTGAAGGCCAGTCCGTAGGACGCGATGAAGTTGTCCTGCGAGATTTCACCCGGCTGCCATCCGGCCGCGGCGCCAAACAAGACGCCAAACCAGTTCTCGTCGAAGATGCCTTCACCGTCGTCGTTCCAGACCGTATTCAGCTCGCCCTTCGCGCCCAGTTTCTGGCCGTCGCGAACGAAGGCGCCAATATTGCCCATGGCCTCGTTGTTGTCGGGATAGACGCGGTTCCAGTTGTTCACGCCGGGAGCGACCCAGGTTTCCAGGCCCGACTTGAGGAACGGTTCGAGATTCTTGGTGAAGTCCGGCTTTGCGTCGTAGTGCCAGGAGACCGCAATCATATCCTTGGGCAGCGTGCCCACCAGCTCCGGCGAGTTCTCGGCAATGTCTCCCCAGAACAGCAATTGCTTGTGATAGGGCGCAAGGACCCCGTGAATCTGCGAAAGGAAGTCAAGATAGACCTTGCCAAGCCCCTGCTGCTTGACCTCGTCATGGGTCCTGCCCATGCCCAACTCGTTGGTCTCATCGGCGCCGATGTGTGCATAGGGGCCGGGAAACACCTTGGCGAGTTCGCCGAACCACTCCGAGATCAGAGGCAATGTGCGGGGATCGCCCGGCGCCAGCACCGAGCCGTGCGGCGTCTCGCCAAGAGGCGAATACATGTCGTATGCAAGCACATGATGCAGATGCCCGAAGGCTTCCTGCTCAGGGATGATAGTGATGTGGTATTTGGCCGCGTACTCCACCATCTCACGCGCCTGGTCGGGCGTCATCGCGCCGCCGGGAAAAGCCGCCACGGGTGTTGCCGCATAGGCAAACGTATTTTCGAAATAGGGCGAGAAGATATTGACCTTGTAGGCCGCCAAAGTGCGCAATTCCCGCTTGAGAAAATCCATGTTCGGCAGCGGGCCGCGCGACCAGTCGTCGCTCAATCCGCGATGCGCCATGGCTGGCCAGTCGCGCACCGTCGGCACCAGCATCTCCGTCTCCTTGTCCGAACCGCGGAACAATTGCTTCACGGTTTGTGCGCCATAAAAGATGCCGGCGGGCGTTTCGGCGATTACCGCGAGACCCCTCTTGCCGTCGGGAACAAGGACGTATCCTTCGTCGTGCATCGCCGGTTCAAACTTCAAATTCGCGTGGTCCATCAAGGTACGGCCAATCGAGGTATCAGCTCGAACCAGGCGGATCAGCGCCGTCTCGTGCTCCGCTAGATGAACGCCTCGATCCTTGAGTGCATCTTCCAGGTCCTTCGCCGCAAACTCATCGTCAGCGTCGTGTTCAACGAGAACGCGTACACCGGATTCGTCCACGCGAACAGTCGAAACCGCGCTACACTCGCGGGGCGCCGGAATGACGTGCAGATCAGCGCACGTGGGCGCGGGAGAAGATTGTGCTAACGCGGCGGATGCCGCAGACAAAAGAACCAGGGAACAAAATGAAAGCTGGAAACGCATGAGCACCCTCGATTTGGATTGCCGATTCGACTGCAAGCCTATCGCATGGGGGCGCTGGATGTACACGCGAAATTAGCCATTTCAGGCAAAAACGATCAAAAGAACGCTCTGCTCGGGCTGAAATGCTCGCGGGCAGGGACCCAAGATTGAGACGCACCGGGCGGGGATCGTGACGCTCTATTCCAGCGTTTTGAGCGCCGGATACAGCTTTCGCCACCGCGCGTAACCGGCTTTGTAAGCGTTCACGTCGGCCGGGGCCGGATCGATGCGCTCGGCCACTTCGATGGCCTCTCCGCAGGCCTGGTTGAGATTGGCCCAGTGACCGGCACCGACACCAGCCAGCAGCGCCGCGCCAAAGGCTCCGCCTTCTTCAGCGGTCAGAATCTCAACCGCCTGGCCGTAGATGCCCGCCTGGATCCTTCGCCACAACGAACCGCGCGCACCGCCGCCGCCGAGGCGGATGGCAGTGACAGGAATTCCCAGTTCCGCGAACAAGGTCAGAGTATCCTCGAGAGAATACGCCACACCTTCGAGCACGGCTCGAACAAAATGTGCGGCAGTGTGACCGGCCGAGATGCAGGCGAAAACCGCGCGAACTTCAGGGTCCAGATGCGGCGTACGCTCGCCGAGCAGATACGGCGCCCACATCAGGCCAGCGCTTCCCACCGGGACTGAAGCAGCACCTTCGCTCATCGTGTCGTAATCCTGACCCGCAAAGAATGTTTCTTTCAGCCATCGCAGGCTCAGACCTGCCGATTGCGTTACACCCATTACATGCCACACGCCCGGCACGGCGTGACAGAACGTGTGCAGCCGGCCTCTCGGGTCCCTGGTTGGCAGAGCCGTTGCAGCAAACACAACGCCCGATGTGCCAATTGTCGCGGAGACCGATCCCGGCTGCAAAATGCCCATACCCACCGCGCCCGCTCCCTGGTCGCCCGCGCCCGCCACCACCGGTGTCCCGGCCGGCAAGCCTGTAAGTCCCGACGCAGTCTCGCTGATGCGCGCGCACACCTCAGGAGACTCATACACTTTCGGGAGCCAGCTTTCCGGGATCCCCGCCGCCTCGGCAACTTCCCTCGACCAGCGGCGATGGGTCACATCGAGCAACAGCGTTCCCGAGGCCTCCTGCACGTCGATCGCGAATTCACCGGTAAGCCGGTAGCGGACATAATCCTTGGGGCAAAGGATGTGGCGCGTCTTCTCGAAGACTTCCGGCTCGTGCTTCTTGACCCAGAGCAACTTGGTCAGCGTGAAGTTGGGCAGCGCCGGATTGCAGGTGAGCTCGATCAGCTTTTCGTAGCCAATTTTCTCGTGGAGCCAGTCACACTCCGGTTGCGTGCGCGTGTCGCACCAGATAAGCGAAGGACGCAGCACACGACCTTCCTCATCGAGCATCACGGCCCCATGCATCTGTCCGGTGAGGCCAATCGCGGCGATGGGCTCGTGGGGCTCCGGCGCGGCCGCGAGCGCAAACCGGATTGCATCCTGCGAGGCGCGCCACCAGTCTTCGGGATCCTGCTCGGCCCATCCGGGATGGTCCGCGCGAAACGCCGCGTGCTCGCTTGAAGCACTACTGATGAGTTTTCCGTTGCCATCGACAAGAACAGCCCGCGTGCCACCGGTCCCTACGTCCATTCCCAAGAACCACATCGCCGTAGACTCCCCAATTAAATCGATTTTCAGAGGCGCTGGCAGCATAGCAGCTTGGCGGCGGCGACGGAAAGACACTCCCCGGGTTCAGACCACTTCGGTCTGCATCCCGCTCAAAAAATTGAATTGACCTCCATCAGAGTTACAGTTTAGGGTTTGCCTACCTCAATAGGCTTCCTGCAACACGATCGAATCTTTTGAAAACAATCAAGTGCCGATCCTGCTGAACGATGCAGCGGAGGGAGCACCGAACAGAACACAGCCTTCCGGCAGTGAAAACGAGATCTGTTCCGTGCGCCTCATTCGCGATTTCGAATCGCAGGAAAACTGAAACTCCAATTGGAACTTGTAAGGACGAGGAGATACACACGTGACCAACGCTGCAACTTCCAGCCCCGATCACATCATGCAAACGGGAATGGCTTTCTTCGCATCGAAGACCCTGCTCAGCGCCGTCGAGATGGAGGTCTTTACCGAACTCGCCAGGGGTCCGGAGTCCCTCGTAGCTTTGACCGGGCGGCTGGGCCTGCATCCCCGCTCATCGAGGGACTTCCTCGACGCATTGGTCGCACTTGGCTTTCTTGAGAGTCATGATGGCAAGTACTCCAACACGCCCTCATCGGACCTGTTTCTCGACAAGCGCAAACCCTCGTATATCGGCGGCATCCTGGAGATGGCCAACAAGCGGCTGTTTCATCATTGGGGACAGCTGACAACCGCACTGCGTACAGGCGAAAACCAGAATGAGGCGGCGCATGGCGAGCCGGACATCTTTGCCACCCTCTATGCCGACCCGGCGCGTCTCAAGGACTTTTTGCGTGCGATGACCGGCATCAGCCGCGGCGCAAATCTGAAGATTGCGTCGAAATTCGACTGGGCCCCGTACCGATCCGCTGCCGATTGCGGCACCGCACAGGGTGACCTGATTGTCCAAGTGGCGCTGCAGAATCCCCACCTCTCGGGCGTCGGGTTCGATCTGCCGGAGGTAGCGCCGGTCTTCGAGGAGCATGTTGAAGCCCACGATCTTTCGTTGCGGGTGCATTTCATTCCCGGCGACTTCTTCCGTGATCCGCTGCCCAGGGCCGACGTGATCATGATGGGCCATATCCTGCACGATTGGAACCTTGAAGAGAAAAAGATGCTGATCCGCAAAGCGTATGAGGCAGTTCCCGAGGGTGGCGCCCTTATCGCTTATGACGCGTTGATCGATGACGAACGCAAGACCAACAGTTTCGGACTCTTGATGAGTCTGAACATGCTGATCGAGACCACCGGGGGATTCGACTACACCGGCGCCGACTGCATGGGATGGATGAAAGAGGCGGGATTCCGTGAGACGCGTGTGGAGCACCTTGTGGGTCCTGATTCGATGGTGATTGGCTTTAAATAGCGGTGTTTAATGGTCCATTTGGGCGTTTTGTTTGTCCCGCATTGGGAGACTTTCGCCCGTACTGTGACCTTCCGCACAGGTCGGAGAAGAACGCCGGGTGAGAATAGTTGCGTGAGGCCGGACCAACTCTCATTGCCGGCCTGGAGATAAGGAACCAATGAGCGATCTTGCCCCTATTGCCGAAGCGGTCGTGATTGACCCGCTGGTGAGCCATCCCGCCGATTACCATGTTTTCCATAAGTTTCTTGAACGCTGCAAGTCTTTGCCGGCGATTACCACAGCGGTTTGCTGGCCGATGTCGGATGTGGCGCTCAAGGGCGCCGTTGAAGCGGCTTCCGCGGGTCTGATTCAGCCCACATTGATTGGCGACGAAGACGCGATGAAGGCTCTTGCCGCAAAGATCGGCGTCGATATTGCCGCTTTCCCGGTTCTCAATGCTGAAACTGAAGTGAAGGCGGCCGAACTGAGCGTGGCCATGTGCCGCAGCGGCAATGCGCAGGCCATGATGAAGGGCAGCTTGCACACGGATGAGTTGATGAAAGTCGCCATGCAGCGCGATACGGGCCTGCGCACTTCGCGCCGCATCACGCATGTATTCGTCATGGACACGCCGGCCTACGCCCGCACCCTGCTCATCACCGACGCCGCTATCAATATCAAACCGGAGTTTGAAGACAAGATCCACATCGTGCAGAACGCGATTGACCTGGCGCATGCCCTCGGAATTCCTGAGCCCAAGGTTGCATTGCTATCTGCTGTGGAGACCGTCAATCCGAAGATCCCCTCCACCATGGAAGCGGCGGCCCTATGCAAGATGGCCGATCGCGGCCAGATAACCGGCGGCATTCTCGATGGACCACTGGCCTTCGACACGGCCGTAAGCACCAAGGCTGCGTCAATCAAACATCTCAATTCGCCGGTCACGGGGCAGGCCGACATCCTTGTG
The DNA here is from genome assembly GCA_035524195.1 of Occallatibacter sp. Lineage (GTDB taxonomy): Bacteria > Acidobacteriota > Terriglobia > Terriglobales > Acidobacteriaceae > Telmatobacter. The sequence continues at coordinate 18,036 of DATKPJ010000034.1, forward strand.
GTGCCCGATCTCGAAAGCGGCAACATGCTCGCCAAGCAACTTGAATACCTGGGCGGGGCTCAACTTGCCGGGATCGTGCTTGGCGCCAGAGTTCCGGTGATCCTGACCAGCCGCGCCGATTCAGCCGAGACCCGCCTTACCAGCTGTGCCGTTGCGGTGTTGCTGCACTACGACACGCATCCGCTGGAAAGACCATAGGACTATTGCCACTTGCCGCATTGTGTTTTGGGGTATTCGGGGCTGCGCCATCGTGCGCAGCCCAGCTTTTTAGGCGAGATACTCTTTAGGCTAGATATTCGAGATGAGCTTGCTTGAAACCGTCTTGAATGCAGAATTGATGCCGCCTGAGAGGGCATTCATACCGGCGATGGCGCCGAATGCGATTAATGCAACAACCAGCGCATATTCCACAAGATCCTGCCCCTCGTCGCGCGAGAGAATATCGTGCAATCGTACATACATCCTGAGAATAATATCGTGCATTTCGAATTCCTTTACGAAGTGGGATTTGCACGCTTCTTCGTGCAAACACAGAATAGCGAAGGTTGAGCTTGTGCCCAATACCACTTCCTTCTCAAAGCGCTGCTGCTAAAGCGTTAAAGTTCCACACAGTGAAACCCTGCCGCCGCAATCGCATCCAAGTCCATATACTGCGTTTGAGCGGCGAAATCGCAACGCCCTCCGCCACGAAAGGAGTCTCCCCAAGATGTCTCCACAATCGCATCATGACTCGAAAGCCGCACGGATCAATGTGCAGGACGGATTTTCCCCGGAAGAAGTCAAGAATCTGAGCAGCGTCCTGAACGCACTGCTGGCCGATGCATTCACGCTATATTTGAAAACCAAGAACTTTCATTGGCACATGAGTGGTCCGCATTTCCGCGACTATCATCTGCTTCTGGACGAGCAGGGAACGCAGATTTTCGCCATCACCGACGACATCGCGGAGCGGGTACGCAAAGTGGGCGGCACCACGGTGCGGTCCATCGGACACATTGCGAAGTTGCAGCGCCTCTCAGACAACGACCAGGAGTTCGTGGCCGCCCACGACATGCTGATGGAACTCCACGCTGACAATCGTGCACTTGTCGACAGCCTTCGCTCGGCACATGAAGTGGCCGACAACGCAAACGACTACGCAACCGCAAGCATGATTGAAAACTGGATTGATGAAGCGGAGCGTCGAGCCTGGTTCCTTTTTGAAGCCACGCGCGAGAACCCGTCTCATTAGACTGACCGCATCGATTCATGGCGTGAATTGGACCCACCTTCCGGCGGGGCTTATATTTCGAAGATGAATTCATAAAGCTGGTTGCAGTCCTAGCCTTCAGCTTTGGCATTCATCTGTCGGCGCAAGCGCCTCTTCTTTCGCTGCCAAGCCGCCAGCCCGCAAGAAACCCAAGGTTATCGCCGAGAGTCGCCGCGGCGATTCCGATCAGGATCACGGGGGCCAGGGAAAGCGTATGCGTCTTGTGCGAAAGGAAGCTTGAGAGCATCAGGAGAGTCTCGCCCGGGAGCGGCACTCCTGCGTCCTCTCCCAGCAAGCCTGCTGCCAGTGCAAAGTATCCCCACTGCGCGAGAGCATGACGGACGATTTGAACAATCCACTGCATTCGTTGCCGATCCATCAACTCATGGTTCATTGGGTACTCGCTATGGATTGCATTGGCTCGATCGAAAACCATCACCGTTGCCGCGACGAGGCGGAATGCACTTCGCGAGCGCTTCAAAACGACGGAGACTGGCAAACTCGTCGGGATGCCAAGGCATCTACCTCTGCATACGGCAGGAATACATATCCGCTGTTCCTCAATTCCGAAAAGGAGATTTATGACTGACATCGCGAGAGCGCTCGAGACCAACTTCAAAATGAGCGAAACCGAACAGAAAATCCGGTATGGGATCGGTTCTGCAGCCGCAGTCGCGGCGATTTTCGCGCCAATCAGTTACAAGTGGAAGGCTGTCCTGACTGCAGTCGCGGCAGAAACCATCTTGTCCGCCATGTACGGCGTGTCCGGCCTCAAGCGCCTGTTCAATGTCTGAAAATCGCGCTGCGATTGTATCGCCGACCAATCCACTTTCGGATACGAGGCGTCGGTAGCACGCTGCCCAACTCGCCTTTGGCAGGCCGGTTGACGGCCGATCGCGGTTGCAATTGAGAGAGCTTCATCATGCCACTGAGTCTCAAACTCGATGAAGCCGGACGATATATCATCGTTCGAGCTTTTGGCGAACTGGTCAGCGAGGATTACCGCGGTTTCGCGGTCGAGTTCAATCGGCTTGTTCGAGCCCGCGGAAACCTTCACGTACTGGTCGACATGACGGGGCTCCAGGGCTGGAACCCGGGCGGGCTCTGGGAAGAAGTCAAATTTGACGTAAAGCACTTTGCGGAGATTGACCGGCTGGCTGTTGTTGGTGATAAGAAATGGCAGCAGGCGATGACAGTTGCCGCCAAGCCTTTCAGACCTGGAAAAATGCGCTATTTCGATCGTTCGGAGATGGGGAACGCAGAGGCGTGGGTCGCCGAAGGCAGGTCTCCCGCTGAACCGGACGCTCCCTCTGCCCATGCATCGGGACACTAAGGCGCACAGCTTCGAAATCGAACCATTCCGCGTTAACTTGAAACTTAGTCCATTGAAAGGCTGAGCTGATGCCGCACGTCAGCTCCGCGAATCCAGAAAATCACGTCAGCGGCGATGTTCGAGGCATGATCCGCAATCCGCTCAAGGCTGCGGGAGACCATTAGCCCATTCATCGCCTGCTGCGTGTATTCCGGCTTGTCCTGGATGAGCTTGAGAAGATCGGCATGCGCCCGCCGGTTCATGCGATCGATCTCATCGTCCATCTCACGGACTGTATCGGCGAGCAGCGCGTCGCCCTCGAGCAACGCCTGGATGGCGGTGCGGATCATGCGCCCGGCAAACTCCCCCATCGCCGCGTAGTCCACCGGCAATTCGACCTCTTCCATCTGTAGGGTGTCGCGCGTACGGCGGGAGACGGTCATGGATTGATCGCCTATCCGCTCCAGGTCGCCGTTGATCTTGATGACAGCCAGGATAAAACGCAGATCAATCGCCATGGGCTGCTCTTTGGCAAGCAGTTCATAGGCCATCTCGTCCAACTCGCGCTGCGCGGTGTTGATGGCTGTTTCATTTTGCTTGACGTACTTGCACAATCCTTTATCTCGAAGCAGATAAGCATCCACAGCCGACTCGACGGCCTGTTGCGCCAGTGCGGCCATCGCGAGTAGCTTGTCTTTCAGTTCAGCGAGTTGCAATTGAAAATGGATCCGCGGCAAAACACAGTTCTCCTAGAGATGATTGTGCATCATGCATTGTTACTCGTGTGCAAATTTTGTCGAATACGCCATTACTATCACGCATCGAACCTCATTGTCCCGACTCGGGTTAGACGCGCCGGGCCCCATTTCGATGATCTAGGCTTACAACATGGATCCTGAAAGTGTCGGCAGCATCTCTATGCTCTCGTTCGACCCGGCCGAACACGATTCCCGTCAGATGTACAAGCTGATGACCGGCATCGTTGTGCCGAGGCCAATCGCCCTCGTTTCCACGGTGGACGCGCACGGGACTGCCAACCTGGCGCCGTTCAGCTTCTTTGCGGGCGTCGGCTCTGTTCCGCCGGCGGTTCTCTTCTGTCCGGCGCTTCGCGCCAAGGGCTCACGCGAGCCGGGCAGCCGGAAAGATACCCTGCAGAATGTGGAAGAGACGCGCGAATTTGTGGTGAACGTGGTGAGCGATGCCATCGCCGCCCAGGCGAATGCGACATCGTCCGAGGTTCCGCCTGAGGTCGACGAATTTCAGTTGAGCCACCTGACTCCGGTCCCCAGCGAAGCGGTACGCCCTGCTCGCGTTGCCGAGTCGCCCGCGCAGATGGAGTGCAGGCTGCTCCAGGTGATCTATACCGGCCACGCCCCGGGATCCGGCGTGATTGTTCTCGGCGAGATTGTCCGCTTCCACATCCGCCAGGACCTCTTCGACGACTTTCGCGTCGACCCAGCCGGACTCGACGCGGTGGGCCGCATGGCCGGCAATACCTGGGTACGGACGCGCGATCGCATCGAACTCGTCCGGCCGAAATAGAGTCCACCTCGGTTCCAGTCGATCGCGGGCCCGAATCAGATACCGCTAAACAATGTCGTGAGTAACTCGGGTCCGCAAGGAAGAATCCAATCCAGAGGCCGATTATGCAAAACCGGGCATCTTGTATCCGGTCAATATCTCGGACCAGCGGCTCCGTACAAGCGGTTTTCGCCGGGGGCCTCACGCTCGTGCTTTTTCTGGTTCTGTTTGTGACGGGATGCCATGCTGCAGAAGGGTCTCCCATGGATTTGTCGAGCACCGACCTGAAAGACGGTAAAGTCCCTGTTGCGCACACCTGCGATGGATCAGACGTCTCTCCGCAACTGTCATGGAACGCACCGCCGGCAGACACCAGGAGCCTCGCGCTTATCGTCACCGATCCCGATGCGCCCTCGGGCACGTTCACACACTGGGTGCTGTTCGATCTGCCCCCAACAGAACGCTCACTTCCTCAGGACGTTCCCCAGAGCGATCAGCTCGCCGATGGAGCCCGGCAAGGTGGGAATGACTTCGGCAGGACGGGTTACGGCGGCCCCTGCCCACCGCACAATTCGGACCATCGATATATCTTTGCCCTGTATGCGCTGGATACAACGCTCGATCTCCCTGCGGGAGCATCGAGAAAACAGGTGGAAGCGGCGATGAGAGGCCATATCCTTTCTCGTGGCGAGTTGACGGCACGATACAGGCGTTAGCTAAAGCGGCGCAGTTGTTGTGGCGCTTTCGCTACGGCATCATTTCCGCGCCTTTTGCCTCGTGACCCAGCGAAGCAAGGACGGCCAGGACCAGCGCGACAACAACGACCGTAATCGCCAGCACGGGCGGATAGGTGCCCCACCACTCGGCCACCTTTGCCTGCAGGACACCGTTCCAAGACGTGACGAGACCGCCTAACTGGTACGCCAGACCGGGAGCCGTCGCCCGCACCGGACCCGGCGAAAGCTCGGTGAGGTAGGCTGGAACAACTCCCCATGCGCCCTGGACCATGAACTGCATCAACACCGCACCCGTGCCGAGTACAACGGCAGAATGTCCGTAGGCCCAAAGAGGAATGACGGGAAGCGACAGCAGCGCCGCCGTCACAATCGCGCGCTTTCGTCCCCAATGCTCTGAAAGGATGCCGAAGACAAATCCGCCGACGATCGATCCAATCCCGTAGAGCACTCCGATCAGTCCCACCGTTCCGGGAGAAAGCTTCATCTGCACGGTCAGAAATGTCGGGTAAACATCCTGCGTGCCATGCGAAAAGCTCATGAAGGCCGTCATCAGCAATACGAGAAACAGAAACCGCGGCAAAAATTCCTTCAGATGCGCCGGTATCGTCGGCCCGGATCCGCGCGGCTTGCGCATCTTCGCGCTTGCAAGCCACACAGGGCTCTCTTCGACGCGGGTTTGCACATAGAGCACCAGCAGGGCGGGGCTGGCACCGAGCATGAACAGGCCGCGCCAGCCGATCGCAGGCAGAATCGTCGTTCCGTGCCAATGTGTCCCCGCAAAAAACAAGGCGAAGGCCGCCGAAGCCAGAATCGAACCGAAGGCGTATCCCTCCTGAAGGATTCCTGAAAATACGCCGCGACCCTCCTTCGGCAACGATTCAAACGTCAGCGCCGCGCCCACGCCCCATTCGCCGCCCATGGCGATGCCAAAAAGCGCCCGCAGCACCAGCAACACATTCAGCGACGGCGCAAAGGCACATGCCAATTCAATGATCGAAAAACTCAGGATATTTGTGATCAGCACCGGCCTTCGACCGTAACGGTCTGCCAGCATCCCGAAGATGAGCGCACCGACGGGACGAAACGCCTGGGTCAGAAAGACCGCGCCCAGGATCGCCGACGGCTTGGTGCCGAACTCCGTGGCCATGGCTTTGACGCAGAAGATCAGCAGGAAGAAATCGAGGCTGTCCAGCGTCCAACCCAGAAACGATGCGACAAATGCGTGGCGCTGCGACCTGCTCAATCGCTTGAAGTCGCGGACGAAGGACATTACGGGGAGCATATCAGACGCTCGCCGCCAAATGGCTCGGTCTGCCAGAGCGTGAGCCAAGCGCGGTCAGCGCGTGTCTATAGTTCTGACTGAAACGCATTATTTGTTGCAACGAATATCTTCATTCCAACATCTTACTAATGCAAACACACACGCTCGCCAAGACGAGCCCGCTTCTTCCTGCGGCCCTCTCCCGCGCGAGATCGATGATAACCATTGACTGCCTCATGGCCTTGACTCGAAAGGACTTTCCCGATGATTCGTGGCGCATTTCTTTCTGCCATTCTCGCCCTTACCGCTCCCTTGGTCCTCGCGCAAAACACCACATGGGTCCCGGACAAGCCCCACTGCGAAGTTGCATTCTCAGTCTTGCACCTGAGCCTCTCAAACGTTCGCGGACGATTTGGGAACATGGGCGGCAATGTAATCCAGAATGCGGGCGACATTACCAAGTCCACCGTGAATCTCACGATCGACGTAAGCAGCGTGGACACTGGAGTGGCGCCCCGGGACAACGATTTGAAGAGCGCAAATTTCTTCGACGTGGCGAAGTTCCCCACCGCAACCTTCACGAGCACAAGTATCGCCAGGAACGGCGGTGGACTCACGATAGATGGAAACCTGACCCTTCACGGCGTAACCAAGCCGGTGGTTCTTGAGGCAGAAGGGCCCACTGGGCCCGTGCAGGGCATGGACCACAAGCCGCACGAAGGGTTCTCTGCCACGTCCACAATCAGTCGCGCTGCCTTTGGGATTGGGCCGAAATATCCAAACAGCATTGTCGGCGACGACGTAAAGCTTACGATCGATGTTGATCTAGTCCAGCAATGATACCCAGCTTCAGTCAGGGCGCGGGTGCGTACGCGCTTTGGGAAAACCTGGTGTGTATGCTCCGAGGAGGAGCAAATGGCTAATCTAAGGCACGAAATCGAACAGGCACGCCCTTTTTCAAGCATTCAGGAAGAGGCGGTGCTCAATCTTTTCCGTACCGCCGATTGCCTTCAACGCGAATTCCAGCGGCGAACTCGCGACTGGGGCATTTCCTCGACCCAATACAACGTGCTGAGAATCCTTCGCGGCTCTCAGCCGGAAAGCCTCACGTGTTCTGAGATCGGCAATCGCATGATTACTGCCGATCCCGACATCACGCGGCTGCTTGCGCGAATGAAGGCGAATAAATTGATCCGGCAGCATCGCGATCGCGATGACCGTCGCGTCGTGCGAACACAAATCTCGGACGCAGGCATGGAGTTGCTGCTTCAGATGGATCCACTCATTCAGCGCATGCCGAAGGAACTCTTGGGACACTTGAACGAGAAGGAGATTGCGCAGCTCACCCACCTGCTGGAACTGGCCCGTGAGAATTGCGGCGACGCGCGGCGAACACCAACCTGCGATGGAAGCGGAAAGGAAAAAGAAAGCTGCGACAGTGGTCGGCCCTAGAATCGCAACCTCACGGGCACGCGCATGCGCATGCGCCGAATCTCAGATTGACCTTGAATGCCGGCTATCGGCTGACGATCTTCTTGGCGATCGTCTCTTCGTCGACATCCGCCTGAATGATCTTGTTATGCAGGCAATAGAGCGCCAGCTCAAGCCGGTCTGAGACGCCCAGCTTGTCGTAGATCTTGCGCAGATAGTTCTTGATGACCTGCTCCGTTGTTCCAAGTTGAAAGGCAATTTCCTTGTTGCGCTTTCCCTGGGTGATGCAGGTGATGATCGCCATCTCTTTGGGCGAGAGCCTGGGCTGGCTGCGCGGACTGACCAGGGCGGCCGCCTGGGAACGATAGGCATCGATTACCCAGTTGACCGATTGATTATCGATCCACGTTTCACCGGCAGCAATTCGTCGAACGCACCGCACCAGCAGGTCTGGCGAAATCGACCGCGAGATGATGCCGCGCACCCCGCGCCGATACAACTCAACGGTCTGGCCTTCGTCATTGGAAACGGCTTGCACAATGAGACGAACTTCAGGCGAGCGGCGCAACAACTCCGGAATCGCGTTGCTGGTGCCGGTTAGCAGGCTGCCCTCGAGCAGGACGATATCGGTTGGGTAGCGTTCGACGGCAGCGTAAAGGTTTTCCAGCGAATCCGCCTGGGCTACCACGCGGAGGTCATCTTCGAGGGCAAAGATCTTTCGAATTCCGACCCGGTAAATGGCCTGAGAATCGGCGAGGATGATGCGAATCGTCCCCGGCCTGACCGGTCCGTCCATTACTTCGCCATTAGTACTTTCTTCGACGAGATCCATAGAGGGAGATAACTGCCGACTCCGTCGGCCTGACTACTGCTCCACAAACCGATAGTCATCGATCGTAGCGGCAGCTTGATATTGGCCTTGGTTAAGGGAGCAGCGTACCACGCGACCGTTGCAAAAAACCATTACGTCGCGCGGCGCGCCCAAGACATCACCTGGCATGCGCAAGGAAAAATCGATTCCCTGCCCCACTTTCAATGGGTCGTGCAGTTCGAAAAGAACGCCGCTCGCCGAAACATTCCTCGTTTGCGCGGACTGCTCTTCGTGACCTGCAGAGACGACCAACGGCAAGGAAAGGGGAAAACGGACTGCGCAGCGAACTTCTTTGCGCGGTGCTCCCCTTCGCGGCTGGCGGTGTTTAAGCGGCAAACCCGGTTTCGTAGTGTTCATATCGAAAATCCATTCTACCTTTCCCGGACTTAAACGTAACTCTATCGGACTTTTATATTTCTAACTAGGGCACGAAAGTTTGTTTGAGGTAATCGTCTTGGTTACATCAGGATAGACGTCACCCCCTCTCTTTTGCCGCGAAACGCCGATTTCAGGACGTCTCCTCACGGAAGAAAGCCGCCGAACCGCCAACCCAGGCTTGATTCTTGTTGTGGTCGACTCCCATCATTTTTCCCCTTCCCAGCCTCACCAGGGGCAAGACCGCCGTAAGCCTTCCATTGTCCGGCCACAAATAAAGGATGCGGATCTCCGCTTGCGTCATGCCGTATGGCGTCTCGATGGTGGGAACAAACCGCATCCGCTGCTGCAGCAGGTAGCCGGACCGCTGCTCCTCTGGAATTGCCAGGAGCTCACGCCGGGAAGGCTCAAAATGGATGCCCTTCCCCGCAAACGAAAAGAGCGGCTTCAGCAGGAGCTCTCCATAAACGGTGTCGGCCCCGTCCTCATCAGGCAAGCTCACGCCCGCTTCCAGCAAACGCGTACGCCCAGGTCCGCGAAGGAAATCATCGAGAAAAACGGCCGGTGGCACAACAGATCGACCGCCAGATGTCGAGGAAAGCCACGGAATCGAGAATTTGCTGATGAGGAAATACCAATTGGGGTGGCCAGCCCATTCCACCTCCCAGGGATGGCTGAGATCGAAAGGCAGTTGAATGTTGCGCGCGATCAACTCATCGGCAATGGCGCGGTTATAGATGCGTCGGATAGGAACGAGGCGCCCGGAGGAATCGGAATAAAAAAGCCGATCGCCCATGGCCTTGAGGGTCGCAATATCCACGACAGGAATTCCAAGGCGCTTCGCGGTCACGTTGAAATCAGGAAGTGTTTTCTGATGCAGCGGGTCCACCTCGGTCAGAACCACGTTTTCCGGGTCGTGGCCCGCCAGAATGGTTTGTGCCAGAAGCGCCCAGTACTCCGATTCGCTGATTCCGCCGAGAAAGGTGCCCAGCACTTCGGGCAACTCGAACGCGTCGCGATAAACCGAACCCAGAATGGCCTGGTACGCATAGACCGAAGGAAAGGCCTGAATCTCGACCAAGCGGGGAACGAGTTCCCCGTTAGGGCTCCGTGCGAGCGCAAAATCCGCGGTAAGAAAGTTGGGATGAGCCGTCTCATGTGCGACCCGGTATCCGGTTGGGATTGCCTCCCGGGCTGCGAGGAGGTAACCCCGGTTTGCCAGAAGGTCTGTCGTCAGCGCCGCGCCCTCGTCTGCCATCTTGCGCAGGAGTGACATAGGCAGAAAAACGGGTGTCTCCGCAACACGGAATTCGATCGGGGTGCCTGTCAGTTCGGCAAGCCGATCCAGCAAATACCCGTATTTTTCTTCCTGATAGCCCCCGTTGAAACGTTTGCGGAGTTCTGGTATCACCGGACTTCCTCTAGCAAAACCGACTGATCTTTTCAAGATAGCGTCTGCGGTTCGGGCGGCAAAAGAAATTCACGGCTCAGGAATCAATGGCGCGGTCCATCCGCCACCGCAACCAAAATGCCAAACTCGTCGCGAGGTGTCGCCAGCCGCGCAAGTAGGGTTGGAAATGGCCTCCATTGGAAGCGGTCTCGGCTTTGAAGTGATCCTGATCGCTCAAAAACGACGGTTTCTGCAATCATTTGGCCTCGAAACGCCAAAAAAATGCCCGAAATCTAAAATTATTCTTAAATCAGTACTTTTGTTGTAGCGAGAATGACCCATTTGGGTTAGTCTTTCCGTGCATATTCATTTTCGTTATTTAAGGAGTAAACGTTCATGGGCTCGACGATGAAGGTTTCTGCTGTTGCCTTTAGTGCGATTTTGGCTGTAACGGCATGTTCCGCTAACGCGATTCCGATGGGTCCGCTGCCTGTGCCTCCGGGAAGCAAGCTAGCCTCGATCCCGATGGGTCCGCTGCCCGTGCCTCCAGGAAGCAAGCTGGCCTCGATCCCGATGGGTCCGCTGCCTGTGCCTCCAGGAAGCAAACTGGCATAGTCCGCAGATTTTTGAATGGGTAGTAGTGGGATTGCTGGTACACTCAGTTCATCGCATCACTAGGTTCAGACAGGGTGTCGATGATGAGTCTGGACAACACGCTCTGGCTTGCTGGGATTGTGACAGAAGCAGTCGTGATTGCCCTGCTTATCTATAGGCGTATGTGGCGGCTTTTGCCGCTTTTTTGCGTTTATTGCGCATGGGATCTTCTCAGCAACGCTGTCAGCTTTGGATGTGCGCATTACTTTGCGACCCACTTCTCTCTCTATATCAAGACCTATCTGATTCAAACCATTATTGATGCTGCCCTGCAGTTCGGCGTGCTTGTCGAGCTTTCGTGGTCAGTGCTCCGTCCAGTGCGCTCCGCTTTGCCGCGCTATGCGTTTGTCGCAGTCGGACTGCTGATCCTTGCGATTGGTCTTGCTACCTGGCAGTTCGCCTCGTTTGCCGAACTTGCCCAGTTGGGAGCCAATTTCCGATTCATTGTGCATGTCCAGTACACCGAGGCGATTCTGAGAATCCTGTTCTTCCTTGGCCTCGCAGGTTGCAGCCAATTACTCTCCATCGGCTGGCGAGACCGCGAACTTCAGGTGGCAACCGGTCTCGGCATCTATTCGCTTGTGAGCCTTGGGATTGCAATGCTGCAGACGCACCAGACCACAGGCACACAGTACGGACATCTGAACCAGTTCATTGTTGCCAGCTACGTCATCTCGCTCCTTTATTGGGTATTCAGCTTTGCCCAGAAACAAGCCGAGCGGCGTGAGTTTACGCCACAGATGCAAAACATGCTGCTGGCTGTAGCCGGAGTCGCCCGCGCAGATCGCATGGCGTTGGCGCGATCTAACTCAGAGGACGGGCAGTCGCGCAGAAACCCTTGATTTCTCTACTTGTGGAAAAGCTCAGGTCCCTCTCCAGCAGAAATAGGTCTCATCTTGCTTAGGGGAATGGCCTTGCGGCGCAATTTCTGTGACCGTAAAGTATCATTGACTCTCGCCGCAGGTTACTTTATGTTACTCATGTGTACCAAGAGCATGGGTACCAATTGAGGATGTATGGCACTCCGAAATAGGACATGCTTGATGACAAATGTCTGTTTTCTGCTATAAATAGTGGAAACAGTATGGGCTGACCGGGATTACCTAGTGGTAACCAAAGGAATCGGAGACCGGTCCGAGGGCGAAGAATGATTCTTCCTCTGCTTCAAATTGCAGGAATCGCACTTGTTGCTCTTTACCTTGGTCGATGGAGGGCTGGCGTTCGTCGCCGGAATACCCAGACATGGGAGTCGCTGCTGGTTCGGCTTCGCCCAGACTGGAGTGCCCGTGAGCTGAGCGACCACTTCCTATGGAAAGAGGGCTTGAACGCCTCTCCCGAGGATGCCTGGACAAGGATGGAAGGGCCCCATGGCCTCTGGGTGATGTACCAGAATGCCAAGGTGATGCTGGAAATGGCCGACTTTGCGGCCCGCAATTGCAGCTCGGTCGATTTGGAATTGCTTGCGACGCTCAGGAGCGACGCGATGCAGATTCGAGTTTGCGTTCTGATGGCCCTGACGCAATACGCATTCAGCCAGGCGAGCGAAGGCGTCCGCGTCAATGCATTCCGCGCCGCATCCATGTATACGGGAATGGCAGCACGCATGACCCAGCTGTTGCAGGCCAATGCCGCAGTCATCGTCCCAGATTTTGTCGCAGCAATGTAAAGTCTGTTTTGCGAGAGAAACCCCGGCCTCGACCGGGGTTTTGTCGTTGCACGGCACGATCAACTGGCTAGAAAATCATGGATCCGCGCGTATTCAGCCTCGTTGAGCCTGAACTCAAGGGCGGGCGCGAGACCTTCCACTTGTTCCGCGCTCCGGCCGCCTACGATGGCGGCGGTAATTGCAGAATTATGCAGGGTCCATGCCACTGCCACCACCCCAGGGGACACTTTATGTCCGCCGCCAATTTCGCGAAGAAGTTCGACCAGTCGAAGATTCCTGCTCAATCGCGGCTCGTTGAATTCGACGGCGCGACGGCGCCAGTCATCGTGAGGAAGTGCTGCGACACGCTCTGCTGTCATCTTGCCGGTCAACAGGCCTGAAACCATGGGCGAATAGTTAATGACACCGATGCCATTCGCCTTTGTAAACGGGAGAATCTCAGTTTCGATGGCGCGGCGCAACATGGAATAGGGCGGCTGCAAGCTGGTAATGGGCGCAATCTTCTGCGCGCGTTTCATTTGTTCGACATTGAAGTTTGAAACACCGATCCAGCGTATTTTGCCCTGCTCTTTGAAACGGGACAGCGCTTCCCACCCTTCTTCGATCTGATCAGCCGGATCGGGCCAGTGAATCTGATAGAGGTCGATTGTATCTACGCCGAGGCGGCGCAGCGAGTTCTCCACCTCCTCCTGCAGAGATCTCGCCTCCAAAGACCGGTAGATGGTGCGGTCCTCTTTCCAGCGCATGGAGCACTTGGTAAAAACGAGCGGCTTGTGGCTTGTGGATTTAAGCGCACGGCCGACGATTTCTTCAGAATGGCCAAGTCCGTAGATAGCAGCGGTATCGATCCAGTTGATGCCCAGGTCGAGAGCGCGGTGAATCGCGGTAATCGAGGCATTGTCATCCTGGGGACCCCAGGCGAACTCCCAATTGCCGCCGCCAATGGCCCATGCGCCAAAGCCGATGGGAGTGAGGTGAAGGTCAGAGTTGCCGAGGGTGCGAAGCGATTGAGCAACAGAAGATGTTGTCGTCATAACACTCCGTTGGATGGAATTGCGCACTCATTGGCTTCAACATTTGGATTCTTATAGTTCACACAAAGTCGAAGGGACCGCAATCCACGGCGCGACGGGGAAAATGGGGTGCGCCGAGGATCGCCGGTAAATGCGACATGCTTTCTAGTGGTGTGAGCCACCGCCGCCGGAAGCAGCAGAACTTGCGCCGGAAGAACCGGAGGAGGCAGAACTCGCACTGGATCCGCCACCGTGCGAGCTTCCTCCCGAGGACGATGCTCCACCGCCGCCGTGAAATCCGCCGGAAGACCCGCCGCCGTGAAATCCGCCGCCACTGAATCCTCCTGCGTGGGACTGCAGGTTTCCGCTGTGATTGGTGATGGGCGCACTCACCGACACGCTTCGGCCATTATGCATCTCCTGGCGAGCCATCATGAAGCTTTGCGATTTGTTGTTGAACGTAATTGGCGTTCCAGGTTTCAGCGGCGCTCCTTTGGCAGTCGCCAGATCGGTGATCTGATGAGCGGTCATGTGCGGCGCCTCGGCGTGCGCGAGCACCGGCAGATTCATTTCTCGAAATTCCCTTGGCGGCTGCTTGAGCAGCTCAATTGGATGCGCAGAAGGAAGTTCGATTCTCCCGATCGTGCGTGCATTTTTGTTGTCAACGGCAAAGAGCGCATATCTGCGATTGACCGGAGGCCTATCTTTCACATCATGCGGATGCACAGGCACGAAGGCAACTTGATGACCGTATTTGACCCAGTGAATGGGTGGGTGATGATGCCGCCTGCCAACGACCCATACATAGTGGTGTCCGCGATAGATCCAGCTGCCCGCGTTGCACTCGGCCCATGACCAGGGCACTGCCATCAGCAACCCATTCGGATAAACCCACTGCCCATTCCGCCACACTGGGTTTCCCGGGTTCACAAGCCCCATCCGGGCCGGATCGCATGGAAATCCGTCCAGCATCGTGGAAGACTGGGTCGGAGGTCCTGAGACAGCCGGCGGCCCGATAATCCTGATGTTGCGCGTATTGGTACCCGAGCCGGTCGTTTGCTGAGCCGTGCCGGAGTTTTGTGTCGCGCCGGAATCGGGAACAACCCCTTCGCCCTGCTCTGCGGGCGCCGGTTTCGATTCGGCTTGCGTCGCGCCTTGTTGCCCGGCTTGCGCGGCGCCTTGTTGCTCGGGCCGTTCATTGGGCTCCCAGCACGTACCGTACGGCTCACACGAGAAGAACTTTCCCTCGCCTGCAAGGTCCGCTAATCCAGGAAGCGGAGCCGTAAGTCCTGCCAACTTCTCTGTCTCCGCAAGCGCAGCCGTTCGGGCTGTAAAGCGATCCGCAACCCATTTGTCCCAGGCGGTAAAATCCGGGGGGTGAATCGGCCCCGCATCCATGATGCGCCTGCCATCCTTGAAGTAGAGCGTCTGTCCTGGCGTCATCTCCTGGTGCGAAACACCGGCAACGCCAAGAACGCCGCCGCCCATCGGTGTGATCGCAATTCCATCGGTATAGCTGTTAACTCTGAAGTTGGCCGTCTGCGGATACCTGGTTTCGATGGTGTCGGTCGGCGTGCGCAGCAAGAATAGTTCACCGGAAACATAAGGGTGCACGTGCAGCGTAACTGTGCCGGAGAGAAGCGCGAGTTCTGTATAGGGAATTCCGGCCGTGGTGTGCAAATCGTTGAAGATCAGCACCGAGTTCTCGCCGAGGTAGAGAGTCGACGCGTCTTCGAGCTCGATCTCGACGCGCCCGTCGCTGCCGGTAACCAGGCTGAAGCCGCTCTCGAGCGGGAGATCGTCGACCGCCTGCTCCCAGGTTGAACTCTTATGGCGTTTGCCGTCTTCGCCGCGCGCAATGCGGACATCGCCCTGCAAGTAGCTGATGCGGGCAATCTGCGGATAGATCGTATCCGTGTGATGCTGGCCCATGATGAAAAGAGCACCTTGCTTCAGCTTTTCATCAGAGGAGTCGCCATTAAGAATCTCGTCGATCTGCACGAGCGCCCGCTTCTCGTCGTGCTGCATCAGGCTGGCCAACGCCAGAAGCTTCAAGTCGTCGCTGTCCTGGGCTTTGGGCTGGACCGGCTGACCGGTTTTTGCGTGAATCTCAATTTCCAACGCACCGCAATCTTCAATCCAGTTGCTGCCTTTATGTTCCCGTCCAAGTTTGCCGCAGGCATCGAGCGCCATGCCGGTTTGGCCGAGCTTGTTCTCGGCGTATGCCTTCCAATAAAGCGCCCCATCGGCGTGCTCGCCATGCTGATCTGCGATACGCGTAAAAATGGCAATGGCATCGGACCATTGGCCGGCGTTGATGGCACGGACGCCCTCTGCGTAGGCGGAGCTGTCAGGGGAATCGCCAATGCCCGCGCCGCCTTCGGATGCAACTGGCGCGCCCTCAGACATCAGGCTCCGAGCCTGTGGATTTTGAACGCCCTGCGCCCAAAGCATCCCTCCGAAAAGTGAAGCAACAATCATGATGGCGGACTTCATACTGTCCCTCCTTTCGTGTGGGACATCGTCGCGGCCTGCCGGGTCGGAATTCTGGAACGCAAGACACGAACCTCAAAGAGCAGGCCGTCTCCATTCATTTCGTCCTGAAGCCTGGTGATGGCCGCAGCATTCAACCCACCGGGTTGATTGGCAAGCTGAGTGAGCAGCTCATTCAGGTGGTCCAGTGCTTTGGTCAAGGCAGGATCTCCGGTCTTTTCGGCCTGCTGGCGGCACTTCCGATTCGAGGCAAGCAAGCTGCGGGCTTCGTCGCGTAGCGGCGAGATGATCTGCGAGTCGTCAGGGTGAGCGTGCTTGAGCTCGACGAGCAGTCGCTCTGAGCGGTCGAGATGATCGCTGAGGAGAACGACGACCACGTGGTTTTGGACTGGCTGCTGAGCGGTTGCAGTAGTGGCGTGCTGCCGGCGATGCTCCCACAGCCGGCCGGCATAGAAAGCGGTGGCAAGCATCAGGGCGCAGGCTGCAGCAGATCCCAGGGCAAGCCATCGTCCACGGAACGAACGTGCCGGGATGTGCGGTGTGCGAGCAGGCAAAAGGGGCGAAATCCTGGACCACACCTGCTCGCCATAAGAGGCGTTGCGCAGAGGTGTCGCAACAGGCCGGAGGTCGGCGAGATCGGCTTCGAGCGCTGCATACGCGTGGGCACAGTCAGGGCAGTTTTCAAGGTGCTGTGCCGCATTGGCGCGATCATCGCCGTAATATCGATCGATCAATTCGTCTTCAGTCAAATGCTTCATGTATTCACCTTCAACGACGCCAGGCGCTGCCTTAACTTGTGGACCGCGCGATAGATCGCCTGTTTGGCCGCGTTCGGATCGATTCCCAGCGCAGACCCAATTTCCCGGATCGAGCAATCTTCCATGTGGCGCAGAGTGAAAGCTGCGCGCTCCATCGGCGTGAGAGTGCGCATTGCCGACTCGCGAACGGCGCTCATCTCGCTATTGAGCAACAGGCGCTCTGCATCGGGTGCCTCATCCGCCACCTGCACCGTATCGAATTCCGGATCCGAATCTGTAACCACTCGCTTGGATTCTTCGATCCGTCGGTCGTTGACTTTGTCGAGAGCGCACCGCACCGCAATTCTGTAAATCCAGGTGCTGAAGCTCGAACGCGACTCGAATCTCTCGAGTTTCCGATAGCCGCGCAGGAACGCTTCCTGCACCACCTCTTCGGCATCGGCCTGATTTCCGGTAATGCGAAAGGCGACTCGAAATACGCTGTGACTGTTTTTTGCGACCAACACCCCGTAGGCTTCCTTGTCACCCTTCAGGACTGCCTGAATCGTTGCGTGGTCGTTCTCGCCCATTCGCAACATTAGACACGAAGTTTTGGGGGCGGTTAGGGAAAGATTGATCCGCTGGGGCGCGAAGCGGTCAGGCCGCGATGAGGAAGCGGCCGTCGCGCATGATCTGCTCTTCTCCGGAATCGGATTCCAGCCAGATGTTGAAGCGCAGTCCGACCACGTCGATGTGGGTTCCGGAGCGCCAGGGAGCACCGGTGTGCTCCCCATAAGGATTGCCGAAGGCGATATGGATGCCGGGAAATTTTTCGTCCTGCAGAATGTTGCCGATGACGCGCTCCACCCCGAGATTGGTGCCGATGGCGAACTCGCCAACGCGGTCGGAGTTCTCGTCGGTGTGGGTGTAGGCCCAGAAATCTGCTTCGAGCTGCTTGTTCTGGCTCGAACAGGAGACGATCCGGTTGCCGCTTATCTCGATGGTGAGCGGGGTGGAGGCGAGCAGGCCGTAGCGGGCACAGAGCCAGTCGCCAACAACGCCGTCAACGACAAAGGTACCGTTCACCTCTCCCGGCGAGGTAAAACATTCGCCGCCGGGCAGATTGCCCCACTTTTCAGGCGAGATAATGCCGGAGGTCTTGAACCATTTGTAACCGGGATTCATGTCGGCCGTGATATCGGTTCCCGCGGCCGTGGTGGCGCGGATGCGTGTGGCTCTTCGCGCGCGATCAAGAACCTGCTGCGAGAGACGGTCGACCAGGTTGAAGTCCGCGCGCATGCCCTGGCACATGATTTCGGGCGTGATATTGACCATGTGGGCGTGCCGCATCCCGCGGCGGTTCACTACGTCGGTCATCTGCATGCGGGAACCTAGCTCGTTGGGCTGCACCTGCACGGCAAAGATGGAAACCTGCGAGGTTTCCATGTCCGCTAGGATCGCCCCCGGCATGTCGCCCAGCGGGCGCGGAGCCAGGTCCTCAAGGATAAAGGCATTCCATGGACAACCGCGTTCGGCGAGTTGGGCTGCGAGAGCGGCGGCGATGGGCTCGGTTGCGCGATCGGTGATAAGCGTGACCTTTTCGGATGGATCGATGCGGAGACAGGTCGAAACGGCAGAGCGAGCGCCGGGAATGAATTCGGCGGGGTAGTCCAGGGCAAGCAGTTGTTCGGCGGTTTCAGTCATGCAGCGGTTGGTGGCTCCGTCTGAAAAGTGCCTGATTCTTCAAGCGTGTTTAGTCAGGTTATCGAAAAATTAACGGAATTGAAATGGGGCATGGGGCGCATTGAGATTTTCCCCTTGACAGCTTAGGAGAAGCAAGCTACTCTCCTTATCAATTTAGGAGTAGGCATGCCCGCGCAAGCGAAGGCTTCCCGCACAGCGTGCTCTGACGGTCGATCCGCTGGTACTGCTGCGGGAAGACTGACGCGACACGGCTGGACGCTGCTCCTGCATTCGCTGCAAGAGTGCGCCGTGAAGAAATGCGATGTAGATTGCCGCTGTTTGCAGTTAGGCGATCGAGTATTTCTCTAAATAGGAAGGCGTGTTGGCAGCGTGCTCGATTGGAGCATAGAAGTCTGCGCCGGACTGTATGCTCTCGGGAGCCGGCGATTCGATGGTAAGGGCAAGAAGCTGATCCGCAAGAGCCTGCTCGATTCGCAGGTCGAGTTTGCGTCTTGCTTCCACCTCGGGTGAGTTTTCCGCGTCTGGCCCGTCATGCTTTTCCGCCTTCTTAAATGGGGAGAGCATCGAGAAGAGGTTCCGATTTTGTGTCATCTGGTTTTGATCTCCTGGGCAGGAAGCGCGCTCTCGATGGGCGGTTCGGCAACCTGGATTACTACACGTCAAATCCTAGCTGCAACTGCATTTAAGATCATCCCCTGACGGTCACCGGGCACCTCAGGTAAAGAGTCACCCCTTTTCCGGCACAGGTCACCGCTTTCCTGGTACTTCAGAAACGGAACCAAAGTCATGGCTGGCGTGGAGCGCATGGAAGAGTGGGTGCTGCAGGCACACGAAGCGACGAACTGAGGTCAGCTTGAGGAGACGAAGAGACGATCAGCCGCTTCCCATCCATACATCGATCAAAATGCGGCACGGATGGGGTACTCCTTTATTTCTTTCGTCGCCAGGCGGTCGCTTATTTCGAGAAGATGCCGGAGCTGCTTCTGCTCGAATGAAGTGCGGCCTTGTGCGCTGCCCGGTTGACGATGCGGTTCAATCTCTTGCTCGGAACCATGGGCTTTGGCTCTTCCGGTTCCGGCGTGCGAAGACTCGAACCTTCGGTTTTTTCGCTTTCGCTTTGCAGATTGAGCTTGAGGATGGATTCCATGGCTGGACCCTCCAAGAGTATTTTGATCCAAACGGGATTAAAGGCAAGCCCGCTGCCAACAATTTTGTGTGACGTGACTCACATTGGTGCTGTTGCCACTGGGCGACCCTCGGGCCAGAAAGGCAAATGGAAAGTGACCCCCACCCCCCGGTTTCCTGTAAATTCCTCATTCAGATCGATTTGGCGGGCAGGTCAGCCGCAAATTACTCTTATCAAACAGGTTAGATGCAAATTACTCTCGGGCAACAAGTTACCGGATTGAATTGAAGCTTGGTTGCGATTCCGCGGAGCTTCGAGCGCGCGGATCCGCACGAAGAAAGCTAGTGGTGGGCAGAGGATCGACTGATTCCATTGTGCGCGTTTTGGGGAATTACTCGGCACCCGCCAGGGAAAATTGCGACGACATCAGACAATGGAAACCAAGCCCGCTTGCACCCCTAAAATTGTAGTTTCGCGCCGAACTGAATCTGGCGCGACGTGGTTGAGGTTGCCGTTACGACTCCAGCGGTTGGCGAGATGCCGGAGGTTGCCGATGAGTAAACCACTTCGTTGGGAGTGAGGAAGTTTGTGCGATTGAGAATGTTGAAGAACTCGGCGCGGAACTCGAGCCCGAGCCGCTCGGTGATGCGGGTTTTCTTGGTTGCGGAGAAGTCGAGTTCTGACAGTCCCGGCCCAACCAATGCATCGCGCGAGACGTTGCCGTAGGTTCCAGTGGCGGGAGGCAGAAACGCATCGGGGTTGAACCATTGCCCTGGCGAATGTGGATAGAGACTTCCGCTGAACTGTGGGTTCCAATTGGGCCGTACCGGGTTGCGCGTGTCGCCGTTTCCGGTTGGGTTGTAGCCGAGTTGCGGCGAGAACGGAAACCCCGACTGCAGGCTCACGATGGCGCTGGCGGCCCATCCCCCGGCCAGGGCGTTGACCGGCGAGGAGGCATGATTGAGAAAGCGCTGGTGGGGGCCGAATGGGAGCTCATAACTTCCGTTGAGCGAGGCAGCATGACGAAGATCGGTTGCCGCCGGTCCCCAATCCAACTTGGGCTGCAACGGAAACTCGACATACGCCGGGGTATTCCCGCTCACGCTCGTATTCCAGGCAGAACCGTCATCGAGATTCTTCGAGTAGGTGTAGTTGCCGCGAAATTGGAATCCATTTCCGAAGGAGCGCCGCACATCGACTTCGAGCGCGTTGTACGAGCCGACGCCCTGCGACACCCATGACGTCGAATTGGCCAGATCGGGATTTGCATTTTGCGCGCCAGCCGGATAGAAGACGGTGCCATCCGCCAGAAATTGCGGCACGGGCTCATTCATATCTTCTGAGAGGATCTGGTGGTAGCTGTGCGATGCGACGTAGCCGATGGTGAGGGCGGTGCGTGGCGCAATCTGCTGTTCGACGCGAAGGCTCCACTCAAGAACCGCGGGCGTGGCGATGTCGGGCTGCACATTGCTTGGCGAAACCAGAGTGCCAGCCGGCGGCGGCGTACCCGGCGTGAAATTCAGATTGGAGACGGCAATGTTCTTGATGGACTCTGCGGTATTGAACGGCGCGGTCTGATCGAGGCGGTAATCAAGCGTGTCGAGCAAGCCATGATAGAGCCCAAAGCCTCCGCGAACGGCTGTCTTGCCGTTGCCCCAGACATCCCAGGCAAAACCAACTCGCGGCTCGGGCAGAAATTTTGCGCGGTTGGTTGTGAGCGCCGAACCGCCGACGACTGGTTGCGTTTGCAGGACGCCATCGACGATCGCGTAATTTGCCGCGCGCCCTTGCGCCTCATTCCATCCGTTGGTGGATTCGGAGCGGAACCCTGCGCGCACTTCGAGGCGCGGAGTGAGCTTGATGGTGTCTTCAACAAAGGCCGCGCCCTCAATGGATCGCCAGCCCAGTTCAGTGGGCGAGGGCACCACGGTGAAAGTTTTGACTGTGCCTTGCAGAAACGATGTCAAGGTGCTGAAGGACGCTTGCCCGTACTGATCCTGGGCCAGCAGATCGTTGGACTGGATGCGCTGCAGCCACACGCCGGCTTCAATCTGGTTGCGCCCGTGCGACCAGAAGATGTGATCGTCTGCGGTGAACAGATTGCGGGTCGAGGTGTTGTTGCTGCCCACGTTGGTCCCGGCCTGGGTGATTTGCGATGCGCCGTTTGAGGCTGTGCTGCCGCTGATCACGATTGCGCCGATGGGCTCGCCGGCGACCCATCCGGCAAGGCCGAGAGGGGTATATCCAGTGAAGAAGAAGCTGGCACGCGAATAACCGAATCGTGCCGTATTGAGCAGCGACGGCGAAAAGACATGCTGCTCCTGCACGCTGGCGACCTGTTCGCGCAGGCTCTCGTCGATCAGGCTGAGGGGATTCTGCGATGGTGTATTTGCGCTGCTGTCATCGACAGTGTAGACCGCGAAGAGCAGATCCTTGCTGCTGAGGTTGTCGTCAAAGCGCGTGGTACCGAAGTCCTCGCGAATGCGCTGCTGAGGATGACTGAACGCCTCGGCGATGCCGCTGCCCAGATCGGGCCCATTGGCCACGGGCCACAACGCCAGCAGAGGCTGCACAGACGGGTTGACGCCGACATACTGTTCGGTGCCGGTGGAATCGGGCAGATAGCCCTGGCGGGCTTCGTTGTCAGGTACCAGGGTGACCGCGCTGAGACCCCAGTTTTGCCGAAAGCCCTCGTAATTGCCGAAGAGAAACAGCTTGTCGCGGCGGATGGGTCCGCCGAGCGAGCCGCCGAACTGGTTGCGCTGAAACTCGGGAATCGATCCCACGTCGAAGTAGTTGCGCGCATCGAGCGCGCTGTTGCGGAGGAATTCAAACGCCGTGCCGTGAAACTGGTTTGTGCCCGACGAAGTGACGATGCTGATCTGCGCGCCATCGCGCTTGCCAAATGCCGCGCCATAGGTGTCGGTCGCCACGTTGAACTCACGGACTGCGTCCACGCCCAGCAGTTCTCCGCTGGTCCCGCCGGGGGTGACGTTGATGAGCGAGGCTCCCGTGTATTCAATGCCATTGAGGAGAAACAGATTGTCCTGCGGTCGTCGGCCGCTGACCGAAAACATGTTGCCGACCGAGGAGTTCGACGTTCCGATGCCGCCGGAGCGCTCGCCCGTGTAATTCACGGTGGCGGGATTCAGCGTGAGCAGCTCGTCATAGCTGCGGCCGTTCAGCGGGAGATCCTTTACCTGGCGTTCATCGATGAGTCCTGATGTCTGCTGCGTGGTTATGTTCACGCTCGCGGGTCGGGCATCGACCACAATTTCCTGGTTTACCTTTTGAACGCCCAACTCGAATTTCAATTGCAGACTCTGCCCAATTGCCAGCGAAATGCCGCTTTGCTGATCCGTTTCAAAGCCGTCTCTCTTTACGGTTACCGCATAGTTGCCCACGGGCACCGACGGCGCGTAAAAGCGCCCGTCGCTTCCCGTCGTCAGGGTGCGAGTCGCGCCTGTCTCAATCTGGCGCACCGTCACAGTGGCTCCGGCAAGAGACGCCCCGGTTCCGTCCTGGACAATGCCGCTGATGGAGCCGCCCACCACCTGCGCGTGGCTGGGCACGAACGAGCCCAACAGAAGTACAAAAAACAAACCGTGGAGCTTTCCTGCTTTCATCACCCGGTACCTCCTTAAGTGTTCTTATGAAAATTCCGCGCTCGCCGCGGCGAGATACGGAGACAGCAGGTGCACCCAAAGTCGCTTGCCTGCCGGAAATGAATGAAGAATGGGATTGGATTAGCGGCTACAACAACAAGGCATCCGACGGGCGTCGGATTGGAGACTGCGGGGATAGGAAAAAATGATCATCATGGAACGATTGCGTCTTGTACTTCCGTTATCCATAAGCGGCGGTAGAAACACAAAAGCCGCGTCAGCAGAGGCTGAAACGCGGCCGGATAGGAAAGGTGGAGTCAGCGTGAACTCACCCGCACAACCGGCGCGGCGCGCAACAACACGCGACCTTCGCCGTCGGGATGATCGGAACACCCATGCCGAGACTATAGCGAATTCACGAATTTGCGTCAATCCGCGCAGTCGAAAGGGAGGACTCGCAGAGAAACAAAGAGCTGAAGACTTGTCGCAGGATTTCGAAGTCAATGATGCGGCCGAAGGTGGTCATCCTCACTGCACGGACCTAACGGCCCTGCTTTTCGGCTTCCATGAAGCGTTCATAGAACTTGTCCGGGGTGATCTTGCCTTTGGCAGAGCTTTGGATCAGATCGAGCTTCGCAAGACATGTCCTGGAAAGCTGACTTCGCCGGAGATCTCTATTCCAGAGGCTCCAATCCCAGGCGGCCAGCTTGCCATTGTGAGCCTTTAACCAGGTTTGCCACTGAACGGCGGCCTCACGATCCGGAACTCCCTCAATCACCTTTTGTTCCAAGGTAAGCAAGAAGAAA